>CAXBDQ010000082.1:0-2306 GCA_963974675.1 uncultured Porticoccus sp. | reverse complement strand
CCTTTTTGTTTAACTTGCTTAGTACGTTTCGAGGTGACTTTGAAGGTGTATTTCTTTACTTACAAACACTACTAAATGCAGGGTTAACTGCTACGCTATTTGTATGGCTTGGTCTCAACTTTGCGCCGAGAGCACCCAGAGTTTGCGCTTGGACGATTTACTCCATTTAGTCAGTATTTACGTTGCTTGCCATATTTTTTTGCAATTGCATTTATCGAAGAAAGTATGTCAATTCAACTAAATGGCGTAATCGAACTACTTCAAAGTATTTGTTGGTTAGGTTGGTTAGTTGGTTGGCTGCTGGCGTATTTTTCCTGTTACGTTGGGGGAAAAGATTTTGCGCCCATTAAATAAGCCCTAGTTGAGTAATGTGCAAAGCATATAATCGGGTAGCTGAGCGGCGTTTTTCAAGGTAGTTGTCGTTCAATGGACAAAGCGAAGGGAATCAACCGCTCACAGGGAATCGTATGACCATCACCATTTTCCAAAAACGTTGGCTCTCCTACAGCGGACTTTCACCCCATAAGTTCATGCCCATGCCGGGGGTACACAAGGCCATCAATAGTCGCCACTTCGTGGCTGGACGTGCAAAAAAAGCCGTGCGCCAATTATGGCGGCGTTTCAAGAAGGATTTCGAGGCAATGCTAGGTGTTCAATTACGAAATATGAAGAAATTAATTTCTAATAGGTAGAGATAGAATTACGAACCATTATTACTTTTTCTAAAGAAAGACTTTATTCGCCATTTATTAGTCTCAACGTAAGGGGAAATCCATGTCTGATAACGAACTTAAGTATTATTCTGTATGGGATCGCACTACACGCTTGTTTCACTGGATCAATGTCATTTGTATAATTGGCCTGATTGGTGTTGGAGTAGTAATACTTAACAGTAAAACTTTGGGGGTGAGTGGTGATGGTAAAATTTTGCTAAAAACTATTCATGTTTATATTGGTTATGTTTTTGTGCTGAACCTCATTTGGCGTTTGGTTTGGGGTTTTATTGGAAATAAATATTCTAGATGGAAGGAAATGTTACCAATAGGTAAAGGATATTGGCGTTCTGTGAGTGAGTATGTTGCTGGTGCAAAATCGGGTAAGCCTCCTCAGTATTTAGGTCATAACCCCGTAGCTAAGCTCATGGTTGGGTTTCTGTTCTTGCTTCTTGTAACGCAAGCGACAACAGGTTTAATCTTGGCAGGAACAGATTTATATCTGCCACCGTTTGGTCATGAAATCGCGGAATGGGTAACAGGCTCAGGCGAGGATCATGATAAGATTAAAAATCTTAAGCCTGGCTCCAAAGATGATGTGGATTCAGAAGCGTATGCTGAAATGCGTAAATTTAGAAAGCCCTTTATTACAACACATGTTTATGCGTTTTATGTGCTTCTTATTTCAATTGTTCTACATATTGCAGCTGTTGTTATGACGGAAGTAAGGGAAAAGAATGGGCTTGTATCTGCAATGTTTACCGGAAATAAAATTGCATCCAAAAAACCTGTGGATCTAAATTCAAAGTAGAACGAAGAATAAAATGAGTAAGGGATACAAACTATTAGTTAGAGGTTACAGCAGAGACCTCTCCACATCACAGAGAAGGGCGTTAGAGGAAGGTTTGCCATATCAAACATTGGTAGCGAGCATATTGCACAAATATGTATCTGGCAGCCTGCAAGATATCGTAGCTATCAAGGCATTGCACCGGACTCGCTAAATGCGCGTTCGGTGAATGCAGCGTTAGGCCGTTTGGAGAGATAGTTTTCCATGGAATCGTTTTTGTCCTTACTAACTGAGGTTCGAGCCTGCAGTCTCTGCAAGGAAAGCTTGCCTCTCGGCCCTCGCCCTGTTCTTCAGTTACACCCGAAAGCAAGGGTACTGATTGCAGGGCAAGCACCTGGCAAAAAGGTTCATGAGTCAGGGGTGCCGTTTGATGATGCCAGCGGAAATCGCTTACGCGAGTGGTTGGGTGTGACGCCTGAGGTGTTCTACGACCCTGAGCAGATCGCTATTTTGCCGATGGGCTTCTGCTTCCCTGGTTCAGGAAAGTCGGGAGATCTACCTCCACGACCCGAGTGTGCGCCTGCTTGGCGAAAACAGCTTCTTGGACAACTTCGCAACGTTGAAATCACATTGGTGCTTGGGCAGCACGCGCAGGCCTACCACTTCGGTGAAACGGGTTTGTCCGTGACCGAACTGGTAAAGTCGTGGCGTGCCTATTGGCCACAAATGGTCCCGCTTCCACACCCCAGCCCGAGAAACAATCTTTGGCTGCGCCGAAACCCGTGGTTCGAGACAGAGGTGCT
>CAXBDQ010000081.1:0-2595 GCA_963974675.1 uncultured Porticoccus sp. | reverse complement strand
TTACTGGGGTTTCCTATAGTTTAGTTCAGGATCAACACTTAATCAGAACATAGCCAGCTGGACCAGACAGACATCTAGCCTTCTGTAATGTCAGAAACGGACACATCTACGCAAGTCGGTCGAACTCGCAGCTACCATTCACTATTGAGTTGTTGATAACCCAAACACCTATCTTCAGATTGAATTTAGCTCATGCGGAGAGCACCATGGCAGGCTGATCATCGACCTAGCATACTGATAATTACATTGTCGCAGCAAGCGACCATGCTGGTCTCGCCTGCTTTGGTCGGTAATCTACAATGCGGCCTCGCAGCCAACGACGTTTGAGGATCTTGGAGCGGCAGCAGCCGACACGTAGCGGTCATTCAGAGCGCCAAAGTTTGATAGAAAAAACAAAACCTGACCCGATTGCTACGATCCATCAGTTCAACGACGCCAACCCCTGTGTGCGAATCAGTCCCCAGGCTTTGGGGCTGTCAATGCGGCGCAGTGAAAAGTTTAGTCGGGATCAGATCAACGGGATCCTGGAGGACAAGAGACAGAGGTACCTGACCGAGAATGTAAGTTTTGTGGAGTAGATGCCGGGATATTTAAAGGTAATTTACCGGGGGTATGGGAAGGAGGGGGAGGCCCGCAGGAAAGGACCTAACGGCCCTTTCTTACTGCGTAAAATTCAATTTTTTATTGAAATAAGCAAGTAAATCAGCGGCCTGTCGCTCGAACCGTTTTTTCTCGCGATGGTAGCCAATACGCTACCGGATCGTACTTTAGGCTTTAAATACTCACAAAGCACCTTGTTAACATATCCGATCCTCACACCTCGGTGCATAACAGCGATGGCATTAGAATCATGATCGTTATCGAGTTCTTCTTGTAGCCGAGCGGCGTCACCTGCTTGCACTGCATCTATATCAAGTTCTTTTTGGTATCGGGTGCCAGCAACTTCCAGTACATACTCGAAGTTCCCCTCGCATGTTGAAAGGTCGGGCAGTAACACAAACGTATCGCTTGGTAGTTTTGCCCCTGTGTGGGCCAGCAACGAAAGGTCTGATCCCTTAAAAGGAGTTGGCAATAGGTACTGGCTCAAATAGCGGTCAAAATCCCCTCTGCTCCTTGGAGGGAGTCGCCGAAAAAATGAGGTCAGCACATTTTGATCATGAAATGACTGAGAAAGCCTGAACGCTGGATACCCCTCAAAGCCATTTTCGAGTGCTTTATTGTAGTCAGGCGTATCGCGAAGGTAGTGAAATAACACTCGATCGTTGTCTAGCCTTTTTATTTCACCCACTAGATAGCGTGTACCACGAGTGCTCGGTTGCCATGTGAGAAGCAATCGCTGGGGTTCTATTAGGTTCTCAATCATTGCAATTCACTATCTGCATAAGTCTTTTGTGCCGTAATCGTAACACTTTGATGGTCCACTCTGCTCGCTCTGTAGTCAGTGGAACTACAGTTTGAATTGAACATAAATTTTCAATTGATTGGGTTAGATTGTCAAAGTCGAAATCCAATCGTTCAAGCATACTGTCTTTAGCGCCGCTAATGTCGTTTATTGACATGTTAATAGAGTCAAAATGACCGACTCTATTTTTCGTGTTTTCCCTTTCATAACGCAGGTGGTGGGCTCCCTTTCTTACGTATGCGTCAATCCGTTGTTCGTCCCAACCAGCCACTCTCTCAGGAAAACGCTCATGCCCAAGGCTCGTTCCATTATCAAAAAAAGGGCTCAATAAGTACCGACTTTGTGGCGATGATGGAAGCACAACTACGCCCCAGTTTTCCTGATGTCGATCCGTGTTTCCGATGAGCGAATCAAACACCAACATGTCAAGCAACCATTTTTTCCAGTCATTTTCCCAACCTATTTTTTGAGCAATAGCACGACACAGCAGGGTCAGTTCATGCAAGTTATGCTGGATCCCTTTGTCGTTGTCGAATGCCGGGTTAATCCTGAGAAATAGGTCGCGTCCATAAATGAAGCCCTCACTACGTGGGTCATAGAACCATTCAAGCAAAGCCCCTGGCTCTTTTTGGCCATTTTCGGTTAGTTCCGCAGGAAATGCCTTTGGTACTTCTATGCCCATGGCTTGGCCAACCATATACGCTATAACTTCCATCCAGTATTGATCTGGATAGGCCTTCCGTGAGCTTTTGAACAAATAGGGCCAGTCAGGCTTGATTGATGCGGGCGCTTCCGGTGGCGACCACAGCATGCGTTTGTCGCGAGCACCAACGGGAAAAAACGGGTGATCTTCATCGAGACGCCAATGACTAACGTCTATAAGTTGTATGTCATCCATGCTTAATTGTCTGATATCGCCTTCCATTATTGGAGCGATATCATTGCATAACCGAAGGCCTCCTTAAAGGAATACCTAAGTAGTTTAGGTATTTGAAAGTTACGGTCTTTACCAAGGACTCTGAACAGTAAAATCAGTGTCTGCTTCCGTGTTTCTGACGATCTTAAAAGGTTGTAGTGTTCGCAGAGCCTGAGTGGCGGCTAAGGGCCGATTGCGGCGGTTGAACAATGTTCTTCATCAGTGGCCCCTATGGGCCGTGAAGCGCCAGAAACTGACAGCTAGAGCATTGTCCGCT
>CAXBDQ010000080.1:0-2719 GCA_963974675.1 uncultured Porticoccus sp. | reverse complement strand
TGATGACCTGGAAGATTAAGAAGACAACCTTTGATTTTTCGAGCCCTATCATTCACCGCTACAGCATGATTATCCTGGGCTCAGGCGTCATCTTGCTATTCATGGGATTGTTCGCCCCGCTGGCTATTCCACCGGTGGTGCTACCGTCGCTGATTATCGGATTGGCATTGATGGCGGGGTTGGCGTTAAGTCACTTGCAGAAGAAAATATGAGGCCAGTTAGGCCTCATCAAATCTAATCATTGTTAGTATCAACTTGTGATTCTGAATTACTTTCGCTGTTTTCATTATTTGCCGATTCAGGTTCAGACGGATTACTATCTTCAGGGGAATTAAGCGCTTTGTAATGGCTTTCAATGTTTGATAGCCCATTGTTGGTAACATGCACAATTTTTTTACCATCTTTAGAATAGGCTTCTTGCAAGCTTGTTAGTTCATCTTGTGCACCTTTAGTTAATGCTTTCCCCCCTAGCAACACATGATTTTTACAATCAGGATTTTTCCTAACGTCTCCACCAAATTTAATTACTGTGTCCTTTCCGAGTTTGCTATCAGTGTTTTTAACATCGATTCTTGTTTTCTCGGTTGTACTTTTTGTTTTGTTTGATTCCGACTGTGATTCAGATTTGTTTATATCAGCCACTGGTTTATCAGAATCAGAATCAGAGCTAGGAGTGGATTGCAGCTTGTCTTCTGCTGCTATGCTACTTGTAGGTTCTTTGTTTTGTGTGGTGTCTTTATCTTCGTTATTAGAATCTGACGATTCAGTTTTCTGGGGCTCAGCTATTTCTAATAATGTATCAATAAAACCTTCTGGGTGCTCAAGAACAATATCTGCTCCGCCGTCAGCAGTATTTGTGTTCGTGTGACGTGTAAAATCAACATTACCTTCTACATCCATGATGTCGGTAATGACACGAATTACTCTTGTTTCACCAACTCTTCCTTTATTTTTGTTAGACATTGGTTAACCCACTTTTAAAAATACGGTATTCGAACCGTTATATTGTTCAATTTTAATTTTTAAAATTGCGATTAAGTTGGTTAAAACTCTGAACTGCTCGACATCGTTGAAATCGAATTGGCTTTTGTGGTTGCTCCCCTGAGTGGTAAGCACGTTTTCTTGTGCTAGTGCTTGTAATCTGTCATTAGCTTTAATAATGAGCTTTTTAAAAGCGTCAAAAAAATAGTCGTAAACTTCATGGATTTTTTTATCATCGAGATGTTTGATCTCAATTGTTTCTTCACTGTCTTCTTCTTCAAGTATTGATGTTGTATTAAACCCCCAATCACTTTCTAGTCGCTCGAGAAGCCTTTGATCAATAAATGCTGATTGAATAATGTGAGCTGTTTCTTCTATTAGTTTCCCATCAGGAGTTTGCTCATACTCCACTAGGAAAAGACTGTTTGACATAAAAATTCTCCTCTTTTCCTTAGACTACCTCGAAACATTAAAAAAGTCGTTATCTAGCTGACCACTGAACCTGCCAATCCCAAGGCATCCTTCACTTCTCAATTCAAACAACGAGGAGTGACTATGGAACCTGTGAGTATTCCGTCCTATATCGATGACCCGCCGCACTTCCTGCTTTGGAGTGCCGATGAGATGGCTCCCATTCTGTTGGGGCTAGTGATCGGAATTTTTACCGGTAATGTCTTGGTTTTATGCCTGTTGGGGTTGGTGACAACCAAGCTCTATCGGCGTTTTCGTGATGGTCGCCCAGATGGTTTTATTCTTCACTCCATCTACTGGGCTGGACTGTTGCCAACCAAAGCCAAGACGATCCCTAATCCATTTATCAGGAGCTATCTGCCGTGAAGTTCGACGTGTTTTTAAAATCATGGCAAGGCACGCAATTAGAGAACCGATGGCAGCGGTTTCTGATTGCAGTGCTGGTGCTATCTAATTTGCTGCTTGCGGTAGCGGCATTTTCTCGCAATACCGTGGTAGCCATTCAACCACCAACCTTGTCTGAAACGGCTGAAGTGTCACGAAACCAAGCCACTCAACCTTACCTGGAGTCCTGGGGACTCTACCTGGCTGAGCTTATGGGCAACGTGACGCCGGGTAATGTGTCTTTCATCCGGGTTGCCATTGAGCCGCTACTTTCTCCAGCGGTGTACCAGCAAGTGGTCGATGCACTGGAGATTCAGGCAAGACAAATCCGCGAAGACCGAGTCACGCTCAAATTCCAACCCAGACAAGTGGAGTATGAGTATGAAACCGGCCATGTCTTTGTGACCGGTTATTCCTTGGTCTCTGGACCATCTGGAGATGAACAGCGCCAAACTCGCACCTATGAGTTTGACATCGATATTGAGCAATACCGTCCAAAGCTCAGTTGGATGGATACGTATGAGGGGCAAGCTAGAACGAAGCGCGTTCGTGAAAAGTTGACCCAAGAGCAAAACCGGAGGGTGAATGATGCGAACCAAAATTAGTCGATGGATGACACCAAGCTTAATCGCAATGAGCTTGAGTGGCGTCCTGTTATCTCAAGCGTCGTATGCAGACGTGGAATTGCCGATTGTGCCAGTCAGTGTGATGAAGCAGTCTGCTACTGCAAATCTAGCGACTCAAACCAATACGGCTTCAACGGATGTGCCAACAACGCTAATGATGACACCGGGGGTTAATGAACTGATCCCTGTAGCTCTTGGGCACCTGAATCGGATTGTGACGCCGTTTGAATCGCCTCAGGTGAGAACAACCAGTGATG
>CAXBDQ010000079.1:0-2915 GCA_963974675.1 uncultured Porticoccus sp. | reverse complement strand
CTCTTGGGGGCCGACGTCCACCTCAAAGTGATTGATGACCTGATCTACAGTTAACCTCAAAGTGCCCGTTCTGGAGGACCCTGGCAACTTTTTGTAGTCGACTGACTTCAACAACTCGGTATCCCAATCAGCATAAAATAATGCTTGCATGCGTTCATAGGCAGCTGGGTTGGATTGCTTCATCTCCTCAACTTTATTGTCATCAGTGAGCTCTCTCGCAAGTGGATCCTCAATGGATATTTCGTAAGCGTTTTTGTGACTCACTCGCACTTCTCGACTGTAGGACCATTTCAGTAAGGAGCTGCCCAGCTCCTGGGCTATTCTCCTGACAAGTAAGCGCGAACCGATCCAGTGGGCTAGGCGTGATTTCAGCCGCAGTGGTTTATAGTAATAGAGGAGAACATTGACGAAGAAATTCTCGCGGCTTCTAAACTGCGTCGAGATGTGCTCCATTGAGTAGAGCAACTCAATAGCAGGAAAGACGAATGTTGTTTCTTCATGCTGTCCGGTCGGATCCCCCAACGATACCGCTACCTTGATCCTGCCATCCCCGGTGATACCACTTTTTTCGGGCTTGAATCTTACCTTTCTCATCTTCGTGAGAAAGTAAATATCCGCATTCTGGTAGTGTTTGTGCGCGCTTCTGAATTTACCTTCCTCACCATACATCTGCTCAGGTGTTAAAAACATCCAGGTAGGTCCGGCGAAATAGAGAGTCTTCATTTTTTGTTCCCATTTACACACGAAGTAACCGGCACTGCGGCTTAACGGCTGAAGCCAGCCGCGCCTGCGTAGCAGGCGTCGGGCTGGGCTGATTTGTTATGCGTATTCATAACCAAACATAAAAGTTGCGCCTACAAAAAGCGCAATGACGATTGCTAAGTATATGAGCATTCTTAGTGGTGTTAACTTAAAGTATTTCTTTCCGCCTTTTAAGTCTGAAGATAGCCTAATAAACCATAATACTCGGAATCTATTGGATTCGAAATTTGTACCCTTTCTTGTTTCTTTTATGCCTTCAATAAGCCACTGGTCATTCCAAAAATCGGGCCCTCTATCTAAGAAATCTTTCTCAGTCTTCAGGCCAACATCTATTACAGAAAGGCGCATCAGCGCACCTAAGAGCAGATAAGCCGTCAACACATCAAATGCAACAGCCGGAATGGATGACAATATATTGATTATTGTATTTCCCGTCCAAATCAGAGCATCCCCATAGCTCTGCGCAATCCATTTTAAGAATGCTGGCCAATTAATAAGATTTACGTCAAAAATACGCGCTAATGACAAAACCAGGAAAATGCACGTTATCCCACTAAGCACATATTGTGTGATACGGCGCCCCCACCACCTGTACACATCAAACTTGTCCATAAAACTTATCCTCGTACTCCCGGGCTCCCAGGTTGACTAATGCGCATAACGCTTGCAGCATGCGCGCCCATGGAATGAAGCCGCAGGCGCAATGTAGTGGGCGTCGCCGTGCCTGCACTGGTTAATTGCCAGTCTATTTCATTCACCCCCCTGCCAAGGCGTGACTCATGGCATCGTTAAGGTGGCGTGTGATCATTTTTTGCCTTCGAAGGGCTTTTAAGGAGCGTACCAAAAATTTTGGAATGTAAAACCCCAACAGCAGCAGCCAAGCCAAAACGCTTAAAATCACACCACCCAAAAAAAAAGGGACGGTAACAGTCAATACAAATATCAGGAGATGTAGATTCAGGTTCATAGGAGATAAGGTGACCGACCAAGCGATTTTGAGTGGGCTTACCGCCGTTGACACTTGGCTAGTGCTAAGGTTAACTCTCACAGCATCCTGAATATTTGAACGCTCACCTTGAATATCAATGCTACAAAGACGATGTCCAGTCAGTGCGTCGACCGAGTCCTTGAGAAGCCCAAGCTTCGACTGAGTACCGTCATCCCAGGCTACCCACAGTGCCGTCGTGTCTTCGGTTCTGGTGCTAACTGCACCGCCAGACCCGCTAACATAAGCAGTGCGTTTATTCTCCGACTTTAAGACGGTTCCGTATCGTCCGTGAAACCATACCGGTTTGTTAGCCACGGCACGAGAAAGAGTAAAAGTTGCCTTATCCATTAATGCATCCTACGAAGTCTTTATTAACTTTTGGTGTCTGGTCACCGTTCGCTCATCAAGACCAATTATTTAATAGCCAACGGGTATGCTCCAAACGAAGCAAATAAATGTGCTTCTGTATTGGATCGGCCTTTGACCTTTGCGAGAAGCTTCAATACCAAAATTAGGATTTTGCAGGCTTTTGCGGGGAGAGCCACTGAAAGTTCGTAACAATTTGAAATCAGCCTCTTGCTTGATTTCCCATATCTCTCAGAGGCTTCGATACTAGCAGCTACGGAGCAGAGCGCAGTAGCGCCCGGTGTAGAGCCGTCAGACCCGGAACGTACTACAACAATTTGTTAAGTGATTCTAGGCTACCGGGCCCGCCATCCAACCGAACGCACGTATCCGAATCTTGCTCCCAAGGGGCTGCAGACTTTACGTGGAGATGTGCAGAAATACGTGATTCGATCAACTCATCGAACAAGCCAGCGGGAACCCAGACGAGATCAGTTCCCCTCAGTTTATTTGGAACCGGACTTCCACAATTCGAACAAAAATCGCTTCGAAAGCCGCTGGACTTTTGGAAAGACCTAATCTCACTCTCGCCTGATACCCAGCGGAAACTGTGCCCCGGTACAAACGTAGCGGTGTTGGCGGCAGCCCCGGTGGCTCGGCGACACAACGAGCAATGGCACTGATAGAGGTTCCGTATTTCGCCCTCAACCTCAAACTTCACCTCTCCGCAGAGACAATCACCTTTCATCGATCATTCCTTTGACAATTAACGAATGATATGGACTCCCCCTGCTCCCACGGCATCCATGTGCCACATTGA
>CAXBDQ010000078.1:0-2967 GCA_963974675.1 uncultured Porticoccus sp. | reverse complement strand
TTAATGGACAGCACTGGTGAATGGCGGCTGGCACCCGCCTATGATTTAACTTTTGCTTATAACCCAACTGGGGAATTCACCAGCCGCCACCAAATGTCCCTCAATGGCAAATGTGATGAATTTGAACGCAGTGATTTTTCAGCCTTGGCGCAACGCTTTAATATTCCCCGCTCACGGGAAAAAATGATGATAGAACAAGTCATAGATGGCGTAAGTAAATGGCCAGAATATGCCAAAGAAATAGATATTCCAAAAGAACGCATAGAAAATCGACGGAAATATCACCGGTTTTTTTAAAGGGGTCGTAATGATCTTAACCCAAGACATTAGATCCATAGCTAGACCAAGGATATTTCGAAGTATGGTTTACCATGTCCTGTGCTCATACCGGGTTTAACTCAAGGTAATGATCCAGGCTAGTCTTTAATCTTTTCGCAACATCATTTTTACATTTTTTTATACACAAACTAGAAAAATGGCATTAAAATCGATGCAAATACCTATCTTTTTATGCGGCAAAAGAAGCCAAAGATATGGACAGTGCTGCTCAGCTGCTATCTCTTACTTTGGTTGCAATAATATGGTTGGTGATTTGTATCTGAATTCAAGACTTTCACAAAACAAAATTAACTGCCCTCAGCCCAAAGAAATATCCTCTATGAAATCTCCATTGATAAAAAAATATCCGATAACCTGGTTGTATTTCTTTTTCTTTTTCTTTTCTGGTTTTTTTCAGCTGTTTCTTTTCATCTCAGGCCATTCGGGTTTTTCAGGTCTTAGAGCCTCTTTAATTTACTGTACTCTCCCTCTTATCCCCATATTATTATGGCCACATAAAGCGAAAACCATAACGGCTATTATAGGACTTTTTATGCTGGCTGGTGCCTGGGCTAGCCTAGGTTATTGGATTGTCTACGGGCAAGAATTCTCTCAGGATGCCATTTTTATCATCTTTGAATCTAATATGGCGGAAAGCTATGAGTTTTTCGCTTCTTACTTGCGCATGTGGCATGTACTTGTATTTTTAGCATTCAGCATTATTCCGGTATTTATATGGAGGAGTATTCAACCCATTACTATATATTCAACCCATTACTATAAATGCACCACAGCGTTATGCGCTTGCCGTCTTCTTTCTATTGATCTCTGCTTGGCCCGCTATCAACACGGGGTTAATCAAGGGCGCGGGGTACAATGAAGGTGCTTATCAGTTAATGAAAAGGATGGAGCCCACTGCGCCATGGAATTTGATGTTTGGATATACCAAATATCAAACGTGGCTAGCAGCGATGCAGACCCTACTAAATAAGAATAGCCACATTCCACCTTTGGAAAAACTTTCAGACTCCAACTCAGAAAGCCCAAAAACTTTGGTCTTAGTAATCGGTGAATCTACTAATCGTCAGAGAATGAGCTTATACGGCTACCCTAGAAAGACCACACCTAGGCTCGATGCACTGCATAATGAGCTATTCGTATTTGATAATGTGGTAACCCCCCGACCTTATACCATAGCAGCACTACAACAAGTTCTTTCATTTGCTGATTCACAAAACCCGAACGATTTTTTTCTTAAGCCTAATCTACTTAATATGATGAAGCAGGCTGGATACGAAATTTCATGGATCACGAATCAACAAACTCAAACTCGAAGAAACACGATGTTAACCATGCTATCTCAGATGGCGGATTATCAGGTATATCTAAATAACGACAGGGTTCATAATGCCAGCCAATATGACGAAGCGGTCATTGCGCCATTTATAGCTGAGCTTAATACGACAGCTAAGAAAAAATTAATTGTTATTCATCTGCTAGGTACACATAGAAAATATGCTTACCGCTACCCACAACAATTTAATCAATTTTCTTCAGGTGAGGGTGTGCCTCCATGGATAAGCCAAGAAATTCTAAATGAATATAACAGTTACGATAACTCGATACTCTACAATGATTATGTGGTATCAACTCTCATAGAAGAGCTTAAAAAAACACAAGGAAACAATGCATTAGTGTACCTATCTGATCATGGGGAAGAAGTGTTCGATACCCCTGCCCATTTGTTCGCCGGTCGTGATGAAGCAAATCCCCTCCCTGCTATGTATACAATACCCTTTATGATTTGGGCGAACCAAAAATATAAAGCTGCTAACAAAACAGCTTTATGGTCGAACTACAAGACTAGACCATATACGAGTGCAGATTTTATTTACACCTGGGCTGATATAGCCGGGATTGAATTTAAAGAAATGGATCATTCTCGTAGTATTTTGTCAGAAAAGTTCACCCAAAAACCCAGATGGATTGGAAACCCTGCCCACCAAAATTCATTAAAGGATTATTCCGTTATAGAGAAGGTTACTGCGAAGCTAGCTTTAAACATGTAGCAATACTATATTTTCTTAGCTCAGGCAAAAGGTCAAATCAATAGGGTCAGAGTCATTGATTTTTAGCCTTTCGGTATTGCTCTGACTTCCTGTCCCCTCCTCGACCTGGTGTGAGTTTTGCCTCATTGATTGATTTCCTAACAGGGTTATCAGGCAAGGGCTTCAATATCAGCTCTATCACTATCGACAAAACCACCAACCCAGGCATCGTCAATGCTCAATGCCTGATAATGAGCTAAGCAAATGCGAAGCACACCCAGATTAAAATTCAGCTTACCGAGCTTGCAAAAGCCTAGGCTGACACATAGCATTCACTCGTATACTCCCCAAGCAGATATGCTGCTCAGTGTTGTAACGTAAACTCAATATAAGGAATACCAATGAGACATAGCCCAGGCCTATTGATCGCCCTAGCTTTAACCTTACCTTTCTCACAGATCTCGGCTGAATCTCTCACCGTCGCACAAGAATGTCCACAGTGGGTTGATGCTCGCAAACAAAAAACAGAACAAACCACACTGTACTGGCTACAAGGTTTTATAGCCGCTTACAATAAATATGAATATACCGGCAAACATAA
>CAXBDQ010000077.1:0-3198 GCA_963974675.1 uncultured Porticoccus sp. | reverse complement strand
GCGAAATCCAACAAGGCGGCCGGGGTTGGAACAAAGACGACGTCACAGGCACTGACCACATTCAAAGTGGTCATGTTAAGTGAGGGCGTACCATCGATAATTATAAAGTCATAATCTTTACCGACTTCACGTAAGCCTTCTCTTAGCTTGGCGATGAATTCAATTTTGGGCTTACGACTGGCTTCCATCAACTGGGGAAGCAACAGGTCAATCGCCAGGTTCTCCAAACATGACGGAATAATATCAATGTTGTCCCAGTATGTTTTTTGGATAGCGTATCTTAAGTTCTTGGAGGCCCCCCTTGGATGTCCCACCTCCCGAAGAGCAGCATCATCCTCAAGAATAAATGGCGCAAAGGTGTTCTCATACTTAATGTCGTAATCCGGGCGTTTGCCAAAATAGAAAGACAGCGAACCTTGAGGATCAGTGTCAAGCACCAGACACTTATAGCCACGCATCGCCAGGTATTGTGAAAACAGATGACAAGTTGTGGTTTTGTGACTGCCACCTTTCAAATTTAGAACCCCGCATATTGCCGCGGGCAAATTTTCAGGCTTCGATGGCGACGTGCCAAGCACTCTCTGCATGTGGTTGATATGGTTCACGGTGTAGCCCGCCCGAACCTTTTTTGCTGTATCAGTACGATACTCGGGGGGAGGAAGTCGGCCGTCTTGCTCAGCCGCATACAACGTGCCTACACTGATGCCGACCATCTCTGCTGCTTGAGTAGTGCCGTATCGACGTTGCTGAATCCGGGAGTCCACCTCAGAGGTTTCAACCCACTCGGGATCGTACTTATCTTTTTGTGCGTCCTTAACAAGCTCGGGCATCTGGTCCATAACGCTAAAACCGCGCTTGACCACTTTATGCATCTTAGAAATTGCCGCCTTTAACTTGTCAAAGCGTGAATCATCGTTGATAGACATTATAATTCCTTCAAATTTGCCAGTTGACAACGGTACGATTGCTAGGATAATCACTGGTAATGTTACCAATTGCACCAGAAAAAGCTATTTTCATTTCAAAGGATGATACTTTTGGTCGATTGGTGAAAACGTGACGAGTTTTGGCCAGCTGGATACGAAACATCTAACGACAGATAGCGCCGATACCAAAGACAAGGGTTGCGACTATCCCAACAGGATGATTGGAAGGGCAAAATGGCAATGAATGCTAACAAGGTTCAAAATGACGTCCAGCTGGCACTTGACCTGTTTGGCCTCGACCCCCTTATCGACAAGGATTTTACTCATACACTCTCGCTGTATGACGTTATAGGGAAATACATCTATGACAGACGCAGCAAAATCCTCACAGGCGTTACGTCGGCGGCAGATGCAAAATTCCAGCGAAAGATCATTCACGGTAACGCCGAAATTACAGCAACAGTCACAGCCGCCAACATTGAACGCATCGGCAAGAATGGTGAGAAAGAAAGTGTCTTCGCATTTCCCGGAACTCGTGAACAAGCGATTGAAGATGTACTACGAAAACTCGCCACGGAAAGAAGAGCTGAAACCTACGAGACCCAGCTGCCAAACAAAAAGAAAAAATTTCATCTAATCGGACTGCAGTTTTCTCTGTACGAAATTCACCAGGAGTTGGAGAGGCAAGGGAAGAGCTATAACTACGTCGAGATCAGGGAAGGGCTCGAAATTCTCTCCAAAGCAGGGCTGAGTTTCGTATCGGAAGATGGAAGCACACTCGCTAACGCCAACTTTTTCCCGGTTCTATTTTTCGCTGACGCCCCGAAGAAAGGCGATGCCCAAGCATTCATCTGCTTTCATCCGCTCGTTACGGATCTCATCACCAACACTAAATATCGCAGATCGAAATACAGCAAACTCTTTGAATTCCAGAGTCAGCGCGCGCGGCTGTTTTACGATCGTCTATGCTGCAGCTGGATTCAGGCCGGACCAGGTCGCCCATACAACATATTGCTTACAACGCTCATTGCCGCATGGAAGGATCCGGCAAACCGGCTCGCTAAAGACAAAGAGATCATCATTGAAGCACTCAACGAGCTGGTTAAGCGCGACATCATAGAGAAGTACGAAGCGGAGCCTAAGAAAAATAAAGGGAAGATCTACGATTGGTTGTTCACATTGCATGCGAGCAACTCGTTTGCAAAGCAGCAGGCAGCAGCTCAGAAGGTATTCAACCAGATCACTGCTAAAGCTGAAGGTCGCGCTCTGATGTCAGGCGACGGCGAGTCGCAAGACAGTGAAAATGACAACAACGAAGGCAAATCATCAAAGATACCTTTCTAAGGTCTAGCCAGAATTTAATCCCTGAAACCCCACCAAATAGTTTTCTGAGCTCTAGAAAAATCCCCCAAACCACACCAATGTTCTTCAGATTCCTCTGTCACATCCTCAAATAACAGCTTTTTCGAACAAAAAATTGACAGAACCGGCTCTCACAGGGCTAGTCAATCGTAGAAGCGTCAGAGAAATTGCCAAATACCAAGTCTTACTCTGATTTTGCGATGTAAAAAAAGGGGGAGGGAAGGTGCGGCTGTCTGGAAATTATCCTAGCAAGTCGAATACTATGAACAACGTCAGTATGACACTGTTCTATAGGCTTTTTTATGTTTACGGCCATGTTTAGTTGGCATCTGAACATCCGCCAAAGACACCTAAAAATCCCTTAAACCACACCAATTACTATATTCGCCAGAAATTTTCATTTTCGTGTAAAAACAAGCAGAATTCACACAAACAGCCCGCTAAGAGGGGAGGGCAGGGCACTTGGGCGAACATGGTATTACTGGTTCTTGGAGAGAGAAGGGCACAGAACTAATTGAGCTGGTCGAGATAACTATGCTCAATACACTTTCAGATTAGTGTGGTTTTTGGGATCTTTTCAGTTGGTTTATGGGATAATGTTTAAAATGGGCTGTATTTTTACTAGGGTTTATCGGATAAGCTCACTATATTTCGTTGCAACTGTGGATAAACAACTGAATAACCTGTTAGTATCCTGTGGATGAATTGTTGATATGTGGTTTATAGGATTATTTGCATAGGGTTTGAGGGATTATTTCAGCTTGGTTAACCGGACCGAATGACTGTGGTTAATCGGACTGTTCGCAAAGGCTAAGTTCCCACCAGTACAGGCTTAGAAACGCTATTGGACATCGAGCCTACCGCTTTAACTCCGTTTTTAGTCCGTCTTTAAAAATAATAATCAGAAATT
>CAXBDQ010000076.1:0-3212 GCA_963974675.1 uncultured Porticoccus sp. | reverse complement strand
CGAGCGACCTTTGCAGGGAGAATGCTCAAACCAGCTGATGACATGAAACCTCCGTTTTCGCGCTTTAACCGGGCTGAAAACCAGCGACTGTTTTCCAGCTATCACATCAATGAAAATACGTTTCTTTACTATAAGAAAGAGCTGGACAAATTTCAGCCTGAAGAACTGATCGGTTACCCATCTGCGATTTATGACCTGGCAGCTCACTACCTAAAGTCTGATTCCAAACCGGGCTTCCAACCGAAAGCGGTCATTACGAACTCCGAGACACTTCTTCTGTGGCAACGAGAAAAAATTGAATCTGTGTTTGGGTGCCCGGTTTACGACTACTATGGAACTGCCGAATATGTGATATTTGCCGGACAGGACAATGCGGGAATCTATCGGCCGAATCCTATAATTGGCATTACAGAGGTTGAAATAGGTTCAGACTCAAATGATACAGGCAGATTACTGGCCACCTCTCTGACCAACAAACAAATGCCATTAGTTCGGTACAATCTTGGCGATACGGCAACGTTAGAAAATGCATCTGGAGAAACAATTGGCACACCGGGATTAAAGTCCATCAATGGGAGGGTCGACGACTACATCGAAACAAGCGACGGGCGCCTCATAGGACGCATTGACCACATTTTTAAAGGTGTCGATGGCATCCGGGAGGCGCAGATTGTTCAAAACCAACCAGGTTCGGCTACCATCAGACTGGTGAAAGATTCGACCGTTGATTTTAATGACAGCGCCCTTATTTCCAACTGTAAACAACGACTCGGAGACGACTTTCGAGTAGTAGTTGAGCACGTATCGGAAATTCCACGTGGTCGTAATGGCAAATTTCGTTCGGTGATTAGAGAAAAATGAGCGAACAAACTAAAACAGACAACGCTTCACCCTATTTTTCTATTGTGATACCTGCCTTCAATGAAGAAGACCATATTGGCTCATGCCTTCAATCCATTTTTAACTCTGACTACGACAGCACTCAATATGAGGTGATCGTTGTCGACAACGGATCCCAGGATCGGAGCCATGAGATTGCCCTTAACTCCCGCGCATTAGTGTTTCAGTTACTACAGGGAAATGTCGGCGCTGTACGAAATTACGGCGCAGCTCAGGCCCGTGGGCAAATACTCGTTTTCATTGATGCTGACTGCCTTATAGATAATGACTGGCTAAACAGAGCTGAAAATTTGATTAAAGACCGGCCTAACTGTGCTTATGGAGGCGGTGTAAAGTTACCCAGCGATGCGACATGGATTGAAAAATCATGGCTATTGCAGACCAAAGGCCAACCTACCTTGCCGAAGCATTTAATTGGCGCAAGCACGATGCTATCCAAGGAGCTTTTTTTAAAAATAGACGGTTTTGATGAATTAGTATCTTCTGGCGAGGACACAGATCTACATAATCGGCTAACTTATAGAAATATACCTGTGTTTTTTGATCATGCATTGGATATCACTCACTTAGGAAATGCTAAAACTCCTCTGCAATTTATACAGCGACAAATCTGGCACTCTGAAAATTATTTGGCCAATTGTACAGACTCCCTAAAGGATCCGGTATTTTTAGTTACATTATCTTTTCTTTTTCTGTCATTTCTATTCATCATACAGAGCATTTTTTCACCAAGCCACATTACAATTCTTATTAATTTGGCACTATGCACCCTTCTTCCCGCTCTGCTGTCGTGTAAGCGCGTGTACCGGGCGGGTAATTTTAGACTGACCCCAAAAATTTTATTACAAATATATTTTTTAGACTTACTTTATTTGACAGGTAGAGGCGTCGGGGTTTTAAAAGGAGTCTTTCATAAATCTGGATAATTTTATGACCTACAGTGTCAACTATGTTGGCAGCGGGATTCCCCAGCCCCTTCAACCGGAGCATCATAAGCGCATCCATGATGACCCGATTAAAAGTTAATTTATTTGATAGCAATACCTAGAGGTGGATTGGGTGGCGTTGTATTCTTTGAATCACCTATCAGGGCATCTGGTATCTCGGTCGACACCTTGATATCGTCAAACGCGTACCATTCTTCATAGCGTAGGTCGTTGGGATACTTGTTAAAGTTGTCATTACCGCCAAAGCCGAAAGTGGTCCACTTCACCATGTCTCGTGACGCAGCCACCCATGCCACGGTGTTTATCTCCATTGATTTTCTGTCGTCGACCCATTGAATAAGCGTTCCATCGAAGGCTCCCGGCGCACTGTTTATCTTTACAAAGAAGGCCATCTTGGTCCATTTGGTCTCGTCACCGAAAATTTGATCAATATCAATAACGCCTCCATCAATAAACCCACCGCCCTTTTTGTCCCCAAGAGCTACACCACTATACGGTGCCCGAGTAGATGGATTGTAGGAAGTTGGGGGCTTGTCTGCATAGTTCCCATTAGAATCAATAAATCTTTGATCGTCTTCTGGGAGTGCACGGTCTCTGCGTGTCAGCAGGCTCAAGTTGTTCCGAAACCCATAGCCCCCCACCGAGCTAGGTCGGCCCTCGATACCCCAGATTATATTCGGATTTATGCCGTTGTTGTAATAGTCGAAAGCATCTCCCTCTCCCGACCAGTGGTATATGCGGAAGAGCTTGGATAGTCCGATTGTTTGGGTTTTGTAGTCTGGGTTAAAGTAAGTTGCGACTGTTTCATCGGAGAAATTAATCCAAAACTCGACGTATAGCTGATCGAAGCCCGCCGGATAATGCTTCATCAGCAGACCGTCAGATACAAACGAATTCGTACCCTTGGATGCGTCACTGTCTCGCCAACTAACAAGTGATTTCCCGGTGCCGCCTCGGGCTCTGTTCGGGTTCTCCGCCGTGGATATAGAGCTGATTTCTATGTTTTCGTGCCTGTCCGGATCACCCAGTGAGGGGGCATAAGAAGGAGTTTGCCGGACAAAAGACCAGCCAACAGGGATCGTGTGTGTCTCCGCAAATTGCGCAATATCAACGTCCCAGCCGCCTGCAGCGCCACCGCTCATTGACGCCCCACTCTTGTCATTCTCTGCCAGGCCACTATTCCAGTCTGGCTGATCGTCAAAGCTCTCGCTGAAGCTGACTTCCGCATGGGTGATTGATGCGCCCAACAGCACAACACCTGCCAAAAGGCCATTAATGAGTAATTTGTTCTTCAAAATCATAGTTTGTTCCTTCGCTCAGCATGACCGAAAAAGTATCTTCAGACGAACTAACGGATCTCAGCTT
>CAXBDQ010000075.1:0-3311 GCA_963974675.1 uncultured Porticoccus sp. | reverse complement strand
AATGTTCCAGGCGGCTGAGCTTATTCCAAAAGAAGATGCGCATCGATTCCAGAAAACCGGAGAGGATTGGCTCACTAACACATGCAAGACCCTTGTAAAAAGTGAAGAGCGTGGATTCTCGAGGATCCTTGTCATTGTTATGCAGAACTATGGCCCCCACACGAGCTCTCATTCGATACACAAAGCCACTCTTCAGAACTCCATCGATATACCAGGCCAAAATCTTCATCTAACTTGGATCAGCCTGCTTTACAGGGTGCTATTGCGCACGGGCAAAGGGATCTACGGATTGAACCCAGCCCGCGAAAAAGCCTGGCTCAATGTAAGGTTAAACCGTTAATGAATCTTCGAAAAGCTCTTAAAAAAATTATCAAGACAGGCTTCCTTATTATAGTTTCCCCTGTCTACACTCTTTACCTATTGCTACGCATGGCAGGTAACACCGACGCAGTCTTTCTGTCGTTTTCGCAAGCTCTAAGCCTCATTCCAGGAAAAGCCGGGATATATATCCGTGCGGCTTTTTATCATCTTGCGTGCACAAACACCTCTGATGAAATTTCAGTCGGCTTCTTGACGTTATTCTCCCACGCGGATACGACCGTCGAGAAAGGAGTTTATATTGGGCCCCAATGCAACATCGGGCAGTGTTCGATCGGAGCAAATACTTTGATCGGTAGTGGAGTGCATGTTCTGAGCGGCAGCCAGCAACATGAATTCCGAGATACAACAAAACCTATTCAAGAGCAAGGCGGAATATACACAAAAGTTTCCATCGGCAAGGACTGCTGGCTCGGCAACCAATCTCTAATAATGGAAGACCTAAAGGATCACACAATAGTCGCTGCTGGAAGCATTATTACAAAACCGTCTAGAGCTGGTGATATACTCGCAGGCAACCCTGGGCGGGTAATAAAAAATCGGTTCAATGCACTCAACGAAACAGCCGCCGATAACATAACGTCTGGATCCGCCTGATATGACTTCGCCCTCAGAACGCCTTTATAATGCGTCACCCACCTGGCTCCAAAATGTCATGGTTTCCGCCTACGGGTACAATCTATACCGAAAGCGCTATACAGGAATTTATCATAAGATCCTTGAACTCGTTAGGGAATCAAGAACCTGGGGCCATGAGCAGATTGAAGCTCATCAAAGTGAACAACTTTACCTCATGGCCAAACACTGCCGTCACAATATACCCTACTATCAGAAGTTGTTTTCTGAGTACGGTCTCCATGAGAACGACTTCACCAGTTCGAAGGATTTGAGACGCCTCCCGGTACTAAGTAAGCAGACGCTGCGCAGCAACATCGACCTTTTCCGTCAACCGGGCGCCAAGCCCTTTATAATCCAACACACTAGTGGTAGCACCGGTACACCGCTCGCCCTGGAAGTAAATGAATATACCTACAAACTAGCAATGGCCTTACTGGTAGACCACGAGGAGTTACATGGTATCCCATTCGGAGCGCGTCGCGCGACGTTCGCAGGCCGCATGGTCCAGCTCTCCAGTGATATGACCCCGCCATTCGCACGGATGAATTACGCAGAAAATCAAAAGCTATTTTCCAGTTATCACCTAAATTCCGAGACCTTTCCGTGGTATCAAAATCACCTTGAGCAGTTTCAACCATGGGAAATCATTGGCTACCCATCCGCAATCTGTGACCTTGCGATGCACTATCATAGAACAGGATCTGAGTCTATATTCAAGCCAAAGGCCATTATAACAAACTCCGAAACTTTACTTCACTGGCAACGAGAGGCTATCGAAAGCGCATTCGGCAGTCGGGTATTTGATTACTACGGAACAGCAGAGTACGTGTTATTTGCCGGTCAGAGGAGCAAAGAAAACTATCATCTCGATTTTATTATCGGGATAACAGAGCTACTTCGGGATAGGTTGGAAGATAAAGCTGGCCGTTTGATTGCAACCTCACTAACAAATTATTCAATGCCTCTACTCCGCTACGATACGGGAGACACGGCAATGGGGAGTAATGTTGAAGAAAAAAGCACCGTCGTCCGTACTCTTGAACAGATTAACGGACGCGTTGATGATTATATCGATACTCCGGATGGACGTCGCATTGGACGGATCGACCATATTTTCAAAGGCCTCCTAGGTATCAAAGAAGCACAAGTTATTCAAGATCAAACTGGTCACTGTACTCTAAATATTGTGCCAAGTGATGCCTCCCAGGAGGTTGATACTAAAAGTCTACAAAAACGATTTTCAGCTAGGGTAGGTCTCGGCATGACGATGAAAATAGAATTTGTTACGCAGATACCGCGAGGTTCTAACAGAAAATTTAAAGGTGTAATTAGAAAAATACCAAACAGTTAAAGCCAGTTAATTTATAATAATACTAGGCTTTACATATAAAACTATATGCATACAATAACACTAGACTAACAGGAACCCATAAAATGACTTCAAATTGTATTAGTGTTGTTATTCCTTCATATAATGAACAGGAAAACATATCACAATGTTTGGAGTCTCTACGTTCTCAAGACTATCCTAAAGAAAAATATGAGATTATTGTTGTCGACAATAACTCAGAAGATCGGACAAAAGAGATAGCTAAAAAATTTAATGTTCATATCATCGATCAGAAGACAGGGCCTGTCGGCGCAGTAAGAAATGCCGGCGCAAAAAAGGCACGAGGGGAATACCTTGTATTCATCGATGCAGACTGCATTGCACCTCCAGATTGGCTTGCACGAGGAGTTGAAGCACTTTCATCAGATAATTCAGTTTACGGCGGTGGTTACGACGTAAGACCAAACCCCCACTGGATTGAGCAAGCATGGTTGCTCGAAAACAAAACTCCACCGAAGGAGCTTTTAGGATGCTGTATTTTCATCAAAAAAGCAGATTTTTTTCACGTTGGGGGATTCGACGAAAAAATAACATCCGGTGAAGATACAAAACTTTCGGTTACGCTGAGAACGTGTGGTTTTGATGTGAGAATAACAAATGAATTAAGCGTAATTCACTTGGGCAACCCAATCACATTAAGACATTTTTTTATTCGTCAGATTTGGCACTCAGAAAACTATATCCAAAACTGGGCAGACACCAAAACCGACCCAACTTTTTATCTTTTGTTGGTATTCTTGCTTGGATTGGCCTCACTAACCCTCAGCCTATTATTAACAATTCCCAGTGCGATTGCAGTTTCATTTTTTGTCTTGCTTGCAGTGCCACTGCTATTCACATTCAAAAGACTACACAGATCAAAAAAACCCGGAAATGATCTGCGTAATCTACCAGCCATATACTTTCTTGACTTCGTTTATCTAAG
>CAXBDQ010000074.1:0-3476 GCA_963974675.1 uncultured Porticoccus sp. | reverse complement strand
GGGTATCGGGACGGGGCAGTAATCGTAGAGCGCACTCGCACACTATCAGCACAAGATAACAAGCCGCTCAATGGTGACGCCGCAGGCGGCGCACATTAGCGGAGCGTTAAGACGAATATGAGCTCACCTAAACGACATCATTTTGTACCACGTGCTTACCTAGAAGGTTTCAAGGAGTCTGATTCGGGCTTCCTGAATATCTACAGTAAGCGGTCAGGGCTTTGGCGGCGCCAGAAAGCCAACCAGGTTATGGTTCGAAATAAGTACTACTGTCAAAGCTGGGTGCCAGATAACATCGATGAGAATATTCTCGAGAAAAGCCTCGGTAATGCACTGGAGCCAAAAGGGCTTAACTCATTGAAGCGGCTCGTTGAGAACCCTAGCCAGCTGACAGATGACGATACGGCAAACATAATTGCCTATATCGAGTTTCAACGAATCCGAGTTCCGCGACAAGCTGACGAAGCAATGCGTCTTGCAAAGCTCACGATTGAGACAATGATCATGGGGAAGCCAGAGGGGAAAGAAGTGCTTGGAACCCATCAGGTGTCGATCAACGATTCGTTCCGCTTCGACTTTATGAAGACCGTTAGCGGAAATATTGGGCCCTACCTCGGTCGTATGATTTGGGAGGTAGTTGAAGCTCCAGAAGGTAGCTGTTTTGTTACTAGTGATAGCCCCGTGTCATTCTGGAACGAAGACTTTATGCCACCGCTTGAGCCGGGAATTGCGCTTTACGGGACGATTGTATTTTTTCCATTGGATTCTAAGCACCTTCTGATTTTACGACACCCGGAGTATATGGATGGAGAAAAAAGCGCCTCAGAAAAGCTGCCAAGAAACCTTGATTATGAGGACGGGGAGATTGAAGTACGGCGCGGGATTGTTTGGGATAAAGAGGCGGTCGATCATCATTGCTGGATAATGTATATGTTGTCTCAAGACACAATTGCTGGGTGCTCAAAAGCTTGTATTGATAATGCGGTAGGTCAAGAGACCAGCGGGAATCGGCCGTCGTCTTAACCAATGCAGGCACGGCGACGCCCACTACATTGCGCCTTCGGCTCCATTACGAGGGCGCGCATGCTGCAAGCGTTATGTGTGCAGGAGTTAACCATGATTCGAGTGGTATATCGTTGGAAGGTTGAAGAGGAGAACTTCGAGAACTTTCAAGAAATCTGGAACCGCACAACGAACAGAATACATGAGACGGTGCCGGGGGCATTGGGCAGCTTCATGCTTCGCAGCGCAGAGGATAAAACCGAAGTGATGACCGTGGCAAAGTGGGATTCAATGGAAAGCTGGAAAGCATTTTGGGGTGCTGAGAACCCATCAGAGATGGTCGAAATGCGAAAAATAGGCGAGCGCATTTCAGCCACGGCCTATGAGGAAATAGGTGACTTTACACGCTGAATAAAGAGAGGTTTTTTGCCCATGGCTCAGAATCCACATAACCAGGCCAGTCACTGCGACGCCCACTCCATTGCGGCTTCGCCTTCATTTCGTGGCCGCGCGTGCTGTTCGCGTTATGTGGCTCAGCGAGTCGATGCAATCTGAAAGTTCAGAAAGGGATAGTGATGACTGATTTAAGAGTGGTGTCAGAAAAAGAAGAATTGGAGCCCACTAAGCCCAAGGCGACATTAGCAGAAATCACTTTCTCAGGTGGAGATAAAGTTGAGCTTAGTGAAAACGAAAAGGTAATACTGGTAGGCCCGAATAATAGCGGGAAATCCCAATCGTTGAGAGAAATAGTAAAAATCTGTCAATCCGGCAATGCAGAGCAGTGTCTGGTTGTGAAGGATTTAAAGCTTAATAAAAATGGTAGCTCAAAAGAGCTTCTTGAGTACCTTAATAAAAACGCAAATTTAATTAATGATCAATTTCAGATGTCCGACTACTTAATACACAGGTCACACGTTCCCTTCTGGGATAACAATCCGTACCTAATTAATGGTCTGCATGCTGGTAGTATAAAAAATATTGCGGCCAATGATCGACTAAATATTTGTAATCAACAAGATAGCCTTTCGCCAGGTCAACATAAAACGAAGCCACAACATATTCTTTATGATGACGAAGTACTGATGAAGCGAGTCAGTGAACTATTTAGAAAGGCTTTCTCAAAAGATTTGATGTTTGATTTTCGTGGTGGTAGTAAGCTTCCAATCCACGTAGGGCAGATCCCGAAGGGCGAAAACGTAGTGGATCGCGTAGGAAATGATTATGTTTCAAAAGTTCGTGAAAATCCCCTTTTAGATAAGCAAGGCGACGGCATCAAAAGTTATGCTGGAATTCTATTTGAGACAGTTGCTTCAGAGAGAGACATTACCCTTCTGGATGAGCCGGAAGCATTCTTGCATCCTCCTCAGATGAGAAGGCTGGGAGAGACATTATCAGCTGAAGTTAAAGGACAGTTAATTGTAGCAACACATAGCAGTGATATTCTTCGGGGGTTCTTAGAAGGAACCAAAGGTAGAGTTCGAATATTAAGAATTCAACGAGAAGGTGATATTAATGTTGTATACGAAGCTGCATCCGAGACCATAAAAGAGCTTTGGGAAAAGCCAGAGTTGAGATATTCAAATGCTTTGGAAGGTGTATTTCATGAGCAAACAATTATATGTGAAGATGATAGTGATTGCCGTCTAATTAATTCTGCTGCTGATTACATTAATAGCAACAGCACAGCTCCTTTCAAAGATACCGCATACGTACCCACAGGCGGCAAACATGGGATACCTAAAGTAGCCGATGTTTTAAGAAAAATAGGTGTGCCAATCAAAGCAGTTTTCGATATAGATTTCTTATCGGAGCGAGATTTAGTCAAAAACACTGTTTCAGCGTTTGGCGGAAACTGGCTTGATGTCGAAGTTTTATGGGAAAGAGTCGACTCTGCTGTAAGAGGTGGAATTAAACCGAAAGCAGTAGAAGCCATTAAGTCCGAAATAATCCAAACGTTGCAGAATGCAGACAAAGAAAAGTTACCGAAAGGCGATATAGCAGCACTCATGAAGCAAGGTGCTGCTTGGAACGAGGTTAAAAAATTTGGTGAAATTGCGATTCCTAATGGTCAAGCGCAAACGGACTACAAAGCTCTCAAGTCTGCTTTAGAGAATTTAGGTATATTTGTCATCCCAGTGGGAGAAATAGAAAAATTCTGTCCGGAAATTGGGTTACATGGGCCTAAGTTCGTTACCAAACTGCTAACTGATATACCTTTGTCGGATTCACGTCTAGCTGGCTTAAGAGACTTCGTTGCGTATATACATAGATGAAATATCACATAACAAAGCATTGCAGCGGACAAGCCGCTGAATGCAGCGTTGAGGCTGTAGAAAAACCCCGAAATTCGCTCAGGTTTTGCTAGGATCAGACAAACGGACAAGGAGTCGTCAGATGCCCAAAGCCAAGCCCCGTTTTATGTAAGCGCTCCACGAACTACACCGGAATAGTTTCGCCCTGATTCCAGGGCAACA
>CAXBDQ010000073.1:0-3499 GCA_963974675.1 uncultured Porticoccus sp. | reverse complement strand
CGTGAAGGTGGTCGTACCGTCGGTGCAGGTGTTGTGGCAAAAATTATTGAATAATCGATTGCTTTCAACATGCCGGTGCCTATCCTAAGGGGTGGGGCTCTGGTCAAAAGGCCACCTCTAGGGGTGGCCTTTTTTGTGCTATATTTTTTCCAACTCTTTGGGCAAAAGATGCTCTTGAATATGCACTAACAGCAAAGAGTGTTGTAATAGTGGTGGGGCAATTACTGGATAAAGAGTGTGGGATTTGTGGTGAAGATCGCGATAAATAATTTAAGCGTGTTATGGCGCCGTATATTTTGCTAGACCTAAATTTTCAATGAATGAATCAAAACAGAAAAATAATACCCCGCCCTTATTGAGTCGCAACTTTCTAATTGTTGGATGGATTGTCGTCATCGGGTTATTGACCCTGGTGGCTGGTCAATGGGAGGAGCGGCAACATAACCCTAACCAGCAGCCAATCACGCAGTTAAGTGCTGAGGGTGCACCTGAAGTTGTATTGCAGCGAAACCGTTATGGCCATTATGTGACTTCAGGTTTGATTAATGGTCGGGAAGTGACGTTGTTGCTGGATACGGGGGCAACCTATGTGGCGGTGCCAGAAAATATGGCGGAAAAGTTAGGGTTGCGAAAAATGGCTCGAGGCCAGTCTAGTACTGCTAATGGCGTGGTTGATACATACTTAACACGTATTGATCGGCTGAGTATCGGTAATATAGAGTTATATAATATTGCTGCCAGTATTAATCCGGGAATGAATCACGATACAAGTATCTTATTGGGAATGTCCGTATTGAAGAATATCGAATTTACCCAGAGGGGAGACCAGTTAACGTTAAAGCTGGTACCCTAAATCTCATCTTTCTCGCAAAGTTAGCACCTTAAAGGCGCAGACTTCTTATTGAATATGTTAGCGAAAAAAAAGCCCCAATAGTGAAAACCATCGGGGCTTTTTATAATAACGGCCTTTATAAGGCGGTCATTAATTCTTTTTCTTTTCTTTCTCTTTTCTTGCTTTCGTTTCTGCAATTACTGTTTCTGCAACACTGTTAGGACATGGCATGTAGTGCGAAAATTCCATTGAGAATTGGCCGCGACCAGAGGTCATAGTCCGCAAGCTTCCGATATAGCCGAACATTTCAGCCAATGGCACGTCTGCTTTCACGCGAACGCCGGTGGTGCCGGGCTCTTGGTCTTTAATCATGCCCCGGCGACGGTTCAGGTCACCGATCACATCACCAACATGGTCATCAGGAGTGTACACATCAACTTTCATGATAGGTTCGATTAGCTGAGGGCCGGCTTTGGGCATGGATTGACGGAAGGCGCC
The DNA here is from genome assembly GCA_963974675.1 of uncultured Porticoccus sp. Taxonomy (GTDB): domain Bacteria; phylum Pseudomonadota; class Gammaproteobacteria; order Pseudomonadales; family Porticoccaceae; genus Porticoccus. Next base: position 2,169 of record CAXBDQ010000073.1, on the reverse strand, counting down.
TTTTGCGGCGATTTCGAATGCAATAGCCGAGGAGTCAACGGCATGGAAGCCACCATCATAGAGTTCAATTTCAATATCCAGTACGGGGTAACCAGCCAGAGGGCCTTCTTCCATCATGCCTTTGAAGCCTTTCTCAATAGCAGGGAAGAATTCTTTTGGTACATTACCGCCCACAACGACAGAATTAAATACAAAGCCTGAACCGGGTTCTCCGGGTTTAATACGGTAATCAATTTTACCGAATTGACCAGAACCACCAGATTGTTTCTTGTGGGTGTAGCTGTCATCAATTTCTTGGGTAATAGTTTCGCGGTAGGCTACCTGTGGCTGTCCAACTTCAAGTTCTACGCCATAAGTCCGCTTGAGGATATCTACTTTAATATCCAGATGAAGCTCGCCCATGCCTTTAAGGATGGTTTCACCGGAATCTTCATCTGTTTCAACACAGAAGGTAGGATCCTCGGCAACCATTTTGCCGATAGCAACCCCCATTTTTTCTGAGCCGCCTTTATCTTTTGGAGAGACAGAAATAGAGATAACTGGCTCCGGGAAGACCATAGGTTCTAGGGTGCAAGAGTGTTTTGGATCACACAAGGTGTGACCAGTCTGAACATTTTTCATGCCGACGATAGCAATAATATCGCCTGCTTTAGCTGAGCTGATTTCGGTGCGCTCATCGGCGTGCATTTCTACCATTCGGCCTATACGCTCAGTTTTTCCAGTGAATGAGTTGAGGATAGTGTCACCCTTGTTTAAAACGCCGGAATATATGCGAATAAAGGTGAGTGCTCCGAAGCGGTCATCCATAATTTTGAATGCCAGTGCGCGAAATGGCTCATCTAATGAAACTGTTGCTACCTTACCGGTTGGTTCGCCGAATTCATCCGTCAGTGGCTGAGGGTCAACTTCGGTAGGGCAGGGTAGATAATCAACAACAGCGTCGAGAATAAGCTGCACACCTTTATTCTTAAAGGCCGAGCCGCAGTAAGTGGGAAAGAAGTCCAGTGCAATAGTACCTTTGCGGATACAGCGTTTCAGGTCATCAATAGAAACCTCTTCCCCTTCCATGTAGGCCATCATCAAGTCATCATCTTGTTCAACGGCGGTTTCTATGAGTTTCTCGCGGTATTCTGCAACCAAGTCAACCATATCTTCGGGAACGTCAAGGACTTCATAGTTTTCAGGTAACCCAGAGTTGTCCCAGACATAGGCTTTCTCTGTCAGAATGTCTACGACGCCGCAGAATTCATCCTCACGACCAATAGGCAGCGTCATTACCAGTGGGTGCGCGCCGAGAACCTTTTTAACTTGGGCGACAACACGTAAGAAGTCAGCACCGATACGGTCAAGCTTGTTGACGAAAATAATTCGTGCTACTTCAGATTCGTTGGCATAACGCCAGTTGGTTTCTGACTGGGGTTCAACGCCACCAGAGCCACAAAAAACACCAACGCCACCATCGAGTACTTTCAGCGAGCGGTAAACTTCAACAGTGAAGTCAACGTGCCCAGGGGTATCAATGATATTGAATCGGTGGTCTTTCCAGAAGCAGGTGGTTGCTGCAGACTGAATAGTAATACCGCGCTCTGCTTCTTGTTCCATAAAGTCAGTTGTCGATTCACCATCGTGTACTTCACCTGTCTTGTGAATTTTTCCGGTCAGCTTAAGGATTCGTTCCGTGGTAGTTGTTTTGCCCGCATCAACGTGGGCGAAAATACCAATGTTTCTGTAGTGCGATAAGTCAGTCATTGTCATGCTCGATATATTACAAGGGCCAAAAATGCGCGGAATTATACAGGACTTCTGTTGGATAATTGAGCAAAATTTATCGATAAAACGGTTATTTGGAGGAAAAATTATACGATATGACGAAAACTTGAAAATTTTGAGGGGTAAAAGGTAAAATTTTCTGATTGTAGGTGTGATGGGCAGGCCGCGCGGGAGATTCCCACTCTTGCATGCCAAGAGCGTTGACACCGAGAAAATGCTGTATAAGATGCGCATCTCGATGATGCGTATAAATGAAGTCATTGTCAGGCGTTGATCGCTTGTCATGTTATATGTCGCTCTACTATTTAAATTTATGTAGCTAGATTTTTTGAGGGTAAGTGCTGTGGCAAAGGCAAAATTTGAACGAAAGAAGCCCCACGTAAATGTGGGCACAATTGG
>CAXBDQ010000072.1:0-3754 GCA_963974675.1 uncultured Porticoccus sp. | reverse complement strand
CATCTAAGCCGAACATAGCCGCTAATGAACAAGAAACTGCGGATCCATAAACCATCATCATGAGTAACGACTCTACGAATAGCTTCGATATGGTTGTAGTTTTACCACTCAGTATAATGTCAAATATGAATGATAGAGCTAAGAATGAGATAAACATAATAAAGAGAATTAGTACCATTTGATTGGCACTAATACTTCGTGCTTTGAAATCTAAATCACCAAAGCCTAGCTCTCTTATTCTGGTTTGTAGATCGGATTGATAGTGCTCAGATATCAATAAAGCTTTCGCGGTAAAAACAATCAATCGCTTATAAGCCTTACTAAATTCTTTTTCCAACATGTTTTTTTTATTGTCATTTTTTTGTTCTGAAAATAGTGTGTTTGAAACTGAAAAGAAAGGTCATCTGTTCTGTTTTTTATCAATGAATACTCACGCTCATTGTCACTAATAAATCGACGTGTACGCCCATTACCTGAACTCCTCCATTTATCAATTGACAGCTGAAGAGACGCCAGTCTTGCCCATATAAAATCTATTTTATCTGGATCATCAAGAGACAGTGAGTCGATTTCTATACCGTATTTTTTTGAATAATTTCCAAGGCTTTTGCGCTTGCCAGGGTCAATGATATAACCTGCTCGACGGAGTGACTCTGCTTGCTGATAAACAAAATATGGTATACGGCCAAAGTCCCAAAAAACCTGTAATAACCAACTATCAAAGTTCTTCAGCCAGGGGGCGTTCGGAAGTATGGTGGTTACGATCAATGCAGATATAAATGGTTTGCTTTGATTTACAAAATCAATGTTTTCTAACAGGTTAGATTGTGCTGAAATTTGTAAAAAATTTTGCACAGCGTTGATATAGTCTGGAGAGCTATCTAAAATCGCAGCAAGAAACAGATATACCATCACCATTACGAGGCAGTATAAAACACCGTAAGCAGCGAATTGACTAAAGGTCGTGCTACATCGATTTGTAACTGGAGTGTTATAGCGTTTAAAAGCATGCAGTGAGACGAAAAGAGCGCCTACTATCCATTCGATTTCCATGGTTGGTCAATCTCTAAAAATGCATGGAGAAGGCATTGTTAAATACATAGTAGCTTTTCCTTGGCAAGGCGGAGCCAACCTAGTTTAGGCATAGTCAGCAACTAATGGCGGTAGTCCTAAGGTCGATGTGAATAATCCCAAAAAATTAAAATAGATTAATGACAATCTATTGGTTTAGATTGAGCCCGTTCTTGTGGCAATTATTTATTCGCTTGCCTTATTTTTATCGCACTGTCTTTCTTGAGTGTACAATTTTCCTAATTACCTAGTGAATTAGGCAATCTTATCGGTTAGAGTTTTCTTAATTAGATACACCTGTTGTTCTAGTATGGCAATGAGGAAAGAGAGTATTGTTTTGAAAGAGTAGGAGTGATCGATTCAGCACCTTCATGATCATATATTCCTATAATATTCACTTTAGGTATACACTTAATAATCAGTGCAGCTAGCGCCAAGTTTCTAATATTTTTTCACTGCTAATTAAGTTTAGTAATAAACTCATCTTTTTGCGAATAAATTTATACTATCATTTTAAACGACTGTTTTTAGTCTAAAAAATGGCGTATGAGTGCCGTGCTTTGTTGGTACGATTGGCTTGTTCTTAAATTGAAATAGAAGCGAGAGTCCGAGGAAGAGAGAAGATTGTATATTTTGTGTTGGCTAAAATACTTTGGGCTATCCAAGACGAATAAAGCCAGCACGCGGAATCTCTTTATTAGATATTGCTGCTTTACCTGTTGCTATGACGACGAGATCGCAGAATATACATCATCCAAAAGTGGCAGATCAGAAAAACGCTGAGGGTTCGGCATGCGTTCTGATCTGCTGCGGGTGATGAAATTTTCTGTTCCGCCCTTCGGGCGGCGTCATTCTTTGTCAAACGCAACAATGAACGAAACAAGGCCGCTCTTGGCCATCCATGGCCTCGCGGTATTCGAACGTCCCTGTTCATCAAAATGCTCAGCCCGGCTACTTGTCGACTTCGCCGATCCACTGCGGGTTGTACTTAAGAATGGCCGCTTGGGAAACTCGACGACTGCGTCGTCTCAAACACCCCCCAGCTTGCCACATTCTTAAGCAGCAATGCTCGTCTGCGTAGATGGATTGGCTACCAGTCGAAACTTGAGTTATCACCGTCACTATCGGCACGAAGAGCAAGCTGAGCGTCATGGGTAATCAGGAGAGTTGTAGTTAACTGGTAACTGATCAGTTAACGGGTGCTCTGTGATAATTTATAGGATCGCTCAGTCAGACTTGACCGCTTCATTCAGTGCAGATGGCCAGCGCTTGTCTAGACTGTGACCTAGCGCCCTCTCTTCAAGTTGTCAGGTTGTCTTCCGTCCGAGAGGGGGAAACAGAGGTATCAGGAGGATAGATTGATGTCTGTTGAAATTCTACGCAGAGGCAGTGAAGGTAAAAACGTTGAGCGTTGGCAACAGTTTCTGCTGGGGCAGCGGTTTCTGCAGGGTATCGTTGATGGTAAGTTCGGCCCTGCCACCGAGCAGGCCACGAAGGCCTTTCAGCGCGCGCATAAGCTCTCCAGTGATGGCATCGTGGGGCCTAAATCATTTGGTAATGCGCTGAATTCAGGGTTTGATATCGGATTTACTGATCCCCAGGTTGGTGATTCTGAACCCTTGATACCCATTCACTCCAGTTTAAAGGCCATCAACGGGACGACGCGGGAGAAGCTTTTTGGAAAGATCGAGTTTAACCCCACATCGGGAGGGAAGGTTAAGATTCTGAACGGCTGGGAAGAGGACCATATCAAGATGGTAACGCTTCCCCAACTCAAGGGAATCCCGGTGTTTGGTCCCAATGGTCGGAAGAGTGGTGGACGGTTGCGCTTTCATAAAGATGCGGAGGAACAGTTAAAAGGGTTATGGGCGGCTTGGGAAGAGGAGGGGCTGCTGGGGCGTATTTTGAGTTATGAAGGCAGTTACAATCCCCGCTTTATCCGTGGAAGTCGTACCACACTCAGTAATCATACCTACGGTACGGCCTTTGATATTAATGGCCTCTGGAATGGATTAGGGAAAATTCCGGCAGCTGTCGGCGAGCAAGGTTCTGTACGCGAACTGATAGCCTTAGCTAATGAACATGGTTTTTTCTGGGGTGGTAATTTCCAAGCGCGTCCTGATGGAATGCACTTCGAAGTGGCCAGACTGCTTTGATAGAGTGTTGAAATCCAGGTGTTTGCGTTTGTTCGGTTGTCATTGCTCACCGAGCTAAGCGATTTAATGCGCTTAGTTCGGGGTGAAAAATGTTGGGACGGATAATAGGTTATGTTGAAAGGCGCTGATCAGGCGCCCTTATTATCGACAGGCAAGTTCTACTCAATTGTTGCGATGCAGAAATGAAGTCATCCTGCAGGGCGAAATAAAGTCATACCCACACCGATTAATTCAGGGTTAAGCCGAGCTAGCAGTAAAAGATCAATGTAGCCGATCGGGTACCTCTGCCGGGAAAGGCAGGGATCGCATTGACCGACTTAGCGGTGGTGGGATCAATATTCAGCGATGCCTGAGTGGCATTGTCGATAGCCACCGCCGGCTCTTTGACGGAATTCAGGCTGATATTGGCGGGTGCTTTCCAGACTCCCCGGTCGCTGTCTACCTTGGCGTTGACGCCCACCACGGCAGCACTTGGCGGCGTAGATGGCATTGGTACGTTTAAGATCGACCGTAAGTTTGACTGACAG
>CAXBDQ010000071.1:0-4017 GCA_963974675.1 uncultured Porticoccus sp. | reverse complement strand
AAGGATGTTTGAGAAATGGATTTGAGCCCGGTTTACCAGCTCCTTAATGCTGCACTCTGGTATCTGTTACCTCTTGCCATCATGGCGGGCCTGGTCAAATCGCCCTGGTTCAAGGGTGAAGTGAATTGAATCAGAAAGGCTTACTCACTGTTTGGAATGATGCCAAGGGGTTTGGTTTCATTACTCCGGAAGGCCGTGGTGAACAGGTCTTTGCTCATATCAGCAGTTATGCAGGCCGGGGTCGGCCGGTTTCTGATCGCAAGGTGGCCTATAGCATCACGAAGGATAGTCAGGGCCGGCCGAGAGCAGGGCGGTTCCAGTATGCTGGAGCGGGAAAGGTTGGCGCCAGCATTGCTCCGGGAGTCTGGGTGGCGGCTGCTGTTGTGCTGGTGTTTTTCAGCATTCGGGCTGGCGATCCTCTCCAATCTGGGCGCTCTGGGTTGGCTGCTTGTTACCCCGAAAGCGGGCCCTTTGCGGCAGCAATTGGACTTTAATTTGTTGAATCTTTTGCGCCCGCTTATCTGGTAGCTGACAAAGGAAAATAAATCTGTCCCGGTTTTCTTGCAAAAATAGCGACATTTTCAGGAGTGGCGTTATCAGCGTCATCTTGCCAAGCGGGCGGGGTTAGGCAAGATCCCGGATCGCGTGGGCATTGAGCGCCGCCCCAAAGCCGTTGATGATCGCCTGCATATAGGCCACTGGGAAGGAGATACGATCCTTCACGGACATAAGAATTCAGGCGCGGTTACTCTGGTTGAAAGACGGAGCGGTTACCTGCTCGCAGACCGTGTGCCGAAGCTGAAAGCCGGCTTGGTTACAGATGTCATCATCCGTGAATTAAGGCCTATCAGAGGGGCCGTACAGACGCTGACATTGGACAACGGTTCTGAGTTTGCGGACCACCAAACATTTAGCAAAGCGCTGTCGCTGACATCGTATTTCTGTGACCCTTATCGGTCCAGCCAGCGTGGCTCCAACGAGAATACGAATGGCCTATTGAGGCAATACTTCCCGAAAGGCACCGACTTCGCCAAGGTGTCCAGAATGGCAATCAGGCAAGCAGTGAACAGACTGAATAACCGGCCACGAAAACGGCTGGGTTATCGCACACCGGCAGAGGTTTTCTGGGGCGAATACTCAGGAGGCTTGGATACGAGCGGTGCTGCACTTAATACTTGAATCCAAGATTACAGGGAGTATGTACCAAGACCATTTTCGACGCTATTTTTAATAGTAACGAGGGATAGGCCACGAAGTGCTAGTATTAATCATACAAAACTGATCAGTAAGTGATTTAATATTAAAAATCAATAATTTAACAGAAAACTCGATATCCTGTTCGTTGTATGAGGTGTTATTCTGGCTAGGTCTATTTACCAACCCAGCTCCAGGCATATCAGCTAATCGCCCCGCTCGCTCAACCAAACGGCTAATACCGTAGATCCTAGACAGGATACGCCCAAATATGACCATTTCAGCTTGCGAGTAGCGTTCAATACTGTCGCCTATTTTCTCCTTCAAAGGAGGTAAATATTTTAAAGATTGCTCCATGTATTTATCGGTTTTTGCGAATTCATAAAACGATTTAAATTCATTATCAATCATTTTTTGCTTAACAAGATTTGCTAAGTGTTGGCACAACAAATCATTGTTACCATCAAATAGAGTGTAAACTCTAGAATCTAATAATGCGTATGCTGCAATATTATTTTTAGTCCCAATTCGGTATCCATCTCCTCCACAAAGTTGTTGATAATCTATCGCCGACTCCAGCATAAGTTCAGTAGAAAGCACCTTTGTCGCCAATGAGGCAAACATACTTTTATCTATATCAGCTCGATAGTCCTCATTAATTAAAAGATGATAGTAGAGTGAATTACATATAACATAGTTTCCTTTTATTGTTGATAGTTTATATTTTACATAATCTATATCGTACAACGTCCCCTGTCCTATTCTTCGTCCTTCAGTATGCGCTTTTGCCTCAATTAATAATCTTCTCAAGAATCCACTTGACATAGCAGCTTTACTAAACCGAGAGGCACATAAAATCTCTGCTGCATCAAACAGATTATCTCGGTACTTGCAAAGTCTTCGATGGCCCGGAATATAGGCATCAATATCATTCAATCCATAACCTAAATTTTTTAAACCTAAGCTATCATATATCTCTTTTGTAATAAATCCACCATCAGATCTTTTGTGAACAAAATAGGAAAATTCTTTTTTATCAGGTTTTTTAGCACAAATGATCCACCAATCAGCTTGGGCGCTAAAAGCTTGCCAGTGTTTCATACCACGAACTCGATAGCCTTCCTTTTCTTCGCTATATGTTGTTTCCATTCGTGCCAGATTTGATCCACATGTAGGCTCAGTAAACGCGAGTCCTCCGATAACAGGGTTCTGTAAGAAATCTTCAAACACCTCATCCTGAACCTGCTGTGTACCACTCAAACTAACATTTCTTAGAAACAGCACAGTCACAATCATCGTATACATTCCCAGCGGTAAGTTATATTCTGATAACATTTCGATGATTTCACATATTTCCTTATGGCTCTCACGCCCTCCATGTCGCTTTGGAATTGCTGGAAGGCATACACCTGATTTCAGCAACTTTCCCCAATTTTCTTTTGAAAGAGGCTTTTGAGGTAATATTTTACTATCGAATTGTTCAAATATTTCCTGTATATTTTCTAGAAATTTATCCGTGTCAATTTCAGTTATATCTGCTGTGGACTCAATCATCATTATTTCTCCAATTTATTTTGAAAAATGGTGAAAGTTGTAATTTTTTGGCTTTACTGATTTCCCGTGTAACATTATTTGAGAAATCGAAATGCACCATGGTGCATGCTCCAGTTGCTATTATCTCTCCAAGCTGGCTCGCTTTTTGTACAATCGCAATTGAGGTTTTTCCAATTTTATCTATTTCTGTATCAATAATTACCTCATGAGAAGCTCGTATTTGACGTAGAAAGTCAATTTCATATCGTCGTAAAATTAGCGATAAATCAGACATATTTTCTGTACTACTGAAATATCGAAAGATTGATAACCTGCCTTCTTCAAACCATACAGGTACTGCTGAATTGGTGACATGTCCAAGGACGTCGACTTCCGAAAACCGTGGTGAGATAGATATGCGCATAAAATACCTTTTTGTTAGATAAATTCGTACATCAAGATAATTGTAAATAAACCTGAACTACTAGCAGTTCTTATACATTTTCCTCTCTCAATCTCCGGTCCGCTTTGATGGCACGTCGAGCAGCGGCGGGGGTGCGAACTAACCAAGGTAGAACCGCTGCGACTCCTAATAAAGCCGTGCCTAGCCACAATGAGCTGTTCAACCCATAGTGGTCTGACAATGCCCCGGCAGCATAAGGGCCAATCGTCTGTCCGATTGCGAAAGATAGATTGAATAGCGCCATTGCTTGAGCAAACTGGGAGGCCGCCAGGTTCTGTCGCAACAAGACGGCAATAGCAGCAGGAGCAATAAATACGCTCACTCCAAAAATGACTGAAGAAGCGAGCACACTGATGTAACCACCAATCAATGGAACCAATGTACCGAGTAGTGTTACCCCACAACTGATCGAAAAGATCTGAGCACCCGGCAGGCGGCTTAATGGGCGCTGCCATATAAAAGCCGATACCAGAATTGCAACACCCAGTAGTGTCCAGGCAGCCGTGCCAAACTGCCAAGACAAGCCATGCCCACGTATCCAGGCAAAGATGAACGTCATGTAGATGATGTAGCTGGCAGCGAAGAAGAAGTAAGCCACCAGGCAGACACCAAGATGAGTCAAAGGTAGAGGCTCCGTCATACCTTTTGCCACCGTTACAATCTTGGTTGCTGCAGTCTCGTCGGTACGCTGCGCCAATCGTAATGGCCAGATGGCCGCGATGGCGCCCGCCACGCCCAATGCCAGCCATGCAGTCGGCCATGCACTGTTACCGAATGTCGCCAGTAACGGGTTAACCAAAAAACCCGACAAGATAATACCGATGCCA
>CAXBDQ010000070.1:0-4036 GCA_963974675.1 uncultured Porticoccus sp. | reverse complement strand
GCGGAACATGGAAGAGCGGTACATTGATGTTGCAGCGCCGAGGATTAGTGTTCAGGTGGATGGGGAGGAGGGCGAGACCTCCAGCCGAGCGCACCGCCAAGTATAATCACAGCCACAATCATTTTGGGCTAAACAGCAAAGGCCCGGGGGTTGAAACCTCCGGACCTTTGGAAATCAAGTCACACTAGATTTCAATCAAGTTGAGCCTGTCCGAAATCGTACTATTTATTTCAACACCCTTTGGCATTTTGCCTGCTAAACTACTAGAATTTGGAGTTCTAACAACAGTGTCCTGGATGCTGGCCCCAAAATATAACGATCGAATTCAAAGGAAGCAAAAGATGAGACTTGGGCTTTTCCTATCAGCACTTCTTACGGTACTGCTTCAAACGCAACTAGCGTATGGCCAAGGGGAGATACTTACCGGAGAGGATATCGCCAAAGTCCTCGTAGGCAACACCATACAAATGAACTTTAGAGATAGTCAGTCTGACTTTCGGACCCAAACCTTTCACGAATATTATGACCCTGACGGCTCTATTTACGGAATGGTAAATTATCGAGAGCAGGCAGGAAACCTTAAGCACTTTGTAGGATCTTGGCAGGTTAAAGATGGAAAGTTTTGCACCTCCGTTTACGGAAGAGACTACTCCTGCAACCAACTAAAGCCTATAAAAGGAAATAACTTTGAGTTGGTCGGCGAAAGCGGTGCCGTAAGAGATGTAATAATTTACGAAGGCAAGCATCACGGTATCGAATAATACCCAATTTACTAAACGGGACCACACTTAGTCGGTCCTGAAAAAGCAAAAACCCTCTAAAACCAGCAGCTTTTTCGGCTGCTTTTTTTGTTATTTGATTTTGGCGCTTTTGGGCGGCGTCAGCCTGGGGGATTGATGGGGCCAAGATTGTGCCTGTCCAAGATCAGCCTAAGATCAGCTACTCTAATCGGGCATTTGACGTGAGTGGCGAGGAAAATTCCCGTGAAACCAAAACCGTGGAAGCGTGCCAGTTGGCACGTTTTCGTAATAGAATTCGAGATCACTTTCCATAGCTTTGTGATATGCCGCCACCTCATTCAGCCAGTAGAGAGATGGCAGGCCTACTAGCAACCCGACCAAAACAGCTGCCACTCCCCTTACTTTGGAACGCTTGGGTGTAATCGGTCGCGATTCAGGCGTAATCAATGCCCAGAACACGCAAAGCACCAAAAAGCCGATCAGCATCGAGCCCGGAGCCATAAATACCGCAGAAACACCAGCATGCAGTAATGCGGCTGAAACTGATGCCGTGAATGCCGCCAGAGGCTGGGCCAGATCATCATTTTTGCTGGTACGCACTTCATCCCGTCGCTGCCAAAAAAGTCGGACTGCCTGACCAACCAACAACAAAAGAACACCAATCAAGAGCCAGCCGTACTCAGCAGCCCACATTAAATACATATTGTGGGGATGACCGAATTTAGGAGACTGCCGGTAGCCTTCAGTCAAAATTTCATGGGTCAGCCAGGATTGTGGCCCCATACCAAAGGGGAAGTTTTCAAGGCTCATTCGCCAAGCCTCAATGAATAGAGGCATTCGCCCAGACGTATCCGCCTTCAATGCACGAATACTAATTTCATCCAGCAACAATGAAGGGATAAGAACGGAAAGAAGTAGCCATGCAATTACGCCATACGCCAGATACCGTAAAAACATCTTCAGCCAGGGTAGCGCCGGGCGACCAATCAACACAACCGCAACAAGTACCCCGAACGCGAGCCCCAACATGGTTCCCCGAGAGGACGAAAGGAACACTACCCACCACCAAAGCGCCGCGCCCAGCGCAATGAAAAATCGCCACAATCTTTGATCCCGGAGCGGCCCCACAAGTACAGCCAGGGGCAGTAATGGCAGGAGCCAAGTGGCAATGTGGCTCCAATAGCGAATATTCACAAAGCCCCAAGGAATAAAACTCGACAGGTTTGCCACCTGATCAGAAAGTGCAAACAGGTAAACCGTTATAGTGGCACCACCATAAAAAGCAGCTGTGGCCGCTGCGACACTCACCAAAACAACGACCCAGTATTGCCTCTGCTTCTCACTTCCCGGCAAACTGCCCACCAATACGAAACCAAGAAAGAACGCTGCATACATTCCAGGCTCCGCCCAGTTATAAGGGGACTCGCCAAACGCCAGTGCCAACAAAACAAACCCACCCGCGACCAAGGCCACAGGCCATATACGCCCAAGCAGAGCCCAACCGTGCTGATAAACCAAAACGACTACTGAAAAGCTAACCGCCAGCCCCAGCAGACCCACCAATATAAACCGCTGTGAAGCATAACCACCAAATGGCAGCGACAAAAAGTCTGAAAATAAAACGCTGGCAAACACCGCAGCAACCAACAACCAAAGAGCAGCATTCCAGGTTTTTTGCATTACATCCTCTGGTGCAAAGGGTAAGAACTGAATTTTGGATAGATGAATATATTCACAGCCGGCAACCGGAAGGCAGATAGGACGACTTCCAGCTTGATGCTGCCGCATTATCAACCACACACTCCCAATTTCCTGCGACATCGCGGTCAAAGCGCAGAATCAAACCTGTCAAATTTGGGTGGGCACTGCCGCCCAAGGTCACTTGAAGCTGACCTGATCCGTCAGGATTGAGTGTGCCTATATTGACGGCCTGGACGCCGTTAGTAAGATTTGACGGGTTGTAGCCAATATCATTATTAGTAACACTTCCACCGGAACCTGTACGCTCTTCAAACGGGGCCTTATAAGCTGACAATTCACCTACCGCCCGGTTTGTCTGGGTTTTTATTACATATCCCTGATAGGCAGGGATAGCAATGGCAGCCAGTATGCCGATGATCGATACAATGATCATCATTTCTATTAAAGTAAAACCAGCATTTTTAGTCATCAGCGATCAGGTTCTGGCAGTTAATTTATAGTCTATTAAGCAATATCGAAGCCAAAATGCTGATTAGAGAAGAGGTTACTGCTTGGAAGGTTTATGCTACGGCATGTTTCTGCTGAATGCCTGTCCAAAAAATCGAAGTTTTGCAGGGAATTTTACACAAGGCCGAACAGCCGCATCAGGAACAGCAAAGGCCCGGGGGTTCGAAACCACCGGGCCTTTGGGGAATCACGTCAGACTATGCTGAGCCTGCGCAAGGTCGTCTTAGGTATTAGAGCAACCTGTTGGAATGTAGCTATCTGTCCAACCAGTGCCAGCACCAATAATAGTGCAAGTGTAAGAGCCCTCTGCTGTACGTGCAATTTTTACCGTAGTACCTTTCACTGCAGCTGCCGCTTGACCGCCCAAAGTGCCAGTCCAGCTTACAGTTGCAGCAGTAGGATCTGCGATAGCAACACCAGTCAACAAGGTAGATGAGGTATATCCTAAGGAAGCCTTAGTGGCGAAGTCAGTACCAACACCAGCGTCAGTGAGAACAACCTCTTTACCGTCAGTCACCGCCACTTCAGCAGCGGATTTTAAAGCACTTAGCTCACCTACCACACGGGTCATTTGCGACTTCGCGATGTAATTCTGGTATTGAGGAATAGCAATCGCCGCCAAAATACCAATAATCGCCACAACGATCATCAATTCAATCAGCGTAAAACCCTTCTGAGCATGATTAATCTGCATCTTCTTCATATTCGACCTCTGCTTTTGTCGTTAAGAAACCCGAAATGGCCCGGGGCCGGTGGAGCCCTGCCCCGCGACCAATACTATTGAGCCTGAACTAGCCCAAGCACCTTGCATGCCAACCACAAAATCAACCTCATAAAACAATAATAATCAAACTATTAACCCATTTTCTAAGCGTCAAACCAGATACTCAGTCCGCCAACTCCCAGCCCCTACCCGTCACCCAGTGACAAATTTTGTCACCTGCCTCACTCAAGTTCCTATCAGAACCAAACCAACACACACCTTTCCAAACCCAGACCAGCCATCTAAACTCTCATCAATCGACAAAACGTTCTTTCAGTCACTTAGACGGCATTCTTTACTCAGTTTATGGCTACTAACCAAAGCA
>CAXBDQ010000069.1:0-4177 GCA_963974675.1 uncultured Porticoccus sp. | reverse complement strand
AAAAAATTACTGTGCGATGATGCTTTGAATTATGAAGTTAGTGCTATTTCTCAGGATAATGCGAGCAAATTTCATTTTATTAAAAGATTAATTTCACACTTACTTGTTAAGCTTCAATTTGATAGTAATCCAATTAAACATTCTTTGAATTTATTTTCTTATGTTCCCTTAGTTCGTGCCTTTAAGGCCTTCCCGGAAACTGTTTATCATTTGCACTGGGTAAATAACGATACTCTTAGCATTTTTGATTTTCACCGAATCCCTTCGGGTTCAATTATCACACTACATGATGAATGGCTTTATTGTGGCTCGGAGCATTGCTATAAAGTCATGGATGATACTGATGATTTTGCTCGAGGATACAGTTTTTTAAAAAATGATGTTTATGGCTTGCATTGGAATTATCTGATTTGGATTATTAAAAAATCTAAACTTTCTCATCGATCTGATCTGATCTATACAGTGCCGTCAAAATGGATGTTGCAAAGAGCGAGAAGTAGCCAGATATTGCAATATTCCGATGTTCGTTATTTGCCGAATCCGATTGATACTAAAGTATTTCGGCCGATGCCGGTAACTGATATTGATGTGTTGAGAAGTAGAAATTCTATCCGGTCATCTGATTTGATGATTTGCTTTGGTGCGATTGGCGGGAAAAAAAATTGTCTTAAAGGGGCTTCGTTGTTAGCTGAGTCATTGAGGATTTTAAGAAAGCGTCTGAACAAAGAACTTTGTGATAACGTAAAGTTGGTTGATTTCGGCGGATCTGTCTCTGTAGGATTTCTACATGGATTTCGGAATATTTCTTTAGGACATATTCACGATCCGCGCCAATTAGGGCTGCTTTATTCCGCGGCGGATTGCGTGGTAGTGCCATCTATGGTTGAGTCGTTTGGCCAAGTAGCAGCAGAGGCACTTTCTTGTGGTACACCCGTAGTTTGTTTTAATACGTCCGGATTAAGAGATATGGTTCACCATAAAAGGACCGGACTGGTGGCAGATGCCTTCGATCCAGAATCACTTGCCGATCGCCTATTAGAGGTAATTGAAATGTCTGAAGAAGAGAGAAAAGCGATGGGTAAGGCTGGAAGGGACCATGTTATAGCTGAGTTTTCTCCTCAGGTGGTCGCCAAGGAGTATTTTAAGATTCTGGGTGATGCAGCGGTTATTAAGTACTCAACTGATACAAAAAAATAACGTGTTCTACATTTTTTAGTGTTAGTAGTTTTGGTTCGCTTTTTATATCTCGGATAGCCGACGGCGTCGATAATAAGGTTGCTTACCGGGGTTTGGGAAAAATATTAAATGTTTATTTTTTGAAAGAAGGAATAGTAATGCTCCTCCCCGTCATTATGGCCGGTGGTACAGGCTCCCGCTTGTGGCCCTTGTCCCGTCAGCTCAATCCCAAGCAGTTACTCAAGCTTTGTGGTGACTCTACGCTGTTACAGCAAACCCTGTCTCGTCTCGTGGGTCTGGAAGCGGCTGCACCAGTGATCATCTGCAATGAAGACCACCGGTTCATGGTGGCTGAACAGTTGCGGCAGTTGGGTGTGTCTAATGCGAGCATTATACTGGAACCCTATGGCCGCAATACAGCCCCAGCGGTTGCTCTGGCAGCCTTGCATACCACTGTCAATGATGAGGATCCTGTTTTGCTCGTTTTGGCGGCAGATCATTTTATTTCGGATCAGCGGGTGTTTCAGCAAGCGGTCATGGCGGGTGAACTCTTGGCATCTGAGGGTCAGCTAGTGACTTTTGGCATCGTGCCCACTCATGCGGAAACTGGCTATGGCTATATTCAGCGAGGTGCGGCCCTGCCCGATCAGGGCTATGCGGTGGCGCGTTTTGTTGAAAAACCTGACGCGTCTGCGGCCAAGTCTTATCTGGAGTCTGGAAACTATTACTGGAATAGCGGCATGTTCATGTTCAAGGCCAGTGCTTATCTGGAGGCCTTAAGTGAGTTCCGTCCGGACATTCTGGAAGCCTGCACCCGAGCGATTGAAGCTGGTTCGCTTGATATGGATTTTGTGAGGGTAAACGCTGATGCGTTTTATAATTGCCCGGCGGATTCCATTGACTACGCAGTAATGGAAAAAGCCCGCGATTCAGCAGTCATTCCATTGGATGCCGGCTGGAGTGATATTGGCTCTTGGTCGGCCTTGTGGGAGATTGGCCATAAAGATGATCTGGGCAATGTCTGCAAGGGTGATGTACTGGCACTGAATACCCATAATAGCCTGATCCACGCGGAGCATAAATTGGTTGCGACACTGGGTGTGGATGATTTGGTGGTGGTAGAAACCAAGGATGCGGTACTGGTGGCACACAAGGATCGGGTGCAGGATGTGAAGAAGATAGTGGAGGCCCTTAAAAACGACGGTCGGCATGAGCATATGAACCACCGCGAGGTTTACCGGCCCTGGGGTATTTTCGATTCAATTGATAACGGTGATCGTTATCAGGTTAAGCGTATCACGGTTAAACCAGGAGCAAAGCTGTCTGTTCAGTTACATCATCATCGTGCTGAACATTGGATCGTTGTCAGTGGCACTGCGATGGTAACGGTTGGCGAGGATCAATTTCTGGTTACCGAGAATCAGTCCACATACATCCCGATAGGGCAGGTGCACTGCCTGGAGAATCCGGGTGTGATTCCGTTGGAACTGATTGAGGTTCAGTCAGGTTCCTATCTTGGGGAAGACGACATCGTGAGGCTCAAGGACCAGTATGGCCGCGCCTAGTTCGGAAACACTCAAGGTCTCGATTATTACGGTGTGTTTTAACAGTGACAGCACCATCCGTGACACCCTGGATTCCGTGCGGTCACAAAGCTTTTCAAATTTAGAGCATATAATTGTCGATGGTGGTTCGTCTGACCGTACCATGGATATTATTGCGGAATATCGGGACTGGCTGGGGCCTGTTGTCAGTGAACCAGATCAGGGGCTTTACGATGCCATGAACAAGGGCATTGGTATGGCCAGCGGCGATATCATAGGTATCCTGAATTCTGACGATTTTTATGAAAGTGATGATGTGATCGAAGTGGTGGCAGCAGCTTTTCTCGGTGATCCCAATCTGGACATGCTTTTTGGAGATGTGGTGTTCGTTAATCCCACTGATCTTGAAACGGTCACCCGGTTTTACCGTGCCGGACATTTCCGGCCCTGGAAGTTACGGTTTGGTTGGATGCCGCCTCACCCCGCCACTTTTGTAACCAAAGCTGTTTATGAGAAGCATGGTAAATACCGGCTGGATATGAAAATCTCGGCTGATTACGAGATGTTTGTACGTTGGCTTAGCAAGGCGAAACTCAAGTATCGCTGGGTAGACCGCGTGATTGTAAGGATGCGGGCAGGCGGTGTGAGCACTGGTGGTTTGAAAAGCAGTTTGATTCTCAATAAGGAAATTGTCCGTGCCTGCAAGGAGAACGGTTTGTATACCAATTTGATGCTCGTGCTCACCAAGATTCCCTTCAAGTGTTTAGAACTCTTGAGGCGCCCCAGACGCGTCGAAGATCAGGGCGTATAACTTGTGAACATTGTGTTAACTGGCGCGACCGGTTTTTTAGGTACCCGCGTTGCTGATCAGATTGATCGGCAAGGTGATTTAAATCTGACCCGTATTGTAAGGAGGGCGGAACCCGCAGTCGGTGAGCGTGAGGTTGTTATTGATAGCCTGGATGCCTGTACTGATTGGTCTACAGCCCTGAAGAATCAAGAAGTCGTTATTCATGCAGCAGCCCGCGCCCATATCATGAGAGAAGAGGTGGCAGATCCGCTGGCGGAGTACCGTAATGTAAATGTAGACGGCACCCTTAATCTCGCCCGTCACGCATTGGAAGCTGGCGTTAAACGCTTTGTTTTTGTCAGTTCTATAAAGGTGAATGGAGAGCAAACAGCGCTTGGCAGATGTTTTACATCTGAAGACTCTCCCGCACCGGAAGACCCTTACGGCATTTCTAAATGGGAAGCCGAACAGGGATTGCGTGATATCGCTGCTGAAACTGGAATGGAAGTTGTTATTATTCGCCCGCCGTTGGTCTATGGGCCTGGAGTGAAAGGTAACTTCGCCAGTATGATTAACTTAGTTGCGAGGGGCTTGCCTCTGCCGCTGGGTGCGGTCTACAACAAACGCTCACTGGTTGCTCTGGACAACCTCGTGGATTTAATCATCA
>CAXBDQ010000068.1:0-4454 GCA_963974675.1 uncultured Porticoccus sp. | reverse complement strand
GAGCTCGGTTAACCAGTGCAGCCACTCTTCATCCCGCTCCGCCCCTAGCCAGGGAGCGCTGTCGTGGAGCAGCGGGTAGGCGAGCAGGTCCGCCGCGGCGGTTAATGACGGCATACTGTCTAGCAGGTCAGGGCTGCACACCGGAAATAGCCATTCGTTCAACAGGGGGGCGCTGTCATCCGGACCTGGCAGGCGGTAATCGAGCGCCAGATCATAGCTGGCACGATTAAGCCCCTGCAGCTGATCCTGGGCGTCTATGTGCAGATCAATATCCGGGAAGGTACGGTAAAATTCTCCCAGCCGGGGTACCAGCCACTGCAGACAGAACGAAGGAATGACTGCTAGCCGGACCCGCCCGCGTAGCTGTGCGGTTGCCAGGGTGTTCAACGTGCTCTCTATCGTGCTGTAACCCTGCTCAACGACTTGCGCTAAGTGTTTTCCCTCCTCGGTTAAACGGAGTTGCCGTGTGCTGCGTTGAAACAGGCTGTAGCCCAAGCGGGATTCGAGCTGTTTGATCTGCTGGCTAACAGCGCCGGTGGTGATATTCATTGCTTCGGCAGCACGGGTAAAGCTTAGATGTGCAGCGGCACAGTGAAAACAGCGCAGTCCTGACCAGATAGACGCGTTAATCATAATGGTTGAGTCGGACAAAATTCATCATTGTTCCTGATTACCCATAATCTTCAGCCAGCTTTAAAAGCCTCAGGTTAACACCAAGCGCCCCTCCAAACCGATGTCAGCAACCTGAATTAAGCCCGTAGGGGCGAGGCAGGAGCCGAGCCTGGCAGTTGAGGCAGGGATGCCGAATCTGCCCGCTTCAGGTTGGCTGGCATAGCGCGAAGCGCGTACCCGCAGGGCGGTTTCGTGGGGAGAGCATTTTTTGGTTCGTTTTTGATGCGTCAAAAATGAACGTGCCCGACAGGGGCGCAATAGAACCACCAACCTAACAACGGCAGATCAGAAAAACGCTGAGGGTTTGGCATGCGTTCTGATCTGCCGCGGGTGATGAACGTTTCTGTTCCGCCCCCTCGGGCGGCGTCATTCTTTGTCAAACGCAACAAAGAGCGAAGCAAGGCCGCTCTTGGCCATCCATGGCCTCGCGACATTCGAACGTCCCTGTTCATCAAAATGCTCAACCCCGCTACTTGTCGGCTTCGCCGATCCACTGCGCGTTGTACTTAAGAATGGCCGCTGGGGAAACTCGACGACTGCGTCGCCTCAGACATCCCCAGCTTGCCCCATTCTTAAGCAGCAATGCTCGTTTGCGTAGAGGGGTTGGGTGTCAGCCGAAACTTGAGCTATCACTATCGGCACGAAGAGCAAGCTGAGCTTCATGGGTAATCAGGTGAGCAGATGCTTGAAAATATGCCCGAACACTGTTTCCAGATAATTCGGCTACCCACGGCGGTTCAGTGAGAGGAAGAGCAAGCTGGATTCGGGAAGGGGATTAATGTTTATAGCTTCCGGCGTTACCTAGCGCGATACCACCATTAATGCCTTGTCCCTGGGGGCAAAAGGCCAGGCTCCTTATCTGCGTAGACCTGCTGCAGGCCTGCCATGCCAGGCTATTTGTTGCCTATCATTGAATCTGCTACATTCACCGCACGTGTTGAATCAGGACAGGGACTATGTCGGCATCTCGTAAAGGAAAGCGCAGCGCTCTGCCTCTGGTAAATACACCTCTCTGTTTAGACCTGGCGTGAAAGGTTCACGTTTTTCATGCTTGTCTCCATAGGAAAATATAATCCAACTGTTTTTTCAACAGGTTATATTGTTTCTTGGCTGGACCGTCCTGCATACAAGGTCTTCCCGCTAATAATTGTTATGAGGCCGTCGGCCTTTTTAACAGGCGTTAATTGGCACAAGGAATTATCTTGACGGATTCGAATCATTTTTCATCTCCAAATGCCGTTGTATGGGACTACTTCCATATGGTCGAAATGGCGGTCGCTCGTTGTAAGCAGGCAACGGATGCTAACATCGCCCGCCAAGAGGCCGCGCTCGCAATAGTGATGGCAGTTAATGCTGTCGAAGTTTTCCTTAACCTCTATTTCAGGGTGGTCGTCGAGGAAGACGGCTTCGAAGAGCATAAATCCTATCTATTAGGGGGCATCAATAAAAGAAAGGGCTTGGACTTTAAAGTCAAAAATTGGCCCCGCAAAATTCTTGGAAACTCTGTTGATCTGTCCAAAGAAACTGGTAAAGAATTTTATAAGTTGAAAGAACTTCGTAATTCTATAGTACATTTCACAAGCTCGCACGACACAGTCGATTTGGGTGGGACAGGTGTTATATTCAAAGGGTTGGCAGAAACAAGCAGCTACAATTCACTCCAGTATTCGCACGCAAGAAATGCTTTAGATACTTCACGCCGTTTCGTTGAACAAATTTTCAGACTTCGTGGTATTGAAGAAAGTTTATTGCCGCATGCTCTTCATAGCTGGTGCGGAGTGCCAATTAACAAGTCAAGCAAGACGGACGCTGAAAAGCGCGCCGCTTTTTTGAAGCGTTAGCCATTATACGATGTTATATAGTTCAAGCAGGTATGAGCAAAGTATTAGATAGCCTGTATTACTCATTGATTGGGAATGGAGAGTTTATAAATGAGCATGCCGAATCTTTCTGCCGCATCAACTGTCACAGAGGCAATCAATACACGTAAGGCAGTACGAGCATTTTGCAATCAACCAGTCTCGGAATCCCTGATCCGTGAGATTTTGACAACAGCCTTGCAAGCACCCTCGTCAGGTAATCTTCAGCCTTGGAAGGTGTATGTTGTAGCAGGTAGTGAGAGAGATCACTTGGTCCAAGCAGTAATCGATTGTTATGCCAAAAATCCTTCCGGTGAAGAGCCGGAGTTCAATATTTACCCGCAAGCCTTAACGGAGCCGTATAATTCCCGTCGCCGTGAAGCCGGTGAGGTCATGTACTCACTCATCGGTATTCCAAGACATGATAAAGAGCGCCGTCTCGCCCAAGTAGGGAAAAATTTTGAATTTTTCGGGGCCCCGGTTGGGTTGATAATTACCATTGATAAACAAATGGAGCAGATGCAATTCGCCGATCTAGGTTTGTTGATGCAAAACATAATGTTATTGGCGAGAGAGCGAGGTCTACATACTTGTCCACAAGCAGCGTGGTCAATGTGGCAACAAACGGTAAGAGAGAGGCTAGACATCCCTGATAATGAATTGATATTTTGTGGGATGTCACTTGGTTATGCCGACCCAAATGAAGTAATCAATAACGTCAAATCGAGTCGAGAAAATATTGAATCGCTTGTGGTAATGAAAGGGTTCTAAAGTCACAGGATAGAAATCAAAATAAAGGCTCAAAGCGCTCAACTTTCAGCCCAGCTGCGCTGGTCTTGGAACTCCAAACTGCTACGCAGTTTTCCGTCCCGTTAACGCGGCGTTTAGGCGCAACAGAGGATATGAAATGGACGTCGTAAAAAAACACTTTGAAGAAGAAGCAAAAGAGTTCGACCAAATTATATTGCGACTTATTCCTCATTATTCAGAAATGATAGATGGAATGGCGACTGCGTTACCTTTTGACAGATCAAGCGTTATCAACGTTATCGATCTTGGATGTGGAACCGGAACCATATCAAAGCGAATAAAGGAAATCTTTCCGCAGGCCACAATAACCTGTCTCGATCTTGCCGAAAACATGATTGAAATGTCCAAGCTCAAGTTGGCAGAATTCTCTGATGTGCGATATCAAACTGGTGATTTCAAAGATTACGAATTTGATGACACCTATGACGTCGTGGTCTCATCACTGGCCTTGCATCATTTGGTCACGGATAAGGATAAAACCGGTTTTTATCGCAAGATTTACGAATCCCTTCGCCCTAACGGTGTGTTCTTTAATGCCGATGTGATCTTGGGTTCTAGTGATCACATTCAAGACGTATATATGGAAAAATGGAGGTCTTTCATGAAAAAACACGTTTCCGAAGAAGAAATCGAGAATAGGTGGCTTCCTCAATATCGGGAAGAAGACCGGCCAGCGAAGCTTATGGACCAAATTTCCTGGCTCATAAATTTAGGATACTCCGAAGTTGATGTGATCTGGAAGTATTACAACTTTGCAGTTTATGGCGGGCGAAAACCGGGCATCGCCTAAAAAACGCTGCACTTGGAAAAATCACTCGCTGCGCTCACTCTTTTCCGGTGAGCGCGCGCGTCTGGCTCGCAAACATAAAATTATATATTTACCAATCAGAATGGTAGCAGTGAGAAACAAAGAAATGAAAGAACATATAGTCAAATATGATGAGTTGCGTGCTATAGGCAAAAATTTAAATAGTAAGCTATTTAAAGAACTTAATGGCTCAGAAATAAAAATTGCAGCGCGAGCTCTTGGTGTATTAAAGAATAATGCCCTGCTATTAGATTCTGATGAAGATATGGATAGGTACACTGATTTTGCTATAAACGACTACTACG
>CAXBDQ010000067.1:0-4595 GCA_963974675.1 uncultured Porticoccus sp. | reverse complement strand
GTAATAGCACCAGTTTTTTCATGTCACAGTCCCTGTTTTGCCATTTCCATTTGGATTCGATAATTGATCGCTACTCGTTGGCGACAGCTCTCGTAAACTTGCGTATCACTGGATGCGATTCGCTTTCCAATCTTTGTTACTTGTTTAACGAGATCGCTCATGCCGGGGCGGCCGGAGGCTGGACGAGGAACAAAGTCCATTGCAGAGGAGCAGGACTACGCCTCCTGAAGAGCTTCATAGGCAACGGCTGCCATGCCTTGATTTACGGATTCAGGGGACGTTGTGCCTTCGCCCCAGAAGTAGTTTATGACTGTGGAGATGTGTTCGCGTTGCTCAGATTCCATCGTTTAAATCCTTTTACTCAAGGCCCTTCCTAGGCGGTGCGTATAGAAACTACAACGATAATAGGCCGCGAGCAAACTTGTACTTGTTGTTCGCCAGCCCAATTGCTTTCTGCAACAGGAAAAGCAACAAAAGACTGGGGCAGATTTATTTTCTGTGGCAGTAGCGAGCTCAACTCATAAATGAGCAGCAGGATTCATTTTCTCATGTAGGATATCAATGAGGCTCCCGTGAGCGATTAAGCGCTTCGGTAAGCCGCTTTAGCGGATAGATAAAGGAAGTTTTGTCAGATCTTTCCCTGATTGAATATAGCCTGGGAGAGCCTGAAGCGTATTCTGTTCTCCGGTGAAATCAGGATTGAATCGTTGGAGGGTTTGTATGGGCTGGCGACCACGGTCAGCCAGCAGCCGGTGGTTAGCGTTACTGCCAAGATAATCCGGTGATTGGAAACCAATCGTTCCTTGTGAGCCGAGCGACCATGCAACCGAAAGCTAGAAAAGCAGGTAGTTGGGAGCTAATCTAAACTAAACCACAACAAGGAACCGCCCCGTGAAGGATCTAAAGAGGCCAAAACCCGCTGTCATTGATGTGTGTCTGTCACTCGATCCGCCCTTCCGGCCCAGAGCCCAAATTAATTTATCCTTATGCACAATCCGATAACTGTGGCATTGGCGGCTTAGTCCAGCAGCCATATAAAGGTCATTCTGCGCACGAGCATTAAGTGCTTAGGTGTTTGATAAAAGGCATGGTTATGTTTATAAACGAAATAACCGATAAATATTATGACGTTGCAATTGTAGGGGCAGGACCTGCTGGAATTAGCCTGGCTCTAAGGCTTTCCGAAAAAAGTAAGGCTAAAGTGTTGCTGATAGAAAGTGGAGGGCTAGAAAGTAAACCTGAGATAAAAAAATTATCAGAAGTTGAGGCAATAGGTGATCTCTCAAACAATTACTATGCTGCACATGCACAACGCAAGTTTGGAGGGATGTCAAGTATATGGGGTGGTTACTGTGCCACGCTAGAGAAGCGTTCTTTTTTGAACAAAGAGTGGCCTATAAAATATGAGGATATAAGTCCATACTATAAGGATGCTGCTGATATTCTTGAGTTGCCTAAAGAGTCGTTTATTTCACCTATCCAGAATTTTTCCAAAGAAGATAATGTTATATACAAGCCTTACTACTTGAGCCCTCCAGTGCGTTTTGGTGAAAAATATGAATTATATTTTCGTAATTCTAAAAATGTACATGTTCTACTTGATGCTACCTGCACAAAAGTACTGTCCAGCGGAAACGTCATAGAAATATTGATTGCTCAAGATTCTGATGGAAGTTTAAATGTAACTCATCAGATTATGGCAAAGTATTATGTTTTGGCATGTGGTGGTATCGGTAATCCCAGACTTCTTCAGCTCTCGAAGATTGCGCCTGAATCACCAGTTGGTAACTACTTTATGGACCACCCTCATATCTATACAGCAGGCAAACTTAAGTTAAGTAAAAAAATGTTATGTCCAGTGGCTGGAAGCTGGGACGGGAAGGTGGTTCGTACTTTAAAGCAAAGGGTGTATCCATTTTTTGGGATTGAAAATAGAAGCCCGGTTCATGCTTTACAGTTATCTGACGATTATTGTCTTAGAAACAATTTATTGAGCTTTTCTGTCTCCTTTAGAATGGATTCAGTTGAAAGCTGTGTTTTTTTAGGCGATGTGAGGGATGTTTATGTTTCTGATGCAACAATTCGCTCTGAAATGGTTCCGAAGGCGGAAAACAACACTTCTCTTGGTGGTAATCTTGATCACCTTAAACAACCCAAAGCGCGTGTAGATTTCAACTTTGACTACCAAGAACTAGCCAAAAAATGCTGGGACGCATTCGCAAGAGAATTATTGGCTTCGGGTATTGGGCGTGCAACAACAAATCCTGAGTTATACAATATCACGGGTGGCGGCCACTTTATTGGAACAACCCGTATGGGTACAACAGCCAATAATTCAGTTGTAGATGCAAGTTGTAAAGTTCATAGTATAGATAATTTGTACGTAGCAGGCTCATCTGTCTTTTCGGCTTCTGCTGCCTCTAACCCCACTTTTTCAATAGTTGCCTTTGCATTACGGCTTGCTGACCACCTATCTATGAAGCTTAAAGGAGAAAAATTGTCATGAATAGACGAGTTTTTCTGAAATGCGTTGGGTTGTTGGCTATTCCCATCGTTATAGGTGGTTCCGTTTATCTTTGTCAGAAGAGTGACCCGGGGCTATCAGTAAAGTTTGAGCATTTGTTTGATGCTTTATTTAAGGATCTGGCCATAAATAAAAATCCTGCTGTTATATTTTCTGAATTGATGGTTAAGGGAGTTGTTGATGAGAGTGGTGCGATTAAATCTTCAGTGGTGGAAGAGTTGTCTAAGACGGATGAAATTATCGAGTATAAAGGTCGTTACTATAGTGAAACTGAATTGGATCTATATAGTCTTGCATTTCTAGTTCATGAAGAAGACGTTTTGTTGTTAAAAGGGTATGATCTTGTTGGGAATAATTATGATAGCTTTAAAGTTAGCAGTGCTAAGGAGTGTTTACAAGCATGCGAGTTAACGTCAAAATGCACAGGGTTTACGTATGCGAAAGCTACACATCCAAACTTAAGCAAGCGTAATAAATGCTGGCTGAATAATAAGAGTGTAAAGTATAAAGTTGACAACAATTACGTCTCAGGAACAAGATGATTCTTGATCGTACGGAGGAGCTGATTTACTCCCAATTTTCCGTTGACTTGCTTTAAACTCGAATAGTGTCTGGAAATCCAGATTTTTCTGGTTCTAATCAAATTTTACGAAAATCGGGGATTATTCAGGCCTTCCTTAGTGATCAGTCATTTTCAGGTTGTTTTTTGTTGCTCGGGGTGGGTTATGTATTCAGGGGAGAGAATTGTATTTATAGATACGGCGCGAACCTATGCTCTCATTCTGGCACTCTTAAGCCATGCAATTCCAACATTTGGTGTTCCAGATGTAGGTGGCTGGATAATGAATTATCCAATTTTTACTACGATGGCTACGCCATTGTTTATCTTCATGTTCGGAGTAATGATGGAGATTGTCTACGTCAAGAGGGCTAAGAAGGAGGGAGTGGCAAGCGCGGGTCGTCGTATGTTCAAAAGAGCTTATCAGTGCTATTTGTCGAGCGCCTTAGTATCTTTAGCAGCTCTGCTCGGGGGATATATCAGTTTAACGGTGTTTTTCAGTTCGCTGGTGTTTATTGAGAACTCTCGCTACACAGATATTTTGTTCACATACGCAGGTGCCCTTCTAATGATGCCAATAATACTGAGGTTTCGATTGAAGCATGGTCACTTGGCCTTGATGCCTCTGTTTTTAGCGGTCGTGTTACTGACACATGTCATCAGTTTTAGTAAGAACATTGATCTTGGCTTCTTCGGCGTGTTTATAAACCAACTTATAGGTGCAGGAGATGTTACCAATAACCCGAGTGTCTTGGGAGCTTTCATATTTATTTTACTTGGGATGATCGCTGGCCAGTTTGTTTTACAGGGTGATAAAGTCTATTTATTTTCTGCAGTAGCGGGAGGTGCTTGTTTAATTGCTTCATTATTAGTATGGGGGATAACAGAAAACGGATCTGTTAAAGAGCTAATGACAGAGTACGCTTATGGCCGACTTCGTAGCGCAGGCAGTATACTTTACTTTTTAATGGGGTCATTTTACTGTCTGGCCACGCTCAGCCTAATTAAATTCGTCGTTGAGCGCTTCCCAAAGCTGCATGGAATAGCGGCCTTCTTATCTCCTCTTGGAAAACACTCTCTATTGGCATTCGCTTTGGGTAACATCCTGCTCAATTTATGGGGGCCGACGGGAAGAATACTATTGGCTCCTAGCTTGGCAATCCCAGTATTTTTCATAATTGTTTATATTTTTTGTCGGTACCAACAAAAGATCCCCACGTACGGATTCTGGCAAAGGTTATTCAACGCTCAAAACCCGGTAGGTAATCTAAAATAATATAGGGAACGTCGGGCGGATTGCGTCCCTCCCCGGTTTCCCAAGGAGATAAAACTGTGCGCTTACGGATACTGTCAGATTTGCACGTTGAGTGTTTTCAGGAAGGTCGTGAGTTGCTCGATGTGGCCACGGATGTGGTTATCCTCGCAGGAGACATTCATCGTACAACGGAAGGCCTCGCTTGGGCGGCGGAACGGTTTGCCGGGCAGGAGATCATCTACGTTCCGGGCAATCAT
>CAXBDQ010000066.1:0-4728 GCA_963974675.1 uncultured Porticoccus sp. | reverse complement strand
AGCGATTGGTACCCACTTAGATGACCGGGCTCCCCCGGCCCGACACCAATGGGGGATAGGGGGAGTTGTGTCCGAACGCCGGGAATCGGTTAACTTCTGACCAAAAACAACCCGAGTGAGACACCGGAAACCGGGATGCGCTCAGGCAACCGACCGTGATGGGATACTATGAGAAGTTCGGGCTAGGCTGGCAGAGGGGGAAGATAAGCGGGTATTATGCTGGAGAAGCGTCTCCAATAGAAAGCGGAAATCACCTTTCCTTCGGAATTCGGTTTATATAACGAACACATTAGGAAGCCAGATATTACAAAAAACACATCCACTCCAAAATAACCAGCAGGCATTATAGTGGGCGAAATATGAAATATTACCACCATTAATACAGCGAGACCTCTTAAAACTTGTATGTCTGCTCTATATTGCAAGCTCATAATTCGTCTTTCTTGTGGAATGAATGTATCTTAGTTCTGGTTCGTGTTTTATATATGAGATTATTATTAATTTATAAAAAAAGCGTCGGTTTCAGCAAACGCTTTTTTCCAAGTATTTTCCATCAAAGGAAGTTGATCGAGAATCTCACGTTCTCTTTTTTCTAACTCAGCTTTGATAGAGTTGATACCAGCACGAATGTTTTCCAATGAATCTAATTTTGTATAATTAGCTCCAAAGGTGAAATACGATCGAATAGTCTTAGTATCGGAAAGGAGCATTGGTTTCTTCGCTGCGAGCGATTCATAAGCCCCACAATTCAATGTGAACTCTTGGTTTGTCAAGATTACGGTAAAATCACAGTTGAAAAGATGATCGATGTAGCTTTGATTACTTACAAAGCCAAGAAGTTTTATATTTGACGGGAGGCCTTTAATTTCTGAGAGATCCAGTGCTCCATCATAATTTCCGGTTACCTTGAGACAAATTTCCGGAAAATCTTTGAAGGCGGCGAACACCTCACGGTAGGGTTCGTCATCGGCAAAAGTGCAGATGAAGAAGGCTGTAAGTTTGGAATTACGAGATCTAATGCCCAGCTCACTTGGGGGCGTTAGATTCGGGATTTTGTCCGGAAGTACGGACGTTTTTTTAGTGTGGTTTCTAATAAGCAATTTCAGGTATTTATTGGTTACGATGGTGTGGTCGGCATTTGATAAACTATAATTGCTCAAGCACTTGAAAAGAATCCATTTTAATTTATAAGAATTTCGATGGTTTAGTTTAAAATTTGTGTGGCGATCGATAATTGCTGTAAATTTGCAAGGTTTTTTTAGAAAACAAACCAAAGCCGCTAAGACGATAGAGGGATTTTGGGTGAAGACGTATTTTGGCTTTGCTCGAAAAATTATCTGCACGGTTTTAACAATTAATTCAGGGTAGCGAAATAGCCCGTTTCGTTTATTTTTCACGATAAAAAGTTTCGCATTGAATTCCTGACTCAGCGTTATGGTTCGCCTCTGCCGCTCCCATGAGATCCATATACGATTATTATATTGTGTAGAATTTTCTAACGTCATACTTTCCTGTTCATCGGGCATTGGAGATCATCCTTTTTAACTGTTTTTTTTGGTCCTGATTACCGACCTGAATTTCCCATTATTGCCTCGGACAATTGAGTCCTCATAACGAATTTCGATTTGAAACCCTTCTTCGGTTCTTTCTCGAAGATTCCTCTTGAGTCGATCTTCGCTTATTGCCTCAATGCCGTTTTTCACGATCACAATTGTGGCTTTCCCGGGGAAATTTTGTCTGACCTGAGCCTCTTTGATCCCTGCAACGCCTTTAAAAATGTGGTCTATTCGCCCAATTAGGCGCCCATCGCTTGTTTCGATGTAGTCATCGATCCTCCCGTTGATAGACTTTAGCGCTGGTGTACCAATAGTTGTCCCGGAAGCATTCATTAACGTTGCTGTATCGCCAAGATCGTACCGAAGTAATGGCATTTGTTTGTTAGTCAGCGTGGTGGCCAATAATCTGCCTGTATCATCTGAGTCTGGACTTATTTCAACTTCTGTAATTCCAATTATAGGGTTTGGTTGATAGAGCCCTGTCTTGTCCTGCCCGGCAAACATTACATATTCGGCAGTTCCATAGTAGTCGTAAATTGGGCACCCAAATACAGATTCAATTCTTTCCCGTTGCCATAGGAGGAGTGTCTCGGAGTTCGTAATAACCGATGTTGGTTGAAAACCCGGTTTGGAATTGGACTTTAGGTAATGAGAGGCGAGTTCGCAAATCGCAGACGGGTAGCCGATCAGCTCGGCCGGCTGGAACCGGTCGAGCTCTGCCCGATACCAAGGGAACGTCCGGCTATTCAGATGGTAACTGGAAAACAGCTTCTGGTTCTCGGCCCAGTTCATTCTGGCAAAAGGGGGAGTCATGTTGCTCGCGGGCTGAACCATACGTCCCGCAAATGTTGCCCGCTTCGCACCGAATGGAACGCCGTTGTGTTCCTCATGTTCAACAAGTAGCGCCATGGTAAGTTTATAGGTCTCTTCGTTGACCATCAGTGCCAGTGGCGTGCCCGTGCTACCGCTGGTGTGCTGGAGCATAAAGGGTTTTACACCGGGCTGTTGAAACAGTCCGGAATGTTCTTTGAGAGTCTGCTTTTCGAGGATTGGTAACCGCGTAATGTGTTCAGTAGTGGTAATGTCCTTTTCATGCAGTCCATGCTCGGCAAACTGTTGCTGATAGTAAGGAATATTCTGACGGCAGTGCTTCACCATTTGGTGCAGGCGCTCACTTTGATGCGCTTCGATCTCTGCGGGACTCCAGGACCTGCAGCGGCGAACCTGTTCCAGAAGTTCGCGGTAACGGGAGCCTGAGTAGCGCTTATGGTAGAGCTTGTATCCATAAGCAGACACCAACACATTTTGCAGAAAGGTCGGTGATCGAAAGTAAATTGCTTCTGATACTGTCCCCATCATTTTGATCCCTTTATAGATTCAGGAGAGGATGGCGAGTTCGGTTTGAACCGGTTGTTGATGCATTTAGCAGGGTTCCCCACGAGAATATCCCCTTTGGCTGAGGGTTTCGTCAGGACGCTGCCTGCTGCAAGGATGCTGTGGTCTTCCAGGTCCGCCATCAGCAGCGACGTGTTGCCCAGCCAGCAGTCAGCACCTATCCGGATTTTTTCAAAGACTCTGCCTTGGTCCTGGATGGGCTTTTGAATATCCGTGAACTCATGCTGGCGGTTTCCACTTAGAATATGCACACCACTGCCGATCAAAGTGTTTTCTCCGATGGAACACATTCCGACATTGCACTGTGGCCCGATATAAACCCCTTTGGCGATACTGGTGTTGCGGTGGGACAGTATGGTCATAAAGCCCACTGAAATTTCGTCAGAGGTGGCTGGACAGGCCAGACGGTAAAAAGCCGCCCGAAGGTAGACTCCAAATTTACCGGGTATCAGGCTTAGACCCTGTGAGAACGACGCGAACACCCCGTCGGCATTGCCCAGCTGACTGAACAGCAGGCACAATAAAGACAGGGGGGTCGCGAGCGCCAGAAATACCGATTTTACGAGACGTTTGAATATTCGCATGTTAAGTACGATCCAGTCGTGCGTGAATCCAGGCACGTTCCTTGGCAGGCCGGAATGCAAGTATTCCGCGGATCAGGCGGCCAACTATCCTGGTTGCGAGCTCACCCCAGGTAAGGCTGGGAGGCCGGTTGTCATTCGCTGGCGACGGATCATCAGTAAGTTGCGCCAAGCCTTTGGATGAAGTGAACTGTTGTGGCCCATAGTTCTGAATTAATATGATCAGGATTCGGGCGTAGTGCTTTTGCTTACCCTGGGCCAGAGCGTCGCAGAGATCCGCCAGCCACTGGCTCCCTTTATTCTGGTAGTCTTCCGCGCGCGCTGGATCCAGTTCTGCGGCCTGAAACATCAGCATGGCTTTGCGTACATCTTGGGCTACCCAAGTGTCGTTGGGGAACTCGAGTTGCCCCGGATCGGACAGGAAAGGCCGCTCATTCTCCAGCATCCAATTGGCGTAATGCGTAAATGCAGCCCGGGCGTAGCTGTAGTGGACATCGGTGTTTCCTGCCTCTCTCTTGAGGTAAAGGTAGCGAGCAATACTGGTCATTAATATCAGGTACGACCAGCCGGTTTCTACCTCCAGCAAATTTCGTTTTTCGATATTATCTGCCGGATGGATGGTTTTGCGAATGACTCCTTCCGCATGTTCCAGCCAGTCCTCACCGGGTTCCAGTAGCGAGGCGTCCAGCAGGGCATTGAGGTAATTGCCGGTACCCCTGGTAAACGGATATTGGTGCGGGGAGGGGTGTTCGCCTTTCAGTAACGCCTTCAGCTTCGGCAAATCATATTTCTTCAGCGCCAGCAGTTGCTCTAGTAGACCGCCCTGGCCCTCGTGGGAGGTCCGTATCCAATTGGCTAGTTGCAGAACCGCATCCCGCGACGCCGGTGCGCCTGTCAGGTAATAGTGATACAGCAAGCCAGTAGTATAGCAATGTTCGGACGCTGGCCCGCCTCCGGTCTGTCCTGGCGTTGAGCTGGTCTCGTTGTGGCGGGTGAAGGTCCGGTGTGCAGCCGTATGGGCATCCAGATAGTGGTCGGTATGCCAGAACAGTCCGTTGTTGTATTCGACTCGATCTTCATCGGTATGATAGATGTCGATGTCTACAACATGTCGAGCCAAATCGTCCATCAACTGAAACCAGCGCTTATCCCCGGTCAGGGCGTACTGTCTTGCGAAGCCGTATATTGGATCGTAT
>CAXBDQ010000065.1:0-4844 GCA_963974675.1 uncultured Porticoccus sp. | reverse complement strand
ACTAAAACAATGGGTTAAAGATAATACGGCTTAGTTATCTGGGTCAGCCCCAAAAACTATAAAAGATGTTGCTGAAACCTCGGCAATCCAAACGGTGGCGACTATTCGAAAGGCCCTCGCTGCTTGGCTTGGATTGGATTGGATTGTTTTATCTATTTTAGTCTCGTCTGTTAGCCCCATCCAAAAAACGACAAAAAAGTTATTTACTGACCAAATACCTTCTTCAACAACGCTGTAGTTTGCTTAACGGGGTCTTGCGAATAGCTGCTTCTTCCTGAGCCAGATAATAAAATATGCCATCCATGCCCTTATTCACGGCATGCTCAGTGAGGTTGGCTTTAATATCCGGTACAAAGGGTATGGTTTTATATTGGCTCATAATGGCATCGTAGGTTTGTACTGCCCCTACTTCACTGAGACTTTTTTCGATCACAGGACGCATTTCATCCGCTAGCTGCCCACTCATTTTTTCCTTAAAGTATTCAGTCGCCGAATCATCAGGTCCGTTATAGATTTTCTTGGCATCTTCGATACTCATTTCTTTAATTGCTGTCAAAAATAACTCTTTAGCCTTGGGTGTTGCCGCTTCTGCACCTCGATTCAGCTTGGTCTCCAGCTCACCCAACATATTACCCATGCCAACCGAATCCAACAGTTTTTTGGCCTGCTCAATTTCAGCAGGCAGCGGGATATGGATATTCTCATCAAGGTTAAAGCCTTCTGGCTTGCCCAGCTGGGCCACAACATTCTCAGTGCCCACTTTCAATGCATCTTTTAAACCGGCACTAATATCTTCGACACTAAGCCCAGATAATGTCTTGGTTGCATTATTAGCCGTATCTCCTGTTTCTCCCCCGACGACACCGCCCAATAACTCTTTGCCTGTATCCCACCAACTTCCTGCGTTAACGGGTAGCTGAAGCAACAGCAATGACATTCCTATAAAAAAAGTCGTTTTTCTCATGGCAGGCCTCCCAGCCCATTTTTAAACAAATTATAAAAGTAACGATAGCCATCGTCATAAAGCTATAACTACCCTGATAGCAATGAATGGTAAACGCAAACGTTAGCAATTACTGGCTAATTTCCCAATTAACATTAACTGTCACATGATAGGTATTCTCACCACTGGCAATAGGGACCGCCTCCGCCATCATCGCTTCAGCAGCAAATTTACCTCTCGCCATTGGCATAGGCCGTGGTGAACTTGAATTTTCTGAAATTTCCAAAATTCTACCCAAGTCCACACCTGCTGCATCTGCTAGTGTTTTTGCCTTATCAATGGCATCTGCCATGGCAGCCTGTCTAGCCCGCTTCAGCACTTGTTTAGGATTGTCATTCATAAACTGGATATTGCCACCTGAATTCACACCCAAGGTAACCACAAGATCCAAAACTTCACCCACTTTTTCTAGGTCACGAATACGCACAGACAGGTTATTACTAACGGTATAACCCACTATCGTTGGTGGTTTTTGTTGCTGATTATTTTCACGTGGTGGATAGAAGTATCGAGGTGAAATAGTAAAGCCTGAGGTTTGAAGATCTTTGTCAGCAATACCTTCTACTTTCATCGCACCCAACACCTTAGACATGGCAGTATTATTTGCCGTAAGTGCCCCTCGTGCAGTTTTCGCCTCTTTCACCACTCCCACACTAATGGCCGCAATATCAGGTGCAATAGCAACCTCACCTTCACCGACAACCTGAATAGTAAAAATGCGTTCATGGTGCTCAGAGGCTGCAAATGGCGACATCAACATTAAGGCAAAAAACAGTACGGTTAAAAATGTTCCGTGTGAACCCATTGGCCGCACGTCAATAAAACCCTGTTCCCTAAAGCTCTGCTTCATAACACTCTCCTTAACCTCATCTTATGATATAAAAACGCTTGGACTTTCTACCCAATCGCTCCTTGCTCAAAGAAGAAAAAGGATAGAACCAAGAAACGAACTCTATGCAGCATAAGAGCCCTCTATTATTAAGTCTATGTCTAGAATATAAACTCTTTCGCCTTGATCAAGGTTGGTCCAGAACACAACCTATTCGCGCTTGACCTAACCAAGCTATCCTCCTTCTGTAAAAGACAGCACTGTAAGTTGAGGAAGGCCCATAGCTCTGCGTGTATAATTAAAACCCTTAATCTTGAAGCAAACAATTAATACATAAAAATAATATAATCAAATAGATACAATAAATACTTAACAATATACTTTATATTAAATATTCGAGAAATATCATGAGCTTTGCCACGTTTGGCTTATCACCAAAAATCCTTGAGGCTATAAATCAACAGGGCTATGAAATACCGACGTCTATTCAAGTCAAAGCAATACCCCTGATATTGCAAGGCAACGATGTAATGGCTGCCGCCCAAACAGGCACAGGAAAAACAGCAAGCTTTATACTCCCCATTCTTGAGCGACTCATCAAAGGTGCGCCCGCCAAGGGCAACCAGGCCAGAGCCCTGATATTAGCACCAACCCGCGAACTGGCCGCCCAGGTTGCAGAAAGCGCTGCCATTTATGGCAGACATCTACCCCTCCGATCCACAGTGGTTTATGGCGGGGTAAAAATAAACCCGCAGATGATGAAACTACGAAAAGGCGTCGACATTTTAGTGGCCACACCGGGACGATTGCTTGATCTATACCACCAGAATGCTGTGAAGTTTGAGGAATTAGAAGTACTGGTTTTGGATGAGGCCGATCGAATGCTCGACCTTGGTTTTATCAATGATATACGCAAAATTTTGGCACTACTTCCCAAGCAACGCCAAAATTTGATGTTCTCAGCAACTCTTTCTACTGATGTACATAAGCTTTCCAAAGGACTATTTAATAACCCTATCGAGATCTCGATTAACCCGCAAAATACCACAGCCACCACCGTGAAGCAGTGGATATGCCCAGTAGACAAAAAACAGAAGCCTGAACTACTATCCGCACTGATTCGTCATCACAAGTGGAGCCAAATACTAGTTTTCACCAAAACCAAAAAAGGGGCAAACCGCCTAACAACCCACTTGCGAAATGAGGGGCTTAAAGCAGCGGCCATTCATGGTGACAAAAGCCAGGCTGTTAGAACTAAAACCCTAGCTGATTTCAAAAAAGGCACTGTGAAAATTCTAGTCGCCACCGATGTGGCTGCTCGTGGTTTAGATATAGAGCAACTACCACAGGTCGTCAATTTTGATCTGCCTATCGTCCCTGAAGATTATATTCATCGAATAGGCCGCACGGGGCGAGCAGGCTCCACCGGACAGGCCGTGTCACTTGTCAGCGCGGATGAATTTAAGGAATTAAGTGAAATTGAACGGCTCATCAAACGGTTGTTACCTCGAAAATTGATAGATGGTTTTGAGCCAAACCACAATATCCCAGAATCGAAATTAAACCTTCTCCCCAAGAAACCTAAGAAACCGAAAAAACACAAAAACGCCCTAACTGAAGCTATCCCCAATACCGCTCGCCAAACAAGAGGTAACGTCAAAGACCAAAAATCTAAAAGTAAAGTAAAGACCGGGGACACAAAAAGATCTTCAAAGAAGGTAGTTAACAGGGGGCAGACATCATCAACCACCGACCATAAAAAAAAGCGTACGCGTTAATACGAACTTTAGAGTACATTTTATCGCCATCAATCACTTAAAAGATCAGTCAATGGTCGACCAAAGTTTCGCGCACTTTTACGATCTGGCTCAGGATTTAATTCAACAATGACAGGGCCATCAGGGCCAATAGCCATATCAAGGCCAACAAATTTTATACCGGGAAATGCCGCTAACGCTCGTTTAGACAGGTTTATACATGCTTCCCAATGGGGTAACTCGACACCCTCAATCTGACAACCTGTACTGGGATGAACCTTGTAAGAAACACGTAAAATCCCTGTATCTGTTAATTCTTCAAGCTTACCTGTATCGAGATCTATATTCACAATGAGCCCACCTTGGGACGCGTTATCAATCACCTGGTTATCTCGCCCTAGTCTTAACACGGCCCCAAGAATTTCAATGCCATTACGATTTTTGGTCGCCCAAATTCTTAATGTATTAAGGCTGCTTGAATGAAATTGTGAAAGAATTTGATGCTGATAAAAATATTCTTCAATCAATAAACCTTTACCAACATTATCCTGTAAATATTCGCTAAAAAAATCAGCCAATAAATATCTTTTACCTTGCACCGCCAAATTCTCAAGGATTAACCCCTCAGCAGTTTTACTAATTTTAGCGGCAGTAAATCCCTCGCCACCCCAACCTTCTGCCATTTTGAAACACACCACATGATTTTCATATTTACACAAAAGCGCCTCTAAACTATCAAGGGTATCTAATGATATCCCCTTGGTATCGCTCCCGCCCTCTTCACTATAAAAACCGATAAATGTCGGAGTAGGAAATCCCATCAAGGTAAGCAAAGACTTTTCTGCCAACTTATGTTGTGCAAATTTTCGGTACTCTCTAGGGTTCAATTGATCAATACGAGCACTATATTGTGCTGCATTCATAAAACGTTTTTTCTCCGCCAAAGAAAGATCCCTTCGCCAAAGTGATGCCTCAAAATACAGAAAGGGGCCTAAGCCCCTACTCACATAGAGATAAAAAATTTCATAAAATTGAGTGACTAAGCACACCCCTTGCTCTGTCTTTATTTGTCGAGCCAGAGACAAAACTTTGCCTAACTTACCCATTCAATTGCACCTGCTTTGCCGGCCGTAAACAAAGGTACCTTAACGCCCAATGAATACTTACTGGACTCTCACTTTCGCCAAACCCCAAATATTCTAGGGGCTGACCCAGATAACTAAGCCGTATTATCTTTAACCCATTGTTTTAGTTG
>CAXBDQ010000064.1:0-4889 GCA_963974675.1 uncultured Porticoccus sp. | reverse complement strand
GTTTTCATCAAACTTAGAGTTTTCGACCATCCGCTTTTTCAACAGTCCTCTTCCTGTATCACTCTCTGGCACACACGGAACTATGTCCATGTGAAAGCTAAGACCATCGGCATACTCTAAGCGCCAACAGCGTTTCTTCTCGGCTAGCTCTTCCTTAATTCCTCTGGCGTTTCGATAAAGCTCTAATTCATGACCGACTAGGTGCTTTAGTTGCTTTTGAGTGATAGACGTTTTATCCAGGCCACGCCGAAGATTGCACCCCATGTCTAGGTCATACTGTTCTTCTGAATCGGGCCTAATCGCCGTACCTAGACGAAAGGAACCTTGAGAAAACACGTGGGGATCAAAATTCACGCATGTTGACTCTGGGCGATGTAACCAATCACCTAGATCCTTATAGCGTTTTTCAGCCTTTTCATAAGCACTCTCTGGTAGCTCAATTTTTTCCAGAATTGTGTTTAGAACATCGTTACTTTTAGTATTACTCATGAAGGTCTCCTCGAAGCTCGACTGCCACTACAAATTGTTGTGTTTTTATGTCGTGGTCATAAATAAGCCATGGCATATCAGCCTTAGGCATTCTGGCCCGTCCTAATTCGACGGCACACGATACTGGCATCACAGGAAATATTTGCAGTGGCGTGGCATCCCCGTGTGTATTTTTGATTTCAACAATCAGCTTTCTTATGCACTTTCTGAACAAAGAGAGCTGCTGCTTTGACTGCATGAAATCATTATGAGGCTGCTTGATAGTCACTTCCCAAATCGATGTATCT
Organism: uncultured Porticoccus sp.; assembly: GCA_963974675.1. Lineage (GTDB taxonomy): Bacteria > Pseudomonadota > Gammaproteobacteria > Pseudomonadales > Porticoccaceae > Porticoccus. The sequence continues at coordinate 4,113 of CAXBDQ010000064.1, read as the reverse complement.
GGCCCTATAACCCGAGTAATTCGCTCATGCGACACATGGTCACTCAAAGAAAGTACTAGGGCAGGCTTCCCCTCCATATTTTGAGGTCTGTTGATGATGTACTCAAAATCATCTGAACAGTCTTGCCAAAACCAGCCCTTAGGCTCTCGATGCAGCTGATAAGTCTCGACCTCAATTTTGTCGGTAAGCAAAGCGCCAAGTTTTATTAACAATGGCTGAGGAGCTAACGCGAACAATGAAAAATGCTTACAAGAATCCTCTTCGATAATCGATGAAATTTTACTTTGAAAACGCTTCGTTAGGTGTTGCGACTCTGCTTGCCAATATTGTTCAGAGTGATCCTTCAGCTCTGATACCATGGATAGTGTCACTGGCTTTTCAGTTGCCGGATACCAATTCGGAAACATTGCCTCAACACAACCGTGATAATTAATCGGTGATCTTTCAGTTCCAATATTGGCACCATATAAAACAACATTTGATTTGCGATCAGGAGCAATGCCTGTGAGGATTTCTATACGTTGCTCATGCTGCATTTTCCAACTAATCAAGAGATCGGCTGGATACCTGTCTTCGCTGCCTTTCTGGTCAATTTTTTTGTGACAGTCATAGCACATCAACATGAGGTTGCTGACGTCATTCAAGCTGGTTGGCTTGGTTTTAAAGAGTCCCCAACCACGAGGCCCATTCTCAGAAAATGCGTAAATATGAGCATTTTGAGAGACATTGACCGATTCCTGGGTCACCGCTGATTTGTATAACAATTTATTACACCCGCTAAACTGACAACGAGCAGCTGCGCGAGCCCAAAGCTCCCGCTCAACAGGACGCTTAATGTGCCTCGTGACTTCAACGACCATTCAAAACTCCTATAGTTTGCCAATTAACGGAAGTGAGCGCGGTGTTGTCGCATCACAGAGCAAGTGACTGACATAAGCACATCCGGCTATTAGCCCCAGCCCGCGAAGACACTTATCAATTGCCTCTTCCGGTTGCCACTCATACAAATGTTTAAGACCAACACCTAGTGCAGTTAACACCAATAGACTGTGGCAAAACTGGCGATGGTGAGGGTTACCCAAAGAGGGTTCCAAAATATCTGGAAGCTTGCCAAATAGAGAGCCAACCGTAATGGCAGTTACAGGATGGTGACTGACAGCTTGTTTTTTGTTGTCCGCTAGGGCAACGGTTAAACCAACCGCAGCCCCGACGACCAAATGGGTTTTACCATTAGCCAAACTATTTCTCCTTCCTGACGCCTTTAAAAGGCGTTTTGTCAGATGTCTTTACATCCATGAATCGACCAGTATCAGCATCTCGCTTTACCCAATGTCCGCTTGGCGTCTGAGTCTGAGATCTACCTTTAACGGCACCGTTTCTGTGTCCGTCACCTGATGGGGGATTTGTAGCCATAAAGCCTCCTATTCTGCTTAACTTAATCACATTTATCAGATATTAATAAAAAAGATCCAAAGGATCTGATCAAATAATAAACTTCAATTCTGATTAACGCAAGCAGATTAACCAGAAAACCAAAAAAAACTACACAATTGATCGGTAGACAAATTCCAGTCCACCTGACTCTGCCACTTCTTTTTGCCCTAACACAAGACCTGTAGCATGAAGCTTCTTTAATCGACCACTGGCATTCTGTGCTGAAATGTCAAAGTGCTTAGATACATGTGACGAAGTCACTGTCTTTTTTGCAATAACAAAATCTAGAAGCTCTTTGACAGTCGCACTGAGTTTTACACCAAGCACTTCGTAACCGCTATCGCTCTTGACTAGAAGAGGTTGATCCTTGGCTGTAGCGCCATAAGACCAATTGTCCAGAAGGTCACGACTCGGTACATTAAAAAGGTAAAAACCTTTTTCTCCTTTTAATGCTTTAGCCAACGAGATTATACTTTCACGAGGAAATGAAGCATCAGTGAATCGAATGCCTTCCAAGCTGATAGCAAAAATATCGCATGATGGGTGACCATCAACGATCTTTTTAATCTTCACATAGGCTTCACTACCTTCATCGTTACCAAAGGCATGGTCAGAACCTACGACTTCTGAAAGAAGAATTTTATGAGTTAACTGTTTCATCTGCTTAAGTTGACACTATTTATCAGAAATTGTCAACATAGAAGTCAAAGCAGATATGGGTTCCTGTGATAGGGACCAACCCTCGATCTTCAGAAACATTGATAAGTTGACCCTTCGAGTATTCCAAAGCCAATGAGAAAGTTAGCTGCCTAATTACAATGATAACTTTCTCTTTGCTAGCGTGCTCTCGACTACTCTTAAAGCCTAGCCCCCGGCCTTTACCAAAGCGACTAACCTCACCAGATGTAAATGCTTTTTGAACGAGCGCAATGTCATTCTCAACAGTTTCCGCTGAAAACTGTGCGTACAACTTCGGATGTTCACTTTGTAATGTTGTTCTCAAGGTAGCGGCAATACCTAAACCAGAGTCGGATATGACTGTTTGAATATGCTTTGGTTTATTATACGGTCGATACACTTGCAGACCTGCTAGTCCAGGTATTTTGGATTCACTGTGATCAGTAACGTTGCCTACAAGCTCTGAAAAAACAGTCTTAGCCGCTAAGAAATAGCTGGCTGAAGAATGCTCTACAAACCTGTCGCCCAAACGAATTACAAGCTCTTTGTTTTGGGTTGGCTGTGCAATCTCTCCTAGTTCGACCAAGGTATCGCTATTATCCCGATAAGTTTTAGCAGCTGACATCGCGGGCCTTTCAGGGAAACAAGTTACACTTTGATTAAGATAATCAAAGAAGCCATTTCTGCTAAAAAAACTGTGTGTATTAGGACATGCTGTAGTATCTATCACCACATCCTTCCCAATAGCAGTGAGCTGATTCGCGAGAGCAAGAAAACGGGCCAATGCTATCAGCAAAAACTTACAATCGATGCCGAATCTAAATGTTACCTTTGTTGCATCTTTTTGGTACGCAAGCTTACCGATAGCACTCTCAAAGGCTTTCTCATCAATCCAACCTGTACCGAAATCAATTTCCACATGCTGAGCCCGTATCAAGCACCATTCATGATTTGAGTTTTTCACAAACGTATCCTGGTTTTTGTGAAGAAACGAGTTCACTTGAGACTTATCCAGCCCCAGCTCCTTGGCAATTTGACGTCCTTTCAGGCCTGGTGACCCATCTAATAACTCTGAGACTGCCTTCAGCAAACCATCACTCCTTTCTACCTACCTACATACCTACCATTCGTTGCATACTTTGCGTCCACGAGGCTTTAAATGCTGAATCTCCTGCGAACAACTTGTAGAGCTCAAGTTCATCTTTACGGCGTTGCAGCATAATTTCCTTGAGCATTTTTTCGAAGGCCAAATCTCGATTATGAGGATCTGGGTTGTTTTTGTATTTAGATTCAAAATCTGGGTGATTGCGGATACTCTCAGCGATGTTCACGAACTTAACCTTTTGCTCTTCAGGTGTGGCACTCCAGCCTTGGAACCATCGTTCATTAAATGTGCGAATGATTTCATCCAGCGGGTCAGTTTCTTTTTCACCGCCATGCGCCCCACGTGGGTTCGGATTTTGAGGATCAAGCTCCGCTTCTTGGTCACTAAGTTTAATGCTGTGGTTAAGCTTCACACGTTGCAAACCGTATGAACTCAGATCGACAGAATCGAGAAGCTCATCAATAGCATCAGCATCGGGATCTTCCACTTTCAATTTCGGTATTAAAAACTTAAGGAACCAAAACAGTTTTTCCCAGCTGACCATTTCATAAGGCATGATAGAAGCCATCTGCCCATAGATTTTAACGAACTGTTTGGCTTTAATCTTAAAGTCCACTTTAGCTTCAGCTTCAAGCTCCAGCTCATGGTCAAACCGTGCTGCTGCAACATCAATGATTGGACTGAGTGTCTGGGCGTCTTCATTCTTGAAATAACGCGTAACAAAGTCTTCAACTTCATACCATTCGTACACACCGACATCGTCCATTTCATCTTTCAACTCGTGCAGCACGTTTATATCTGTAGCTTGGGACAATGACGTTGCTGTGTAGAAAGGATCGAATGCTGACTGAATATCTTCAACCGAGTTGAAAAAATCTAAAACAAACAGGTCTTCA
>CAXBDQ010000063.1:0-5140 GCA_963974675.1 uncultured Porticoccus sp. | reverse complement strand
TTTCACTCCAAGCTTTGCACCCTCGAGCGCGGAAGTCCCCATCGCAATCAATATATCACACTGAGATATCAACAAATACTCAAGCTCATCACCGACAACCTCACCCATGTACTCAACCTTTACCATAGGGGTCGTCACAACTTTTTCTTTCAACAGATCTAAATCACCACCATCACCGACAACAACAAAACTTATTTTATTACCAGCTTTAGCTGCAGCTAAAATCTCTTTATAGATCAAAATAATTGAATTGATCTTAAACCCTTCTACTCGCCCTAACCACATTATTGTAATACCATAACTATCACATAGTAATTCTTTTTTACAAACAACGCCCCCTAACACATTAACATCAACAGGAACAGGAACAGGAACAGGAACAGGAACAGGAACAAAAGAGCCATCAAGCTTAAGATCAAACAGTCTTTCATTCTCAGAAATATTTGGCCTATCCATATAACAAATAGCTTTAAGATCATTAATAAACTTTAGATTAGACTTAATCTTAAAATATTCACCACCAGAAAACATTTTGTAAATCAATTTCTTATACCATCTTGGATGGCTTTCTATTTTAATAAAAAATGGAAGCAAAGACTCTATATTATGAGGATGTATAGACCAAAAAATAATCTTACACTCTGACTTTAATTCAACTGATCTACAAACTCTATAGATAAATGATGGCGGTGCTATCAATACATCTATATCCTTCGCCGAAACTTTCTCACCATCGTTATAAACAATTATTTCAATATTGTTTTTACAAGCATACTTAGCAAGAAAACCGCCCTCATAATCTATTATAAATGCAGACCACCCATTCAGCTTTGTTAAATAATCTGCTACTCTACAATAAAGAAGCTCGGCTCCACCAAGCTGATAGCTTGGGTAAAAGAAAGCGATTTTTTTTTCGTTACAATCTAAGCACACCATCACAAAAACCTAAAAAAAATACGCCAACACAAGAAAATACATTAGAAGCGACCATCATAGATTTTACTTTTCTAGTAACAGACCACGTCCTGCATCAGTGGCTCTATTACTATGATATAAGATTAATATTGGTCTCATCATCCATTACCTGCCTAGTGTCGGTTTTTATCATGCGCGAATACTTAGCCCCGTTATCTTAGCCCCCCGTCTGCCTACCGGTAACAAGCTACTCACTTGAACACCTGTGGCATGAGCTATTTTAATTGCCATCAACCATTATATACGGCAACCACCTCAACCTTGGGAGTAGCACTCAAGAATCACCCTGGCGAGGATTATTCACGTTGCAGCACTGCTGCTTGCATGCTCCTTGCGTAGTGCGACTAATGCCTTTCTTTCGCACCACACAACCATCAATCCATTAGTTATCAAAGCAACCATGTACGATCCAAGAGTCGCCCAAGCAGCTCCTTTCATCCCATATTGAGGAATAAGAAGATAATTTGCCGTTAAGTTGAGAATACCCACCGTGAGAGTCACTAATGAAGCCTGCCAGAAATACCCTCGACCAATCCATTGTGGCGCCATCATGGTAGAGAGTGTCATCCCAGCAATGGCCATTAGTTGCCAATAAAATACATCCAACGTAGGTAAGAACTCCTCACCCGCTATCCATACCAGCCACCATGAGGCAGCCCCCCCTACAAACAGTACCGCAGCACCCATAAGGGCAATCACTTGTATTAACATGTTCCTGTTGTTGGACCACGCCCGATCAGCTCCTAAAGATGCAACCTTTCCGAAAACAACCATAGAGGCTGCCTGCGGAAGAATCATCATGATCCCGATGATCTGAGCACCCAGTTGGTAGAACGCGGTCTCTTCTGGTCCGCGGAAGTAATTGAGCATCAAGATATCTGCACCAATAATCAGAAAGGTTCCGATAGCGTTAAGATGCAGTTTAATCCCCGACTGCAGATAACAAAGCAAGTCAATTCGAGATGGACGAATCCAACCATCCACTCTACGGTACAGATAAGTTGTACTACCAACCAAAATAATAAGTAGGCCCGCCAAATTACCGAGCAAAACGCTAGCCACGCCCCAGCTTGCCAGTAATAACAAAGCCAGGGTGCCAGCCACACCAACGGTACGGCCTATCACTTGAAATATGTTATAGATGTCAAGCTGCTCCAAGGTCATAAGAAGTGAACTAACATACTGCTCAAAAATAATTAATGGTAGCGCAATAAAACCTAACACTAATAACCACGCTGAAACTTCACCAAACAATGCGCCTTGAGTAGCCCAATACAGACAAAGAGCCACGGACCATCCAAAAGCAGTAACAACCGTTGCATAAAGTAACAACGTAGACAATGCTACTCGGAGCCATCCAGCGCCTCCACACTGAGCAGCCTTGTGAATAGCCACTTGCCCCAGACTCAATGACACCAAGGTCGCAAAGGTGCTGACCCAAGTCATAATAACCACCAACTGGCCGCGCCCCTCAGGACCTAAAATACGCGCCGTTATCGCCAAGGTAACCACACCCAATAACACGCTATATATCTTTACCGCCCCGATACGGGCAATACGGCGCCACAGTTCAAGCAAGAGATCTAGCCCGATCAATCACCCACTTAATTTGATCCTTACCTAGGTGCGGCCCGATAGGTAGGCTAAGGACCTCGTCAGCCATGCGCAATGCTAGAGGATAATCATTCTTCAAAAAACCAGCATCGGCATAGGCCTGCTGCCTGTGTGGCGGTATGGGATAATGGATTAGCGTACCGATCCCAAATTCAACAAGGCGTTGCTGCAAAGCATCTCGTTCAGGGTGGCGAATGACGAACAGATGCCAAACCGGGTCGGCCCACTCAGGCACATAGGGCGATACAACATCGCACCCATTAAGCCTGCTTAGGTACTCTGCCGCTATTGCTTTACGACGCTCATTCCACACATCCAGTTTTATTAATTTTTCACGTAAGAAAGCCGCCTGAAGCTCGTCTAGCCGGGAGTTGAATCCCTTAACTTCATTGTGATACTTCTCTTGGGAGCCATAGTTAGCCAGCACCCGTACTTTTTCTGCCAGCTCAGGATCATTGGTTATCACTGCTCCTCCATCGCCGAGGGCACCCAGATTTTTCCCCGGATAAAAACTAAAGCCCGCCGCATCACCCAAGGAACCTACTCGCTGACCCTTGTAACGCGCACCGTGCGCTTGAGCCGCATCTTCGATTACTTTGAGTTTGTGTTTTTTTGCAATCCTATTGATGGCATCCATATCTGCTGGTTGACCATACAGATGCACAGCGATGATAGCTTTGGTGTGTTGGGTAATAGCTGCCTCAATAAGGGTCGGATCAATGTTATAGGTGCGCGCATCCGGCTCGACGGGGACTGGCGTTGCACCTGCATAACTTGCCGCTAACCAGGTGGCGATATAGGTATTGGACGGCACGATGACTTCATCACCTAGGCCAATATTGTAAGCGCGCAAAATCAGGTGCAAAGCGTCCAAGCCATTGCCTACGCCAATGCAGTGTTCGGCTTCGCAGTATTCTGCAAACTCTTGCTCAAATTTTTTTACTTCATTGCCAAGGACATACCAACCAGAATAGAGTACTCGCTCAAACGCATTGAGTAACTCCTGGCGTAGCTCTTCATGCGGTGCTTTTAAACCCAAGAATGGGACTTTCATATTTATGCGTTAGCTAATTGTAAGAATTCTAAGTGGTCACGAATATAATCAGCTTCATCATAGTGCTCTGAAGCGAGCACCATGCACACGGCACCCGAGGAAAAATTATCCAGGTCTCTCCACATCATCGGACACACATATAATCCATAATAGGAACGATTAAGATGAAAGCGCTTTGTCTCTTTCCCATCATTCAACACAACATCGAAACTCCCCGACATTGCAACGACAAATTGATGTAAATTTTTATGGGCATGCGAACCTCGATCTGACCCACCCGGAACATCATAAAGATAATAGACGCGCTTTATATCGAATGGAATATGCTGACCGCCTTCTATAAAGGAAAGATTCCCACGTGGGTCTGTTATTTTTGGCAGTTCAATCAAGCTACAATCGTCTACAGGCATCTTATATCTCCTAACATCAAAATATATTTTGACTTAATTAATACCTTAACTATCAGACCAAGATTGAACGATCGAATCTGGATATCCGCGGATGAACTTTTTATTCCAAGGGTAGGCACTTTCACCAGAGCCATCTTGATGTTTTATTTTGTCCGTCTGGCAAATATATTTTGCTGGTGATCCAGCGTAAACTTTGTGCGGCTCCGTGTCTTTCACTACCAATGAATGAGCGCCTACCAAGGAGTGAGCAGCTACTTTGACGCCAGGCAAAATTACAGACATCGTTGCGATGACAGCAAAATCCTCCACGACAACGCCCTTCAACACATTACTCGGGGGGTGTGGATCATTTGTTAAAACAACGTAAGGGAATATCCAAACATAATTACCAATTCTACTCTTTTGCCCTATATGTACATTACTATGAAACCGAACATAGTTACCAATTACGCAGTGACCCTGGATATCTGAAAGTGTGCCTATTTGTAGACCAATACCCGCTATTGTTTTTTCTCTGACGGTTACACGGTGACCCGTAATCAAATTATCCCCGAATTTAGAGCCTGTATAAAAAATACTGTGTGATCTAATGTGAGAATTCATTCCGATAACGATCGGCTCACCAGCTGAAAAACTATTTTCAACACCTATTTCGCAATAACCCTCAATTTTCACCCCTGACTTTATCTCTACATTATCGTAGATAATTGAGAACGGGCCTATTTCAACATCATCGCCTAAAATAGCTTTCTCAGACACTATGGCAGTTTTATGTATTTTCACACTTATACCCTCTAAAAACTAAAACAATTCTATACAGCCTCGTTTATCTAAAAACTATTTTAAGAGGGCATGACTCATAAATTCCAATGCAATAAACCCCTACTGAAACACCCCCACATCCCCCGCCCCTTCCCGCACCACAACGATCTCCTCCTCAACCATATTGATCACCGAGGTCGCTTCCATGCCGCAGTAGCCTCCGTCGATCACTAGGTCTACGCAGTGCTGCAGGGTGTCGCGGATGTCGTGGGGGTCGGTCAGCGGTTCTTTCTCACCGGGAAGGATCAGCGAGCTGCTCATGATC
>CAXBDQ010000062.1:0-5163 GCA_963974675.1 uncultured Porticoccus sp. | reverse complement strand
ATTTAAATATCAAACTCCAGTATCCGCAAGGTGCTGGAGTTTTTTTATGAGCGGAAATGGGGGATGTAAATCGAAAGTTTCCGTTTAATGCGTGTAATAATTCTTATCTTTTGCGGGCGAATAATTTTTTTAGAAGCCTCGAAGTTTGATACTTTACCTTGTCCGCTGTTGTATTGATCCCGTAAGGCTTTGGTCTCAGCCCCAGTTTTCTTAGTCGCCCATTTAATTGGTGAACTAATGCTTCTTGTGCAAGGGCGTGGCTTCGAAATGTGACGCTAAAAGATATGGATATTTCATCACCTTTTTGAACCCAGTGAGGGCTGTGAGCAGGAACATATAGCGCATCGCCTGCATCTAATTCGAAGATATTGTCTGCAGTTTCTGCTTTTTTTCTAATTGGGATGTTGCGATGACCGCCTAAGTAGTAACGTTCTAAATCTTCGGTTGAGGCTTGGCCTGGGCTGGTTGTGTTCCAACTGTGAAACTGTTTTGATTCGCAAAGTTGTAAAAGAAAATTATGTTCATCATCAAAATGAAAGGGCGTTACAGCCCGAGGTGAGGAAATGAAGATATAACTTTCCAGTTGATGGGCGCCTAATTTTCGACGTTGTTCAAGAGGGACAATTTGATGAATAGCCTCAACAAGAAGTTCTCGATAGTCTGGGTCGTATTCTGCATATTTAAGTACAACCCAGGACTCACATGTATCAATATTGATCAGTGTCTCTTCCAGTGAAAGTCCGGTATAGGGCGTAGTCATTGGGTTTTGGCTAATGTCTGCGCCCCCTGAGTTGTATTCAACAAAGGCAGGCGGTAAATTTTGTGCTAACTGTAGAAGCCGGTCTATTGCAAATAGAGGATGTCCGGACAGGTTGTGCCTGAATTCAAAGTGTTTTTCCGGGAAATCAGTAAAAGATAAGCTTGGCTCAATAATAGTTAGTGCCTGATTACTGGACATTTTTATGTTTTCCTCCCTGTCTGCCGACGCGTTCCTGTATCTTGAGTAAAAGTACCTTTAAATATCCGCTTATGCTCTTGCTTCCAATAAAAAAGTCATTAATTGTACGTCGCTCTCGCCATAGGTGGTCGATCATAGGGTGATCTGGGTCTGCACAAGAGTCCATCCAAAGTAATTGAGGCTGTTGGTTAAAAAGGGTATATATATTGTCCAGCTCTAAAAGCACGCCAGGAGAAAAAAGAGAATACTCTTCATCGTACGCAATTTTGAAGGCAAAGCTGCTTTGCTCGTCGGCGGAAATAAGATTACATTTCATAGCTATGGCATGATCATCGACCCAAAGCGTGTGAAGTATTAGGCGCTTTCTTGGGCCTAATGAGCCAATCAGGTCATAAAAAACCCCAGTGTCGCTGCTATTGTTATCCATGGCATGGCCATGTTGACCTTTCCAGCCGGAGGCTTCGAGAGCAAGAAATTTGTCTAGCCATTGATGTTGTTGGTCGTCGCGGGTTGTTTCTATGCGTAACGTTCCCTGCTCTTCGAGGCGCCGAGGTAAGCGGCGATATTCTTTTTGTTTGTGTTTGGATAAAGATTGGTTAATGTATTCTTCGGCACTGCCTTTCAGTGATATAAAAGCACGATGATAGCAACCGACATGTATTGTAGGCTGCTGGTTTTGTTTTACTCTTGCGCCGAAATGCTTCGGCTAATATGCCCGTTCCGTTCATTCTGTGCAGTCTGAATAATTTAACCCCATTGGGGGTTGAATTCATCCAGTCGAAAAAACAGTTCAGGGTTTCGGTAATGCGTTCCTTGTGCACCAGCGGTGTGGATAGATAACAGTGGTGATGAGTAAAGGTTTGATATATTCCGCAACTTGGCCATTGGTTCTCTTTTTGATATTGAAAAGGAAACAATCCAATTAATTGGCCTTTTCCGCACTGGTCTGATGCGTCCTTGTAAAAAACAAGAAGACAGGCAAAGGCTAGGTTTTTGTTTGCATTATTGAGCGCTGCGAGAAGAGGGCTAGGTTCATAAAAAATATTGGGCTCGCTCGCATTGCGGGCTAGTTTTTCCCAACAGCCTAGGTGTTGTTTCAGCTCAGATGCAGAATGTACAACGTTGGTAAATATGTGCTTGCTGTCTTTTTTCATCTATGTAGCTATTCGCGATGTAGCAGGGTATTGGTTCATCTATCGGTGTAATGGAATAATGCTGAGTATGATAGGACAGCAGGCGATTAACTACAAAAATCTGTTACTGCTAAAGGGTCAAGATTATGTGGAATTGTTATGGGCTGCGGCTACTTCTGATCATTGATACATGAGGCATGATGTCTTCTCTCCATCGCAGTGTTAATTCGGGCATAATACTTGCTCGTTTTTTGTATGGGTAGCATATGGAAATTTTTCTTCTTTACCTTGGGCTTGGAGCCGTAGCGGGTTTGATCAGCGGTTTGTTTGGTCTTGGTGGTGGCGTTGTCATTGTACCCATTCTTATTTTCACTTTTGGTGCTCAGGGTTTTTCTGCTGAGGTGTTAACACACTTGGCCATCGGTACTTCGCTGGCCACTATAGTGATTACTTCTATTAGTTCTGTGACGGCCCATCATAAGCGTGGGGCAGTATTATGGCCTGTGGTTTTTTGGTTAACGCCTGGGATTTGCGTGGGGGCTGCTTTGGGGGCAATTTTTGCGGTAAGTATTACAGGTCCAGCATTGCAGTTGGCTTTTGGTTTTTTTCTTTGTTTGGTGGCTTTAACCATGGGGCTTTCCATGCAGCCTTCCGGTATGAGTGCCATGCCGGGGCCGATGGGCAAAACATTAGTGGGTTCTGTTATTGGTTTTGTTTCCAGTGTGTTTGGTATTGGTGGAGGGTCTTTATCTGTCCCCTATTTTTCTTGGGTTCAGGTTTCTATGAAGAACGCTGTTGCGACATCCGCCGCTTGTGGTTTGCCCATTGCGGTGAGCGGAGCCATTGCCTATGCCTTGCAAGGGGCTGGTCGAGAAGGTTTGCCTGAAGGAGCGCTGGGTTTCGTTTATATTCCAGCTTTTGTGGGCATTGTTATTGCGAGTACAGTGTTTGCCAAGATGGGGGCTAGATTTGCTCATCAGCTTCCATCGGATCTATTGAAAAAAGGTTTCTCGGTATTGCTGCTAGTCATAGGTCTGCGCTTTGTCTGGCGAAACGCTTCATTGATGTTTTTGGGCTGAAATGAATAAGCTGCTAACTATTTTGAGTGATGGTGAATATCATTCCGGCGAAGAGCTTGGAAAGTTTCTTGGTATTTCTCGTACAGCGATCTGGAAGCAAATCCAGAAGATTGATGCTTTGGGATTGGCTGTGGAGTCTCAGAAGGGATGCGGATACCGTATTGCTGGCGGCCTTGATTTGTTAGTGCAGGAGTTAATTCGGAATCAATTGTCGGCAACGGCGCAAGAGCTATTGGTGAACCTTGATCTTGAATCGTCGGTGACCTCTACTAATGAGCTTGCTAGGCGGCAAGCTGAGAATGGCGACGCTTCTGGGTTGGTGGTTTTTGCTGAACAGCAAACCTGTGGCCGTGGTCGCCGTGGTCGTCAATGGGTAAGTCCTTATGGCTGCAATCTTTATTTATCCTTAGTTTGGGGCTTCGAGGGTGGAGTGCAGGCGATCGAGGGTTTAAGTCTTGCCGTTGGGGTTGCTGTGCTTAGGGGGCTAAAGCGCTGGGGTGTCGAGGGTGTTGAGCTTAAGTGGCCTAATGATTTGCTGTGGCAAAAAAGAAAAGTTGGCGGAATTTTATTAGAAGTTATCGGTGACCCATCTGGTTTCTGTCAGGTTGTTATCGGTATCGGTATTAATGTGGGAATGCCGGATAAATATTCCCAATCGATTGATCAAGGCTGGGCGAACCTCAACCATCTTCTGGTTGGCAATGTGGGAAGGAGTGACATTGGAGGTTCGATTGTCGATGAGGTTCTTTTATTGCTTGGTAACTATCATGAAGAGGGTTTTAGCGGTTGCCGTGAGGAATGGCTTGAGCATGATGCTTATGTGGATAGCCCGGTAAAATTATTGATGATGAATAAGTCAATGAAGGGCATTGCCCGAGGTGTAGACGAAAGCGGTGGATTGAAGCTGGAAGTGGATGGCGAAATACAAATATTTAGTGGTGGGGAGATTAGTTTGCGGGGAGTGGCATGATCCTCGAGGTCGATATTGGCAATACAAGGATTAAATGGCGCACATTGTTGGATGGGGTGTGTCTTTCTCGTGGTAGTGTCGAGAATGAAGAGTTGGGCGACTGGTTGCAGGGACTGAATAAAGCAATTGTGCCTAATAAAGTTAGATTGTCTTGTGTCGCTGGCCGGGACATTGTGGCGCGTATAGCGAAACAGTCGGATCAATGGGGTAGCTTATTTTTGGAAGCTAAAACAAGTGAGGCTGTGGCTGGTGTTCGCTGTGGATATGATGAGCCTCTATCTATGGGGGTAGACCGCTGGTTGGCAGTGGTGGCGGCTTATAATCGGTTTCGGCAGCCTTGTGTTGTGGTCGATGCCGGTAGTGCGATCACAATAGATGTTGTTGATGGTGAAGGCCAGCATTTGGGGGGCTACATCGTTCCTGGTTTCGAGATGATGTATCAGTCTTTGTTTCATGGTACGAATAAAGTAAAAGTAACTTCAGTGGGCCGCACAAATCTTACTCCTGGCCGCTCTACCGAGCAGGCGGTGACGCAGGGTAGTTTGTTGATGGTAAAGTCCATGCTTGAATCTATTGTGGAAAACCTGCAGACAAGTGATTTGTTGGTTCAGGTGGTGGTTACTGGCGGAGACGGCCATCATTTGATGGCTGTTCTTGATGATTCGGCGTTCTTTGATGCCGAGTTGGTCTTGGATGGTTTAAAGTTTGTGATTCCCTAAGGGTAAAAAATGCGTTGGCTATTTTGGGTGTTGGTGCTAGCAAACCTTGTCGCTTTTTACTGGTTTAGTTCTACGGCAGAATATCGAACAGAGAAAAACCAAGTCGCGCGGACATTAGCTGAAGAGTCGAGCTTGGTGGGGAGCCTCTCGTTGGTCAGTGAGCAGGGGGTTAATCCATCAGAAACACTGTTGGAGCAAATTCGGCCAGAGGAGGTTGAGGGTTTTTATATGGCTGGGGATAATCTGATTGAACCCGAACCCGAACCCGAACCCGAACCCGAACCCGAACCCGAACCCGAACCCG
>CAXBDQ010000061.1:0-5783 GCA_963974675.1 uncultured Porticoccus sp. | reverse complement strand
ATTGGTGTTCACGTTCGTCCGGAATGGGTGTTCAGGATGGGCCGGAATATGCAGATGCCACGAGATGGCGGAGCTTATGTTTTTCCAGGATATCGTGGAAAAGAAATAATGAGTGGAAGTGCCCTCAACCTGACTGTAAAGGAGATTCATCAGGCTGACATTAAGGCTGGCGGGGTGGGATTTGTTGATCCGGAATCTGGCAGAGTAGGGACTGCACACGGGATGCGCTCAGCTTTTAAGGATTACTCTACTGAGGAAGGTCATGTTGATGACTACGTTTCGGAGCTTGCACTATCGCATCTCGAAACATCATCTGCCCGATCTGCTTATAAGCGGGGTCAGTTGATCCCCAAGAGGCGGCGGCTTATGAATAGTTTCGAGAAGTATGTTTCTTCGATTGTTTATAAAGAAGCGGTAAGTAATTGATAGGAGTGCGGCTAATTATCCGAAAAGACTAATTAGCCGCTTTTCTGAGCATTAGGGAGAAAGTATTCTTTTTAGCCTTAAGTCATAATAAACCACGTTCTTCATGTTACCAGCACTGAACCAATACCCGTCATGGATAGCATAGATCTTGTCACCGACTTCTCTTATATTAGATCGTCCCTTGATCGAATCCTTGAAAGATCCATGCCGATCAACAGTTATATAAATGTTTCCTTGACGTGCATTGCTTTGACGAACTAATGCAACTTCATTTTCTGGATCAAAACCTTCTATCCATTCATACTTCAACGGAATCACTATTCTACCATTTGAGTCGATGATGCCGTGCTTACCATTGCGACTTACCTTCAAATAGCCTTTCGAGTCTTCATCGACTAACGATACAGAGGAAATAAAATCGAATCCTAAGCTCCTATCCAAGCTACCATCTTTATTAAATATAAACCATTTCCCATTTATCTTGGCGGCACCGTGATAGTAATTGTTTGGGCATGTCAGATCTTCATAAATGTCAGCTTTTTCCCACAATTCCTCAGTAGTGTTATAGCAGCCAAAGTGATCTGCTTTCTGAGCTCTTACATAGTTGTCGCCCTCGCTGTAGACGGAAAGCTTGTCAAAAACGGGTTCAAGAATCTCCTTGCCATCGAAACTCATCAGGCCATAAAGGTTATCTTTTTTGAAAATTATGTGCTGTTTCGATTGGACTTCAATACTTTCTGTAGAAAAAGATATTAAAGTCTTGCCTGACTCGTTAACAAGAAAATATTGACCATCCTGTCTAAGTACAAATGCTTTTCCGCCGTCTATTGGATTGTCATAAGAGTAAGCATCTAAATCAAGTTGTTCGTTCAAGAGTATGTCGCCATTCTCTTTGATTAAGCCCCATTTTCCATTCTTGTGCATACGAAATGTGAAAATGTCGCCATGCACGTGAAAAATGTTGTCAAATTTGGGAGGGAAGATGACTCCCGATGTACCTATAACACCCATTTTTTGTTGTTCATTGACGGTTTCTCCATAAGTCAAGAAGCCTTGCTCTGGCATTACTGGAGGGATACTATTTGATCTGAAGATCGCAGGTGTGATCTTTTTATAATCATAGGTCATTAGACCGGATTTTAATCCATCCTCACTGTATGTAAAAGCGAGATATCCCCGGTCTTTGTTATGCAAATGAGGAGTTAATATTTTGTAGTTAGCGGGTAGAACGGTTTCTCCATTTACTCTCTTAATCCCACAACCATAATCATTGCAATACACATATTCTCTATTCTGATATTTTTCAATTTTCTCCTGTGCTCTTAACTTTTCAATTCGTGATATTTCTGCATTCATAGCCGTCAGTGCGCTTTCATAATTGACGTTGCTTGGGGATGAGCATCCCCAAAGTGCTATCGAAATAAGAATAATGGATAATTGAAGTTTCATAGAGCTACCAATTGTTTTATATTTTAGTTGAATGAATTATAGTTGCTATAAGCAACCTTTTTATGAAAACTAATTGCCCATCGCAATTTCCTGACTTGTTCCATTAATGTGTTCGTATAATGATAAATGCATTTTCGATTAATGATTTTTAGTCATTGTAGACTGCGTTCGATCTGATATTATATTGCAGGCTTAGAATTATTTGCCTGTTATTTTGAGTGGCTGGCACAACGTTTCTGATCACCAAGTAGGTGGAAAGTAAATATGTTTGTCGAGTTCTATTGGTGTAACTATAAATAACTTTCCTCTGGTTTAGATACATAGAATCATGGTCGTATTTTTTTAAGGAGTAACCAGTCTTTTGATATCAACTCGCTGATTGATGAACTCTTCGCGGCTATTAGATAAAAAGCCGTATACAGCACCGTCGAAGAAAATCATTCCAGGATGAAGCTCCTGGCTCCCCCAAATCATCTGGGTATCGGAATAGATCGCTTTGAGAATGGACAACCCAAGGGCAGTTTTTTCAATGTTATGCCTGACCATTGGATCTATCTTCCGTCCGCCTGAGTTGGACTCAAATTCGAGCTTTCCGTTTACGTCGTAGCTTCCCTCCGAATAGAGCCTAACTTCCGCACTATTTCCTGGTAGAGTCTTCCATGCCACTGGAAAGCCGACGAGAGATGAAACCGGGTCATCTGGAGAGACAGCGGTTGCTCCGCCGACGTCGATCGTCACCACAATATCTTTGGGCCAATAAATGAATCTCTCGTTTGGCTTGTTTGCGGGTAGCCGCAAAGTGTAGATGGAGTCAGGATGGTTCTCGCAGCCTTGAACACATTCCAGCTTCGTATCTAGCGCCTCGGCAACTAACTCAAGTCGTTTCCGAAAGAGGGCGCTCGTAGCTAGTCTTGCCTCTTTTACTGACCCGATTACCTGCCCCTCCACCTCCGCGGGGAGAAAGGCCTGACTGACATATTCCATGCTCCCGTCACCAGAAATCAGTCCCAAAACTAGAACCGCTGCTCCCAGTCCAACGCCCAGATCGGAGGATACTTTGCCCTTAAACACATCCGTTGCCATTGAGGTGTTGGTGGAATAATCGTGAGCCCCCCACTGACGAACGTATTCGGTGTTAAGTACTTTTGACTCCAGCTTTACACGGGTATCGCTGTCCGAAAGATAGCGGGCCAAGTAGCCCAGGCGTATATGTTCATCCTGCGTCAGCTTCGCTCTTTCATAATCAGGTGTATTCCAGACATCTTTCAACCAGGGTGGAGTGGCGCACCCGGAAAGGAGAACGATCAGGAGCACAGGGGTTAGAATCTTAAAGTTGCTGGCCGTAATCATCATTTCTTGGTTTTCTTTGTAGAGGCTTGAGGACACAGCGGTCATGGCTAAGAGGGAATGCTATCAGCCAGTAAGATGCGTTGTAATACACTACAAATAATTTGACGATCTATTACGTGTATCAAAAAGTAATCTTTTGAGAGCCTTCGTAAGCATTGGCAGATGGGGGTACGGATAGAGCTAAGCTAAGAAATCTTCATAGGATTGGGTTGATTGCAGCTTTGAGCGGTCGAAAAGTGAGCTTCTGCGTCTAAACACGCTAAATCGTCAATTTGCCTCGGCACCTGTACCGTCTCGCTCGGTAAAGTACCTGTACTAATAAAACAGTATGGGAGATTAGATATGTACTTGAGAGATCAAGAAGTTGCGAAACGGTTTGGCGTTGCTCGATCCACCATCTGGCGTTGGGTAGACCTGGGTCTTTTCCCACAACCTTATAGGTTAGGTCCGGCCACAACACGCTGGCACGAAAAAGACATCAAAGTTTTTGAAGAAAAATCAGCGGCTCGTTAAGAAGGTGCTTGAAGTCGACCCCAGACGGCGATTGATTGGCTGCAATAGCTTATTAGTCGCCGAAACGACCAACTGATGGGCTTGTCTGTTTGTTGGAAGCTGTTTGTTAAACAGTTTTGCGGGCTAATTCTAGAAATATAATCAAGTCTTTGAAAAAAAAGGTTTTTCTTGGCATTTTTCTTTTCTAATTTTTAAAGTTCTGCTCTCTTGCTTCAAGAAAATATGGTTTTTTTGTCTAATTAGGCGAAATGAACAATTAGACGAAAAGCAGCAGACTTCTTTCTCGATAAAATATCTGTACCAAGTTCATAAAATCAGCGAGGTCCTAGATATGTTTCATAACATTCATCAAGTTTCAGAGCGCTTTGACGTTGCCCCGTCCACCATTTGGCGCTGGGTAAAAGACGGTTTCTTTCCTCGGCCCTGCAAGCTTGGCTTGGCCACAGCTCGTTGGCGCGAGGATGTTCTCCAAGCGTTTGAAATGAGGTCTGCGACTCAGAAATAGGCGCGGGTTTTTCAACTTTCCCCACGTAACCTATCCTACACAGTTTCCTTGAGAAGCCCCTTCGCTGGGGCTCCTCAATGCTCGTTCAATCTATCCAGTGCTTCGATGATCGCGAGCGGACAACAGAGACGCTTCTGGGGCGTCCGCCAGCTGAAGTTGGGGCCATTCCCAGCTGTTTGAGCCACGCCGGATCACGGTCGAGGGCTTCCAGCAATAGGCGAAGTGAGCTCCGATAATCCTGTTCGGTGGATGGGCTGCACCAGTGCTCCAGGAGCCACCGGCAGTGCTTCTGTTGAATTTGCTGGCTTTTTTTAACTTCAGGAAATCGAGACTCGACAGCGGCGATCATTTTGTCGATGCGGTTCAAATGCCGTTTTCGAGTTCTTTCAGCACCCTCTTTAGCTTTAATGCGTTTGTATACACTAATGAGATTCATTACCCGGCTCTCTCTTCACCATGGTTGGCTCTATGTCTTTTTCCGACATAGGATGATGAGACCGTTGGGCGCTTGTGGCCGCCCCGGTGGCCCACTACTTGTCTGCCTACGGAATCGGCTTCTCTGTCGAACGGCCCTGACTGCTTCAGCGGCGCCGGCTGACCGGACTCTCGTTCGTAAACCTCAATAAACGCTTCGGCTCGCAGGTCTTTCGGGCAATTAATGCCAACCTGTTTGAGAATCGGCCGCATGGGGTTGGCGTGCCGGTTTAGAAATTCCTTGAGAGACTTATTGGTGTCGATCAGACAAGAACCGGAACTGGAAATGGCATGAAGTGCGTAATCAAGCGCTTGCCACTGGACACTTTCAATTGGGATCCACCGATGTTCAGATTTGAATCCCCCTTTAGTCCCTTCAAGTATCCTGACAGCACCATAGGTGTCAGCTTCCGTTTTCATTCGGTGTAGGTCTGCCAAGGCTGCCTCGCGGAAGCGCATTCCGAATGCTCGCCAGAGCAAAACCATTGCTGCTCCTCGATAGTTCTTCTTGGCTTCAGCTAACCTGACAGCCTCAATGACTTTATCCCACGTTGCCATTGGCAAGACCGTTCTGATGTAGGAGCGTTTACCGACCGCATCGGCTGGGGAAAGCCAGATTGCCTTATCCTGCCGCACCGCCCGCATAACCACATTCATAGTCGAGATAGTATTTTGTGCATAGCTAACGGCCATATCGCCTGAGTCCACAAAACTTGCGAGAGCCTCTGCGTAATTAGCGGCGTGGGCTAGTGTGACTTTCCGCAGGTCGCGAATCGGTGGGTCGAGTTTCGACAGCCATTTTAAGCAGTGTTCAAATCTGGCGAGATGGGTGAAGCGCGAGTAATGGTGATCATTTTCGCCATACGCCTGTGCAAGAGCCATTTTCGCTGCGTATCCAGGCTGGTGGCCCAGACCGAAGTTCCTCTTCTTGATGTTCCTGGTATTGCGTTTCTGTTTTTTCATTTCATCGTTTCCTAGTTGGCGATATATCTCCTATCAGTGTGTGCAGCACGGTTGTGTGGCAAACCCTCAGCATATGGGGTCAGGACCTCTCAGGTTTCCACAC
>CAXBDQ010000060.1:0-6166 GCA_963974675.1 uncultured Porticoccus sp. | reverse complement strand
CAGGGACTTTCACCCTGCAAGATGCATCAAGCTTCGCTTGACGCACTAACGCTTCAATAACGGGCCGGAAAACTGCGTAGCAGTTTGGAGGTCCGAGCCAGCTTGCTGGCGGTCGTTGATTGACTTGTTATAAGGATCTTGTTCAGGCATCCAGTTTCGCCGAACCGGACTGAATGCCGTGAGAAAACAGAGTGATCTTGTCATTCCCTGATGCCAACCAAATTTCTGTACATAACGCTTCTACGTGTTTTATGAATCTCTCTGCGCCAGACTGTGTAGCACTTTCTTGCCAGTTTGACTTAAGAGCTATATTCAAGTGGTCGTCGTACTTTGATTGGGATACCACGACATCTTCAAAAAGTAGTTCATTTTTACCATGCGCAACTTTGTTTCTGAATGCCACAAGTTCAGGGACTATTTGCCATGGCATAGAACCATAATTAACGTCGATATCAAGTTTTTCAGATATTATGTTTATTTTGCCGCGAACATTGAGTTTCTCTAAATCTATCCATGAGCTGAAAGCATCCTCACCAATGTGATTTAAAAAAGCCTCAAGTGTAAACGCAACAAAAGTTATGCTTGCGAGATATTGATGATAAGACCCTTTCTTTTCGCTTCGAGCCCTATCTAATAGGCAATTCGCAGTATGCCAGTGCTGTGAATATGTGATGAGCTCTAGCTCTTTACTTACGCGAACCTTCACGTGCATGCTCCATCCTTATAACGCCGCGTTAAAGGGCCGGAGGACAGCGCAGCAGACCGAAGGTCCCAGTGAGCGTAGCGAACGTTTTTGAACGCTTTGTTATGTTTTGAATGTACTTAGAGCATTAGATGTGTAACAACGCCCCCGACTCCAGCAGCCCACATACTTTCAACAACCGAGCTTAAAAATACACGAGTACGAGCATTTAATGTCTTAACCATAGGCACCTCCTTAATGTTGTCTTGACCCAAAGAAGTCAATCTAATACTTACGTAACGCAACAGAACTAACAGAAAGGCTACGGAGCCGACAAGCGCCACAGGGATCATAACTCCCCCACCTAATACCCCCAATGGTCTAAGTACACTCTCCAAATACTAATTCAAGACTTCGTTAATCGTCCTTGTTTGCTTGATGGTTACAATAACCACACATGCTTGTTTCAAAAAACACTTCTCGCTCACTGTGGATAATATGCTGAGAACATACACTACACCTTAGATCTTCAGCCTGTGCTTTGCGATCCCATGCGGCTTCAGTTTCTTCCATTCTTGCTTTTTCTCTACCCATGATGGTTCTCCATATATGAAACATAACGCTTGCAGCACAGGCCGTAAAACCGCGCAGCGGTTTGGAGGTCCAAGCCACGAAGTGGCTGATTGTGCCTGCACTTGTTAAATTTTATTTTCATTTGATGGATATTTAAACTCACCAGAAAAGTATTTGTTTTCTTTCCAAAGATTATTACTAAGCTCATAAATATCTTTGTGAAGTTTTTTCAGACACTCTAACTCCAAAGCATCTTCTTTACCTTCAACAAATATGACATACCCTTTTTCTTGTGACCAAATTGGATTATGCGCCACTGAATTTCTGTGATCATACAATTTTTTAGCATCGATAAGTAAAGCCTGTATTTTTGTACTTGATGGATCTACAACCTTAAGCCTACCTATCAGTTTATCCACTCTAGCCTTGAAACTATTCGGTGGATCTAATTCCATGTTTAGAACTGACCACATTCTGTATGTTATAAATTCGACTTCACCAAATGAACAAATAACCAGACCTATATTCTCACAAAACTCCCTTTTCATGGCACATATACCTGAGTAAATTTAACGCCCACTTAAGCGGACGGAAATAGTTGGCTAAAATGTGTAGCGAAGCGAAACTCAGCCAACTATTGGAGTTCCGACTTAAAGTGCTTGTTATATTTCAATTACGCCACCTCTTTCTTCCATCTTTGTTTTTTTAATAAGCTCTGCATTTTCTTTATCAAAACTATAAGAAATTAGTGAAGCGGCATCTCTTGTTAAGTCCTGAGCGGCTTTAAAAGTTGCAAACCCTTCTTCGGGGTAAAAGAGTTTGGCATCACCTAGAGAATCTCGTAACGATTTAAGCCGATAATAAGAAAACTGAAGGGGTAACTTCCCGACTTGATCTGTAGTTAATACAATAAATGCAACTTTTCCAATAACACCAGACATAACGATCGCATTAATATCATTTTCATTACATAGTCCCATTGGCAAGTAGTCTTTACCTTGATACGGATCTTTTATTAATGAAACAGCTAAAACGAGATTACCTCTAATAGAATCTATACTTTTAAGAATTCTTTCTTTGACGGTGTAAACGCCTGAATATTGATTATCAGGTAAATTAATCCTCCATGAGAATGCTTCCATTTTCCAAGCCCAGCGAACAAATATTTCAGCTTCATTGTCTGAGATACCTTTGCCTGACTCAATATCAACTAGTAAATCCATCATTGGTTTCTCTAGCTTGCTACCAAATTCAGAGTTACATGACAAACACAGAGGGATAGTTGCAGTTAGCGGGTAGACTTTAACCCCTCCACTCATCCAATGAATTTTATGTTTAGTCATATTGGTATGCCTGATTAGCCATTTAGGCCAAAAATGCTCTTTCGTAGGCTTCTTCATTTTCGCATCACAACTAATGCAAATTTTCTTAAACTTCTTCACGAGACTCCAATGAAATATAACGCCGCCAGCAACTGCCGGAGTGAACTGGCTGCTTTTTTGCGGGTTTTAGCAAAAAAGAAGACGGTTTACGGAGGTCAGATTGACTGGCCTTGTTAGCACTTTTTACCAACGACACTATACTGCCGGGCATAGCATTCCTCCATCTTTTTAACTCCTGACTTTGTAAAGCGTAAATACTGTCCTTTACGTTTTACGAAATTGGTGGATTTTGCAAGATTGAGATCATGGGAATGAAAACCAAGTACCGCCATAATTCGGTTTGCTTTACTTAGATTGCATTCGATTACCGATTCTAAATAGCTCATCTCACCAGCATTCCACTTTTTAATATTTTCTTCGGATAAGACACCAATTTTGCAAAACACATCAATAGTTTTCACTGTTCGCTCATGCTCAAGTATTTCCGAAACAACACGAACCACTTTTGGATAGTACATATCTTCTTTGTAGTTGCTTAACGTAACTCGATAGTTCATTTTTTTTTGAGTGCTAACAGCCTGTTTATGAGGCCGCTGGCCTCATAACAATTATTATCGTGATTCCATAGTAATGAAATCTTTTATTTTTACCGATCTATAACTTACTGAAAAATAGCTTTTTTTTGTTTTTTGCCGCAAAAGGAGGAAAAACGTGAAAAATTCACGATAATGAGGAATGCGCTAAGGATAGCGTCTTTAGAACCGCTCCAGGGAGGGGCCATCCATGTCATCATCTCCGTTTTTACAATCCTTGTGCGAGCATATGGCCGTGCGGCATTACAGTCCAAGAACGATAAAAGCCTATCGTTTCTGGGTCAAGGGCTTTATTAGGTTTCATGATCGGCAGCATCCGTCGTTATTGGGGCGCGATGCGGTGGTGTCGTACTTGACCCATTTGGCCGTTACCCAGGTGGTGACGCCCAGCACCCAAGCACTGGCGTTGAATGCGTTTGCCTATCTCTATAATCGCTTTCTTGAGCAGCCTCTGGGTGATGTGAGTGCATTTCGGCGTTCTAGACTAGAGCGAAAATACCCTAAGGCGAGCAAGACGCTTGGCTGGCAGTTTATGTTTCCCTCTAGTCGGTTAAGTCACGAACCCGCACGCACAAACAACGGCCCAGGCGCCCGCGGCATACGACCGCCATGGATGGCGAAAGTGCCTGCCTTTTATTAAACAAGAGCGCAGGAGCAGTTTTTCGGCACGGACTTCCTGTACAAAAAAACCCCGGCTCTCGTTGAGAACCGGGGTGTGGCAAAAACCCACTAACGGATTGGAGAACTTTTGTCTGAAGCCGCACCACCAGCGGCAGTGCTGCTCAGGTTAGGCTTAGAAGAAGCCGAGCGGGCTGGTGCTGTAGCTGACCAACAGGTTCTTGGTCTGCTGGTAATGATCGAGCATCATCTTGTGGGTTTCACGGCCAATACCTGATTTCTTGTAACCACCAAAGGCGGAGTGTGCAGGATAGGCGTGGTAGCAGTTGGTCCATACGCGGCCAGCCTGGATCGCACGACCCATACGGTAGGCGCGGTTCATATCGCGGGTCCAGAGACCTGCACCCAGACCAAACTCGGTATCGTTGGCGATCGCCAGTGCTTCGGCTTCATCTTTGAAGGTGGTAACACTGATCACAGGACCAAAGATCTCTTCCTGGAACACCCGCATCGAGTTGTTACCTTTAAGGATGGTCGGCTCGACATAATAGCCACCGCCAAACTCGGCGCCGATCTGTGCTGCACTGCCGCCGATAATGACCTCAGCGCCTTCCTGCTTACCGATTTCCAGGTAACCCATGATCCGCTCAAACTGCTCTTGTGATGCCTGGGCACCCACCATGGTCTCGGTATCCAGCGGATTGCCACGCTTGATCTTGGCGATACGCTCGACCACTAGGCCAATAAACTTCTCATAAATAGACTCTTGAACCAGCAGGCGCGACGGGCAGGTGCAGACTTCGCCCTGGTTAAAGAAGGCCAGCACCGCGCCTTCGACACACTTGCTGATGTAATCCTCTTCCTGGTCGAGCACATCTTCAAAGAAGATGTTAGGCGACTTGCCACCCAGTTCGACCGTAGAGGGGATAATGTTCTCTGCGGCGCACTTGAGGATATGGCTACCGACCGGGGTCGATCCGGTAAAGGCTATCTTGGCGATCCGAGGGCTGGTCGCCAGCGCCTGACCCGCTTCCTCACCGTAACCCTGGATAATATTCAGCACACCTGCTGGCAGCAGATCACCGATGATCTCCATCAGTATCATGATCGACATCGGGGTCTGTTCGGCAGGCTTGAGAATCACACAGTTGCCGGCAACCAGCGCAGGTGCCAGCTTCCAAGCGGCCATCAGCAACGGGAAGTTCCAAGGGATAATCTGAGCCACAACGCCTAGCGGCTCATGAAAATGATAGGCCGCGGTATGCTCGTCAATTTCAGCAACGGTGCCTTCCTGGGCGCGGATACAACCGGCGTAATAACGGAAGTGGTCGGCGGCTAGCGGTACGTCAGCAGCCAGCGTTTCACGGACTGACTTACCGTTATCCCAGCTTTCTGCCACGGCCAGCTTTTCAAGATTGGCATCGATGCGGTCGGCAATTTTAAGCAGTATATTGGAGCGTTCGGTCACCGAGGTCTTGCCCCAGGCATCTTTAGCGGCATGCGCAGCATCCAGCGCTTTTTCCACGTCCGCCGCACAGGAAAGTGGAACTTCAGCGATCAACTCACCGGTAACGGGTGTCGTATTTTCAAAATAACGGCCATTCACTGGAGCAACAAACTCACCGCCAATGTAGTTGCCATAGCGCTTTTTAAAAGAGACGACGGCTCCTTCTGAGCCTGGATTTGCGTAGATCATATCGGTACCTTTTTTGTTGTAGTGGGTAGCGTTGTCAGTTCTGTTTAAGCCCTTCATCGATCATTCACCGATCATTCAAAGGATCACCGCAGAACCACTCCATGCGACCTTGTCGCCACTGTTTATCAGCGCAACTCAGATTTCCATTTCATGGTACAAATCGACACCCTGACACAACATGGTACTTTGGCGCGCAACAACTAGTTCCTTGGTAGTAAATATTCAGAGGAGATACTGGATCGCATATTGGGCCTCTGCGACACCCGCCTCTGCTGCACGGGCAAACAGCCGGCCAGCCCGGTCGATATCCCGATCAACAGCGGTGCCGGTTTCATACAGCCAGGCCATGCGGGTTAGGCCGCGATAATCTGGCGGTGATTGCTGGGTGAGCTCTCTAAGCATCGCCAGGGCCTAGTCGCGTCTAATCCCTTGCAGAGCAAGCTCAACGGATGATCAATCTCGAAAGCCAGCGCAGGTCATTGGCACTGATCGTATGCGGGTTAGCGTAGGGATAGGGGATCCGACACCAACACCCCTTGCCTTCCAGGCATTTCATCTCTTTTTATCGACAGGAAGTGATCTGTGAAGCGGCGATGGTCAAGCTTGAGCTGGCTGCGCAGTG
>CAXBDQ010000059.1:0-6737 GCA_963974675.1 uncultured Porticoccus sp. | reverse complement strand
TCCTGATCACCCCCTTCTGTCTCCACACCTTCCAGGTCGGCATCGTCCAGATCACCCATGCTCGTGTCATGAGATTCCAGATACTTATCGATAGCTTCGCGGAGCTTGGCGTCGTCAACCAGAATGGGGTCGGTGCTCAGGCCGGTGTTGAACTTGATTTCATCCAGCGCCTGAATGTTCGTGGGATCGGAAACCGCAATGAAAAGCCTGTTGCCCCTCTTATATAAAGGGAGGGCGTTGTGCTTTCGCACCAGTTTCTCGTCCACCACTTTATCCGGCATCATTTCCGGAAGAAATGAAGAAAGATCCAGAACAGACACTCCAAACTCCATCGCCGCCGAAAAGGCCAGCTTGGAACTGTCTGCGAGTTTATTCTGGGTGAGGTAGGTAATTAGTGGAATCCGGTTCTGAGACGCCTGTAGAAAGGCATCTTTAGCGACGGCCTCTTCAAGAAGCCCGTCATCCACAAAGCGCCGGGCGAGGCCAGTGAGCGTGATGTTACTTTGGTTAGTAGCCATAAACTGATTGAGAAACGCTGCCTAAGTGACTGAAAAAGGGTTTTGTTAATTGGGGAGAGTTTAGATGGCTGGCCTAGGTTTGGAAAGCTGTGTGGTTGATTTGCGGACCTCTATTGAGATTAGTCTGGTAGATAGAAATGAGTAAGATAGGTAGTCGAGTGACAAATTTTGTCACCGAATGACCGTAAGCGGCTATAGAAGTTACCAGATTATTATGTCGGTTTAGGCCCGGAGATGTCATTAGCCCGTTGATTAATATTGTTTTAACTTTATTCCTGGCAGTTGGCACAAGGAATGCTTTGAATCTGTCAGGCTCAAAAAAACCGGTTGCGGGGCAAAGCTCCACCGGCCCCGGGCCAATCCGAGTTGATCAACGACAATCACAGAGGTCGAATATGAAGAATATGAAAATCAATCACGCCCAGAAAGGTTTTACCCTGATCGAACTGATGATCGTTGTTGCGATCATTGGTATTTTGGCGGCTATCGCTATCCCTCAGTACCAAGATTATATCGCTCGCTCGCAAGTAAATCGGGTTGTTGGCGAGGTTTCGGCACTTAAGACATCTGCTGAAGAGAACCTCATGCGCGGTATTACACCTAGCGGCACAGAGGGCGCTGGAAACAACAACCTTGGTTTCACAGAATCAAGCTTAATCGACGGTTTTGTAGTCAACTTTGACAGCACCGGTTTAGGCAGCATGGCAGCGACTCTTGGCGAGAGCGCAAGCACCGCTATCACTGGCGCCACGGTAACGATTTCCAGAACTGCAGATGGTGCGTGGTCCTGTGCCGTAAGCAAGGCGGCAGCGGGCGCAGGCTGGAATGGCAGCTTTGTACCAGCGGGCTGTTAATTA
Organism: uncultured Porticoccus sp.; assembly: GCA_963974675.1. Taxonomy (GTDB): domain Bacteria; phylum Pseudomonadota; class Gammaproteobacteria; order Pseudomonadales; family Porticoccaceae; genus Porticoccus. The sequence continues at coordinate 5,362 of CAXBDQ010000059.1, read as the reverse complement.
GATAGAATCTTTTAAAAGGGGCGCTTTTAAGCGCCCCTTTTTTTCTTGAGCATAAGAATCGTATTTGGATAATCGATACGGATCAGTTGCCCGGTTTGCAAGTGGCGCGGCGAGTTTCAGTTACTAATTAACTAGGTGCGTTTTAGTAGCATTTCAAATTATGAAATCCCATCGTTATCGCTTGGGCATCTGGTGAATATTTAAAAATACGCACCAAGTGCGTATTTTCGCAGTTTTTCTGGTTTCGACTTTTATTGCATATTGCAAAAACCTTTGCCACGATGTTAATGCTTGATGTTTATTAATCGTAATTTTTTGAGCTTTTTCTTCTATATTTAAATTTGATAGGCCCACGATAGAGTCGCGAATTTATCACTAGCACTTTACAGCTTTTGTTACAAGCTGAAGCTGCGCCTAGAGACCTAGTCTAATTCGAAGTTTAGAAGTCTTGGTCGAAAGTTTTAGCAAGACTTAATTCTGATATGAGAAGAGATTAATTTTCTTGACTGTTCTGTAAGGGTGAGTTTGTGAAATATATTATTTTTTTAACGTTGGTATTTCCACCATTAGTTTTCGCCCACTTTTTTCCGTTTACTGACTTTTTGGAACAGTTTTTGACAGCTACGTTAATAAGTATTGGTGTTGGAACTTTGCTTTTTGCTAAAAGTAAAAGAATCGTTGTGCCAAAGCTTTTCCTTTTCTGGGTCATGTTGGGTAGTCTTTGGTTGTTTGTGGGGGCTCTCTCTGACTATGCACGATCTTCATCGTGGCTTTGGTACCTGATTGTTTGGGTAATAGGAGGGGCCGTTTTTTTAATAGGAGGGAAGTTAAAAGAAACGATAGGGTCCGAACGTTCATCAAATCTAGTTGCATACTCTTTGTTGTTGACGGCGTCTCTTCAGGTGATAATTGGTTTGATTCAATACTATGGAGTGCTTGAGTTACTGTTTCCCTGGGCAAATTATGGGAGTAGTAGGCTGTCTGGCACATTAGGTCAGCCAAATTTGACAGCTTTTTCTATAGCAATTGGGGTTGCTAGCGCGCTATATGTTTTTTTGAATTCCGAAATTTCTCGATTTTCACTCTGTTTAATTTTAGCATCCTTTATTTTTACTATTTTTTTGACGGGTTCCAGAGCTTCAGCGATTTATTTATTTATTCTTTTGTCTATGTTGGGTGTTAATTTTTTCTTTGGCAAAAAAAGCAAGCGACCGAAAATTATTTTTAGCATCATTGCGTTGGTCGGAATTGTAACTGTGTCCTATTTTAGCGTACCGGTCGTTGACCGTAATGTTATTAATATTTTGTCTCAGTGGGGCATCGGGAAAGAATTAGATGATCAGAGAGGGCAAGATCGATTTTCTGACTTTAGTTCTAATGAGCGGTTTTGTGAGTGGAACAAATCGTTTAATACTTTATTGTCCGGGCAAGCAAGTTTTTCAGGTGAAGGATTAGGATCGTATGCAAGATACAGTTTCAAAATGGATCTCCAAAATGCACAAAAGTGCAAGAGCAAAAATATGTGGGATAATCCGCATAATATATTAATTTCTGCTTTTATCGAATGGGGTGTTTTTGGTTTTTTATTTATTTTAGGTTTTTTTTCAAGTTAAGAAAAAGCAGTGTCTGGTTTTTTTCATCCTCAATAATTTCAATGTTTTTTATTTATAGTATGCTTGAGTATCCTTTGTGGAATTTGTATTTTTTGACTGTTTTTATTTTTATCATAACTATCACCGATGATTTTATTGTATATAATTTTTCTTCTCGAATATTTTCGTTTTTCATAGGGGTGGCTTTTTTATTATCGTTTTCTATGGTTTCTTATAATTCAGTTTTAAGCTATACAAAAATAACATCGATATTTAACAGTAAAGATGTTGGTAGTTCTGAGAAAACGGACTTATATTCTCTTGGAAGTAACAGTCTGTACGGCGGTGCGGCTATTATTGTAAGATACTTTCGATTTCTGCCTGAGCCTTACCAGATTTCAGAGCAAATAGCGGAAGCAAGGAATGTTGCTTCTTGGCAACCTCATCCGCTAGTAATAACACGATTGGCTTTATTAAGTTCCATGAGTTCTATCCATGACGCTTGTTCATATGTTTGGCTGCTCGAAGAGAAGTATCCGAGATTTGTTGCAGTATTAAATTCAGATATCGAGCTGGCTAAAGAAAATGGTTTTAGCTTCTTTCAGAGCATAGATGAATGCCCTAAGCGAGAGCTAAAGAGGGAGGAATTTTTTAATTTATAATTGTTGACGTTATATCCGCGATCCATCAGTGAGTATTATGAGTGGAGATAAAAGATTTTGGTTGAATTTCAAACTGGAAAGCTTTTTTTAATTCCACTATGCGGTGATTTTTCAACTGGAGTTATAGAAGGGCATGAAAAAAACATCCTCCGGATTTACGTTAATTGAAATTATGATTGGTGTCGCTATCATTGGCATCCTGACCGCTATCGCTGTACCAGTTTATCAAGACAATTTGCTAAAATCTCAAATAAATCGTGCCTTAGGCGAGCTTTCAGGTTATAAAGCTGCTTTTGAAATTCGGGCATCGCGATCGTCAACGGTGACTAACAATGATTTAGGCTATATCCCTTCGAACCTCACCTCAGGAGATGCGACTACTGATATTGCTGTCATATATTCCGACGGGGCTGGTCACATTGAGGTAACCATGGGCGGCGATGCACATCCAGGTTTGGTTGGCACTATATTAAGGTTTGAACGTAGCGTATCAGGCGACTGGAGGTGTGTAATCGACACGGGCGCCTCATCTCAGTGGGTTCCAGCTCTTAAGCCGGCTGCATGTGGCACGATTTGACCATGCACGGTAGGAAAGTATTGAAACATTGTGTGGCCAAGTTTTTCAAGTGTCTAGATTTCGTCCGGGGATATGTGCTGTGCTGTGATTAAATTCACCTTAAAATTCTTACAAGGTACGGCCCTGCGAAAATATAAAAAAGACTTTATGGTAGTCTGGTTAACGGTCATTGTTGCTGTCTTCCTAATCTTGGAGGTTGCTGCTATTCCAAGCCGTTGCGGTAATGTGGCAATCACCAAGATCAGTTGAGCCGCCACTGGAGAGTGATTTTGGGTTACAGATTTAGCGGTATCTGCGAGCCGGCAGGCTAGTTGTGATATTGTGATGTAGCTAATTGTCCAAAACTTAGATGAATACAGATCCAGTCTCGCCCCCAGAATCAAATATTATAGTATAAGCCATTATTCGTTTTTTGTTTGGCTATCTAGTTAAACTGGTGCCTAGATAGTGAATATCAGAAACTGTTAATCAAACATTATTTCTTGTTTAATTTTCCATCAACGGCGAGCGTGCGCCCTTCGGTACCTATCTGAACACTAATCCTCGGTGCTGCAACATCAATGTACCGCTCTTCCATATTCCGCTTCAGCAATAGATTAAAAGCCCTGGAAACATCCCACTGGCACTCCGGTTTAGTGCGCATCCGCATCCGTAACACCGGGCAACCTTCCTCAAACGAGTGAATACCCTGCATTTCAAGCGGCGACCAGATCAGCCATCGCATATCCGGTTGCTTTCGCAATTCCTCAGCGGTTTCTTCCATCAGAAGTATGGCGTCATCTATAGGCAGTTCGCGGGGAATTCGTATCTTGATCAGCGCGATACCAAACTGGCGGGACATGTTGTGAATGGAGCTTATTTTGCTGAACGTGATGTGATGAACTACCCCTTCAAGATCCCGCATTCGCACGGTGCGTAAATTGAATCCTTCCACGGTTCCCATGAAGCCGTTGATCTCCACAAAGTCGCCTACTGACATGGAGTCTTCAACTACAATGAACAGGCCTGTAATCAAATCCTGAACCAGCGTCTGGGCACCAAAACCGACAGCCAGGCCGATAATACCGGCGCCCGCCAGAAGGGGCGTTACGTCGACACCCAGTGTAGACAGGCCCACAAATATGGCGACGATGATAATCATGACCAGCAGGCTGTTCCGGGCAATGGGGACAATGGTTTGAGCCCTGGCCGGGTTGATCCGTTTTTTGCGGTCCCCGTCGCGCAGTGCGCGCTCCAGAAGTTCATCCACAAAAATCCAGACGATACTGGCAATCAGCCATGTGAGAATCACACCGATCAGACTGTTGGTTAAGCCGATACTGACCGTGGGTTTTTCACCTATGCCCAGCAGGGACAAGTCCCAGATCTGCAAGACCAACTCGAAAAACACCAACCACACTGCGATCTGTAGCAGGCGATAACCCAGGTGCACCAATCTTTTGCTGAACTTACTGAGCGCCTGGTGCCTGGGGCTATTCTCCTGAATGCCAAAGAGCCCCTGGATGGTGAGGGTTACCGCCAGCAGTAGCGCGCCGATCATGGCCTTGCCCAAAACGGCATCTGCCTCTCCATCATTGGCAAAAACCGCGACCACTGAGGCGCTGATAGCCACTAGCATCGGGATATGCCAAAGCCGGGCCAGCAAAACGATTACTTCCCGCCCTACGCCCTGATTCTTGCGTTGCCTGTAGGGGCGGTTACACATCAGGTGAGTGACCGGGCGACGGTTTCGAACGATAAGGAAAAAACCCAGCAGGGCGGCCGCTATGCTGAAGGTCAAGGCTAGCGCACTGGCCAGTTCCGTGCCAAGTTGCGAGGTAAGCTCGGCAGTGCCCAGCGCATCCTCAAGGGCGAAAAGTACGCCAATAATGAAGAGTGGCACCAGTATTCGGCGGCGCAGGATAAGTACGGCGGTCTGCCGGTGGCCGCTGGAGAAAATAGAGATCGTTACATCAAAGAATGATGTCAGCCCACGGGCGCAAAGGGCGGCGTAAGCCAGAATCAGAACCGTGGTTTCAGCGCCTTCTGACATGCCGAATGTCGGCAGGCCTGTCAGAAGCGCGGTAAAGGTAATCAGCCAGGGTAAGAGGCGCCGCGCCAGATGCGCGACGAGCATCCACGTTTTCGGCTGCCTTGGCATCGTTACCGGCCAGCCGCGCCAGGCAAAAAACAGGCGGGCCAGGCGTGAAAGCCCCCAAAGTGCTACCAACCACACCGTAAGCCCGGCCAGGGTTTCAGCCAATACGCGAAATGAGGCGCCCGTTAACAGCTTTTTGGCAGCAAGATAGGCATTGTGAAAATGCGTTTTCCATTTCCCAAGAGAGGTTTCTGCAGCGCTATCGGGGTCGGTTGCCTCACGGAAAAAAAATGAAAGCGCACCAAGCAACCCCTGGTCGCTGGCAGACTCTTTCGCAGTTTGCGACGCTTCAGCCTGCAGCCCCTGTTGTATGGACTTGAGTTGCTCGACCAGAGCCCGCCGGCTATCGTCGTCTTGCAGGGCCTGAATGGTTACCTCGAGGGACGCCTCCAGC
>CAXBDQ010000058.1:0-7346 GCA_963974675.1 uncultured Porticoccus sp. | reverse complement strand
TCAGTGTCGCCGCCATAGTTTCGATATCGCGGTGGGCACCACCCATCGGCTCAGGAATAGTTTCATCCACTATACCCAAATCTTGTAAAATGGCCGATGTTACGCCCATTGCTTCAGCGGCGTCCGGAGCTTTATCTGAAGTTTTCCAGATAATGTTGGCGCAGCCTTCAGGGGAAATCACAAAATAAGTGGAATATTGCAACATATTAAGATAATCCCCAACGCCAATGGCCAAAGCACCACCAGAACTGCCCTCACCTATCACCGTACAAATAATGGGTGTTTTTAAGCGCGACATCACTGCCAGGCTTTGAGCAATGGCTTCACTGATTCCACGCTCTTCAGAATCGATACCTGGATAGGCTCCCGGTGTGTCAATAAGTGTGAGTACCGGCATTTTAAAGCGCTCAGCCATTTCCATCAGACGTATGGCTTTACGGTAACCTTCTGGCTTAGGCATACCGAAATTACGGTATACCTTTTCATTAACACCTCGGCCCTTTTCTTCACCAATCACCATTACTGGTTTTCCGTCCAAACGGGCAACACCACCGACAATTGCTTTGTCATCACCAAAATGGCGGTCACCATGCAGCTCATCAAAGTCTGTAAAAATTCTATTGATATAGTCTGTCGCATACGGACGCTGGGGATGCCTTGCCACTTTAACAATTTGCCAGGCACTCAGGTTTGAGTAGATTTTTTCGGTCAGTTTATGGCTCTTGTCCCGGAGTTTAGCGACCTCATCAGTGATATTGAGTTCGTTGTCGTTACCCACCAACTGGAGCTCTTCTATCTTCGCTTCGAGTTCTGCTATGGGTTGTTCAAAATCCAGGTAATTCAGATTCATAACGCCTTACTGTCCATGGTGTTTGTGACCAATTGGATGCCTTTTGTAGCGAGATATGTAGCAACATATCCGACAACAAAAAAGAGCTCCGATGAAATTTATCTAATTGTACTGAGAGTCCCGAGTAATTGATAGACAACAAACCCTAGACTTATCGGTTAATGATCCACTTTATATATTTCTCTTAAATTTCAGTAAAAAGACAACACGGCTGAAACTGTAACCCCATTTAAATTAGAACCTTAGGTGTACCTTGTCATTGCCAAACATTTCTCTCAACTTATGCAACAAGTCATCTTCTGGTGCCATCAGCCAATTCTCGCCAAGGGCAATATCACCCACGGCCTTACCATTGTTATAGTGAAGACGAACTGGACAAGTGCCCTTTTGATAGGGCGTCATGATTTCTGAGAATTGCTCAATAGCCGAGCCATTAAGCTTTTCATGATGGGTATCAATCGTTATTCCTTTGAGGTAATTAACCCGTGCCTCATAGAGATTTTTAACTTGATCGGCACGCATTTTAAGGCCACCCGTGTAATCATCCTCGGATATCTGTCCCTCGACCACCAACAGGGCATCTTTCACAATTTTATCGCGATATTCTTTGAATGCATCAGCAAAGATGGCCACTTCAATACGACCGCTTCGATCATCCAATGACACAATTGCCATATTGTCGCCTCGACGGGTTTTTATCACCCGCAACCCCACTACTAAGCCAGCCACAAGCTGTTTGTTTTTGTCTGGTTTCAAATCAACAATGCGACGGCCAACAAAATGGGTCAGCTCTTCGGCGTATTCATCAATAGGGTGGCCCGTGAGGTACAACCCTAGTGTATCTTTTTCTCCACCGAGCCTTTCTTTGGCTGTGCCACAGCGGATATTTCGGAAACTTTGGTAGCCAATTTCGGGAGCACTTTCCTGTGGTGTGGCACCAAACAAGTCTGTCATACCACTCTTGGTATTGTTTGCATGCTGCTCGGCCATTTTTACCGCCTCCTCCATCGCAGCTAACATCACGGCCCGGCGGTAACCTATCTCTCCATTGGGACCTATATTGTCGAGTGCTCCAGAGCGAATCAGTGCTTCTAACGCCCGCTTATTGATCTTTCGACCATCAACTCTGGCACAAAAGTCAAAGAGATCAATAAAATCACCGCCCTCTTCCCTAGCTGCAATGATGCCATCCACCGGCCCCTCACCCAGCCCCTTAATCGCTCCAAGCCCATAGATTACTTCTCCCTGCCCAGAAACAGTAAAAGAGAACTCCCCTCGGTTCACATCCGGAGGCAATAAAGGCAAATTGAGTGTGCTGCACTCGTCGATTAACGTCACTACTTTGTCGGTGTTCTGCATATCTGCAGATAACACTGCTGCCATAAATTCGGCAGGATAATGTGCTTTAAGCCAGGCCGTTTGATAGGCAAGAAGTGCATAGGCAGCAGAGTGAGATTTGTTAAAACCGTATCCCGCAAATTTTTCTACCAGATCAAAAATTTTGATAGCAAGGTTTGGATCTATACCCTGATTTTTTGCACCGTCTTGAAAAATTTCTCGCTGCTTGGCCATTTCTTCGGGCTTTTTCTTACCCATGGCTCGACGCAGCATATCTGCGCCACCCAGAGTATAGCCCGCCAGCACTTGGGCGATTTGCATCACCTGCTCCTGGTAGACAATGACACCATAGGTAGGCTCAAGAACGGGTTTAAGACTCTGGTGCTGAAATTTGGCATCGGGGTAGGCAACTTCAGCACGTCCATGTTTACGGTTGATAAAGTCATCGACCATGCCGGACTGAAGCGGTCCCGGCCTAAAGAGTGCCACCAGAGCCACAATGTCTTCAAAACAGTTGGGCTCCACACGCTTGATCAGATCTTTCATGCCACGAGATTCTAGCTGGAACACTGCGGTGGTTTCTGCCCGCTGCATCAGGCCATAGGTGCCTCTATCGTCCAGTGGAATATTTTCAATAATCAATGGTTCTTCATCGGTTCTCTGTAACCGTCGATTCACCATTTTTACTGCCCAATCAATAATGGTCAGTGTACGCAAGCCAAGAAAGTCGAACTTGACTAAGCCCGCCTGCTCCACATCATCTTTATCGAATTGGGTAACCAGACCTTCGCCAGCCTCATCGCAATACAACGGTGCGAAATCTGTCAGTTTTGTGGGTGCAATGACAACACCACCCGCATGTTTACCAACATTACGGGTGACGCCTTCAAGCTGGAGCGCCATACCCCAAATTTCCTGAGCTTCTTCGTCCTGATCCAAAAATTCTTTGAGCACCTCTTCCTGGGCCAGTGCTTTCTCGAGTGTCATTCCTATATCAGGGGGTATCATTTTCGAGAGCTTATCAGCCAGACCGTAGGCTTTACCTTGGACCCTAGCGACATCCCGAACTACTGCTTTAGCCGCCATGGTACCGAAGGTGATAATCTGTGAAACAGCATCACGACCATATCGATCTGCCACATAGGAAATCACCCTATCGCGATTATCCATACAAAAATCGATATCGAAATCAGGCATGGAGACACGTTCAGGATTGAGAAATCGCTCAAACAGTAAATCATATTCCAGTGGATCTAGATCCGTAATGCCAAGGGAATAGGCCACGACAGAACCGGCACCGGAACCACGCCCAGGTCCTACCGGAATATCGTTTTCCTTGGCCCAACGAATAAAGTCCATAACAATGAGAAAGTAACCGGGAAAACCCATCTGAATAATAATATCTAATTCAAAACGCAGGCGGTCCAAGTAAACCTGTTTTTGCTCAATAGCATCAGGAGCAGAAGCGTCGAGTATTTTTTCCAGCCGGCGCTCCAACCCCTCATAAGATAATTTTTCGAAGAAACTATCGGTGGTCATTCCCTCTGGAATAGGATATTCAGGCAGAAAGTATTCACCCAGCTTTAGTTCTAGGTTACAACGACGTGCAATTTCCAGCGTATTTTCGATTGCTTCCGGAATATCATTAAACAGCTCAATCATTTCAGCCGGTGAACGAAGATATTGCTGCTCGCTGTACTTACGCGCTCTTCTCGGGTCATCAAGGACTCTACCTTCTCCGATACAGACCCTCGCCTCATGGGCTTCAAATTCCTCTGCAACAAGAAACCGCACATCATTCGTCGCGACAACGGGGCAATTTGATACCGTCGCCAATGTCACGGCAGCATGAATAAAGTCCTCTTCCCCGGTACGCCCTGTTCTTGTTAATTCAAAATAAAAACGATCTGGAAACTCTTGTAGCCACCCCTCTAGAAACTCTTGTGCCAGTTCAGCCTTACCTGACAACAGCATTTGTCCAACATCACCTTGGCGCCCACTCAGTACAATTAATCCTTCAGATGCCTCTCTAATCCACTGCCGTTGCACATACGGTTTCCCCTGAACTTGCCCTTCTTGGTAGGCGCGAGAAATAAGTTTTATAAGGTTTTGATAACCCTGTTGGTTTATCACCAACAGGGTTATCCAGTACGGCATACCATCGTCAACAGGACTTTGTACCAGAAGGTCTGCACCACTGATGGGTTTTATCCCACTACTTTGCGCTGCTTTATAGAACTTCACCAAACTGAAGAGGTTTGTCACGTCAGTAAGAGCAACAGCGGGCATCCCCAGTTCAGCCACCCTTTTTACCAACGGTTTTATCCGCACAAGACCATCGACAAGAGAATACTCACTGTGCAGGCGAAGGTGGATAAATGAGGGATCTGGCATATTTAAGAGTACATCCATGGCAGGTGTAATACCCCAATAATGACGGGGTAAGTAATCACCAGAAAGAGTTATCCGTCTAGTAATGGTAACTAAAGTCGCTATCTATCCTACTGTATGAACTCTACTGTTTCCACAGAATACAGTCGCAAAAAACTATTCAAACAAACCGTTAAAACTAAGGAGGGAATGGCGACCTAAGAAGGTGTGGATGGCATCACAAGCTGTTCTGCGGCCAACATGCTTTTAATTGGTTCAAAGGATTGCCTATGAATGGGGCTAGGCCCGAATTCTTTGAGCGCGGCCATGTGCCGTTTTGTCCCGTAGCCTTTATGCTTAGCAAAGCCATAACCGGGATAATCCCGATCAAAGGCTGTCATTTCAGCATCTCTACACACTTTGGCAAGAATAGATGCTGCACTGATAGCCGGCACTTTGTCATCACCCTTAACAACGGTTTCAGCCACATAATTCCATGGTGGCATACGGTTCCCATCTACGGCCACATACTCGGGATTAATATCAAGACCATCGACAGCTCGCACCATGGCCATCATGGTAGCCTGAAGAATATTGTAATGATCGATTTCTTCCACCGAAGAACGGGCTATGTACCAACAGAGCGCCTTTTCTTTGATTTCTAAAGCGAGCTGTTGACGGCGTTTTTCCGTAAGCTTCTTAGAATCAGCGAGGCCTTGAATGGGTTTTTCTGGATCGAGGATAACAGCGGCCGTTACAACATCACCTGCCAATGGGCCCCGTCCCACCTCATCCACACCAGCAAGTAAGCTGCCCTGATATTTTAATTTGAAATGTTGTTTTTCCTGCATTATCACGGCACACATCCTTAACCAACCCAAAAACCTATACTCGCCTTGCCTCTGAGCTACTGGCTTCTATCAACTTATTCCTATGTTGCTTCTATTAATTGCACTAGGGCTTTGGCTGCAGTTTCACTCCCACCATATTGTAGGGACTTATGCATATCTGTAAATCGCTGTTGAAGTATTGCTACTTGTTCTGGATGCTGAAAAAAATCCATTACCGCGGTGTAAAGATTATCTACAGTCGCTTTTTCTTCCAGTAGTTCGGGTACCAAGGGTTCATTAGATAATAGATTTGGGAGCGCTACGTAGGAAACCTTGACCATTCGGGACATCAAAGCAAAGGTTAATTTGCCCAAACGATAACTGACGACCATCGGTTTTTTCAACAACATAGCCTCTAGTGCTGACGTACCTGATGAGAGCAATACCACATCCGCTGCAGCCATCGCCGACAATGACTGACCATCCAACAGCGTAACCGGTAACGTTGGGTAGTTCTTAAGCATCACTTCAAGCTGTTGCTTTCGTTCAGGGCTGGCGGTAGGAATAACAATGGTTAATCCAGGCACGCTCGTCTGACAGCGTAGAGCGGTATCAAGAAATAACGCACCCAACTTATCAACCTCTGATGCTCGACTTCCAGGCATCACTGTCAAAACAGGTGTTTCAGCAAGGCCTAACTCCTGACGTGCAGCAGAAGTATCTGTCTTTATTGGAAGCTCTTCGGCCAAGGGATGTCCGACACAGACAACTGGAACCTTATGTTCCTGGTAAAAAGCCTCTTCAAAGGGTAGTAAAGTCAGCATCAAATCAACAGCACGAGCTATTTTTTTTACTCTCCCCTGACGCCAGGCCCAAACGGAAGGGCTGACATAATGTGCAGTTTTGATGCCTTTTTTACGTAATTTCTCTTCTAAACCTAAATTAAAATCTGGAGAGTCTATACCGACGACGAGATCAAATTTTTGTTCAGAAAAATGTCTATACAGGGTTTTTCGAATATGTAGAAGTTCTGGTAATCGCTTTAGAGGTTCAACTAGGCCCATGACAGAAAGTCTATCCATAGGAAACAGTGAGGTAAAACCCTCTGCCAACATTTTAGATCCACCCATACCTTCAAAGAGGGCATCTGGGTAGTAAAATTTCAATGCACGGATTAATCCAGAACCCAGCTGATCACCGGAAGATTCTCCGGCAACCAAGCCTATTCTGTAGGGTTTTGACATTGTTTTATCATCACGGTTTAACGAATAATACCGCGGGATGACGCTCTAACCGAATCGACTAACGGTTGAACTTCAGGGTGTTCAATAGAAAGGGCGTCAAGTTTTTCAAGTGCTTCATCAAGAGACAGACCTTGACGATACAAAATTTTATATCCCTGCTTAATAGCTGAAATGGCTTCTTTAGCAAAGCCTCTACGACGTAAACCTTCAGCATTGATCGTCTTAGGTTCTGCGGGTGAACCAAAAGCCATCACATAGGCAGGAACATCTTGAGGCAAAAATGCAGCCGGACCAATTAAGGTATGAGGGCCAATGGAAACAAATTGATGCACCAAAACGTATCCAGACAAAATAGCCCAGTCACCGAGATCTACATGACCCGCAAGGGAGGCATTATTGACCAAAATACAATGGCTACCTACCGTGCAGTCGTGTCCGATATGGACGTAGGCCATCATAAGGTTACCACTGCCTATGGAGGTAATACCTCGATCCTGTACTGTGCCTCGATGAATGGTGACACCTTCACGAAAGGTATTGTTATCTCCAATGACCAGCTGGGTAGGCTCACCAGCATATTTCATATCTGGGGTATCTTCACCAATGGTAGAAAATTGGAAGATACGATTATTTTTACCAATAGTTGTAGGCCCTTTCACCACAACATGGGAATTAATCACGGTGCCAGCCCCTATTTTCACATTAGGGCCAATC
>CAXBDQ010000057.1:0-7410 GCA_963974675.1 uncultured Porticoccus sp. | reverse complement strand
TACGATCTTCGCGAATAGCAGAGGTTCTGGCTTGTCCGTAACCAGACGCATCGAGTCTAATTTTTTCACCGTCAGACAAGGTTATTTCTGGCCAGGGTATTTCGGCATTGGTGAGTATTTCATAGGCATTGGAGGCGGTACTTAGAGCGTCAGAAGATGCGGCGATAATGCGCTCTTCTTCTGGACTGAGAATATGCTCAGCCTGGCGGAGGGTGTTGAGGATAGAAAAATCATGATCTTTCAGAGTATCGGAACTTTTCAGAAAATGATGAAGTTTTTCTTTGCCGATGGCGACCAGTTCAGGGTTTATATAGCTGGTGGTTTCTTCTAGTTGAGTTAGCAGCGTTTGTGCCAAGGAGGAGCGTTCGCGAAACTCTGAATTGCCTAGATCTGTATCTTTGGCCAGATAAGCATAGACATAAAGCTGGAGTAAATCCTTGTAGGCTTTACTGATGTCATCCATACACTGTCCTAACATTTCGGCACTGTCGCCTAATTTACCTTCGCATTCGTCGAGAGTAGTTATGCGGGTTGCTATTTCATTCCTAGCTTCGTCCCAGCTGGTAATGTCAGGGTATAAGTCGTCTAAATCCCACACTGAGGAAGTTTCCGTAGGTTTGCTTTCAGTGTCCTTGTCCGCAGTTTCTGCCAGCGTTGATTGTGTAAAGAAAACTGAAGTTAGAGCCAGTGTCAGGATTAGAGCGAAGGTTTGTTTCATTATTTTTGTTCCAGAATGATGTTATCTACAGTACAGAGTAGCGAGCCGTCTATTAGTTTCGTGGAAATCTGATCGCCAAGTTTCGTGTCAGTGACATGACGAACTACATGTTGCTTGCTGTCGATGACAATAGCATAGCCCCTTTGAAGGGTATTCAAGGGGCTTACTGTATGTAATAGCTGCGCAGCATTTTTCCAGCGTAACTGTTTTTCCTCGAGTAGCTTGATCACTCCCCAGTGTAGCCGTTGTTCTAGCAATTCCACTTGGCTCTGAAGTTTGGACAGATGTTGGCTTGGGTGAGATCGCGTTATCTTTTCCTCAAGATGTTGCAATCGACTTTTCTGATGATTTAGGTTGGTACTTACCGCCTGCTTTAATCTTACCTGTAAGTTTTTCAGTTGGCTTTTACGGTGTTGGAGTCGCTCACCAGGATGGCGAAGCTGACGGTATAGGCTGTCTACACGTTGGCTAGTAGACTGTATTCGCCTCTGGATCGTCTCCACTAAAAGTTGTTCATAGCTCTGAAAATTCAACATCAACTTTTCACCATCAGGGCTGAGAATCTCAGCAGCGACGGATGGAGTTGGGGCACGGTAATCTGCGACAAAATCAGCAATAGTGAAGTCTACTTCGTGACCCACTGCACTGACGATGGGAATATCACTGTTATAAATAGCTCTGGCGAGGATTTCCTCATTAAAAGCCCAGAGATCCTCCATTGAACCGCCCCCTCGTCCAAGAATGAGCACATCGCAGCGGCTTGTCGCATTAACCGGGACTTCGTTGGCGTGAGCTATTCTGTCGGCTAGTTCGCTGGCTGCACTGTTTCCTTCACCGCTCTTTCCTTGAACAATACTGGGGAAAACAGTAACGGGTATGGCGGGAAAGCGTCTTTTGAGGATGGAAAGAATATCGCGTATGGCAGCTCCTGTAGGGGATGTTATCAGGCCAATTCTTTTAGGTATGGAGGGTAGGGGGCGTTTATGGCTTTCAGCAAAGAGACCCTCTTGATCAAGTCGGTGTTTGAGTTCGTCAAACTGCCGTTGTAATGCGCCGTAACCTGCTTCCTCCATATGCTCGATAATAAGTTGAAAATCACCCCGTCCTTCGTAGAGGCTGACTCTGCAACGAACCAAAACATGGGTGCCATTCTCCGGGGTGAATCTAACCGTGTTGTTGCGATTGCGAAACATGGCACAGCGAACCTGAGCCTGTTCATCTTTTAGGCTAAGGTACCAGTGGCCCGAACCCGGACGGGAAAAGTTTGAAATTTCACCTTCTACCCAGACCAAAGGCAGATGTGTTTCCAGAAGTTGTCGAGCGCGACGATTGAGTTGGGAGACAGTAAATGTCGAAGGTAGGTTTTTCATGCCATTATTCTCCATTCCTGTCATGTTGAGTCAATGTAAAAACGGTATAAGAACAGTTTTATTTTTAGTGATGGGCTATTTTTTACCTGTCACATAATGCGGCGCAACCACTGAGAAAAACAGTATTTTTTAAGGCTTTAAAGGCTTATAATACCGCGCTTACTTTTATAACCGTCTGATCGATTTTGTACCATACAAGGTGGCAGAGGGTTCAAATTTCACGTTCTGACGAGGTAAGCCGTACAGATGTTGCGAATCGCTCAAGAAGCACTCACCTTTGATGATGTCTTGCTTGTCCCCGGTTACTCCGAGGTTACGGCAAAAGACGTTTCACTTAAATCTCGCCTGTCTAAAAATATTTACTTGAATATCCCCCTTGTGTCTGCCGCCATGGATACCGTCACCGAAGCACGGCTTGCGATTGCTTTGGCTCAGGAAGGTGGAATAGGGATTATTCACAAGAGCATGACCATTGAGCAACAAGCGATGGAAGTGCGCGCGGTAAAAAAATATGAAAGTGGTGTGGTTAAAGATCCTATCACGATTAATTCTGATGCCTCCGTGCGGACCTTATTAGAATTAACACGAGAGTATAATATTTCGGGTGTTCCCGTTTTAGAAAACGGCAACCTTGTGGGTATTGTGACTCGACGTGACGTTCGTTTTGAACCGAGTTTGGACTTACCCATCTCAGCTGTTATGACGCCCAAAAATCGGTTGGTGACAGTACATGAAGGTGCTGGAGCCGATGAGGTTAAGGCCTTGTTGCACAAAAACCGCATAGAAAAAATATTGGTCGTGAATGATAACTTTGAATTGCGTGGATTAATCACGGTTAAAGATATTGATAAAGCCGAAAAATACCCTAAGGCCTGCAAAGATGATCAAGGGCGCTTACGTGTCGGCGCTTCAGTTGGAACAAGCCCCGATACGGATGATCGTGTTGCTGCTTTGGTTAAAGCCGGGGTAGATGTTCTGGTTGTTGATACTGCCCATGGACATTCTTTGAATGTGATTAATCGGGTTCGAAAAATTAAACTGGAACACCCGGAAGTCGATGTCATTGGTGGGAACATAGCGACAGCGGAAGCTGCATTAGCATTGGCTGAAGCAGGTGCTGACGGCGTTAAAGTAGGTATTGGCCCCGGCTCCATCTGTACAACACGGATTGTGACAGGCATTGGTGTGCCTCAAATTTCAGCGATTGCCAATGTTGTAGAAGCATTGGTTGATAAAGATATTCCTGTGATCGCAGATGGTGGTATTCGTTTTTCTGGCGATATTTCGAAAGCATTAGCGGCGGGTGCCCATGCTGTCATGATGGGTTCTATGGGCGCAATGTCTCAAACCATGGGTTCCAGTGACCGCTATTTTCAGGATGCCAGTCGAGGCGCTGAAAAATTAGTCCCTGAAGGCATTGAAGGACGAGTTCCCTATAAAGGCCCAGTATCCGCGATTATTCATCAAATGCTGGGCGGCGTCTGCTCAACAATGGGCTATACCGGAAGTTCTGATATTGAAACCCTGAGAACAAAGCCTAATTTTGTTCGAGTGACATCAGCGGGTATGAATGAAAGCCATGTTCACGATGTTTCTATTACCAAAGAAGCGCCTAATTACCCTCGTCGGTAGTTGACACTGAACATTACAAAATAAAACAGGGGCTGCAATTGCAGCCCCTTTAGATTACAAGCGGTGAGTTATGACATCTGATATTCATTCACAAAAAATTCTGATTCTCGATTTTGGCTCTCAGTACACACAGCTTATAGCCCGAAGAGTGCGGGAAGTAGGTGTCTACTCGGAAATTCGTGCTTTTGATATGGCCGAAGAAGACATCCGTGAATACAACCCCAGCGGTATTATTTTGGCTGGTGGGCCAGAATCAGTCACAGCGGGCGAATCTCCCCGCGCACCACAGCTGGTGTTTGACTTGGGTGTCCCGGTTTTGGGTATTTGCTATGGCATGCAGACTATGGCAGAGCAATTGGGCGGAAAGGTACAAGGATCTAGCGTACAGGAGTTCGGTTATGCCCAGGTGAAGGTCCATGGTTCTAGCCGTTTTCTTCATGATGTTGTTGACCATATAGATCACGACCAAGGCGCTTTGCTCGATGTGTGGATGAGTCATGGTGACAAGGTAACAGCTATTCCGGATGGCTTTGAACGGATGGCTTCTACTGAATCCTGTCCCATTGCTGGTATGTTCAATGCTGAAAAGAATTTTTATGGTATTCAGTTCCATCCAGAGGTAACGCATACCCTGCAGGGTATGCGGATGTTTGAACATTTTGTGTTGGAGATTTGTGATTGCGAGGCTTTGTGGACTCCGGCACAGATTATTGATGATGCTATTGCCCGGGTACGAGACCAAGTGGGCAATGATAAAGTTCTATTAGGTTTGTCTGGTGGCGTAGATTCTTCCGTTGTGGCTGCTTTGTTACATAAAGCGATTGGTGATCAACTGACGTGTGTGTTTGTAGATAATGGCCTGTTACGGAAAAATGAAGGCGATCAGGTGATGGATATGTTCGCCAAGAATATGGGGGTTAAGGTCATTCGCTCCGATGCGGAAGCTTTATTCCTGGATGCTCTTGAGGGCGAAAGTGACCCCGAACTAAAACGAAAAATTATAGGTAAAACTTTTATCGATATCTTCGATAAAGAGGCCACGGCCATTGAGGATGTGAAGTGGTTGGCTCAAGGAACGATTTACCCTGATGTTATTGAGTCTGCAGCAGCTAAGACTGGAAAGGCCCATGTGATCAAATCCCACCATAACGTTGGTGGTTTGCCCGAAGATATGAAAATGGGTTTGGTCGAACCCTTGCGTGAATTATTTAAAGATGAAGTACGAAAAGTTGGTCTTGAACTTGGCCTACCCTATGACATGGTCTATCGCCATCCTTTTCCTGGTCCAGGGTTGGGTGTGCGAATTCTGGGAGAAGTGAAGAAGGAGTATGCCAATATTCTACGAGAGGCCGACGCGATTTTCATTGAAGAGTTGCACAATGCTGATTGGTACCATAAAACCAGTCAGGCCTTTGTGGTTTTTCTGCCGGTCAAGTCAGTGGGTGTAGTAGGGGATGCTCGTCGCTATGAATACGTGGTGGCATTACGTGCAGTGGAAACCATCGATTTTATGACCGCGCGTTGGGCGCATTTACCCTATGAGTTATTGGAGAAGGTTTCTAACCGAATCATCAATGAGATATCGGGTATCTCCCGTGTCAGCTACGACGTTTCCAGTAAACCGCCGGCTACTATTGAGTGGGAATGATTCCACGTCTGGCACTGGCTGGCATTCACAAGCAGTAAACCTCTATTAACCCATTGATATCAATGGGTTTTTCTTTATTTTTCCTGGCAATGTCAGGCACTCCCTAGCACCCTCAAGCAAACTTTTTTCATGGTATTTTTGATGGTATTGTTCGAGCTGATACCGCGACCTCAAAGAAATACCATGCCATGAATTTTGGAGTAGTCATGGTATCGAAAATCACTAACATGCTGATATTAAAGGAAATATAGGCGAAAAATACGGCATGTTTGATCATGGTATTAAGGACGAGAAAAGGAGGATTAGCCATGCTGACCGATACCAAGCTTCGCAACCTGAAACCTCAAGACAAGCTCTACAAGGTCAACGACCGAGACGGCCTTTACGTAGCAGTCACACCGGCAGGGACAATCTCTTTTAGACATAACTACTCCATCAGCGGCCGTCAGGAGACGTTGACCATCGGTCGATATGGCAGTGGCGGTATCACACTGGCGGAAGCGCGGGAACTGCTGAGCGAAGCAAAGAAAATGATTGCAGCCGGCAAATCCCCGGCCAGAGAGAAAGCGCGCGACAAATCGCGCGTGAAGGATGCCGAAACATTCGGGGCATGGGCTGAAAAATGGTTGCGCGGCTATCAGATGGCTGACTCGACACGCGACATGCGTAAATCGGTCTACAATCGTGAGTTGAAAAAGCGCTTCGGCAATCAGAAATTATCTGAGATCACACATGAGGATCTCCGGGCAGTGACCGATGCCATCGTGGAAAGAGGAGCGCCAGCAACAGCCGTCCACGCCCGAGAAGTGGTATTACAGGTTTATCGGTGGGCGATCGAACGCGGACAGAAAGTTGAAAACCCCGCTGAAATGGTTCGCCCCAACAGTATCGCCAGATTCGAACCCCGAGACCGCGCCCTGAGTCCTGCCGAAATTGGTCTGATGTATCGGTACATGGATCGAATCGGGACCTCGCCGCAATATAGAGCCGCAATCAAGCTGCTGTTATTGACCATGGTCAGAAAATCCGAGTTGTCCAACGCCACCTGGGAAGAGATCAATTTTAGCGAGGCACTCTGGACGATCCCGAAACAGCGTATGAAGCGACGAAATCCACATTTGGTGTTTCTGTCTCGCCAGGCACTGGATATCTTTATCGCACTGAAGACCTTTGCCGGTGGCTCTGAATTCGTGCTTCCCTCGCGGTATGATTCCGACTTGCCTATGAGTGCAGCGACTTTGAATCGCGTTCTTGCCCTGACGTATCAGGCTGCACAAAAGGATGGTGAACAGCTTGGTAAATTTGGTCCGCACGATCTGCGTCGCACAGCCAGCACCTTATTGCATGAAGCAGGCTACAACACTGATTGGATTGAAAAGTGTCTTGCCCATGAGCAGAAAGGAGTAAGGGCAATTTACAATAAAGCCGAATACCGGGAGCAACGGGCGGCGATGTTGCAAGACTGGGCTGACATGATTGACGAGTGGACTAGCGTGAAACGTTAATGGGGATTCCTGGCCGGATAGGTTGATCTTCAGACTCTTTGCGCGATTCGATCCACTTTTCCACCTCGGCCAAGTCCCAGGCGACATTGCGGCTTGTCAGCACGATTCTGCGCGGAAAGTCGCCTCGTTTCTCCATATTGAAGATGGCGCGATCTGAAAGCGGAATCATAGCCAGTAATGTTTTTCGATTGATTAAAGTCTTTCTTGGTCGAGTAGGGTGTCCGTCATCCATTGCTTCTCACTCTCGCTCCGGACCGCACGTGTCAGAGTCTTAGGCTTGCCAAAAACTAAACGTTAGCACCGTGCAAATCATTTTGGCAAAAGAGAATGTTTAGCAATGTGATAAACAATTACTGCATCAGGGTGGGGTGACGGACTTAGGAGTGTTGCCGTGACAGCGTCATTCACCATATTT
The DNA here is from genome assembly GCA_963974675.1 of uncultured Porticoccus sp. Lineage (GTDB taxonomy): Bacteria > Pseudomonadota > Gammaproteobacteria > Pseudomonadales > Porticoccaceae > Porticoccus. Next base: position 122 of record CAXBDQ010000057.1, on the reverse strand, counting down.
GCGCTGCATGCGATCACTCGAAATTATTGTTGCTCGTGTCTCTGGGTCCGCTGGGAAAACTCAGACCACCTCCCCCTTGAAGACAATGACTCCACAGATTGTCGCTTCTTCATCCACTTCGA
>CAXBDQ010000056.1:0-7848 GCA_963974675.1 uncultured Porticoccus sp. | reverse complement strand
ATTAATTGCCGGAGATACGTTGTTTAAAGGTGGCGTAGGCCGTACGGATTTTCCCGGTGGCAACGCTGAGCAGATTGTCAGTTCTATTCGCGAGCGTATTTACACGTTAAATGATGATGCCGTGGTTATTACTGGTCATGGGCCATCAACGACGATTGGTGATGAAAAACAGAGTAATATGTTTGTTCGGGGCTAATGTTTCCAGACGCTAGTGTTTGCCAGAGCTTTGTCAGTTTTTATGGGACGATAGATGAAACAACAAATTTTAACCATGTTGGACTTGCAGAATGCTATGAATAGCAAGGTCAATGACAATTGGGTTGATCAGGATTTTGCTTGGTATCGAGCAATTTGGGTGGAATGTGCAGAATTGCTCGACCATTACGGTTGGAAGTGGTGGAAGAAGCAAACACCGGATGCCGATCAGGTAAAGTTGGAGTTGGTGGATATTTGGCATTTCGGCTTGAGCATTTTATTGCTTGAGCCCGGTGACAAGTCTGATATTGCGGCTGCTATTGAACAACAATTGTCGGGCGCTAACCCATCCGGAGATTTTCGTGAAGATTTGGAGGGTTTTGCCCTGGCTACCTTGCAGACAAAGCGTTTTGATGTGGCGAGCTTTTCCAGCTTGATGGCCGGAATAGAGCTATCTTTTGATGAGCTTTATACGCGCTATGTGGGTAAAAATGTGTTGAATTTTTTCCGTCAGGATAACGGTTATCAGGATGGCAGCTATCGTAAATTATGGGCTGGCAAGGAAGATAATGAGCACCTGGTTGAAGTCGTTGCTGAGCTTGATCATACCAGCCCGCTTTTTAAGGACGATCTTTATCAGGCGTTAGAGCAGCGTTATTCCAATACATAGTGCCAATAAACCGCCCAAGCCCTCTAATGATGAACTCGGATGTTTGGCCATTGTTTCTATGGGCGTGTTGGGCGTGGGCCTCTTCGCCAAAAAAACGTACAATGCCCAGCTTTTTATCCCACCGTTATTGACTGATATTTTATCCTTCGTAGATACGCCATGACTGAATCAAGTACTGCAACGACACTATCAATTGAAAGCCCATCAAATATCCGTCCGTCGGATGTTAACAAGAAGGCGCGTCTGGAGTTCAATAAACTGCACAAACGTTTGCGGCGTAATGTGGGTAATGCCATTGCAGATTACAACATGATTGAAGAGGGTGACAAAATCATGGTGTGTCTTTCCGGTGGCAAAGATTCCTACTGCCTATTGGATGTGTTGCTTAACCTTCAAAAGACGGCGCCTATTACCTTTGAAATTGTTGCCGTAAACCTTGATCAAAAGCAGCCGGGTTTTCCGCCAGAAGTGCTGCCCAAGTACTTGAGTGAAATAGGTGTTCCTTTCCATATTCTGGAAAAAGACACTTACAGTGTTGTGACGGAAGTGATTCCTGAAGGAAAGACGTATTGCAGTCTTTGTTCTCGGCTGAGAAGAGGGACGCTCTATGGTTTTGCGCAACAAATTGGGGCAACCAAAATTGCGTTGGGGCATCACCGAGATGACATTATAGAAACACTGTTTTTGAATATGTTCTATGGCGGCAAATTGAAAGCTATGCCACCAAAGCTGCTCAGTGATGATAAGAAAAACATGGTGATTCGTCCGTTAGCTTATTGTAAGGAGGATGATCTGGAGACTTACGCTGAACTAAAGCAGTTTCCTATCATCCCCTGTAATCTTTGTGGTTCTCAAGATGGTCTACAGCGACAAGTCATCAAGGATATGTTGCAGCAGTGGGAAAAGCAGCACCCGGGACGTTTGGAAACCATTTTTGCTGCGACCAAAAATATCGCCCCATCACAGCTTGCAGACACTGATCTGTTTGATTTTTCCAATCTAAAAATTGAGAGGGAAATTGAACAAGAGCAACGTATTGGTATGGTGAATCTTTGGGAAGGCGACAATAGTAGTCATGGCGAAACGCCGCACACTGAAAATCTTGGTGTGAGCGCCGATAGGGTGTCCTGATCTCCGTTTGTATATAGTGGCGAGACAATGGTCACTTCTAAAATATTTTGATACTAAAGCGATGAGATGAAAAATTGGGTCTTGGCGGCCATTGCTGCTTTTAATGGTTGGCGCCTTTCGGTAGTTTGGGGATGACCTTATAATGTTTTCTTTTGAATCGGTGCTTTCCCATCAATAATCAGGTTTTCCCAATGAACAATCAGGGTCTTAGCTTATGAGCTATCAGGTTCTTGCACGCAAATGGCGTCCGCGCATTTTCAGTGAGATGGCAGGGCAGGAGCATGTTCTACGGGCGTTGATTAATGCTCTGGATAATGATCGTTTGCATCATGCCTACCTGTTTACGGGTACTCGCGGTGTGGGAAAAACCACAATAGCCAGGATTCTGGCCAAGTGTCTTAATTGTGAGCAGGGCGTGAGTTCAATACCCTGTGGTGAGTGCAGTGCCTGCACCTCCATTGCTGAAGGACGTTTTGTCGATTTGATTGAGGTGGATGCGGCATCTCGAACCAAGGTGGAGGATACTAGAGAGCTTCTTGATAATGTCCAGTATGCCCCTACCGTGGGTCGTTTTAAGGTGTACCTGATCGATGAAGTGCACATGCTTTCGACACACAGTTTTAATGCACTATTGAAAACCCTGGAAGAACCGCCTCCCCACGTTAAATTTTTGCTTGCCACCACCGATCCACAAAAGCTACCTGTGACGATTTTGTCGCGCTGCCTGCAATTTAACCTTAAGAATCTCAGCCCCGAACGCATTGTTGAACATTTACAGCATGTTTTGGCCGAAGAGCAGGTGCCTTGTGAAGAAACCGGACTTTGGGCATTAGCACGAGCTGCAGATGGCAGCATGCGCGATGCGCTGAGCTTAACTGATCAGGCCATTGCCCATGGTGGCGGGACGCTAACCGAGGCCGAAATTGGCAATATGCTCGGTACCATTGATCTAACCGCTATTGCTGATATTGCCCGAGCGCTGGTGAATAATGATGGCACGGAAGTTTTGGCCGTGGTTCAAAAAATGTCAGAGCATGCACCGGACTATAGTGCGGCTTTGGGCGATTTATTGTCCGTATGGCATCGGGTAGCCATCGCACAGACGGTACCAGATGCACTGGATAATCGTCACGGCGATTATCAGCTGATTCTGGAATTGGCTAAGGCGTTGAGCTCCGAAGATGTGCAATTGTTTTACCAAATTATTTTGTTGGGGCGGCGTGATATTTCATTAGCGCCTGAACCCAGGGTCGGTTTTGAAATGGTAATGTTGCGAATGCTGGCTTTCCAGCCAGTTCGTGAAAGCCGTATTGATCCGCCCCTCATAACAGATTCTCATGTTGTAGAAGATCCTATCGTCGCAGGGGCTAGCACTAATCATCCGTCTGCCCCTGATCAGAAAGTTGTTACAGAGGAGGCGAATGTACAGGTAAAAAAGTCTGAACCCGCCAAGCATGAATCTTCTAAGTCAGAATATTCTTTACCTGAAGGTGTGCTTGCTGCGGATAATTTGAGTGTCGGTGAGCAGTCAAAGGAAAGTCCGGTTACCCCTCCTGAACCGTCATTGGGGCTGACCGATGAAGCAGAGGTTTCTCTTGCCGAGTATGAAGGGTTGTTCTCTGGTGGGGACGAAGGGGTTGCGGCACCTGTTGACGACCATGTTGGTATTTCTGTACAGAAGGTGGATACCAAGGAAGATGAGCCTCTCTCGGAAGAGAAATTTCGGGCGTTTTCACAGGAAGCTCATCAGCAGGATGTTGTAGCAAAAGATAAAGCTAGGCTGGTATCGGAGACGTTAACTAACGCCGATGAGGCAGAAACGGAAGAATCAAAAACAGCGCTCAATGTTATTGGCAATAAGCTATCTCTGACGGAAGTGAGTCCTGATAGGTGGATAGAACTCTATCAAGGGTTGTCTGTAGGTGGTGTGTTACAAAATGTTGCCGCTAATTTGGCCTTGGTGGATGTGCAGGGCGATGCGTTACGCTTTGAACTGGATATCCATAACAGCTCGCTGTATGAGCCTTCACACCAAAAACGCCTTGCTGACGTTCTAGCTAAATATTTTGGCCATCCCGTCAACGTGGAAATTGAGGTGGGCACTGTTGTTTCAGAAACACCGCAGGCCTATCGATTAAGAATACGAGAAGAGCGTCAGGCTGCTGCATTGGAAAGTCTTAAGCATGACCCTAATGTGCGTTGTATCATGGATGTATTTGGTGGTGTTCTTCTGGAAAAAACAGTTAAACCGGTAGATTAAATCTGTCGACTAATAGATTGGGTAACATTATGGATATTAACGAGTTAATGAAGCAAGCTCAGGGCATGCAGCAGAAAATGCAGGAAATGCAGGCCGAAGCGGCAAAGGTAGAAGTCACCGGAGAATCCGGTGGGGGTATGGTTCAGGTGGTGATGAATGGTCGTCACGATGTACGCAAAGTCACTGTTGATCCCAGCCTGCTGTCTGAAGATAAAGAGTTTCTGGAAGATTTGTTGGCGGCGGCCGTCAATGATGCTGTCAGGAAAGTGGAAGAGGCTCAAAAGGAAAGTATGTCAAAACTGACAGGGGGTATGCAAATGCCTCCTGGTTTTCAGATGCCATTTTAGCGATGGGTCATACCTGTCAAGGTGATAGCCGAGTAGGCGTGAATCACCGCTGATAGTGCCCGACTAATAATGCCCCACTATTAAATAAGGTTGGATTGTGTTCGGCCCAATTATTAATGAACTGATCGATAGTCTCCGTTGCCTGCCTGGAGTAGGCCCCAAGTCTGCTCAGCGAATGGCGTTACATTTGCTGGAAAAAAATCGTGATGGCGCTGTGCGTCTGTCTGATGCTGTGGCGGATGCTGCTGAGCATGTAGGCCGTTGTCAATTGTGCCGAACGCTGACGGAGACAGATATTTGCGAAGTGTGTAACAACCCTCGTCGTGACTCACAACAGTTGTGCGTTGTTGAGACCCCGGCAGATTTGTTGGCTATAGAGCATAGTGGTACCTACAAGGGCCGCTATTTTGTTTTGTTGGGGCACCTATCACCTATTGATGGTATTGGTCCTGAAGCTATTGGTATTGAGCAGTTGATGAGTCGACTTTCTGAAGAAAATATCAATGAGCTGATTCTGGCGACTAATTTGACAGTCGAAGGCGAGGCAACAGCTCACTATATTAGTGAGCGTGCCAAAATGTTGGGTGTGACCGTTAGCCGTATAGCCCATGGAGTACCTATGGGGGGAGAGCTGGAGTATGTGGATGGCGGCACATTGTCCCACGCTTTTAGCAGCCGCAAGACAATATAAAGAAATATGATGATAAAAATAATCCGCGATTAGTTAACGCCACCAACTGATCTTACGCTTAATACAACAACTGAGCTTATGCCAAATGCCAGCACCGATTCTTGTCACTAGCGTAGATCAACTCCAAGAGTGTACCCATCAACTGAAGGATTGCGATGCGATCGCACTCGACACTGAGTTTATGCGGACAGACACTTTTTTTCCGATATTAGGGTTGGTTCAGATTTATAACGGTGAAACATGCTGGTTGATTGATCCTCTTGCTGTTTCTGATCTCTCACTCCTTGCCGAAATACTGACAGACTCAGGCATTATCAAAGTATTCCACTCCTGTTCTGAAGACCTTGAGGTTTTAAAGCATGTTCTGGGTTGTGTGCCCGAGCCATTATTTGATACTCAAGTTGCTGCGGCGTTTAGCGGTTATGGCTTTTCCAAGGGATATGCCGGATTGGTTGAGGTCATGCTGGGAATCCATGTGGCTAAAGGTGAGACCCGTTCTGACTGGTTGCAGAGGCCTTTAAGCGATTCGCAATTGGGTTATGCGGCATTGGATGTCATCCATTTGCTACCTGTTTATCGTCGGTTATGTGAAAACTTGGCTGATTTGGGACGCAGTGAATGGGTGGATGAAGAAATGAAGGGCTTGGTCGCTAAGGCCTCTGGTAGTGAGGAATTAGCCGAGTACTTCCTTAAGGTGAAGGGGGCTTGGCAGCTCGACCCTCAGAGCTTGGCGGCACTAAGGATGCTCTGCGAATGGCGTGAAATTGAGGCGAGAGATAGAAATAGGCCCAGAGGTCGGGTCATTGGGGATAAAACGCTGTTGGATATTGTGATTAAAACTCCACAGGGTAATCATGATTTGTCTGATATTGAGGGTATGCACCCGGGATTAATACGGCGTTACTCTGAAACATTATTTGAATTACTTCAAAATGGTTTGGCAACACCTTTGTCAGATTGTCCTAAAACATTACCGGAACCTTTACCTCGGCAAGCGGGTGATAGGATCAAACAGCTCAAGAAGATAGTGAATACTCGGGCAGAGTTGTTGGATCTTCCTCCTGAAGTACTGGCTCGAAAGCGTGATATAGAGTTTTTGGTTCGACAGGTTATGGAGCAACATCGAGCGCGTCTGCCGGATACTATTGCCGTGGGATGGCGGTTTGACGTGATAGGAGAATCATTATTAGAGGCCGCAACTAAGTTGATTAGATAAAATTCCGTTGCTTAAAACCTAGAGTACTATCATTAGAAAGTGGATTTAGAGAGATTATTAGTGAAAAAAATTTGCAGTATTTATCGAAGCCCAAACGAAGAGGGCATGTATTTGTATGTGGATAAAAAGAAGGGCCTAGAGCCTGTTCCTAGCGAGCTGTTGAGACGATTTGGTAAGCCAGTATTGGCAATGACTCTGCTGCTGACACCGGATAAAAAGTTGGCCCGTGTAGAAACTAAACGTGTGCTTGAGATGATTGAGGAGCAGGGCTTTTATTTACAAATGCCTCTGCGTCCTGAATTGGATATGCAAGAATTACGTAATAAAAATTACAAACTGTAGGCTGCTGGTATGGGGGCGATCGGGTGCAGGTAAGAGTTTGAGACAGCCATCGTGGTTATCAAAGCCATTGGGCGAGATGTCGCCGACTGAGTGGGAATCCATTTGTGATGGCTGCGCTAAATGTTGTCTGCATAAATTGGAAGATGATGATACTGGCGAAATTTTTCACACCAATGTAGCTTGCAAGTTGTTGGATGAAAATAGTTGTCAGTGCAGTGATTATGACAACAGGTTTAGTAAAGTACCCGATTGTTTCAAGTTGACCCCGGAAAACTTGGGGCAACAAAGTTGGTTGCCAAGCAGTTGCGCTTATCGCTTGCTGTACGAGGGAAAACCACTTCCTCTTTGGCATCCACTGGTCTCCGGAGACTCTAAGTCCATGCACGCTTCAGGCATGTCGGTTCGAGGAAAAGTAGTGGCGGAGCAGACAGTCCAACCGGACGATATGGAAGAATATATTATCAGTTGGGTGGACTAAAATGATAAGAATTGGCTTAGAAATAAAGGCCTGTGATTTATAGCGACTAGTGTTCGATGACATTAGCAGTAGGAGCATTCAATGTATTCAGCGGAAAATTATTATTGGGGGCTCATAGGCTATTACTTGGGTTCCGTGATATTGATATTATTTATCTGTCGTTTTAGAAAAATAGTACCAGGCAGACACTTTCGTAACCTTCTGGTGTTATTTATTGCCGCGGTAATATTGGTACCCATTTACGCCTACCCAGATAGTTCTTTTCTGGCACCAGCATGGTTTGTCAGCATCTTTGAAAGTATGACGGCTGAGGTTGAGCAGGCTTATATGCGAGGAGTGAAGCCTATACTTATTTGCTATGTTGTTGCCGTTTGTTTTTATGTGATATGGGCTATTTTTGATTATCGTCGCAATCAGACTAGAGTGGTCGAAAAACCAGCCACAACTACTTCGAAGTAAGTTTCTAGGGGCTGACCCAGATAACATGAAATTATGTTATACAGGCAGGCATGAGAAAG
>CAXBDQ010000055.1:0-8663 GCA_963974675.1 uncultured Porticoccus sp. | reverse complement strand
AATCGAACCGCCGACACGAGGATTTTCAATCCTCTGCTCTACCGACTGAGCTATCTGGGCACTACTTGTTACACATGCCGTGTCACAAGAGGCGCGTATTAAACCTTCTCGTCTTTATGTCGTCAAGGGCGTTGTTGGAAATTATTTTGATGGCGGGACATAACCTTCAGCTTCATCAAATTTTTCATCGGCAAGGAACTTGTTTCTTTGTTCATTCAGGTAGGTTCGGGCGGTCATATCCATCAGATTTAAATGTTTTTCATTAATTAGCCGGGTTTGGTGTTCCAGCCATTCTTCCCAAGCTTTTTTGGATATGGTTTCGTAAATTTCAAGACCTTTTGGTCCGGGAAAGGGCGGATTATTGAGACCTTCCAATTCTTTACCCAGTTTTTTGCAATGAACCATACGTGCCATTGATGTATACCTTATGTTGTTAATTGTTCCAGAAGTTGTTTTACGGGCTGAGCCGTACCGATCTCTAGAGGTGAATTAGGGTTATACCAGACAATGCCACTGCTATCCATGATAGAGCATTGTTGCGTGGTTTCTACGAGTACTGGTTGGTAGTCTAGATGAAAATGGCTAAATGTATGGCGTTGTCTTGGTAGTGTTTGCCATGTTTTTGCCGGACGACTGAGTTGTTCACAAATATGCGGTATGTCTGTTTCGCGATCACATTGCGGAAACACCCATAGCCCGCCCCAAAGTCCATTAGCGGGGCGTTGTTCTAATAGCACTTCACCTTGGGGGTTGCGGATAATTAAAAACAAACATTCTCTAACGGGCTGTATTGTTTTGGGTTTTTTGCCGGGATAGTCGGTGGGGTTTCCTGCCATAAATGCTTTGCAGTCATCAGATAGGGGGCATTCTTTACATTGTGGTTTGGTGCGAGTGCAGAGGGTGGCTCCTAAGTCCATGATGGCCTGAGTGTAGTCTGCAGGTCTTTCCTGCGGTGTGTACTGCTCTGCGAGTGACCACAATTGTTTACTTGTGGCAGACTGCCCGGGCCAACCGTCAATGGCTTGATGGCGAGCTAATACTCGTTTTACATTGCCATCGAGAATAGTGGCGGGCTGTTGATGGGCGATGGCACAAATAGCGCCAGCAGTTGAGCGACCAATACCCGGTAAGGTTTCTAGTTGATCAACGGTTTTTGGAAAGCGGCCATTCCATTCATTAACGACAAGCTGCGCCGTTTTATACAGGTTTCTGGCGCGGGCATAGTAGCCAAGCCCCGTCCAGTGGTGGAGCACTTGATCTTGAGAAGCCGCGGCCAGTGTTTCTACTGTGGGAAAACTGGTCATGAACCGTTGGTAATAGGGAATAACGGTATTGACTTGGGTTTGTTGCAGCATGATTTCTGAGACCCACACCCGGTAGGCAGAGGTGTTTTTTTGCCAAGGCAGGTCCTTTCGTCCATGTTGGTCAAACCAAGTGAGTAGACGTTGAGAGAAACGGCTGCTCACTATTTAAAAATACCTTTTAGCAGGGTATCTATTACTTGTTCTTTGATATCTTTAGGTTCTTCAGTTGTGGGCTCCTCAGTCACGTCGGTTGCCGGATCTGAAGATTGTGATGAGTCGGCTTTTGGCTTGAGGAATTTATCAAACAGCTTTTCCTTTACTTTGTCTTGCAGCAATTGGTTGATGAATTGCTTGTCTGGTAGACAATTTCCTTTGCCATCTTCAGCAAAAGAGCCTGTGCACCGAAGTGGGATATCACGGTTTCGTATACGTTTGCTTTTTACGAGGCAGCCGGTTTCTGACGTACGCTCACCTTGAAGGTTGGCCGTGATCAGCATGTTGTAAATTTCTTGTTCCAGGTTGACCGTGCCGTTACCGGATATGGCTAAATTACCCAAACCCGTGGTGAACCCTGGCAGGGTGATTTTTTGTTCTCGCCATTGGAACGTACCCTGTAAGTCTTTGAGCTGGGTACTGTTGGACCAGGTCTGATTTAGCGGTGTTTGCTCTACTAATGCTGCCATTTCGCAATAGCTGCGTTCCACATTGATATTGTCCATTTGCAGGCTTTTAACACTGAGTTTCCCATTGCCATTTACATTAGCCATAAGGGTTTCTTGAGTATCGCCACGGGTGGTACCACTAAAGTCCATGGACAGGCTTCCATGGATATCTGACTGGTCGGCCAAGGTGGATAGAGCGCTATGAATGTCAATATTGACCAATTGTTTGGAGAATTGAACCCGAGGTGTTTTTTCCTTGAGGTCAATTTTTGTCGTAGCCTGGAATGTGCCATTAAAAATGGCTCCGGATAGATCGGTTATTTCCAGAATATTTCCGTTGGCAAATAAATTGAGGTGGAGCTGATCAATTTTGATGTTATCGCTGGTGATGCTATTGAGGTTTAGCTCTATGTGGCCTTTGCCTCCATCCAAGAGGGCGAGGGGGGCCAGAATAGGCGTCAATAAAGCTGCTTGATTACTGGTTGCCTCACTTTCTCCCTTGGTTGTTGGTAATACCAGATTGTCACCTTTTAGCGCCATTTCTAGCTGACGGGGTCCTTCGAGCTTTAAGGAAACATTGCCTCCAATATTGAAGCTGTCTAGGGCTAGCTTGAGTTGAGTAAGTTTTACTAACGTTTCTGAAGCAGAAAATTGGGTGTGAATCCCTAGCTTTTTAAAGCCTTGGGGTGGTTCGTCTAGGGGTAGTTCACTTAACAACAGATTTTGAATGGAGAGTTCGCCTGAAACAGAGGGTGCGGTCTGTAGTTTAAGGGCGTTGATCTCGCCCTTAATACTAGCGGAGCCTAGTTTTCCAGTCACATTGGTCAGGCTTAGAGAGTCTTCCTGGCCCTTGTATATGGCGTTAAAATTAAGAGCTACCGGTAGTTGCTTAAAGCCATCCAATGTTAGCTGTGAATTTGTGAGTTCAGCGATTTGTTCTTTAAGCTGAAATTTGATCTGGGAGTTGAACGCAAACTCTAAAGGGGATGCTTGTTCCGGTAGTGTGGTTGATGCCTTCAGTGTTACAGAGAAGGGTTGTCCGTCTAGGTTTAACCCTGTACTGCTGAAGTTTATTTTTTCAATAATCTGGTCCGGTTCACCCGCCGTGATGACAGTGATGCGGCTGTTTGTGAGTGATAGTTCATCAATCGCAAGCTCGAAGGGTAATGTAGTGTCAGTACTTTGTGGAGATTGTGTTGAGGCCGCGGCACCGGCACCGGGTAAAGCTGCAATATTAGCGGCTTCTTTGACCGTCTCGACTGTTATGTCAGCGCCATCTATGGCTATTGCCCTGAGGCGGATGGTTCTCGACAGCAGTGCTTTCCAGTCTAGGATAAAATCAGCTTGCTGAAAGTGAATGTCGGGGATGTCTACCTTTTTACCAGAGATAGAGGTAGAGCCAGCTTGCACTGCCAGATTGGGGAAAAAAGACCAGCTTAGGTCTCCCTCAATGGAGAGTTCGATGTTATTGTTTTTGGCTAATTTTTCTAGTTCAGGTTTATAACTGTTTGGGTCAACCCCTATTAATAGAAAGGTCACACTTGCGATGACCATTAATAGCAGTATAACCACCACGGTGAAAAAGCCTTTTAACCATTTCAACTCGAATACCCCTTTTGATACTTGTGTTTGTGTTTGATCTATCAGTGTAGCTTGATTGGTTTTTAAACCATCTGGCCACTGTGTGTAATCATCTTACGCGCAATGACCAGAATTGTTTATAGAATACAAATACAGCGGTACTGTATTAGTTAAGACAATGGTGTATCAGTTAAGGCAATGGTGTATTAGAAACTCATGCGGACACCTAGTTCCAGGCTTCTTGAGGGTTCTGGTGCAATTTCACGTAAAAAAGAGGTGGAATTGCGAATTTCTTCATCCAATAAGTTGTTGGCTTTCAGAAACAGTAGCCAGCTATTTTTTTCGCTACCTAGGTGATAGTGAAGGTGTCCATCTAGTCGGGTGTAGCCACGGGTGTCACTTTCGAGGTCTCCAGCGTGATTTTGTTGCTCAACCTCCGTGAGTCTTAACCCGGCATTCCACTGTTCCTGTTGATAGTTTAGGGCCATGCCATAACGAAGCGGGGGGATACGGGGTACGTCACCACTTTTGTCGAGCTTGGCACGAACATAGTCACCAAATAATTCGATTTCCCAGTCATCGGTGAGAGGAATTTCAACACTTGTTTCAATGCCTCGGAACGTTGCATCTTCCTGCTGATATTGGAAAATGGATAATTCACTCTCCATATCTATAGCGCCAGTGCGTTTCTGGAAAATAAAGTCATCAATGCTGTTGTAAAACAGGTTCACACTAAGCTTCAACGGAATTTTGTTGTTAATCGAGCCATTGTATTGATAGCCGATTTCAGCATTATGACTGGTTTCTTCATCCAGATTGGCATTGCCAATATCGAAACTTTCACTGGCGTAGTGGGGGCCATTTGAGAGTAGCTCTTCTACTGATGGTGCTCGCTGGGCGCGAGTGAAGGATAGACTGATGCCTTGTTCATCAGTTATTTGCCAGAGGCTACTGAGTGATAAACTTTGGGTGTTATGACTAATTTCTGATCCGTTGATAGACAATGTTCTCTCGGGGTCGATTGTTTGTCGATCCAGGCGAAGACCTAATTCATAGCTCCAATCCCCACGACTCGTTTCTCCCACCCAGAACACCCCGGTGTTTTGAATGTCTGACTTGGGAATAAAAGCCTCGTCGCCGATGGCTGCAAACTGTCGATCTTCGAGTTGCAGGCCAACAGCTCCGGTCCAGCCTGCGATTTCCTGGTGTAGTAGCTCAACGCGGGCTTCGATAGCTTCATTGGTAAAACGGGTTCCTTTCTCGTTGCCTTCGAGCTCAGTATGCTCGTAATCGTTGTGGCTGATTCGAATTCGACCCAGATTAAAACCAGGTAAGACGTCAGCCCATTCAGCTTTTAGGTCTAGCCTGGTTTGCTCCATATCAATACGAACTAGCTCGGACTCTTCATCGTGGTCATTGCCACCGGGAGGGATGCCGTAGAGGTTTTCCGTTTCGCTTATGGATATACCGACAAAACCTTCGTCTCCAATCCAGGAAACTCCACCCGTGACCGTATTGGCTTGCGTATCGGTGTTGGCGATGTACCCATTTGTGGTTTTGTGATCGGTAGGGTTTTCTCCTGCTTCAGGACGTTGAGCAAGACCTTCAATTTCGGTGTCATTACTATCTCGATACAGCGCGTCAAAATGCCACGCCCAATTGCCTAGGGGCGTTTCTGTGACTGCGCCGTCCAGCATCATAACCGTGCTATTTTGATCATTGGCGTTATTGTGGCGGTACTCAACAGCACCTGTTGTTGCTTCAGGCAGCTTGTCGGGAATACGGTTATCAATAACATTGACGACACCACCGATGGCGCCATTGCCATACCGTAGTGTGGCGGGTCCACGAAGTACCTCAATACGTTTGGCCACCAAGGCCTCGGTGGTAATTACATGGTCTCCACTGGCTGAAGACGCATCGAGGGTTCCCACGCTGTCTTGCATGACTTTGACACGATTGCCTACTTGCCCACGAATAACCGGTTTGCCTACACCGGGGCCAAAGCCTGAGCTGGTTACACCCGGTTCATTTTGTAGGGTTTCTCCGATAGTAGCCGCTGCTGCATTGTGTAGCGCTTCGCCGGATAAAACACTCACGGCTTGATTGACTCCTGCGGCGCTTTCTTCCAGTGGGGAAGCTGAAATAACGATTTCGTTTAATTCAGTGTGCTGGTGTGGAAGATCTTGTGCCAAAACGATATCAGGCAGGCTGGATACGGCCAGCACAGCCATAAAAATATTTTTCATAGTCTATTTTCCTATAGCTAAAACAAGGATATGTCGATGTAGGGATGATTAAGTGTTGATTAGCTATAGAGAAGGGGGGGCGCGGCTATTGTAAGGCGCAACAAGGGGCCGTTGTGGTGCAGAGAAACAGGCAACGACAACATGGATTCGGGTTGAAGTAAAAACAAAATCAGTGGGGTTGGTTTCTAGGCTGGCTTTACGGTTGTTGGGGTTGAGGCACAATTCACACTGAATATCGTTATTATCCAGATGGATATGCGCTGCTGTTGCACTGCTGAGCCACAAAGTGGAGAGCGTCAGCAAGCCTACGAGCAAAAGACTCGTTAGTGGGCGGTTGCTGATGTGAGTGCTTCGGAAATTCATTACTTTCAGTGTGTTAAGGAAATTTATAGTGTAATTAAGGCCGAATTAGCCAATAAGCTCGTCAATAAAACAGCGCATTAGTTTAATCACTTCATGCTTGTTATGGAAGGGTTGCTGTGGTCGCTCTATAATACGGTAACTTAGAGGCTCAGGTTTGTGATTGCTGGGCTCGGGCGAAGGGTTGTTTCAGCAGGCTATGCTAAAAATTAAGCTTCATTAAAGCCTTGTTTTTAAGTATGGCTAAAAAGTATTGTTTTGGAGAACAGCATGGCGGAACGTAAGGCCGTAGTAAGTCGTGACACGCTAGAGACACAGATTTCTGTTGAGATAAATCTTGATGGTACTGGCCAATCTAGTTTTGAGACAGGTGTTCCCTTTCTTGACCATATGTTGGATCAAATCGCCCGCCATGGTTTGATCGATATCACTGTACGAGCTAATGGTGATACAGAAATTGACGATCACCACACCGTAGAGGATATAGGTATTACTCTGGGTCAGGCTTTTCATAAGGCGCTGGGTGATAAAAAAGGTATTCGCCGATATGGCCACGCTTATGTGCCTCTGGATGAAGCATTGTCTCGCGTGGTGATAGATTTTTCGGGTCGCCCCGGCTTGGAGATGTTTGTTGATTTCACCCGTTCCAGGGTAGGTGGCTTTGATGTGGATTTGTCTTATGAATTTTTTCAAGGGTTTGTGAATCACGCGGGTGTGTCTCTGCACATTGATAATTTGCGAGGGAAAAACACCCACCACCAGATAGAGACGATTTTTAAGGCCTTTGGTCGTGCTGTCCGTATGGCTATTGAGCTGGATCCTAGAATGGCTGGAGTGATGCCTTCTACGAAAGGAACGCTCTAAGCGTTCTGAACTGAACAAGTGTTCTGAGCAAGTGTTCTGAATAGGTGCTCTAGAGAAGGTTCTCTGGGTATAAAGTCCTCAATGATAAAACTGAATTTTCTATGACAGACTTTCGTACACGTATTGCTGTGCTGGATTATGGTATGGGCAATCTTCACTCTGTTGCCAAAGCTTTGGAGCATGTGGCTCCAAGAGCTGAGGTGATTGTGACGGCTGATCCTGTAGAGGTAGCTGATGCCGACCGAGTGGTATTCCCTGGTGTGGGTGCGATCCGGGATTGTATGGCAGAAATTCGCCGGCTAGGTTTTGATAAGCTGGTTGCCAAGGCGATCGAGGAAAAACCGGTGCTGGGTATTTGCGTCGGCATGCAGGCACTACTGGAACACAGTGAAGAAAATAATGGAGTTGATTGTCTCGATATTCTGCCGGGTAAGGTGCGGTTTTTTGGTCGCAATGTCCATGATGCCAGCGGTGAAAAACTGAAAGTTCCGCATATGGGCTGGAACCGTGTTCATCAAACCATTGATCACCCCATGTGGCACGGTATAGAGCAAGATAGTCGGTTCTATTTTGTCCACAGTTATTTTGTGGATGAGAGCCATCAGGAACTGGTGGCGGGTACTTGCGACTACTCGGTAAAATTTGCGGCTGCACTGGTTCGAAATAACTTGTTTGCCGTGCAGTTTCACCCTGAAAAAAGCCACACGGCGGGTCTTCAGTTGCTCAGTAATTTTGTGACTTGGAGGGGATCTCAATAGTCCACTCAGTGGCTATATGAGTCTGGCTATAACCAATATAAATACGCTACTTTTAACCCAAGATGTGACAGGAATTAATTCGTGCTGATTATCCCCGCTATAGATTTGAAAGACGGTGAATGTGTTCGTCTTCGCCAAGGTCGTATGGAAGACTCCACTGTATTTGCAGGGAGTCCTGTTGAGATGGCTGCCCGTTGGGTTGATGCCGGTGCTCGTCGTTTGCACCTAGTGGATTTAAATGGTGCTTTCGCGGGTGAGCCAGTCAATGGTGAAGTGGTAACCGATATAGCGAAAGCTTATCCTAATTTACCGATCCAAATTGGTGGCGGTATCCGCAGTGGGGAAACCATAGAGGCTTACCTTAAAGCGGGTGTGGAATATGTCATTATCGGCACGAAGGCAGTAAAAGAACCCGATTTTGTCACCGAAATGTGTCGTCAATTTCCCGGTCATATCATTGTGGGCATTGATGCTAAAAAAGGCTTGGTAGCGACGGATGGTTGGGCTGAAGTGACAGAAGTGAAAGCCGCAGATTTGGCCAAACGGTTTGAGTCTGATGGTGTTAGCGCCATTGTTTACACAGACATTGATCGCGATGGCATGATGCAGGGGGTTAATGTCGAAGCTACTGTAGCAATGGCTCAGGCTTCATCTATTCCTGTGATTGCATCAGGCGGTATTACAAATATGGATGATATCGTGGCTCTTCATAAGGTGGCTGATCAGGGAATATTGGGAGCGATTACTGGCAGAGCCATTTACGAAGGCACTCTGGATGTTGCAGAAGCTCAACGTCTTTGTGACTAGTGCTTAAGGACGTATTTCTTGTCTGAACGCCTTGTATGGTTGTTTTCTTAGATTTTTCATACTTTTAAATCCTTTTAA
>CAXBDQ010000054.1:0-9075 GCA_963974675.1 uncultured Porticoccus sp. | reverse complement strand
AGTGCCTTTTTCCATTCTTTCAGGTTTTCCAAATAGTATTGGTAGTCCTGATCGGCTAAGAATACGGCTTTCCTGTTATGCCCCCTCTGAACGATATGGTGCGGGCAATTGGGTACTAATACTCTTGCCTTCCTTGGCATAGCGGCTCTCCTTTCAGGTCAAAAATAAATGCGTCCCCTTTTTCCTTGAGGAGGAACACCAAGTAGACCATTACTACTCTTTAGTTCTATTTGCCTTTGAGTTCCCTCACGAAGACTATTAACATAGTTATAAAGTGAAATAGCCTGATTAAATGCAATACCGTAACTAGCAATTTCAAGATCAGCCCCTAGTAAGTCAACACTTCCTGCCGTCCCTCGAATAGCTAGAACTGCTTGCCCACTATCTTGAGCGTCCCTAAATAAAGTTGCAGAAAACCCCGGTTCATCATCAGGATAGTGACTAATAGCACTAAAACGGTTAACAAATTCTTGCGCCTGAGAAATAGTAAAATTAGAAGTGTCTGCATTCTTTAATATTGTTTCTATAGCACTGTTTTGCAAATTATTTGGGTCGAACAACCCATATGCTGCCTGCATAGTCAACGCATAATCATAATATTGATTAATTTGTGTGCTCATGTCTAATTCCTTTTGGTCCTCATTGCCTGCTAGTATATTCAGGTACTGGGTTTGGCTGGTAAAACGATCTTGTTTTGTAAATTTTGGAATAGTTGTACATCCTGCAGCTTTTATTCCTCCAACTCCTCGCAATTTTCGATCTAACCGAGTAGTCATTGTGTAATTACGAAAACCACCCAGTCGCTCTTTGGTTTTAATGTGTTCTAGAAATTGGTTGTCCACTGTAATATTTATGTAACTAGGGATTTCTCGAGTTATCTTCCTTTCATAATAAATAATACCCTTACTCAATAAGTTATCTATTTGAGATTCCATTAGACTATTATCATCTTTCATAGAGTAGCGAACATAATCACCGGGTTTCCCCATTTCTATAAACAGAAAACCTCTTCTTAAAAAACTCTCGGCTATATCTCGTCGTGGATTATCTGCAAAGTAAATACCGTCTATAGGGATTGGTCTATTAATATAGGTTCCACCATCTTTCTCACACAATTTGTCTAGATAATACTTACCTAAAATTGCATCCCATGTAGCATAGAAAAACATCATCAGAAAAAAAACAGAAAGCGACAGTCTACGAAGAAATAGAGACGCAGAGTTTTTTTAATATACGATTAATTATCAACAACATGCAGAAACAAGCAGGGAAATATATGATCATCAGCACCAAAGATGACACCTCCCCCATATACATAAAAGGAATAGACATCAACATACACCATAGAAAAAGGGGACGTAGAAAAAAGAAAAAGGGGACGCATTTATTTTTCTTCATTTCTAAGCCTTCCTCTTCCTCGATTTTCAACACGTAATCCTATTCGGTTCTCTATTTCATCAATAAACCGGTGATTACCTGTTAACTGATTGCGCTGCAAGCGCTCACTAATTAACGCAGTCTCTTTTGAATTGCTGCCATCAATCAGATACTGATGGTAGTGGTGTCGTCGATCTTTTTCTGTATGACCCAAACTTTGGTAACTGCTATCCAAATCCAACATATCTCTACTTCTCAATCCAGCCCTTTCCCTGTAACTTGACCAAGGGTAATTTTTTAATACTTTCACCATACCGGCTTTAATGGGATTCAATTCCACGTAGCGGACACAGGCCAACAGGTATTCATCTTTTTGAATGGGGCTGGCTTTATAACGCCCTTCCCAGAGTGAACCACTTCTTCCTTCCAGTTTGTTTACATAGGCTGATTGTCTTCCATTCACTCTTTTCATTAGCTTTGACAATGACATGGCATCCTCTGCGGGTTCTGCAATGATATGTATATGATTAGTCATCAAACACCATGCATAGAGTTTTACCCCTAGTGCCTTTTTCCATTCTTTCAGGTTTTCCAAATAGTATTGGTAGTCCTGATCGGTTAAGAATACGGCTTTCCTGTTATGCCCTCTCTGAACGATATGGTGAGGGCAATTGGGTACTAATACTCTTGCCTTCCTTGGCATAACGGCTCTCCTTTAGGTCAAAAATAAATGCGTCCCCTTTTTCCCCTAAAGCCTATCGCCTCTAGGTTTGCTTTAGTTCCTCCATCAGCATAGGCAGCCATTGCCAATATAGATTTTTCATACATATCATTAATTTTCGTGGTAGCCATCATCTATTCCTTTAGTCTTCCCGCTTATAAAATATTTCGTATAGAAGCCTTTCACGATAAGAAGGGAGGTCTGTTTCGCGTGGGTATACTGGACACCTTTTTCCAGGAAGCCGAGGCCCCAAATTAATCGCTTCAGAAAACCAACCAGCTCCACCGATAAAAGAAACAGCTTTGCCTAACAAATTTTTATGGTGGTTAACTGTTGTTGTAAATTTCACAACCTTTCCCCAACTTACATAATCGTAATCTGTAGAATCTTTAAAAATATAACGTGATTTGAGCATCTCGGTTTTTAATTCATTTCCAGTTGCTTCTACTTTTCTACGACCAGAACTTCCATCAGCATAATGAAATATTTTTTCTGTCGATTTCCCAGAAGTTAAGTAATAATTTTTACTTAAGCCCACTTTCTGATAAACAAAAATACCACCTTCTTTTTTACACAATTGATGAAACAGGTATCCATCTATCGGAATATCCCATGTGGGTATTAATACCAACGCAATGGCTATGTATTTAGCAATTCGACGCCCTGATTTTTCTCGCGCCTTTATAGCCAGCCATATAAATACTCCTACAATGAGGATGTAAACCAGCAAAACACCGAGTACGATTAGGCCTATCATTGAGCACCTAACTTTTTGAGAGGCGAAAAGTAGAGGGGGAAATGGACCCATTTATTTTTGATGGAAAAAGGGGGAAAAAGGGGACGCATTTATTTTTCATAAACAAAACCTCACCAACCAAGCTGGCAATATTGATTGTTCGATATAGAAGAATACTGTTGGGGATGTAAGAAAACTAAAGACAAATAGGGGCTAGAAGTTTTAAGGCTCAGACAAAGCCAAGGTAGTCTTTTAGACCAACGCGGATTTTTAGACCAAAACAGGGTTTTAGAATAACTTAGACCGATCCTTCGCTCTTGATACATCACTGCTTTTCCTTGCAATTCTGGATGCTAGACTAACAGGGTTATTTTAATCTGCAAGCCTAACGTTTTACTCTTTATTTTTGGTGCTTTAACCCCAAAAATTGTCCTACAAAATACTCTCTAATTTACCGCTCTCGCACACTCTCTTGCTTATACCTCAACAATGGCGAGAGAAAGAATTCAATCAAACGTCTTTTACCTGTTTTTATCTCCGCGGTGACGGACATGCCCGGACTCAACCTGACGGATTTATCTTCTACATCTATCTGATCTTTACTGAGTTTCACCCGCATTTGAAATACCCAGCCCAGATTTTCATCGGCAATAGCATCTTGTGAAATACTGGTGACTTCGGCATCTATAATTCCGTATTTAGTGAAGTTAAAGGTATCTACTTTAACTTCTGCTATCTGGCCCTCATGGATAAAACCAATGTCTTTGTTTTGAATCAGCGCTTCCACTTCGACAATGGCTTGTTCGGGGACGACCTTCATTAGCTCCTGTGCTGGCGTAACGACACCACCCACCGTATGAATGGCGAGTTGTTGTACGGTGCCGTTTACCGGTGCCGTGAGTATTTGTTGTTTTTGTCGCTGGTTGGCTTTGATGGCATCTTGCTGCAGGCTGGCAATATCATTGGTTAATCGCTCCAGCTCCAGCAGGTTGTTTTTACGTTGCTCCAATAACAGTGTGTCTATTTTTGCATCGTAGGAAGCCACAGTTTCCTGTAGCTGACGCTGTCGGGATTTCAGCACAGGAATGGACTTTTCCATTTCCACTTGTTGTTGCAGTATTTGCAGGTACTGCACCTTGGCGCCGTATTGTTTGTCGTACAGGTATTTATAGGCCCCTACACGCTCGGACAAAATAGGTAATGACTGCTCTGTTCTCTCCAGTTCTGCACGTGCCGTATTCTGTTCTGCGGTGGCGGCATCTCGTTCTTTTTCAAACGATTGTAGACGTGCCGAGATTTCATCTCGCTGCTGACGGTACAGCTGTTGTGCTTTGAGTAGCTTACGCTGCTGTTTACTCTGGCTTGCATATTCAGATGCATTAATTGAGTGTGAAACAGTTGTTCCCGTAAATGCTTCTATAGATGCTTCTGCCGGGCTTACAATAGGTAATTTAGTACTAGGTAATTTAGTACTAGGTAATCCAGCAATGGGCGTTTCAACGGTTCTGTCCGATGCCAGCCAGCTTTCCAATGCCTGACGCCAATTTAGTTGAAGGGATAGGTCACCAATCTGCTGTTTCACACGTAAATTGTCGGCATTGGCATTGGTCGGGTCCAGGCTAATAAGTGGCTGCCCTGCTTCGACTTTGTCCCCGTCTCTCACATGAATTTGTTTAACAATGCCGGTTTCTAATGGTTGGATAATTTTGACGTGACCACTGGGAATAATTCTGCCGGGGGCTACAACGACGATATCCACTTTGCCAAAGCAGGCCCAGAGAATGCCAATGGTAAACAGGGCCATCAAGCTCCAAGCCAACCAACGGCCCGCCGGTGATGGTGGTGTTTCCTGAACCTCTAAGGCCAATGGTAAAAACTGTCGCTGTACCACAGAAAGGTTTTTATCACCCATTTCTCCGCGGTTGCCCCAGGCAGATTTTAATTTATTAAGTGGATTGTTGTTCGCTTGATGGTTGTTCGCTGAATGATTGATGCTCTGTTCCGTCATGCCCGTGAATATCCTTATTATTTTTTAGCTACATTATTTAGAGGGGTCTTTTCCTACTCTGCTAATGGCCGCAATACTATTAATTTGGCACGCCCATGTGCTGCACTATTACTAGGTCGTCACTATTTCATTGTTGTCAGTTTCAGGTCGAATGGAAGGCGTATGGCTTTGATAGCTATGTAGCTTGGCATAGTAGCCACCGGCTTTGATTAATGCATCGTGTGGGCCTGCCTCTACTATCCTGCCTTTATCCATCACAACAATATTGTCGCAGTGACGAACGGTGCTAAGCCGGTGGGCAATAATAAACACGGTTCGGTCTTTACAAATGGCACCCATATTTTCCTGAATCATTCGTTCAGATTCATAGTCGAGCGCACTGGTCGCTTCGTCAAAAATAAGAATTTTTGGGTTGGTGATGAGTGCACGAGCGATGGCCATTCGCTGTTTTTGACCACCGGATAAATTGCTGCCTTGCTCACCGATAATGGTGTCGTAGCCTTCGGGTAAATCGAGAATAAATTCGTGGGCACCGGATACCGTCGATGCTTTAACCACCGCGTCCATCGGCATTCCTGGTGCCGCCAGTGCAATGTTTTCTCTCACGGTGCGGTTAAATAGAAAGCTCTCTTGTTGCACCACACCGATTTGACGACGTAACCAGGCGGTATCGATCATGGCCAAGTCTGTGCCATCGATTAATACCCTGCCCGCCTCTGGCACGTACATTCTCTGAATAAGTTTAGCCAGGGTACTTTTGCCTGAACCAGAACGCCCCACTAGGCCTATGATTGAACCGGGATTGATATCGAGTGAAAGCTCGTCCAACACTAACGGGCCATCTGGGCGGTAACGGAACCTGACATGTTCGAATGTAACGGCACCTTTTAGCCCGGGTAGTGCACTACGGTTGGGATTGAAACCGGGTTCTTTGGGGGTATTTAAAATGTCACCTAAACGCTTAAGGGAAATGCCAGCTTGCTGGAAGTCTTGCCAGAGCTGCACCAGCTTTAGAATAGGCCCGGTGACTCTTCCTGCAATCATATTAAAGGCGACCAGTTGCCCTACGCTCATTTCTCCGGCAATCACTAAATGTGCACCCCACCAGATGATTAACAGTGTGGTGATTTTGTTGATAAACCCAGCCACCTGATTCGCCACATTGTTCAGGTTTTGCGCCCGAAAAGATGAGGTGACGTATTTAGCCAGTTGGTCTTCCCACCGGCGCTGCATTTGCGGTTCAAGGGCTTGTGCTTTAAGTGTCTCAACACCGGTGATGGCTTCCGTTAAAAATGCTTGATTACGTGCGCCGTATTGGAATTTTTTGTCCAACCGGTGTTTAAGGATAGGAGTAATAAAAAGTGAAAGAGCGATATAAAACGGAATGGTTCCCAACACAATCCCGGTAAGCAGTGGGCTGTAATACCAAAGCACGGCAAAAAACACGAAGGTGAAAGAAAGGTCTATCAATAGGGTTAAAGCAGTACCGGTAATAAAGTTACGAATGGTATCCAGCTCTTTAACCCGAGCAACACTTTGTCCTACTTGCCGCGCCTCAAAATAGGCCAGGGGCAAACTGACCAAATGGTTAAATAATTTTGCCCCTAGTTCTACATCCACCCTATTGGTGGTATGACTAAATAAATAGTTACGCATACCCCCCAAGATGGCATCAAAAACGGCCACCACCACAAAGCCAAAGGCTAGAATATCTAAGGTGGTAAAGCCCTTATGAACAAGGACTTTGTCCATCACTACTTGAAAAAACAGGGGTGTTACCAAAGCAAATAGTTGAAGAAAGAACGAAGCGATTAATACCTCACCAAACATTTTTCGGTATTTTACCAACGAGGGAATAAACCAACTAAGGTTAAACTCCCGGTGTTTACCAAAACCTGAGGTATGACGAGGGGATAGTAGTATCAGTTGGCCTGTCCACAACGCTTGCAACTGCTCCTGATTCAATACCAGAGGTCTGTTCTCTGTTGACAGTTGGATCAGATATTTTCGCTCTTCCGCATCATCCTGCTGGGTAACTTTTTGTTCTGTCACCTTGGCCAGAAGAAAGAATGTACCGTCTTGCGCGCAGCCTATGGCTGGGAGGGTATTGTTGCCAAGTTGAGAAGCTGTGCTTTGTGACAGCTTTGCTTTAAAGCCTATCGACTTAGCAGCTCTTAATAGATCATCAGTGTCACAGGGTATTTCCTGTTGACCAAACTGATGTTGTAGCTGATTGGTATCCACAGCAATTTGATGGAGCTGGGCAATAAGCGCCAGCACCTGAAGACCGCTATCCATGTCATTCCTTGTCTTTTATTTACCCACCACGGAGAAGTAGTAGGCTTTTAGTGTCCAGTAGACCCTCTGCTAGACATTCGGGAGATATGAACCTGAATAAACAGCCATCATATAAGTATTAAGAATATTTCCCGGGCTGTAGGTTATAGCAATGATGGGGCATCTAGCAAGTTGAGAGTCAATCGGTTTTATAACTCTAGCCATTGTGGTTATAACTACCTGATTATTTGTAAATTTGTGCAATTTTTGCAAAATCGGGGTCTATACTTAAGAAAACTTGATTTAAGCCTCAGCCCTGTTATTAATGGGTCTTCACAGGGAAGTCACAAATTAACAAAAGGTGATAAACGGATTCATTAGTAGTGCAGAAAGTTTTGGGTATAAAAAGTAGAGAACCGCATATATCTTCAGGAGGTGTAGATGTCTGCAATAATTACCACCACAACACCTAGTTCGTCCGTTAGGACTCAGTTGACGCCAAGTGCGCTGCAAGAGGAAAACGATCTCTATCGTGGTAGTGGTGGCATTAGTGAAGGCAACAGAGCTCTGGGATTTAAACCCGCTTTTTATGATATGGAAACGGGCATCTCACATGTGTCGAAGTTTGCCAATGGCCTTGAGGCCCCTATGCATATTCTGGAAGGCTTACCGGATGAGGTGGTTGAATCCAGACAAGAGGATGGCAAAGTAGCTGCGGTAAAACCCGGTGTTATTTCTGGCTTTGTACAAAGCAATCATTTCTACACGCGTGAACAAGCTGCATTAGCCACAGCGCAGTTAATTACCCGAACTCAAATGCTGAGTAACCCACTGCAACACAATCAGTTGCTCGCTGCTTGGCAACGTTTTGTGCTCGGCCAGGATTACCCCACGAATTTAATTCGCCCGGTGGTGGAAGATTCATGGCGGCGCTGTCACCAATTTGATCTTGACCCTGAGTTGCGCCACGCACCCATTATTTCTGACAGAAGCCAACTCGAGTATTCTCACTACCTTCATTCTGATTTACTCAATGCAGCAACACCTGTCTTAAAACGTGCCAAAGAGCACTTATATCGCTCCGATAGCTTGATACTCTTAGCCGATGCTAGTGGGGTAATACTGGATGTTCGAGCTGACCCCCATGTCATAACCAGTGCTGGTAACATTAATTTGATTGAAGGTGGCATTTGGAGCGAGAAAGTGGCTGGCACCAATGCCATTGGTACCGCACTGGCAACTGCCGAACCCGTACAACTCTATGGAGCAGAACATTTCTGTGCGGGCATTAAGCACTGGACCTGTTCTGCTGACGTAATCAGGGATCCCCACGACGGTATGATTTTAGGTGCAGTAGACCTGTCGGGCTTAACCGACGCCTACCAAAGTAATGCCCTGGATTTTGCCATTATGGCAACTCGGTTGATTGAGGCCAATTTAGCCAGTGACTATTTCAGATCCCGTGAACGAGTGATTGAAGCAACCAAAAATATGTTTGAAGGTTGGAAAAGTGAAGGGCTGCTAGCCTTTGACCGGCGCGGGCGGCTGGTTAAGGCGAATCAGCTTGCACATCGGGCACTCAGTGATCAGGGCGCTGATTTAGTGATTTCACCGCAGTGCCGTGTTCCAGCACTTGACCTCGATGCTCCATCTTCGGTTGCCGCGCTGGCATCGATAACACCTGCGTGGCTGAAAACACCACTACGAATTCCTATCAAGCTCAAAGATAATGAAGTGGGTACGTTGATTGTGCTGTCTATTTATGACTAGGAAAACTCAATATTTATTGAGGGCTACAATATTTATAGAGGGCTACTACGACACAGTTAATAACAACAGCGCCGCTGTAGAGCGGCCACCACTAGGGGTTACCGTAGCTCATCAGCCGCTGATAGCGCTTTTCAACCAACTCATCAAGCGGCACTTGCTGGAGATCATCCACCTGAATAATGAGCC
>CAXBDQ010000053.1:0-9410 GCA_963974675.1 uncultured Porticoccus sp. | reverse complement strand
ACAGCAAATTGTGCAGGATGGTGAAGGTGCCACCAAGTTTGTGACGGTAGAGGTGGCAGGTGGCATAAATAGCGCTGAATGCCTGGCAGTTGCCTACACGGTGGCAGAGTCGCCGCTGGTAAAGACGGCACTGTTTGCTTCGGATCCAAACTGGGGAAGAATTCTTGCGGCGATAGGTCGTGCTGGCCTGCCGGATCTTGATGTGGATGTTATCCAAGTCTATTTGGATGAGGTGTTAATCGCTGAAAAGGGCGGCAGGGCAGATAGTTATCTTGAGTCCTTGGGGCAGGCTGTGATGGACAAGGACAGCCTGAGTATTCGTATTTTTCTTAATCGTGGTGACACTATGGAGACGGTTTGGACCACAGACCTGTCCTACGATTATGTGAAAATCAATGCTGAATATCGAACCTGATGGCAGTCATCCATGTGGTGGCTGCTGTTGTTGTGGCTGCTGACAAAAAAATTCTTCTCGCAAAACGTCCCGCTCATGTCCACAAAGGAGGATTGTGGGAATTTCCTGGTGGCAAAGTAGAAGAGGGTGAAAGCGCGGAGCAGGCTTTAGCGCGAGAACTGGAAGAGGAATTGGCCATCTGTGTTCTAGGGGCCTCGCCACTACTCAAGGTTCAGCACGATTACCCAGAAAAAACGGTATTACTGGATGTTTGGAAGGTTTCCAGGTTTTCTGGTTGTGCTAGAGGTAACGAAGGGCAGCCCATTGTTTGGGTTGCTATCAATCAGCTCGGAGAGTACCCGTTCCCCGAAGCCAATCAGCCTATTATTGAGGCTTTGCAGTCGTCCTTCACTTTTTAGTGTCGGGTTTCTCCGTCCTCTTCTATGAGATCGATGTCAGATGGGTCAATCATTGAGGGTGTTCCAGCAATACTAAAACTTTCTGATGCCCATTCACCAAAATCAATTTGTTGGCAACGTTTGGAGCAAAAAGGCCTGTAGTTTGATTGTTCATTCCAAATAACCGGTGTTTTACAGGTAGGGCAATTTACCTTGCAGGTTGTCGTTTTAGCGGTTGATTCTTCTTTGCTCATATGGGGCTCTGTCTTTTATTTTGATGTTACTTGTCCGCGTGGTTTTTCTCTGTAGCCAGTATTAAATAGGCCTGATGAAGTTTTGCTATCTTGTCTGGTAGCTCCTGCGGTGGGCCACTGTTATCGAGAATATCATTAGCGCGACTCAGCCTGTCTGTACGTGATAATTGAGTATCTATAATAGCTTGTATTTGGTGTTTATTATTGTTGTCTCGCATGGAAACTCGAGAAATTTGTAGGTCTTCGGGGATATCCACAACCAGAATTCGATCCGTTAGTTGCTGTTGTGACGTTTCCAGTAATAATGGTGATTCAAGGATGGAGTAAGGGCTTGAAGCGTTGTTTAGTGCCTGTTGAATCCATTCTCGAATTAATGGATGTAATAGGGTCTCAAGCCATTGTCGCTTTTCTTGATCTTCAAATATTTTCGAGCGGAGATATGCCCGGTTGAGAGTGCCGTCCTCGAGAAGGCTTTTTTTTCCAAAATAGTCAGCAATCTTAGAAAGTGCTGGCGCTCCTTTTTTTACCACTTCGCGGGCGGCCATATCGGCATCTATAACGTCTATACCCAGGTGTTTGAAGTGTTCGCCAGCAGTGCTTTTACCACTACCGATCCCTCCCGTGAGGCCAACGACATACATAATTGAGTTAGCTGTAGAGGGACAAATAGTGGCTGGTAATACTGTCACCCCAAATCAGGGCTATCCAGCCAGCGGCCGCAAGGTAAGGACCAAAAGGAATAGGGATTTGTTTGTCTCGCCCCATAAAGACCATCATGGCAATACCAATAATAGCCCCCACCATAGAAGATAGTAATACAATGAGTAAGAGTTGCTGCCAACCCATCCATGCACCAAGTGCGGCCAGTAGTTTGAAGTCACCGTGGCCCATACCCTCTTTGCCAGTGAGCAACTTGAATACCCAGAATACCCACCAAAGGGCAAGATAACCTGCCGCCGCACCAATCACTGCATCGTTTAAGGTGGCAAAGGTGTTGTGAGTATTAACCAGCAGGCCGAGCCATAATAATGGAAGCGTAATGTTATCCGGCAGTAACTGCTCATTAAAATCAATGCCCGTTAATGCGAGTAAACTCCAGCTGAAGAGGAGGACGAGCAACCCCGTGGTGTTAACACCAAAATGCAGGACGACATAGGTCGTTAGCAGTGCACAAACTATCTCGATTAGTGGGTATTGCAGGGATATAGGCGTGGAACAGCTGGCACATTTCCCTTTTAAAAACAGATAACTAATAACGGGTATGTTTTGCCACGGTTTTACTTCAGCACCACATTTTGGACAGTGCGAAGCCGGTACAACAATATTGACTTTAGTGGTCTTGGCGTCGGGCTCCATACCCAAAAAATCCAAGGAGTCTTTTCGCCAAGAGGCCGAAAGCTGAAGAGGAATGCGATAGATCACTACATTCAGAAAACTACCAATCAATAGCCCGAGAATAGAACTTACCGTTATCACAAGGGCTGGGGGTAACCCCATGGTTTCAGTCATAGCGATCAAATCATTCAGTCTTAGCGTGAGGCATTAAATTACTGCGCCAAGTTTGAAAATAGGCAAGTACATAGCAATAAGCAGTCCACCAACAAGCACGCCCAGGACAGCCATAATCATGGGTTCAAGTAGGGTGGTTAGGTTGTCTACCGCATTATCGACAGCTTCTTCATAATGCTCGGCCGCCTTCTCCAGCATCTCGTCCAAGGCTCCTGACTCTTCGCCTATGGAGGCCATTTGTAACAGCAAAACAGGGAATTTTCCTGTTGCACGTAATGCTTGGTTAAGCTGTATGCCGGTAGTGACATCATCTCGAACGCTAAGTGTAGCGTCTCTGTAAACGGCATTTCCTGCGGCACCTGCTACAGAGTTCAGTGCATCAACTAGTGGGACGCCTGCAGCAAACGTTGTTGATAGTGTGCGTGCAAAGCGTGCGATAATAGCCTGATACATAATATCCCCAACTATAGGGATTTTTAGTGAGTATTTATCGACTAGGGCATTAAATTTAGCCGAACGTCTACGAGCTTCCCTAAAAACAAAGAATGCTCCAATAATACTGATCAGCCATATTAGCCACCATTCTTGAGCGGCTTCAGACAGGTGTAGCACAAACAAAGTAAACGAGGGCAATTCAGCGCCAAAGCCCGTAAAGGTCTCTGCAAATGTGGGGACAACCTTAACCAATAGTATGCCGGTTACCACAACCGAGACGACAATGACGGCAATTGGGTAGGTGAGGGCTTTTTTGATTTTGGCTTTTAGTGATTCGGTTTTTTCCTTGTAGGTGGCAATACGGTCCAGCATTGTCTCCAGTGCACCCGCTTGTTCGCCCGCTTCAACTAAACTACAAAAAAGACTATCAAAATACTTTGGGTGTTTTCTTAACGAGGCACCAAAACTTAGGCCTGATGAAACATCTTCACGAATGTTGTTAATGAGATTTCGTAGAGATTCATTCTCTGCACCCTCAGCAACAATCTCAAAACTTTGTACCAAGGGTACGCCGGCTTTCATCATGGTTGCCATCTGCCTAGTTAACGCACAAATATCAGCAGACTTTATTGGTTTTGATCCACCAAATAAGGGCTTGGATTTCTTTTTTACTGAGGTTGGTATTACTCCTTGTTTGCGCAGCTGAGCTTTCACCAGCATCAAATTAGTACCCTTGATTTCTCCTTGGGTTACTTTGCCTCTTTTATCTTTGCCTTTATAAATAAAGGTATGCGCTTGTACCGTTGCCATGGATTAATCCTTGGTGACCCTATTTGCTTCTTCCAAACTGATTATACCTTCAGCAGCTCGTCGAAGTGCCGACTGGCGCAAAGTTCTGAAACCTTCTTTTTTTGCAGTTTCTGCAATATCGAGAGAATTACCCCCTTCCATAATAATTCGGGAAACAGCAGGTGTCACTTTTAGTACCTCATAGACACCCACTCGCCCCTTATAGCCATTGGTGCATTTTGGGCATCCTTCAGGGTGGTAGAGCTGAATTTCCTCCATGGGTATACCTATATTACCAAATCCCTCTTCCTCAAGAATTTTCTCAGGAATATCGTCTGCGGGTTTGCGGCAGTATGTACAAAGTCGCCTTGCCAGTCGTTGAGCAATGATTAGGTTAACAGTGGTTGCCACATTAAAGGCAGGAACTCCCATATTCAGGAGTCGTGTAAGGGTTTCTGCTGCACTGTTGGTGTGAAGCGTTGACAGAACTAAATGGCCTGTTTGTGCCGCTTTAATACCAATTTCTGCTGTTTCAAGGTCGCGGATCTCTCCCACCATAATAACGTCAGGATCTTGGCGAAGAAAAGCACGAAGCGCCTCAGGGAAGGTCAGGCCAACTCTTTCTCTAACCTGTACCTGGTTGATCCCCGGCATATTGATTTCTACAGGATCTTCAGCAGTAGAGATATTGCGTTCGGGGGTGTTAAGAATATTAAGCCCCGTATAAAGAGAGACCGTTTTACCGCTACCGGTAGGGCCGGTAACTAAAATCATGCCCTGTGGTTGATGTAATACATCAAGGTAGGCCTGCTTTTGATCTTCTTCATACCCGAGTGACTCAATGCCAACTTGTGCGCTAGTAGGATCAAGAATACGTAATACGATTTTCTCGCCATACTGGGTGGGGAGGGTGTTGACACGAAAATCAATAGATCGATTTTTGGATATTCTTAGCTTGATTCGACCATCTTGGGGTATTCGTCGCTCGGAGATGTCAAGCTGGGACATAACTTTTAGCCTGGCAGCTAAGCGTGGAGCCAAATTGATAGGAGGTTTAGTGACCTCCCTGAGAATGCCATCTGTTCTAAAGCGAACCCGGTAGGTTTTTTCATAGGGTTCAAAATGAATATCCGAGCAGCCTTGTTTAATACCATCTAATAATAATTTGTTAACAAAGCGCACAATAGGGGCATCGTCACTATCTACAGCATCGGGATTGGTGTTGTCGTTGTCATCAACAGCCTCGATATCAAGGTCATCTAAATGAATGTCATCGATAGTCCCAAGGGCTTCACCAACACTTTCATCTTGCGCGTTGATAAACTCTTCTATGGTCGCTTCAAGCTTGTCGTGTTCAACAAGTACCGTTTCTACAGAAAGCCCAGTTTGGAAGGAAATTTCACTGACGGCTTGATGGTTAGTTGGGTCACTCTGTGCAAGAAACAGCCGATTGCCACGGATAAATAGTGGTAAAACTTGGTGTCTGCTGATTAATTTCTTTTCAACGGTACCTTTAGGGCAAGTTGTAAGAATATGTGCGCTGATGTCATAAAGCGGTGTGCCAAATTCATTGGCTGCAATGGCGGCAATTTGGTGAGGAGGAATAAGCTTATTAGTAGACAAGTAGTGCACAAAGTTAATTTTTTCACTCTGGCATTCTTCGAGCGCTTGTAGTGCCGTATTTTCATCCAGTAAGCCATCAAGTACTAGGCGTTTTGGGAGTCCCTTGAGCGTATTGCTGGTATTCATAAGCGTAGCTGCTGAGTTTCGTTGCTTTAAACTGTTGTGGATGGTAATACACCCTAAGCCTATGGGCTAGAGGATAACTTTTTTAAATATCGGTATGTAACTAAAAGATGCGCCTCAAATTATAAAAAGAGTTGAAAAGTGACACTTTGTGTCATAGCGAATAGGATCGGGTGCCATTTGTAATGACTCCAGTCTTGTTGGCACACTAGTTGCTGTGTTTTATATGTATTTATAATTTTTTAATTCATATTTTAAAGGATAAAGACAATGAAGAAGCAAATACAACAGGGTTTCACCCTCATTGAATTAATGATTGTGGTCGCAATTATCGGTATTTTGGCGGCGGTAGCACTGCCGGCCTATCAGGATTACACCGTACGCGCAAGGGTTTCCGAGCTGGCCATTCATGCTTCGGCTGCGAAGGCTACCGTTGGGGAAAATATTGCAAGTAATGGTGCCATTGCAGCTGGTTCATGTGATGGTGTGGGCACTATTTTAGCTGCCAATGCCACAGAAAATATAAATTCACTTGCTTGCACTGATGCCACCGGTGTGATCTTAGCAACAGGTACAACAAAAGCGAAAAGTGTACCATTAACTTTTACCCCAACGCTGGATGCTACTACCGGTGTTATTGAATGGGCATGTACTACAACTGCTGGTAATGAGAAATATGTACCATCTGAGTGTCGTTAATCATATGTTTATGCATTAACGCAAGTAACTTATTGAATAGTTTGCTTGCAACTAAAAAACCCCAGTAAATACTGGGGTTTTTTTATAGGCGTTTAGTTATTGTTGGAGAGCGTTGGGTTATGGGTGTTCCAGCCGCATCGAAAAATCAACAGCGTGGCAATGCTTGGTCAGGCTGCCTGATGAGAGATAGTCAATTCCATTGATTGCTTTTGACGCAATATTGGCGGCTTCCAAATTACCGGAGACCTCCAATTTTACTTGCCCTTTGTTGATGGTGACCGCTTGTTTGATCATCTCTGGATCAAAATTATCCAGCATAACGATATCGGCACCAGCGTCGAGTGCTTCTTGTAGTTCTGTAAAATTTTCCACTTCAACTTCTACAGGTTTATCGGGAGCAATTTCTCTGGCTTTTTTAATAGCTTTGTTGATGCCTCCACAAGCCGCTATATGATTTTCCTTAATTAAGAAGGCGTCGTATAAGCCGATTCGATGATTGTGGCAGCCCCCTACCGTCACCGCGTATTTTTGTGCCAGTCTTAGCCCAGGGATCGTTTTTCGGGTATCGAGAATTTTGATATCCGTGCCTTCTACCAATTTGGCATATTGGTGGGCAATGGTGGCTGTTCCTGAGAGTGTTTGTAGAAAGTTGAGGGCAGCTCTTTCTCCCGTTAACAAGCTCCTAGCGAGTCCTTCAAGTTTAAACAGGGTTTGCTCTGGCTGTACTTCATCGCCCTCCTGAACCAGCCACTCTATTTGTACAGAAGGGTCTAGTTGTCGAAACACTTCATCTACCCAGGGTCGACCGCAGACGATGGCCTGCTCTCTAGTGATAACCTTGGCCATTGCTCGATTACCTTCTGGAATCAGCATAGCGGTGATATCGCCGTCGCGAATATCTTCTGCTAGCGCCTGAGTGACACTGGTCTTGATATCTTCTATGAATTGCTGGTCGTTAAGCATAGAGAGCCTCGAATGATTCGGTGGTTAGT
Organism: uncultured Porticoccus sp.; assembly: GCA_963974675.1. Classification (GTDB taxonomy): domain Bacteria; phylum Pseudomonadota; class Gammaproteobacteria; order Pseudomonadales; family Porticoccaceae; genus Porticoccus. The sequence continues at coordinate 2,194 of CAXBDQ010000053.1, read as the reverse complement.
ATATCAGTCCATCTTGCGGGTTGAAGGGGGGGGAAGACGTTCTTTGGGAAAAGCATTCGCGGTTTAAATTGTGAGCTGCTTCTCAGAGTTTGCTATTTTGCCATTTTCTTCGGTGTGTTTTGAGACCTACGTAACTTATTGACTACACCGAATTGATCTGTAGAGGCTTATACTTTTACCAATCAAAAATCTTCACGAATGGGTTGAAGGTATTTACCGTAAGCAGGCAAGAGAGATGATAAATAGTCGCTTAAAACTAATCGATACCGAGGCGCTAAGGGCAAAGTCCTTTAAGCTACCTGCACCGTTGTGTGCGTTGCGCGATCTGACTCGAAAATTTTTGTTACAGCGTTTGTCGACAGTCTTCGAGCATGTGGATGACGCGTTTTTTGATTTGGCTGATCGTGCAGAAAGCAATACCGAGCAAACGGCTTATTTCGATGCCATGCGGATGATTCGTCTCGAGCGAAAGGCCATAGAACAAAAGTTCTCTATCACTATGGATCAAGCCTTTCAGCAATTGGGTAATGTGAGCTACCAGGGTATTGCCTATGATCTAGTAAAGTCTGGACCTTTTAACCTTCAGGTGGTGGAAAATGAAGACCTTGAGGAGACCATTGCACTTGATAGCATGGTTTCAAAAGTATCCCAGCACCAGAAGCATGAACTTAAAAAAATTATTACCCGAATTAATTTTATGGTGCCCGCTGAAGTTGTGGCCAATAGCAACCCTGTAGGACCAGAGATTGTGTGTAATGCTTTGAATGAAGCCGTGGAATGTCTGGATATAGGTATTCGATCTAGGTTGGTGCTGTTCAAGCTGATTGATCGGCACATGATAGATGGTATGGGTGAGCTGCTGAAAAAAAGCAATGAAATGATGTGTGAAATGGGTGTGTTGCCAGACTTAGATAAAAAGCAGCGTGCTAAAAATTCTGGTCGTAGACCCGTTAGAAAACCGGCAATACCCGCTAAAGTAGAAGGTGGAAAATCGTCAAGTATGGGATCTACGGTTGATGATCTATACGGCGCATTAGACGAATCAACCGAAAACAATCCACTATTAGCTCAGTTACAGAGTTTTTTGCAGGAGTCAGAAATACTTGCGCCTGCAACTGGTGTTGAGCCAGTGGCGCTTGATGATCTCGTTGATTTGGTCTCTGATCTCAAAGGTGAGTGGGTCGAGCAGCAAACCAGCGAGCAGACTTTGTTGGGGCTGATTCAGGGGAGTCTTCAGAGTAGAGGGAATGCTGGGCTGCGATCCAGAGATCATAAAGTGGTGCATCTGTTGGACCAATTGTTTGGTCGTATTAGAAAAGAACCTGGTGTGTCAGGAGGCCTCGGTAAAGAGCTACGTAAACTGGAAATGCCAATACTGCGAATTGCGCTGCAAGACAGTAATTTTTTTGCGAAGGAAAAGCATCCGGCTCGACAGTTACTGAATAAAATTACCGAAGCGTCTATCGGGTATTCTGATGATGCAGACTTTACTTCTGGTCCGGTAGGTAAAGCGATTTCAAACGTTGCAAACATTCTCAACAAATCTGATTCTTTAGATAATGAAGCGCTAGGCAAGTTGTTGATGAGTTTTATGGCGCTAGTAGAAAAAGAGCGTCGAGGTACTTCTGCGAGAGAGCAGCGCCTTGTTGAAGAAATAGCGGCCAAAGAAAAAGTGAACCAGGCGCGTCAGTTGGTCGAAGCAACCTTGGCTGAGAGGATGGAAGGTAAGCGGTTCCCTCAGGTATTGGTGACGTTTGCAGAAGATGCCTGGTGCAAGGTAATGTTTTTGGCTTATTTGAGGTCTGACAAGAGCCCAGAGCAGTGGCAGTCTAGCGTCCAAATTCTCGACCAAATTTTGGATTATACCCCCAATAAAGAAGCTTCTCATGATGACGTGGTCGCATTGCTCACATCCATCCGTCAGCGTTTAGAAGATATATCCTATGATCCCTACGATTTGGGTTGTTTGATTGGTGCTTTGGAGCAATTTCTTACTCCCGGGGTAGTGGAAGACGCTGACAAAGTTGAACCTCATGAAGATACAATTCTTGATATCAATGAACTGCCTAGCACAGAGAGCAAAGCGCCAGTTCCAGAGCAACAAAAAGAAGCGGTTCGTTCTGTAGAGATACATAAAGCAGAGATACATAAAGCAGAGATACATAAAGCAGAGATACATAAAGCAGAGATACAT
>CAXBDQ010000052.1:0-11265 GCA_963974675.1 uncultured Porticoccus sp. | reverse complement strand
CAGAGATACATAAAGCAGAGATACATAAAGCAGAGATACATAAAGCAGAGATACACCAACATGCATTCTTGAAAGAGGTAACAGTAGAGACGCTGAAAGCAGACATACCCGGCAGATCGGAAACGGATGAAGTTAATGGTATCCACGAACAAGCTGTTGAGGATGAATTTATAAAAACTGCCAGTGCGCTAGGTAGGGGTTCATGGGTAGACTTTATGGATAGAGAAGCACCTAATCGCCGCTGCAAAGTAGCAGGCATTATTTCACCTCCTGGCAAATACATTTTTGTTAATCGCCAGGGCGCAAAAGTAGTCGAACTGAACCGAAATGCTGTTGCTGGTGGTATAAAGGATGAAAGTCTAGTGGTGGTGGAGAGTGTTCGAATGTTTGATCGTGCTCTTGAGCAAGTGATACGTGGTATTCGAACTAATAGACAGGTTCATTGACCGGTTTGATGGGTTTGTCGTCAGAGGGCTTTCTTAAGCCCTCTTTTTTATAATTATCTGGCCATCAACAATAGATTGTATGGCCTGTTAAGCCATCAGTTTTACTGACACAAGTCTTGCGTAAATTTTTAATTAATCACACACTCTGGATATATCTGGTTTCCAGAGTCGTTGTTCCCAAGGTTTAACTTTCAGGAATGTGTGAATGATTGACGCGCAAGGCTGGCTATTCAATGCCTGTAGGGTGCCTTCTCCCAATTTTAACCATCGCCCGGATTCCGCTGAAATTTCCTTGTTGGTTATCCACAATATCAGTTTGCCGCCAAAACAGTTTGGCGGTTCTTATATCTGTGATTTTTTTACCAATTGTTTGGATGCGCATTCTCATCCCTATTTTGAGGAAATTGCCGACCTTCGGGTCTCCTCGCATTTGTTGATAGATCGTGAAGGAAGCATAACCCAATTTGTGGCTTTTGATGACCGCGCCTGGCATGCGGGACAATCATGTTTTGAAGGTGTCGATAATTGTAATGATTGCGCCATTGGTATTGAGTTGGAGGGCGCAGATGATATCCCCTATACCGATGAGCAATATCAGACGTTAGTTGATGTAACTCAGATATTAATGGCGCATTATCCTACAATAACAAGGCAGCGTATTGTTGGGCATAGTGATATAGCCGCAGGTCGAAAGACGGATCCTGGGCCAGCTTTTGACTGGCACCGCTATTTTTTGGCCCTTGGCATATGAGTGGAGTTAGAGATGGAATTTATTGTTATTGTTATAGGCGTTTTGCTTCTTCGCCGGATGGGCACACTATCAGGACTGCAGCAAGATGATTGGTACAGAAGCTGGGTCGCTAGGCTGGCAAGTTTTCGGTGGCTGAAATCTAGGCCCCATATTCGGTTGCCCTTCACCCTTTTTACACCTGTTTTACTGTTGTTGTTGTTGGTGGTGCTATTGGGCGGCGCCTGGTTTGGTATACCTCTACTATTCGTTAGTTTTTTAGTCTTCCTGTATTCCTTGGGGCGAGAAAATCTGACAGAGCAGATTGAAGGCTACCGGGATGATTTGACGCGAGATGATTTACAGGCCGCCTACCATGCGGCGGCTGAGTTTAACCCTGCTAAGAAGGAAGGCTCTGCCGAGAATTGGGAGGAGCTTCATCAGGAGGTGCTGTGTGCTGTGTCATACCGTTATTTTGAGCGATATTTTGCGGTGATCTTCTGGTTTGTGCTTGCTGGTGCTCCCGGTGCATTGCTCTATCGCTTATTGGTCTTACATGCAGAGATGCCTCTGGAAGAGCCGGAGACGGACACGGAGCGCGAGACAGGCACTGTTAAACGTTGGCTGTATTTTATGGAATGGTTACCCGTGAGATTAGTGGGGTTGTTATTTGCTTTTGTGGGTAACTTTACGGCTTGTCTTGAGAGTTGGAGGAGTTCCTTTCTGGATGGTTCTGCCAGCACTTTGCAAGTGATGGGGGGCTATGTGGCTGCAGCGCTTCAGCCTGGCCTAAAGGCATCGGAGAGCGCGACTGAAGGTGCGACGGAAAGAGAAGCTGAAATAACAGAAATGGAAGCTTTGTTATCTCGAGTGTTGATCTTTTTGCTGTGTATGGTGGCCTTTTGGGTCATGCTGATTTAGCCATATCCTTTTCTCATGTAAAAACTATAAGCATTAGTCGTTATGCCAGCGAAATAGGGCTCCTGCCAGTGTGATAAAGACAGCGGTCATTAAAGCTAAAATGACGAGTTGGGGTGCTATATCATTTAAACTGGCTCCTTCCAGCATGACATTTCGTGCGGCCTTTACGAGGTGTGTCAGGGGTAGTATTAGGGAAACATCCTGCAACCATTGAGGCGCATCATCTAGAGAAAACCATAGCTCAGACAATAGCAACATGGGAAAGCTGATGAGGTTCAATAGACCGTTAGCCAGCTCTTCGCTGGACGTCCGTGCAGCCATGAGTAGCGATATACTGATAATGGCTAAATTGCCGACAATGGCAATAAGTAGTAACAGCAGGTAGCTGCCAATCATCATAAAATCAATAAACAGGTTGCAGATAAAGAAGACTAGGGTAGTGACAGTCAGCATAATGGTTAAGCGAGACAGTGCTTGAGAAAGCAGGAATTGCCATGCGGTCAAAGGGGTCGCCTGTAGTCTTTTTAGTACCCCATTTTTGCGATAGCGAACAATAACGTAGCCAATTCCCCACAGGCCACTAAACATCATGTTCATAGCTAAAATACCTGGAATTACCCAATCGATATAGCGTATTTGATGGCCTTTAGTTTCTTCCCGTTGCCAGCGAGGCCTGTTGTTATAGGGTGGCGCTTGCCCTTGTGCTAGTGGTTCCATTATCAACAGTTTTTCTAGTAATCGTCCTTTTGCCGATTCAGTGTTTACCCAGTAGCGCGCTGGGTCTTCAGTAGAAATCAAGATATCTAACTGGTGAAATTGTACCCGACGAATCGCATCTTCCAGGTTGTTGTATTCTATGATTTGAATGGTGGGCTCGTTAGAAAAAACATGTAATAGTTTTGTCCTTTCTAGAGATGGCGTAACGTTTGTGGCGGGCTCTGGAGAAAAATGCCCTGCCCGAAAAATTTCCTGGCCTTCGGAAGAAAATGCCAAGGCCAATATAATGACAATAAAAGGGGTCGCTATAAAGGACCAAAACAATGATCCTTTATCTCGGTAATACTCACGGTTGCGTGCCATCCACAGGGCATAAATTTGTTTCATCGTGCCTGTTTACTCCCTGAAGTGGTGGCCGGTTAATTTCAAAAATAAATCATCAAGAGATGGGTTTCTAACCTGAAGAGAGCGTAGGTTTACATTGAGAGATACCAGCTCTGATAGGGTTTTTTCAACAGAACTGGTGGCTATCGCGACACAGTCTTCCCGTTGCTCAACCGGACTGGAAATCATACTGGGGCTGTCAGGGGAAAAATCGTAATGAAAGTCCTGCTGATTCAGGCAGACGTAACTGTGAGCGAAATGTTGTTGTAATAAAGCCTTGGGGGAGCCGTCAGCAATGATTTTGCCTTTGTCCATAATCACTAATTGGTCGCATAATAATTCAGCTTCCTCCATGTAATGTGTGGTGAGCAAAACCGTTTTTCCCCTCTGCTTAATACTGCGGATTAGCGACCAGAAGTTGCGTCGCGCTTGTGGATCCAGGCCTGTCGTGGGTTCATCTAGAAACAATATTTCGGGGTCGTTGATCAGGGCAACGGCCAGTAGCAGCCGCTGACGCTGTCCGCCAGAAAGTCTGGTGGCGTAAGTGTCCAAAAAATCTTCAAGTTGGCACAGTTCGATGAGATCGTCGATAGGCTGGCTAAAGGGATAGAGTTGGGCAAATAGTTCTAACACTTCTCGTGTTTTCAGGTAATCCATTAGTGCGGTGGATTGAAATTGAATCCCTGTTTGTTTCGAAAACTCATGATCTCGGGGCTTACCTTTATAGAGAATATTTCCAGAAGTGGGCTTTTTTATGCCCTCAATGATTTCAATCGCCGTGGTTTTACCCGCACCATTTGGACCCAGAAGACCAAAGCATGAGCCTTGGGGAATGGCAAATGAAATATCATCGACGGCTTTCAATGAGCGAAATGATTTTGTCAGGTTGAGTACTTCGAGAATAGCTTTCATATGGTGAGCAAGTGTATAGCATCCGCCGGAATATCTGTTAGGGTATCAAGCTATTTGGTTGAGAATTATGCAAGTGCGGTGAACCTGTTTTGATGGCACATCAAAGATGGTATGCCAACCCAAAAAAACGGAAATTTTATATGACAGGACCACTATGACACCGCAACAAGGCACAGTTAGTTGGGGTGAGGCGCTGCGTGTTTATTCTCGTCCTCAAGTGATCACAATGTTGTTTTTGGGTTTCGCTGCCGGATTGCCGCTGCTGCTGGTATTTTCAACCCTGACAGCTTGGTTGCGTGATATGGAGATCAGTCGAAGTACCATAGGATTTTTTGGTTGGGTGGGAATGACCTACTCCATTAAAGTCTTTTGGGCGCCGGTTGTTGATCGTATCAAGCTACCTGTAGTGACACGAATGTTAGGTCAGCGTCGCAGCTGGATATTATTGGGTCAACTGGGCGTAATTTTGGGCTTGGTGGCGATGGTGTTAACCGACCCAGAGGTGTCTTTGTACAGTATTGCAATATGTGCGGTATTGGTTGCTTTTTCTTCTTCTACTCAAGATATTGCTATTGATGCTTTTCGTATTGAATCGGCAGTAGATGAGTATCAGGGCGCCATGTCGGCGAGTTATATCCTTGGCTACCGTTTAGCGATGTTGGTGGCTGGTGCGGGTGCCTTTTATATAGCAGACTGGTCGAGTTGGGAAACGGCTTATCTTTTCATGGCGGCGCTCATGCTGGTGGGTATTGTTACGGTGTTGCTGGTGTCAGAGCCGGAGCATCAGGTGCCACCTCTTGCCGCCAAGGTTGAGGCAGGATTAAAGCATTGTTTACATGCGGATCAACCTGGGTTGTGGCATCGGTTGGAGGCCTGGTTTGTGGGTGCGGTTATGGCTCCCTTTGTGGAGTTTTTTCAGCGAAATGGTGCTTGGGCTTTAATGATTTTGGTGTTTATTGGCCTGTTTCGGCTCAGTGATATCACCATGGGAATTATGGCCAACCCGTTCTATCTTGATCTTGGTTTCAGTAAAACGGACATCGCAAGTGTAGGAAAAGTCTTTGGTTTCTTTATGACCTTGGTGGGCTCATTTTTGGGCGGCTTGTTAGTTGTGCGCTATGGTATTTATCGGCCATTGTTGGTGGGCGCTGTTATGGTGGCATTGACTAATTTGTTATTTGTTCAGTTGGCAAATGTGGGCGCAGATCTCAGTTGGCTAGCGGTGGCGATCAGTGGTGACAATCTTAGTGGTGGTTTTGCAAATACGGTCTTTGTGGCTTATCTGTCTAGCATGACAAACCGAGCCTATACCGCCACGCAGTACGCATTGTTTAGCTCTATAATGACCCTGCCGGGTAAGTTCTTCAGCGGTTTTTCGGGTGTCATTGTAGATGCCAGCAGTTACCAGGTATTTTTTGTTTATGCCGCATTGATGGGGTTGCCAGCTGTTTGGATGGCATGGTTTCTTTGGCGAAGGGACAGAAGAGAGGCTACGGTTGCCAGCTAAATTTCGACAGACTAACTTTTCCTTGAATCACAATGATATCTTCTGATTCAAGGTGCTGCTTTTGTTGCTGAAAAGCTTCAGTCTCTTCTGGAAAAGCTATCTGGCCATTAGCTTTTAAAACACGATGCCAGGGTAGCGTAGTGTCTTTTGGCAACTGGCTGAGAACTCGGCCAACGAGCCTAGCTCCGTTGGGCAGTTGAGCATATTCGGCTACTTTTCCATAGCTGCTAATATGGCCAAAAGGAATGGCTTTGAGGACGCTATAAATGCGCTCTTTTTCATTGGGCTTCATAGTGCATCATCATAATGTTGTGAGACGATCAGCGTCTAGCACGTTTGTGGTTAGCTTGAATTTATGTTGTTTGATCAGACGTTTGATTATTTGAACTTCAAGAAATTGCCCCCATATAATCTTTGTTACCCGTGCGGAGTTTGTCTTTGAGATATCTGTTACTAGTTTTTATTGCTATGCCCATTGTTGAAATGTGGCTATTAATCACGGTCGGTCGTGAAATTGGCGCATGGCCAACCATTGGTTTAGTACTGTTGACGGCAGCTGTGGGGTTCTCGCTTCTGCGCCAGCAGGGGTTTGCTATGCTGTTTCGTGTTCGTCAAAAAATAGATGCCGGAGAGTTGCCCGCTGTTGAAATGGTTGAGGCAATAATCCTTGCTGTTTGTGGCGTATTGTTGGTGACACCTGGATTTGTGACCGACGTGGTTGGTTTTGCTGGTTTGATGCCAAGCCTGAGGCGTGCTGTTGTATCTAAGATGGTATCGAAAGTGAATGTTGCGAGTTACGGCGAAGAAGCAATTCATCATCACCATAAGCCATCGGATGGAGGCCAATCTACTTCAAATAGTAGTGACAGTGAAATATTGGAAGGTGAATATTGGCGAGAAGATGAAGAAGGTTCAGGAAGGCAATAATCAATATTTACCCTATATGAGTAAATATTTATTATTCACCCTTGAAATAGATAGAAGTGCCACAAGATAGAGGCACACGTGAGCTTTAATCAGTTTTATTGATTTCTTTATAATTTGAGCCCTGTTGAACGTGGTTGGGTTGAATTAAGTAGGGTTGAGCTTGGTCCTGCCGTATTTAACAGAGTTGAACATAACCGTTGGAGAAAAACGTAATGAAAATTCGTCCCCTACACGACCGTGTTGTCGTTCGTCGCAAGGAAGAAGAAGAAAAAACTGCAGGCGGAATATTGCTGCCTGGTTCTGCTAAGGAGAAGCCCAATGAGGGTGAAGTGGTTGCCGTGGGTACAGGTCGTATTTTAGAGAATGGTGATGTGCGTCCGGTAGATGTCAACGTAGGTGATACCGTTGTCTTTGGTAAATATGCCGGCAGCGACACCATTGAAGTTGATGGTGAGGAATTGGTTATTCTCAGTGAAAGTGATATCAAGGCCGTTGTTACAGCCTGATATTGATGTAGCCCATTTCACTTTAGGTGGAACGCAAGTTTTACAACGAATTGTTTGAGGAAGGTAAATCACATGTCTGATAAAGATGTCAAATTTGGCGATAATGCCCGCAACCCGATGCTGAGAGGCGTGAATGTGCTGGCTGATGCGGTAAAGGTAACGTTGGGGCCAAAGGGCCGAAATGTTATATTGGAAAGATCTTTTGGTTCGCCCACTGTCACTAAAGATGGTGTGTCTGTAGCAAAAGAAATCGAGCTCAAAGATAAGTTCGAAAATATGGGCGCTCAGATGGTTAAAGAGGTTGCATCCAAAGCTTCTGATGAAGCCGGTGATGGCACTACGACCGCTACCGTGCTGGCTCAGTCGATTGTTAATGAAGGCCTGAAGTCAGTAGCTGCCGGCATGAATCCTATGGATCTAAAACGTGGTATTGATAAGGCTGTTACTGCAGCTGTGGCAGAAATTGCTGCCATGGCCAAGCCTTGCTCTGATACCAAAGAAATTGCTCAGGTGGGCACTATTTCTGCCAATAGTGATGCCCACGTGGGAGATATTATTGCTGAAGCGATGAAGAAAGTTGGTAAAGAAGGTGTGATCACCGTTGAAGATGGTTCTGGTTTGGAGAATGAGTTAGATATCGTTGAGGGCATGCAGTTTGACCGTGGCTACCTCTCTCCTTACTTTATCAATAATCAGGAAAGCATGAGCGTTGAGCATGAGGCACCGTTTATCTTGCTTTACGATAAGAAAATTTCCAATATCCGCGATTTGCTGCCGCTGCTCGAAAGTGTTGCTAAAGCGGGTCGTCCGCTGATGATCATTGCCGAAGATGTTGAAGGTGAAGCATTGGCGACGCTGGTTGTTAACAACCTACGTGGCATTGTCAAAGTGGCGGCGTGTAAAGCTCCAGGCTTTGGTGATCGTCGTAAAGCCATGTTGGAAGACATTGCTGTTCTGACTGGCGGTACGGTTATTTCTGAAGAAGTGGGTATGGACCTAGAGTCTGCGACATTGGAGCATTTGGGTACAGCTAAGCGTATTAGTATGACCAAAGAAAATACCACTATCGTCGATGGCGCTGGTGAGCATGCTGCTATTGAAGCGCGAGTTAATCAAATTCGCTCTCAAGTTGAAGACACCTCATCTGATTACGACCGTGAAAAATTGCAAGAGCGCGTGGCTAAATTAGCCGGTGGTGTTGCTGTAATCAAAGTGGGTGCTGCCACTGAAGTGGAAATGAAAGAGAAGAAAGCCCGTGTTGATGATGCGCTACATGCTACTCGTGCAGCTGTTGAAGAGGGCGTTGTTCCTGGTGGTGGTGTTGCTCTGATTCGAGCTCTTCAGGCAATCGAGGGCCTAACGGGCGATAATGATGACCAAACAGTGGGCATTAATTTGGCGCGTCGTGCAATGGAATCTCCTCTCCGTCAAATTGTTATGAATGCTGGGGAAGAAGGCTCGGTAGTCGTCGACAAAGTGAAAGCTGGTACAGGCAACTTTGGTTACAACGCCGGTACGGGTGAATATGGTGACATGATTGCTATGGGTATCTTGGACCCAGCGAAGGTAACTCGGACGGCACTGCAAGCTGCGGGTTCTATTGCAGGCTTGATGATTACCACTGAGGCTATGGTAGCCGATGCCCCGTCTGAAAATGGCGGCGGCATGCCTGATATGGGTGGTATGGGTGGTATGGGTGGTATGGGCGGCATGATGTAGTCCTGCCATTCTAAGAATAATAAAAAGCCCCGAAATTCGGGGCTTTTTATTTAGTGCCAGTTTGTGACAGAATTGCCAACCAACAGGTGGGGTATATAACCCTTTATTTTCAAGGGTTATATGATGTTCTTCCCTGAAGGCATCACACATAACAAAAGATTGTTTTATTAACATAAAAATAACATCCCACTGCTAACTGGAGATACACATGGAATTTATTAACTTCCTCGTTCGTTGGGGGCATTTGCTGTTCGGTATTACTTGGATTGGCATGCTCTATTATTTTAACTTTGTTCAGGGTGGCTATTTTAAACAAGCAACACCTGAAGGTTTGGCTGATGCAAAAGCTAAACTGGCACCTAATGCTCTCTGGTGGTTCCGCTGGGGTGCTATGTTCACCTTTATATCCGGTGTTGTATTGTTGGGTGGACTTTCCCATAACCATCAATTCAATAACTCTATCGTGATTGGTGCGACCATGGGTACTTTGATGTTCCTGAATGTTTGGTTGGTGATTTGGCCAGCTCAGCAGGTTGCTCTTGGTATGAAAGAGGGCGATGGCCCGGCAAATGGCGCGAAGGCATTGCTGGCTTCGAGAACTAACACTTTGTTTTCTGCTCCCATGGCGTTTGGCATGCTAGCAAGTCCGCATGCTTCACAATGGGGTGGCAGTGGTTATGGCACGGGTGTTGGCGGCACAGATTTGATTATTTGTTTGGCGATTATTGCCGCACTGCAAATTAATGCCTTAGTCGGTAAGCAAGGCCCAATGGCTTCAGTGAAAGGCGTGATACATGCTAGTCTCGCTTTAACTGTAGTATTGTTTGGTGTTCTTTATTACGTATGATGGCTATACAGCTTTAAAAAAACCGGCCTAATGGCCGGTTTTTTTATGTCTATGGCGTATAATAGTTTGCTTGTTTTTGTGGATTTAAAATGATCTTTCTGTCTAGGATGCTCTTGTTCGTCACGAGTATCCTATTTGTTGATGCAACAACGTAAGTTGACCCAAAAGGTACGATAAACCATGACCGATAAGGATTATAGCAGGCTCGACCCGATAGTGCCTGAGAGTGATGAGCGGATTGGCCGAGGCAAGCCGGCTGCATCTCGCCCATCAAAATCGAGGGGAGTACCTGAAAATCCTCGGCCCTCTAAAGAAAGCGGGGGTGGTTTGTGGAAGCTGTTGGTATTGATCTTGATGATGGGTCTGGGAGGGCTTGGGTACTTTTTTGTGCAACAGACCGAACAGCTTGCTCAATTACAGAGTCGTTTTGATAATTTGGAAGACAAAATTGTTTCCACGGATGAGTCTCTTAATCAGTCTGGTGCCTCGTTAAGTATTAAGCTGAAGGACCAAGAGATTGAGCTAGATAAACATTGGGCTGAAATTAAAAAACTTTGGGGCGTGTCCTACGATCGCAATCGCACCAATATTGAAGCGCAGAAAAACACTCTGGAAACTCAAAGTAAAACTTTAAAAGGCTTGCAGGCTTCAATGACGGCACGAAAGAAAGAAATCACTGACTTAAAAAGTGCGCAGGATAAGACTGGCAAGTCATTGGAGGCGGTGGTCAATGCCTCGTTAGCGGCAAAATTAGAAACCAATGATTTGGTAGGTCAATCACAAAAAGTGGCAGATAAAATCAACAGTTTTGAAAAAAACTTAGCAATGTTAAAACAGAATTTGAATGCCCGCGTTGCTGATAATGAGGAGGCAATTGCTGCTATTGATGCCTATCGTCTCCAAGTCAACCGAGATATTCAGCAAATGAAGCAACAGCTGAGGTCTCTTCCTGTTAGCTCACAACAGGCACCTTGACGCAACAGCGTCTTAACGTTTAGCCCATTGTCCTTCTTCGGAGAGAAATTGACATGACTGTAATTCGACAAGATGACTTGATAGATAGCGTTGCTGACGCACTACAATTCATTTCCTACTACCACCCATTGGACTTTATTCAAGCGGTACATCAGGCCTATGAGCGTGAAGAATCTCAAGCTGCAAAAGATGCCATGGCTCAAATATTGATTAACTCTCGGATGTGCGCCACGGGGCACCGTCCACTTTGCCAAGATACTGGTATCGTCAATGTCTTTGTAAAGGTTGGGATGGATGTGCAATGGCAGGGTGATATGGGTGTCACTGATATGATTAATGAGGGTGTTCGCAGGGCATATAAACACCCAGACAATGTACTTCGGGCCTCCGTTTTGGCAGACCCCGATGGGGCACGCAAAAACACAGGTGATAATACGCCGGCAGTGATTAACTACGAAATTGTACCCGGTGATAAGGTGGAGGTTGATGTGGCAGCCAAAGGGGGAGGCTCTGAGGCAAAATCTAAGTTCGCCATGCTCAATCCCTCTGATTCCGTCGTTGATTGGGTGTTGGAGCAAGTGCCAAAAATGGGCGCAGGTTGGTGTCCTCCCGGTATGCTTGGTATCGGTATCGGTGGTACGGCAGAGAAGGCGATGTTGTTGGCGAAAGAGTCGTTA
>CAXBDQ010000051.1:0-11721 GCA_963974675.1 uncultured Porticoccus sp. | reverse complement strand
TGCCATCCCCCTTTGGGGAAACGAAGCAGAGCATTATACGCGCGTTTTAGGTTTTGGGAAAGCTGCGACCGCTTTATTCTGTTGTTGTGTTGACGTCCCATCCACTACCGGCTTATGAATTATTATGCTTTTACAAGCTGCTACGTAAATAGGAAATACGAGTAAGCGAGGATTGAAGATGCGCTTTATACCAACCTGCAAAAAGTGTGACTCCTTAAGGGTCTGTTAGGCTGATCGTGATTCAACATGGAAAACAGAGGAGTTTTTCATGCCACGCGGTATTCCCCTTCGATTAGATTTCAACGGTGCCGATCTTCGCGCCTTGGCGCGTTTGACGGACGACGCCAAGCAGGGACGCAGGCTTCTGGCGCTTTCGCTGATTTACGATGGCGGCACGCGCTCCGAGGCCGCCCGGCACGCGAACGCGAGCGTTCAGGCGGTGCGGGACTGGGTGTTACGTTTCAACGCCGACGGTCCAGACGGTCTGATCGACGGCAAATCGACAGGCGCGCCGCCAAGGCTAAACGCCGAGCAGCGTGCCGCCCTGGCGCGCGTGGTCGAAGATGGCCCGGCACCATATCTTGATGACGTGGTCCGCTGGCGTCTATACGATCTGGTGGCGTGGCTGCATGGCGAGTTCGGCGTTTCTCTTGACGAGACGACCGTGGGCCGGGCTTTGCGGGCGATGGGCTATCGCAAGCTGACGGCGCGCCCACGCCACCATGCCGGGGACCCCGAAGTTCAGGTGACGTTCAAAAAAACTTCCCAGCTCTTGTCGCGGAAATCCGGGCCGCACTGCCGCCCCGAACACCCATAGAGATTTGGTTCCAGGACGAGGCGCGGATCGGCCAGAAGAACAAGATCACGCGACGCTGGGCGAAACGCGGCACGCGCCCGTCGGCGCCTCACGACCAGCGGACCCGCTCCGCCTATATCTTTGGCGCCATCTGCCCGGCCGGGGTGTCGGCGCCGCGCTCGTACTTCCCAGGTGCAACACCGAAGCCATGACACTTCACCTCAAGGAAATCGCCGCCGTCGTCAAACCCAACGCCCATGCGATCATCATTGTCGATCAGGCCGGATGGCACTTCTCGAAGGCGCTTGAAGTCCCAGGCAACATCACCCTCGTTCCATTGCCGCCAAGATCGCCAGAACTCAACCCAACCGAAAATATCTGGCAATTCATGCGCGATAACTGGCTCTCAAACCGTGTCTTCAAATCATACAGCGATATCATCGACCATTGCTGCTTCGCTTGGAACCAACTCTGCGATCAGCCTTGGAAAATCATGTCAATCGGACTGCGAAAGTGGGCACATCAATGATTCTTTATGCAGGTTGGTATGATCTCGCTTTGCAGGCTTTGCTGATGGCGGTCTGGCGCCGTAAGCCGCAAAGCACGGTGACGATCCATTCGGATCAGGGCAGCCAATTCACCAGTCGTGAATAGAAATCGTTTCTTGGACAGCACAATCTGGACGCCAGTATGAGCCGTCGCAGCAACTGTCATGACAACGCTGTCGCCAAAAGCTTCTTCCAACTGCTGAAACGCGAGAAGGTTCGAGGAAAAACCTATGCGACAAGGGTTGACGCAAGAAAGGACGTATTCGAATACATTGAGATGTTCTATAATCCGCAGCGCAAGCATACGAAGAATGGGTTGCTGTCACCCGTCGAGTTCGAACGGCAGCACAAACTGAAGAATAAAGGTGTCTAGAAAATCAGGGGCACCTCAGGTATTCCTTTTTCCCTTGGGAAGATATCCTGGTCGTCGATTAGCCCTGCGCAAGCAATCAGTTTATCGCCCGAATTTTTGATCGACGGACTCTACCAGAAACTGGAGGAAGTTTAGGGGCTCAGGTCAGAGGCTCAGACGCGAGGTTCTTGGTCGGGAGACAGACCGCCAGCTAGCGCTTCATTCATTCAGACACACTTGGAAGACTGCAGCGGGACGAGGGCGTGTAGATATCGTGTAGATATACAGTCAACCAATCGCCTTGGGGGTTGGTCACTCGGCAGTTCAGCATCCGTCCGGTATGAGCATGGCCTTGAATACTGGCAGTACCGAGAGGATCAAATGAAAATTGCCGAGTGGTTACAGCAAGAGGGTTACCTAGCGAACCCATCGCGATGCTGCCGGATAAACTGGTCGAGCAGTTTTTGCGTCTGTTTGTGGGTCTTCTAAGGCCTCACTAAAAACGCTCATTGTCCACGTTAAGTTTGTAGAAGTATCCCTCCAACTCTTGTAAACGCTTTTTATAAACTGACTTGCTACCCTTCACTTCATCGAATGCTCTCACCGTGAAGCGACATTCGTTGCTTAAGCTCCAACGATACAAGGGGCGTAATTGAGATTGAAATTGAGATGGGGACAAGGGTTGGTTGAAAAGCTGTTTTCCAATGGGTAGGTGGCTCTGCTCTTCTGCGCGATGTGGCAGTGCGTTATCTCGGATTACAAAGCCGTCATCACGAAGCGCGACATCAAAAATGTATTCGGATTTCTTCGTTTCTGGATTGTACCAGCACTGCAAAGGTTCGCCGGATCCGCCGAGTTTTTGAACCTTTTGGGAGAGCTGCTGGTTGTTTTCCGCAAGTCGCTTATTCTCAAGCTGAATTTGCTTAAAGGTCGGTTCGTCGCCAACTTCTTGACGGAGTTCGGCTGCGTCTTTCGCTAATTCTCGAAATTCGTTTTTGTCGCTTATCTTCAGGTCATCTTGAAGTTCACGCAACCATTCCGAACTCTCTAATTCCTTTTTTGCTTCTTCTAATTCATCCGTTTTTTCTGTTAGTTCTGTCTCTGCCTTGTCCAATTGGGTGATGGTTTGTTGATAATCCCTGACAAGCTCACGAAACTCACGCGGATTTCCATTAGGTATTACCTTCTCGATCAGTTGGTTAGCCGCTTCGAGCGCTTTCTCCTTTTCAAGAAGAAGGCTCGCCAAGGCCAAAAGGATGAGAAAGGTCAGCAGTAGAACAATCTCCGCCATGGTCAGGCCAAGCACCACGCCCTTTCGATAAGACGCTGAGGTCTCTTCAATAGAGTTACGCGACTGCATAATTAATCACGAGTGGCAGCATTTCGAGCGTCACTTTGGGGATGTTCAACTTCTTGTAAGATAGGTGAAGTTTCTACGGCCTCGGTGACTTTCTCTAACTCACCTTTAATTGATGAAGAGAATTTTGAAACTGTATCTTCAAAAAGACTATGCTGAGCGATCATATTTTCGGTGTGTTCGCGAATTGCGCGTGTGAACTCGATTGCCGATGTATCGAGGGTACCTGCTTGTTTCATTTGGGTTTCTGATATGTGCCCCAGGTGCGATTGAAGGTTCGTAATTTGCTTATTCAAGCCGCTAAGGTTTTCAGAAATGTATGCTGCGTGTTCGAGTTTGGATGCGAGTTCCGGGATAGTTTTATGGATCTGTGACAGTGTATTCGAAATCGCATCGGCATAACCGGATTCAGATTTCGCGTGTCTTTGTAACTCCTCAGTGATGTCGCTAATTTGGTCAACGACTGGAATGACGCGCGAGGTTATCAAATCAGTTGGCGCTTCGATGTCTTCAATTCGTTTGATTAAGGTTTCGAGAGATTCTGCAGTGCGCTTGGACATCGCGTTTATGCGCTTGGTGTTCTCTGCGTAGTCGCTCGATGCAGTGTCTACCCTTGCGAGAAGTTGCTCAGTTACTTCAGTAACGCGCCCTGCGTTGCCAATAAGAGCCTCTTGGGTGTTTTTTGCGGTCTCTTCTAACGACTCACGCATCACTTGCAAAATCTCACGGCGAAAGTCTCCGATGTCTGCAAGCATGAGCGATAACTCGGCCCGAACCAAGTTGGAAGCCTCAGTCAGTTCGACACGCGCTTCACGTTCAGTCTCAACAGGATCGGCTCGAAATTGACTAACGAACACTCTAAGAAAGACGCCGAAAATAGTTGAGAGCAAAGCAACGCCAAAGTTTGCTATTACATTCTCGATAGTACTCTCGGTTATTCCGCTGCCAAAATCATAGAGTGCGTAGCCAAGGCTTATCAGCGTGAAGAGAAAGCCAAGATAGTAGACATTGTCACCTATTACATCTTCGCGAATTCTAGCTCTTTGAGACGCCCAGGTTAAGCCCACATATCCACACATAATGGCTACCGCAATGCCACTTGCGAACCATTGTGAGAAGCCGAGGCTCTTCATGCCAAGGATCGCCGCACAACCGCCGACAAATGCAATCGCGAATAAAGCTTTGTCAAATAAACCAGTAACGGGGGAGGCGTAAAATTTTCTTGGGCGAGCGTTTCTATTTGCCATTTGTTATCCCAGGATCTTAACGCGTTGGAGGGTTGCGCCTAAGTCGTTCAGGTATTTTTCCCAGAATGTGATGTGAGCGCGTGTTTGCCTGTCTTCCATGCCCGCTCGGCGCACATACCAAACCGTAACATCGACCCGTTTTAATCTTGCAAACGCACGCTTGTACTCGGGTTGCAGTTTGAATTCTTCGAAGGGGGCCGCCCTGTTATAGTGGGAGTAAATTTCGCTATGCTGAAGCATATCGGACGCGATTATTAACCGCCTGTGTCCGTGATCACTTTGACGGTCCATCGAAGTGACGGCAACGGATTGAAGCGACTCTATAATTGGAGAACTTTGAGCGGAAGAGCGATCCATTGTAGCAGCTAAAACGCCTTTCAAAGGATTAGTAAAACTCTCTTGCCATTTTTTTTCGACGAGACGGGGATTTCCAATCAGAGGGTCAATATATTTGCCACGACCAGGGTTGCATAAGCTGAATAGAGATTTTAGTGGCTTAGACTTAGTCGGGCCTACCTCATAAACTTCAAGCCTCTCGTACTGCGCCAAACTATCCTGTAAACGCTGGAATTCATTTAAAAGCGCCTCTTGTTGCACAGGTGAAAAACGATCTGTGGTATCCAAGATGACAGCTGTCACCCCAGGTGACTGATCGGGATCATTGGGGCAAAAGGTCTCTTTGCTAACGGAGACATTATCCTGAGTAAGAGAAAAACCGACGAGGCCTGCTACCGCAACAAGTGCAAGCCCTCCCAAAACGAACCCTCTTAGGTTCTTTTGCTTTATCCGGTCACTCTTTCGAAGCTTGCGCGTCGGCTTGCGAGCCATCCCCTCCCCCTTGGATAATCGCTTCGACATCTTTGAAAGTAGAGAAACCAGTCTCATATTCGCTCAATAGCTCGTCGCGACTTTCGGAAATTGCTTTCTCAGCTTTCTTAAGAAAAGCCGTGATTTGTTGGCTATTATAGGGAGGTTCATCAGGCTTTACGTCATTGACGATCTTTTGTATTGGAACCGCATTTTCAAAGTACTTTGGAGCTTTTTCTTCCCGGTGAGTTTTATTTGTGTCCCGGTAGATGGAAAGAAGCAGATTGAGACCCTTACCCAATTGACCGAGGTAACCGTTGAATGCCTCGCATAGACGTTTCTGATGTTGGATAACAGCCAGGTATTCACGTCTTCTTCGGTTCAGGTCCTCTAGAGCGTTAGTAAGGGTCTCGATTGCATGGTCTTTTGTTTCTGCAAGATCCTCAATCAGGTACTCAACTTCGGAGTTAAAGTTGGCATGAGCACTATCATTTTTACGTGCCGTTGTTCCGTAGCCTGGGTAAGGGTCGTCCCACTTGTAGCCATCAATGAATGCGATAAGGCTAAAAAACATTCCCATTGCCGCAAGGATCCAAGAGTTAAAATCCTGAAGACCTAAAGGGGACTCCTTAAATAGCACTACTGCCAGCTTTACGGCCTCCTCAGGTTCATTACTAGCTAGTGCATCCCTGTAATGAGCGACTGCGAGATTAAATATTAGGATAAAAAATAACTGACAGCCGATTGAGAGGTAGCCAATCCATCTCTTTGCGGGAGCATTATGATTTACGAAGCGAGCAAAATTGCCAAATAGGCAGCCAATTCCAACATTAAGAAGAGCGATCACTAAAGCGCTAAGAACACCATCAACCAAGCCTCCGGCGAGGCCTTGAGCTAGGAAATTTCCATTAAGTACAGCTTCGACGACAATCATAATTAATAGAAGCCCACCCAACAAGATGAGGCTATCTGGGTAGTGCGCGGTGCGCTTTAATGAATGCTCCGACCTGAAATGCTCAAGTTCAGTCTCTGTTTCCTTAATATTGCGTGCGAGTGTGTATAGCTGGTTTTGCCCTGTTTTCACGCGGGATCTGAATTCTGAAACAGCGTCTTTTGTAGCGGTGATGATTTCAAGAACCCGGTTTTCTAGGTCAAGCGAGTTCATTCGGTCGTTATAAACACGCATCTCGTCTGTGAACGTTTGATAGGCTTGTCGCTGCTGCTCGTCGACCTTAGATATGATTTCACGTTCGACGGAGTCTAGCCCTGTATCGGAAGATGCCGGTTGGTTCGCAGACCCACGAGCGCGTCCTCGATTCTCTAGGTCAAGTTCGTCAGCGATACTACGCTCATCCATCGGCAGAAAAATCTGCAAAGCGGGGCGTACATCGCCAGTAAATCGGGCAAGCGTATCGCCCAATCGAGTAAGACTTTTCACACCACCCCCAAGATAAATCTCATCTAGGTCATTAAGACACGCATACCTTAGGTACGCAACTAGCTGATTACTTCGCCCTACTCTGACGCCAGCCTGCAGCCTCTGCATCTTTTGTCGAGCAGAACCATTTTTCACCGTCGCTTTCGGTAACTCTGGTGCGAGAATAAAAGGTGGACCCTGGAAGGTGATAAATCTTTTCGCCTTTTCGGTTTATATTGCCTTTGATTAAACAGTTGCCTACCCGCTCGCTGTTTATTTTTAATCGCTTTCCTCTGCGCCAATCCCAGGGCGGCACAAATTGACCAGCAAATATTCCTGACTTTCCAGCTTTAGCGAACTCTTCAGCAGACACGTAATCCGCACTGTATTTACGATATGCCAGAGCAAAGCCTTGCCTAACAAGAAGCTCTGAAACATCTCCAGCCCCATTAAAACATCTTGAGATGCTTCGGCCGTATCTGTCTTTATTGAGGTGTTCGCATCGAGGATAACCGTTTTGCAAGATGTCTATTAGTGCTTGGGTAGCAGCCTCTCCACACTTCCATGGCTTACCTTCTAATACACACATTTGATTGGCTTCAGGTGCATCTATGCCATGAAGCCGAATCTTGTTTCCATTTATAATCAGCGTATCACCATCAATTACGCGGGAATCGGAAGCTTGGCTCGAATGGGCAATAGCTGCAAATAAACATAAAAGGCAGGTAAATAGAATATGTCTGAGTTTCGGACGAGGCATCAAAATCCAATTCTTAGGACCGAGTTTAATATCAGAACGAATACGTTAGTTTAGTTTTCCTGTTTTTCTCAATTCTCGAACGGTCAAGTCTAGGAGAATTTTAGTCACCTCTACTGTCTCATTTGTCATATCCATACCAATGTCATCTCCATACGCGATTAAAGCCGTCATTGTTTTTGGATCCAATTGACCATCAACATTTCCGTCGTAGTATCCGAGAGCCAGAAGGTTCTCTTGGATGCTCTTCATATCTTCTATCTTATACTCCTCGCCCAAATCCATTGGGGCGGATGGCAGTGATTGGTCCTGATTAATTTCAACAGATGTTTTTGATTGGCTAGGCACGTCGGGTATTAGCTGCGTCGTCAGTCTGCCAATGGTCGTGATCAGCGCAAAAGCGACGGCCCAAAGAAGAATAGTACGAATAGAAGGAAACCTAACAGTATTTAGCTCATCCACTTCAGGATCAGTAGCTTCAAGTTCGTCCGACGAATGTATATTGGATGATTTTCGAGACAACACACCAGCAAGCAGACCAAACCCCAAGAATTGTACAATCAATATCCACCAAGCAATATCGACAAGACCTGCGAGCTTCAATGGCACCAAACCACCCAACCAGATGACTCCCAGAGCTCCCACAGGGTGCAGCTGCAATAATGAGAGGTAGGCAAGCATCCAAATGAAGAGAACGTAATAAGGTATGCCTGCCGTCCACCACGGCCATTCGACAAAACCAATCAATTTCAGTGCGACGAGAACTAATGTAGCAACCGTTCCTATGCCCCATATAAAATTATCTGTAATTGCATGCACTGATATAAACCTCGAAACTTTTCTGCCAGTAGCTTTTTCCTGACTGTGGAGGTGACGATATTAATCCAATAATCGGGATCCTAGCTCAGCGTAAAATGAATTCTATTTAAAATTAAGCTAGAAAAGCATTTTAATTCAACCTTATGTACGTAATTGCTTGTCAAGCTTAGGGTATCATATTCGTTATTTTAATAATAAGTCGCACCCCACAAAAGCAGCGCTATCCCAATATGACATTCAAATATATGAGTTTTCAAATGTAGGTGGGAGAGAACAGGCTCGACTTTAAGGCGTGCGCGAAAGTTGGTGTCTATTAATCATAGGAACAGACTGGCCTAAAATGAATTGGCTCCATCTTTTCATCTGATGTTCCAGATATGTAAAAGTTCCGAGCCTAGCTTATACGGTTATGAAAGTGCAGCACAAAAAAATCCCAGTTTTCCGCACACAGTAAGCACTTACTTTGCGTCTATTCGCTAGAGAGATAGATAGCTAAAATGCATGGTTACCGTTGAGCGCTCAGCCGGTGACACAGTGTCCAAATCAGCGATGTTCGAAGCGTATATGCGAGCCAGCATTTGTGATCAGATAACTTTGATATGCGGTAAAGAAGATCCAAGGTGTCTTCTAAACGAATCTAACATGATTGGTTCAAGAGCATCTCTGTTTGAGGCGGCAACAATAAAACTGTCATGTACCGTTAGGACAATTATGTTTGCTAAGGTGCATTGGCGTATAATGGATTCACACACTCGGGAATCTTGGTTCTGGTACTCCAAAGCACGACAAGAGAAAAATGCATCACTTATTAGGTGGTGTTTTGACGCAACTGCATTAATCAAGGCCTTGAAGTCAGAGTCGGTATTGGCTTGATAGTCTTTGAGATGATCGACCTCTTTAATTGCTTTGATGATAGCAGAAATGGTGTGCTGCAGACTTCGACAGTTAAGTGCGCAATGGAACGCAAGTTTTTTAATTGATCGAGGAAATTGGGAATCTTCTAGTTCATAGGGATCGTCATCTTTGAAGTGATCCCAATAGCAAATTCCTCTCTCGCTATATGCTTGATGAGCAACCATTGCACTGAAATCTAGTTCAACTGTTTGCTCTTCATTTATTAAAATATATGACCGCAATGTACGCGGTATGTCTTGCCACCAGCTGCCATAAAATCGTCCACCTAAATCAAAAGAACCATTATTAAAAATACGGCATTGTAGTTTTTTTTCAGGATCAAAGTTTGGCTCGGACTTTGATAAATCAATTCGCCCTTCATCTATTCGTATGTTTGCCATCGACAGGTGGCGATTGTAGTCGTCAACGATTGAGCGCATCTCTAGCGATTGAGCTGTTTCAGGATAGTCGATCAATTTGCCGTTATGATTTTTCAGGCGAATTGAATCCTTATGAACCTCAATTCTCGACAGCGAAGCTAATACTTCTTTCTTCTCAGCCGAAGAGGCCAATGCAAACAGCTCTGTGGTGCCCCTGAAACGCGCTAGGAGCCCCCTTCCCCATGCTCCGGGTGACTGGGAGCCAGCGTAGTGCTCAACGAGCCCCAGTGACTCTAAAAAGCCCACCAAACGGATTGTTGGTCGATAACCAATTTGCGAATTGTTATATCGGTTTTGAGAATAGTCATTTGCTAACCTTGAGTATGCAATGAAACGTCCGGTTTCTTGGAACTGTGTAAGAAAGATATTCGATAACAACATTTCTAAATGCAGACTAAACTTCGAGGTCTGTCCGATTGGGCCCAGGGCTTTTCTATGAAGCAATTTAATTATCTTCTTTTTTAATTCCTCGATTGCAGCACATTGACATCTTAGGTGCATGTCGATTGGAGATGACCATTCAGCAAGTGTGTCCTCAAATGTCGCTTGGCCGCTCGCAAGCATAAGCTCCCTATCAGAGAGGGTTTCGATATATCTTTGAGGATATTTTAGGACTGCATCTAACGGATAAATCGGCTTATTCATTATTATCTCCTTTTTGTTATGCGTAGTGGAGAGGAGAGGTGGGTAATCCCTTCTCTCACCTTCTAAATTTATTGATATACGTGGCAGATTTTCAGGCCTCTGAATTCAACGCCGGAAAGAGCATCATTTAAAATTTCAATTGGGTATCCTGCGCCATAACTTCCGGTTACAGATCCGTCAGAATGACCAAGTAGAGCTTTGGCTATTGGCTCTTCAATCCGAGCAGCACGTAGTGCGTCAGTGAAAGTGTGACGGAAAGAGTGGAACACAAGTTTTGGATTATCTAATCGAACGCTCAACTGAAATCGTTTGAAAAATTTGCTGTAAGCTTTTTGCGTGAAGCCTGAGAATATATTTTCATCTTCGGCGATTGAAGAAATGTGTTTGATGATACCGCATTTGATTAATTCAGGGTGAATAGGAACTTTCCGTACTCCGGAAATGCTCTTTGCTTTTCGTATTTTGAAATAACCTATGCCGTTCTCTTCGATGAAATCCTGACGCTTCAAAGCCAACAATTCACCTAAGCGCATCCCTGAATAGAGACCAGTTAGTGGTAACCAGAAGCGAGAATCCCGGATATGTGTATTCCCCTCTCTTTTCCAATTAGAGTCGGATTGGCAACCTTTATAAATTGGTGAATCGAATAATATTTGAAGCTGTTCGATAGTGAATGGGTCACGCTTTTCATCTTGATGAATTTGCTCAGTAGCACGAATACCTGATACGGGGTTTGTCCCGACATATCCTTCTTCAACACACCATGAAAAGAATGATGATAGCGCACCCAAATATGCGTTTACGGACGCTGGATTTAGAATGCGAATATCTACTGAGTGGACGCTAGAGGATAACTCGATAGGCGATACCTCTGGATATGTTTTAGACCAGTTTGCGGGCAAATTTGATAGCACGTCACGAAGCTTTCGTATTTTTGCCTTATCAATCTCTAAAACCGGTATGTCATTGCCAATGATTGATGAACATAAAGCGAGATTTGCCTGATATTTCTCAAAAGTTCGTTCTCTCCACGCTGGTGCTCGACGCTTACAAAATAAGCTTGATAACTTACCAATGGAATTTTCGGCTGCAATGGCTGGTTGCGGCTGAAATATCGACTGCAGTTCGCTTTGATTTGCGGAAGTATTGGAGCGTTTGAAACCACTGTAATGATCGAGCGAGCGCTGATTCACCTCGATTAACGCTTTGAGGCACTGTTGAGACAGGTCTAGATGATCGTGCGACCCTGTTGGCAGGTTAATGCCTTCATGCGCCATAACGTCGGCGATCTGCTCGGATACTTGTCCAAGCTGATTGCGCTCCTTCCAGTCTTTTAATCTGTCCTCGATCTCAGCAAGGTGAGTTATGAAATGTTCGAGCTCCCCTCGCTTAAATTTGCGGGCCAACTGCATGCGTTTAGACTCGGCTAATAGCCGATCAAAATATCTACGCGCAAAGTCCTGCAGCTGGTCCGCAGAAAACTGCGGATTTGCCTTTGCCATGCTGAAAAATTCTTTGAAACTAGGGGTTATAAAATCAATGGCCTGAACGGCATTTGTTTTTGATTTAGTGTTCAGGCTACGCACGAGTGTCTGACGTCAGCGCCCATGGGACACATTGAGGTGATTGCTTAATGGAGGAT
>CAXBDQ010000050.1:0-12171 GCA_963974675.1 uncultured Porticoccus sp. | reverse complement strand
TATGCAGGCATTCGGCGGTCAGTTCTCAAAAGTCGATTTAGCCGCCATCATTACCTATGAGCGTAATGCTTGGGGCAATGATACAGGTGATGTGGTTCAGCCCATCGACGTTCTCAAATTCAAACAAGGCCAATAAGGGAGGGTTAAGTCATGGCACACGGTCCCGCTAAAGGTATTGGCCGCTGGCTCTTTACCACTAATCACAAGGATATCGGTACGCTTTACCTATGGTTCAGCTTTGCGATGTTCCTATTGGGTGGATTTTTTGCAATGGTTATCCGCGCCGAGCTATTTGAGCCCGGCATGCAAATTGTTAAACCCGAATTTTTTAACCAGATGACGACAATGCACGGTTTAGTGATGGTGTTTGGTGCCATCATGCCGGTCTTTGTTGGTTTGGCCAACTGGATGATTCCGATGATGATCGGGGCTCCAGATATGGCTTTGCCGCGGATGAACAACCTTAGCTTCTGGATTTTGCCTTTTGCTTTTTTGATGTTGGCATCCACGTTGTTTATGGATGGCGGTGCTCCTAACTTCGGTTGGACATTCTATGCACCTCTTTCTACTACCTATGCCCCCGATACTGTGAATTACTTTATTTTTGCTATTCATATTATGGGTGCGTCGTCCATCATGGGCTCCATCAATATTATCGCCACCATATTGAATATGCGTGCCCCCGGCATGACATTGATGAAAATGCCAATGTTTGTCTGGACATGGTTGATTACAGCCTTTTTGCTAGTGGCTGTCATGCCGGTATTGGCAGGTGCAGTTACTATGATGTTGATGGATATTAACTTCGGCACCAGCTTTTTTAATGCCGCTGGTGGTGGCGACCCTGTTCTGTTCCAGCATGTTTTCTGGTTCTTTGGGCACCCTGAGGTTTACATCATCATCTTACCGGCTTTTGGTGTGATTTCGCATATCATACCAACGTTCAGCCGCAAGCCTCTGTTTGGTTATAGCTCAATGGTGTATGCAACAGCATCCATTGCCTTCTTGTCATTTATTGTGTGGGCTCATCACATGTTTTTGGTGGGGATGCCAATTGGTGGTGAGTTGTACTTTATGTACGCGACGATGCTGATTGCGATACCAACAGCGGCGAAGATCTTTAACTGGGTATCCACCATGTTCCGTGGTTCCTTGAGTTTTGAAACGCCGATGTTGTTCGCCATTGCCTTTATAATTATGTTCACCATTGGTGGCTTAACCGGTGTAATGCTGGCAATTGCCCCGGCAGATGTGCAGTACCACGATACTTATTTTGTGGTTGCACATTTCCACTATGTAATGGTTGCCGGTTCGGTATTCTCAAGTACTGCTGCAGTTTATTACTGGCTTCCTAAGTGGACCGGTAAAATGTATAACGAGACAATGGGTAAAGTGCAATTTTGGATTTCCTTTATTGGCTTTAACGTAACATTCTTCCCTCAGCACTTCATAGGGTTGGCGGGAATGCCTCGTCGTTATGCTGACTATGCTTTGCAGTTCTCTGATTGGAATATGGTGTCCAGTATCGGTGCCTTTATCTACGGTTCAGCACAGTTACTGTTCTTGTTTAACGTTATCCGGACCATTCGTTCTGGCACACCAGTGAGTGAGCCTAAGACTTGGGAAGGAGCCGAAGGTCTTGAGTGGACATTGCCTACTCCAGTGCCTTACCACACGTTTAGTACACCCCCGCAAGTGAAGTAAGAGGTAAGAGAACATGTCGACTCGCCCGGTCAAAAAGACCCTGGCCAAACTGCTTGTAGGGGCAGCCGGCATGTTCTTGTTTGCGTTATTTATAATGCCGCCATTGTATGACGTATTTTGCGACATCACTGGTATTGGTGGAAAAACAGGCGGGCGCTATCAGGCATCAGAATCTGGTGTCGATATGGGCCGTACTGTAAAAGTACAGTTTGTTGCCACCAACAATGGCGCTATGCCTTGGGAGTTTACCCCCAGGGTGTATGAAGTCACGGTACACCCCGGAGAGCCGACGAAGGCAGTGTTTTTTGCTAAAAATCGTACGGGTCGAGATATGGTTGCCCAGGCTATTCCAAACGTGACACCATTTAATGCGGCGGAGTATTTCCATAAAACGGAATGCTTTTGCTTCAATCAACAACCGCTTGAGGCGGGAGAAGAAGCAGACTTGCCACTGGTGTTTATAGTCGATCGTGATTTGCCTAGGGCCATTAAGACAATAACGTTGTCCTACACATTATTTGATGTAACTGACCGTGTTAAACCGTCACTTACACAAGTTAACTGATGACAAGAGTTGTGCAGAAATGTACAGCAGAAATGGAGAAAAATAATGTCAACTGAGAGCAACTATTACATTCCAGAGCAAAGTCGGTTGCCTATCTGTGCTGCTACTGGTTTGGGGTTAATAGCCTATGGAGCTGGTTCCTGGGTGCAGGGTGACAGTGCAATGTTTTTTTTGGCTGGCGCGTTGGTGCTAGCATTTACGCTTTATACCTGGTTCAGTCTGGTGATAAAGGAAAATATGGCGGGTATGAATAGTGATCAGCTAAAACGTTCCTATGTTTGGGGTATGAGCTGGTTTATCTTTTCTGAAGTTATGTTCTTTGCCGCATTTTTTGGTGCTCTTTTTTATATTCGCATGCTAGCTGTTCCTTGGCTGGGCGAAGAGGACAACCAATTGTTGTGGGAAGGTTTTGAGCCAGCATGGCCACTAATGACAACACCCGATATGGTTGTTAATGGAGAAGCGGCTAAGTTTGTTGGGCCAGATGAGAATATGAGATTCCCGGGCTGGAGTAAATTGTTCCAATGGCTGCCTCTTTGGAACACCATTGTTCTGTTGGGCTCAAGTGTGACGGTTCACTTCGCACATAGCGCTATTAAGAAAGACGACCGTAAAAAGTTTCTTATATGGCTGGGTGTCACGGTTACGATGGGGGTTATCTTCCTGGTCTTACAGGTTGAGGAATATATGCATGCATACCAGCATATGGGCTTGACCCTTGAGACGGGTGTTTACGGAACCACGTTCTTTATGCTGACTGGTTTCCATGGCGCTCACGTTACAATGGGTACTATTATGTTGCTCATTCAGTTCCTACGTGGACTGAAAGGACACTTCAATTCTGAGGATCAATTTGGATTTGAGGCTGCTTCCTGGTATTGGCACTTCGTTGATGTGGTTTGGGTTGGTTTATTTATCTTTGTTTACGTTTTATCTTAGATGGGTGCTTCTTAAGCTATTTACTGTTTAGGTGCTGAAAAATAAAACGGTCAGGGAAATCCTGGCCGTTTTTTCTTAGGGGTAAACAGCGCTCTAAAGGGTTAACCACTTTGTGGTGAGCTACTTCCTTATCGGTGGTACAACACGGTCTGGATGTAGCTGTTTATCCCAAGGAGCTTGACTGGTGAGTTGGCCTGAATAAATCCCCCAGGTAATTGTTCCCACCAGAGTCGCGGCCAATGCGATGCGAACCCCCAGTGCATACAGGGTTCGTTTTCTAGAGTTGCCAACATCTTTCATCAGGAAGACCAAGGCACTGCTGAGGCTTATTACTACGGCGATAAAAAGTAACACAATGATGACTTTAAGTAACATGGGTAGTTGTTTCCCGGTAGACAAAGAGTGATTTAAACACAGATGTCAGAACTGACACAGCCTCAAGTAGACGTTTCTTTCCAGTGGCAATTGAACTGGAAAGTATTGGTATTTACGGCCATTTTTTTGCCGATTACCGTTAGTTTGTCCTTTTGGCAGGTGGCGCGGGCAGAAGAAAAACGGAGCTTGCTTGAGGCTCACCATCAGCGTGAAATCGCTCAACCAGTTACTTTAGAGGATATTTCTGAGTCCGAAGATCGTGACTATCTTCGAGTCATTGTGACGGGAGAGTATGACAACCGCTCTCCCCTTTTGTTGGATAATAAAGTTCGCCACGGGTTGCCTGGCTATGAGGTAATTAGCCCATTTAGAACCAATTTGGGTCAGTGGATATTGGTTAATCGTGGTTGGATTAAAGGTAGTAGAGACCGCGCTATATTGCCGAAAATAGAAGAGGTCGTTGGTGAAGTTCAATTGACTGGCTACTTATATCGCTCTCCCGGGAAGCAGCTAATGTTAGGCGACGACACCTGGCAGCTTAAGGAGGGGCCAACAGTTATTCAGAATCCAGCTCCAGAAGAGATTGCTAGTAAGCTCAGTTTGGTGCTTTATGACTATAGCCTTCGGTTAGATGCAGATGTGCTGGGTGCCCTAGAAACTGGCTGGATATTGGTTAGTATTCAGCCTGGAAAACATACGGGCTATGCTGTTCAGTGGGCGGCATTAACGGTTGTGCTTATTATTTTAACGCTCTTTGCCAACTCAAATCTGGGTGAGGTGATAAGAGTCAGGCGGTTCATGCGTCGTCATCATCAATGAGCAGCGAGGCATTAGTTGAATAGTAAAACGTTAGGGAAAAGTATCCATGATAAAACAAGTAGTTAAGCGTGGTCCTTGGCAAATATGGCTAATGATTGCCATGTTAAGTGGAGTCATTATTGCCGGGTTTCTATTGTTCCCAAAAACAGAAGAACAGCGGAATAGATTGTTATCTCGATTAGGTACGACTAATCATGGAGAATTTGTGTTGCCACCCGTTTCCATGGAAAGTCTTACGTTGACTGATTCCGAAGGAAGCCCTTGGACATTTAACGAACAAAAACTGAAGTGGCGGTTACTAATCCCTGGCGGTAGTGAATGTATTGAGCATTGCCGGGAAATGCTCTACCTCACTCGCCAGGTACATATTAGCTTAGGAAAGTATAGTCGCCGTTTTGAGCGGCTCTATCTTTCTCTTGATGGTACAACATCAGAAGAGACTGCCGGGTATATTAAACAGAACCATCCCTTCCTACACACTGTTCGGGGCAGCTCGCAGGAGTTAAAAGATTTGTTGAATAGTACCAACACGCCATTTTCGCCCAATACGAGTGATGAGGCGGATGAAATACGTGCTTATTTGGTCGACCAGCAAGGCTTGGTGATGATGTCGTACACCCTTAAAAATAAGGGTAGCGAAATGATCGAGGACATTGAACATCTCATGAAATATTCACCCCAGTAAAATTTTCTGCCTGGTATTTTTTATAGGTTAAAAGGCCACATCTAGATTGGGTATGTGACGTACATGTCGATGTTTAATAAACCAAAATTTCGTAAGCCTGGTTTCAAGTTGGCTCTCGTGGCCACGGCTCTTTCTGCCGTTGTCATAATACTTGGTGTTTATACAAGGCTGGTGGCTGTTGGTTTTGGCTGTTCTGATTGGTCCAGTTGCTATGGCGCAGTTAACGCTGAGTTTGTCGTTTGGCCAGTGTTGAGTCACCGTTATTTGGCGGGCATTTTGGGGGCATTAATCACTGTATTGGCCGTTGGCTCATGGCGCCGACGTGATGATGAAAGTTATCCTTTTCGATTGCCAACGTTTATTTTATTCTTAGTAGTTTGGCAGGCGTTGCTGGGGATGTGGTCGGTTAATGTAACACTTTGGGCCCAAGTAGCTACGATCCACTTGCTTGGCGGTATGGTTAACTGCTCTCTTCTTTGGCTGTTAACACTGCGTATTGATAACAAGTGTTGGAGGCTTTCGGCAGACATTATGGATCGGTTGGCCCACGTTAAGCCTTGGATAATCGGAGCCGTTATTGTCGTTGGTATGCAGATTCTCTTGGGCGGTTGGACCAGTGCCAACTATGCGGCATTTGCTTGCCCAGATTTCCCCCTATGTCAGAATCAATGGTGGCCAGAAATGGATTTTTGGCAGGGTTTTAATATCGCTCAAACCTTTGGTGTTGACACCTTAAGTGAAACCTTGGAAAGTAAAGCTCGAGTGGCTATTCATGTGATTCATCGTTTGGGAGCCGTAGTCACAACGGTTTATTTATTGGGTTTGGCCATTTTGCTGTTAACTATCAATCATCGACGTATTCGTCGTATGTCCCTAATTTTAGTTGCTGTGTTGTCTGTACAATTACTTTTGGTTGTTGGTAGTGGCCAGGTTCGCGCAACGCTATTAACCGCAATTGTTCATAATATTGGTAGTGTCCTACTATTGCTGACTCTGGTAACGCTTGCTACCAGAGTGTGGACCGCCAAGCTGAAATATCAGAGACTGGAGTCCTGACGTCATGAAAGAAGCAGAGTTTGAGATGGAAAAAGCCAGCTGGCGTGATTATTTGGAGCTGACTAAGCCCAACGTTGTCGCCCTGATGATTCTGACAACCGTTATTGGAATGTTCCTTTCGGTACCAGGCATGGTGCCACTTGATGTATTGATTTTAGGTAATCTTGGTATTGCTTTCTGTGCGGGTGCTGCAGCTGTCGTCAATCATGTGGTGGATCGTCAGGTTGACCTTAAAATGGCGCGAACGTTTAACCGCCCTGTAGCCAAAGGCCGTGTTCAACCCCTTCAGGCAATGTTTTTTGCCGCGGTGTTAGGTGTTGTTGGCATGGCTGTTTTATTGGTTTTTATCAATGCATTAACCGCTTGGCTAACCCTAGCCTCACTGATTGGGTATGCGGTCATTTACACGTTGTACCTAAAGCGGGCGACGCCTCAAAATATTGTTATTGGTGGCTTGGCGGGTGCTGTCCCGCCACTTCTGGGTTGGACGGCTGTTACAGGTGAAGTGCACGGCTATGCTCTGTTACTGGTGTTGATTATCTTTGCTTGGACACCGCCTCACTTTTGGGCGTTAGCGGTTCACCGTAAAGAAGAATATGCCAAGGCAGAAATCCCGATGCTGCCAGTGACTCATGGGGAAAAATACACCAAGCTACATATTCTTCTCTATACCGTCATTATGATAATTGTCACGGTGCTCCCTTTTGTAACAGGGATGAGTGGTTGGCTCTATTTATTAGGTGCCTTGGTGTTGGGTGCGGGCTTTTTGTATTGGGCTATTGTGATGATGATTGGTAAGAACCCAAATGCCGGTATGGATACATTCAAATATTCCATCATTTACTTGATGGCTTTATTTATCATTATGTTGGTGGATCATTACTTGATTACGGTGCCTTCGTTTACGTGAGGAATGATCCGAATCTATAGTTCTTTATTCACTGGTGGTAGGTAAACTGAACAAAAGGGCATAAATGTGGCAGATAACCAGCGCAGTAAACGCAATATTCGTTTTACCCTGATAGGCATTGTTGTATTTGTCGCCATGATGCTGGCAGGGTTCATCCATAAAATTAATCAGCCTCGCATCTTAAATGTTCACGAATTACGAGCAAATGGGGCGGTGTTACTCGATACTCCGCGAAAGTTTAGTGAATTTGAGTTCACGGACCACCGAGGCCAGCCTTTTGGACTGCAAGAGCTTACGGGTAAATGGAGTTTGTTGTTTTTTGGTTTTACCCACTGCCCAGATATTTGCCCAACAACAATGGCTGCCGCGGCAAAAATGTACGAAGGACTAGATTCTGAAGAGAAGGCGGAATTACAAGTTGTGCTGGTGTCACTGGACCCGGAGCGAGATACGACAGCAAAGCTTGCTCAATATGTCCCCTACTTTAATCCTGATTTCATTGGTGCGACCGGTAATCAATACGTGTTATTAAAGTTGGCGACAGAGCTCAATGTGGCCTTCAATAAGGTTCCCCTGGAGAATGGTGACTACACCATCGATCACGGTGCCAATATGGTTCTTATTAATCCTTATGGCCATTATCATGGCTTTTTCAAACCACCTTTTGCGGAAGAGAGCATGCGGATGGCATTGCGGTCGATCATGGCTACATTTGATCAGTAAGTGTTCGGAGAAAGTCCAGTAAAGGCCAACACTATTTCTTTTTCTTCTCGTTGGTGTTTGGGTTGCTAGCGACTTTTTTTAGCGAGAGAAACCAGAAATAAAATACCGGCACAAAGCACAATCGAAGGCCCAGCAGGTGTGTCAATATACCAAGAGCTGGTTAATCCCAAAGTTACCGCCAAACAGCCAATCAGGCTGGCAAAGATTGCCATTTGCTCTGGTGTTTTGGCAAAACGTCTCGCGGTGGCCGCAGGAATAACTAATAAGGCTGTAATTAGCAACACCCCTACTACCTTCATGGCAATGGCAATTTCCAGCGCAATTATCAACATGAAGACTGTGCGTACAGCTGTCACTGGAACACCTTCAACTTTTGCTAGTTCCTCATGAATGGTGATGGCCAGTAAGGGGTTCCACAACTTGATCAGCAAAAAAATGGCGACAAGGCCGATGCCATAAATGGTCACTACATCACGGACATTGACTGTCAGCAAGTCACCAAATAGTAGGCTTAAAAGGTCAACTTTTACCTCTGGCATAAGCGCCATGGCGACCAAGCCTATGGCTAGTGACGTGTGAGAAAGAATGCCTAGTAATGTATCAGAGGCTAAGTTTTTCTGTTGTTGCAATATGACTAATATCAGGGCAAGTATTAGGCAGGTGGCAATAACTGATAAAGTGGGGCTGACGGATAGCAGCAATGCTAAAGCCACGCCTAACAGGGATGAGTGGGCTAAGGTGTCACCAAAATAGGCCATTCGGCGCCAGACAATAAAAGCACCTAAGGGCCCGGTGATGAGTGCGACACCCAGTCCGGCCAAGAGTGCATAGAGAAGAACATCAATCATGTTGGCGCTCCGATGAATGTTGTTCTATTGAGCGTGAGTTCATTACTTCGCCACGTAGGTCGTGTTGGTGATCATGGCGATGGGTGTAGGTCGCTGTTTTTGTGCCAAAAAGCTCAATAAATGCTGGATTATTACTCACTTGGTCTGGATGCCCATGACAGCAGATGTGCTGATTGAGGCAAACAACTTTATCCGTTGCAGACATGACTAAGTGAAGATCATGGGACACCATGAGTACTCCACAGGGGAGGCGATCGCGTAACTGGCCAATCAGCCGATAAAGCGCTTCCTGCCCTACCACGTCAACACCTTGCACCGGTTCATCTAGTACCAAAAAATTAGGTTTGCGTAAAATAGCTCGAGCTAACAGGGCCCGTTGCATTTCTCCACCTGACAGAGCATGTAGTGGAGAATCGATGTGCTTATCAATGCCCACCTCTTTTAATGCACTAATGCAGAGTTGTGTGTTGGGTTCGGCCAATTTTAAAAATCGTTCTAGAGTAATGGGTAGCGTGGGGTCAATATGCAGTTTTTGTGGCATGTAGCCGATACGTAGGTCGGTGTGTCGGGTGACCTGCCCTTCATCGGTATCTACAAGCCCTAAAACAATTTTAACCAGCGTCGTTTTACCTGCTCCATTGGGGCCAATTAAGGTAATAATTTGTCCAGGCTCAATACTTAGGTCGATATTAGAAAGTACTTTGTTGCCGTTAAAATATTTACTGATGCCGCTTAGCTGAATAAGGGGGCGAGTCATGGCTGGTCCCCCTGTTGGCACTCTGGGCAAAGCCCGCTAATTTCAACCATCTGAGATTCCACTTTAAAGCCTGTACGCTCTGCTGTTTGTAACATCATGTTGTTGATCTGGTCGTTGCTGCATTCAGCCGTGGAGCCGCAAGCACGGCAAATAAGGAAAAAATCATTGTGATTGTTTCCGGGAAATGGGCAGCCTATATAAGCATTGAGTGAGGCAATGCGGTGAACAAGCCCCTGTTCGAGTAAAAACTCAATGGCACGATAAACAGTAGGAGCCTGAATGCGTTTGCCAGTCTGTGCTTTTGGCGTCATATTATCTACAATTTCGTAGGCTCCAAGAGGCTGGTGGCTTGCCCATATTGTTCTTAGTACGGCTTCTCGGATGGGGGTAAGTCGAGCATGCTTCTCATCACAAAGTACTTTCGCTCTTTGCAGCGCAGCATGAATGCAGCGCTTATGATCGTGGGTGTGGTAGGCGAGGCGAGAGTTCGTCAACATGTTGGCAGGCCTCTTATAATATATAATGTTATTTTATCGCATTTTGGCTGATACGCAATAATGGTATAGCTTTGTACATCCAGTTTGTGATGTTTTCTTTAATGGTACGCTGGGGTTCAAGGCATTAACCCAATGAATTAACACGTTTTTTACAGGGTGTAGTTTAGGGTGGTTCAGATTGGTCGTTAGTTTTGTTATATTATAACATTTCATAATATTTTGAGTTGTAAAATGAACAAGTTGTTTTATATAACTTTTGTCGTATTTTTTGGGTGTGCCTCTTCCGCTTGGGCGTCTTCATCGCCTAGGGTCTTGGCTTCAATTAAACCTGTTGCGATGTTAGTGAAAGCAGTGGTAGGGGATGAGTTTGCTGTTGATGCACTACTTTCTCCCAATACATCTCCCCATGAATATGCGCTTAAATTTTCAGATCTTAAGGCGGTTAAGCAAGCAGAGCTGGTTATTTGGGTGGGTCCTGAACTTGAGGGTGTATTGGTGAAGGCATTGGTGAATGTGCCTTCAGACAAGGTTATTCAATTAACCCAGCTGGATAATATACAGTGGCCTGAGGTATCCCGTGAAAGACATGACCATGATGGGCATGAGGAGCATGTTTCACATGGAGGCAAGAACGAAGAGTCTTACAATAGAGATCCTCACTTATGGTTGAACCCACAAAATAGCTTAAAAGTAGTAGAGGCAATTGCGGTAGTGCTTGCCACTAAATATCCGGAACGAAAAACGTTGTTTGAGACAAATGTCAGAGAGTTTTCAGAACAGCTTACATTTTTGGATGAATCCATTCAAAAAGGTTTTGAGCCGGTAAAGGGTAACGGATTTATTGTGGTACATGATGGCTATGGTCACTTTGTTGAGCATTTTGGGTTAAATCAGTTGGCGGCAATACAATTACCTGGTGGTGCCAACCGAGGGGCACGTCATTACGGCGAAATTATAGCCTTGGGTGATCGAGTAACTTGTGTTTTTACTGAGCCACAGCTAAATAATAAGTTAGCTATTCAGTTAGCCAAAAAGCTGGCGTCAAATCATACAGAGCTTGATTTAATGGGTGGAAGTACACCACTGAGTAAAAGTAGCTATCTAGAGTTCATTCGCTCCTTTGCCGAAACATTTACGACATGCCTCGAGCGCAGTCAGGCTAAATAAGTGTCTTAAGGCCGTCAATAATCGGTGCAGGGAGGCGCGTTTAGTCAGGGTTTCCTACAGGAAGGGGGTGATAACCTGTAATTCGCCGACGCAGCCTCACTTTATATTCTTGTGGGTCCTGTTGTATTGATGGGCAGCCTGCTTGATCGGGAATGAGAGAGCTCAGCAAGCGCGAAATCCAAAATCTAGTGGCAGAAAAACATAGGATATCCTGCCAGTATTGATTTTCACAGGGAGTGAAGGGTCTTACCGCATGGTAAGCAGAAAGAAGGGATTTGGTTAGGTGCTTGTCAAGCTCACCCTGTTCATTGCTGCACCATTCGTTCACTGCTTGTGCGACATCCAATAATAGCCAATCGGTACAACTAAAATAAAAGCCTGTCACGGCTTCAAGGTGGTCACCCTGAAAAAATAGCTGGTCTCTAAATAGACTGCCAATCAGAGGCCCGCTGGGTAAGTTTGGGTTGCTGTCGATGGTGCTTTTAAAGCGGTCTAATTGTTCCCTTAGTAGGCATGCATCTCCGGTGGAAAGCTGTGGCAGCAGTTCATCAGCAGCAAGATTGAGCCATACTAGGCTGCGGGGATTACCATAAGTTTTATTAAAACCTTTAGAGTTGGTGTGCATTTTCCCTAGAAAAGTACCGATTTCACCACAGTGAGAAGTCGTTAGGTTCTGATTAGTTGGCGGTAGATTTCTAGGTAGATGAAATAATATTGCTGGACAGTGGCCAAATAATGAAATGTATTCATCTTGTTGATTTTTTAAGCAGGGCGTTACTGATGTATCCTGATTAACCAAATGTTCAATCAGCGAGCAGATAAATGTCAGGTGATCTACCGCATTGGGCTCAACAACTAATAGTAAATATGCCTGGGTTGCCGCTGTGCCGGGATTGCTAATATGGAAACGACAGGTGCTGTGAGCTCTAGCCCTGTAAGAAGAATCAATGTGGCAGGGCTCATCCAGTTGGTACTGGCTCAAAAAAGCTTTGAGGCCTTTTAGGTCTAAAACTGGAAAAGAAGCCATGCTTGTTTCACTGCTCTCGCGTTTAATTGACCATACTCCTTTTCTGAAAGAGTACCCCCTTGTTAGCTTAATTGAAACAAATTGCGGTAGATCACCTGA
>CAXBDQ010000049.1:0-12453 GCA_963974675.1 uncultured Porticoccus sp. | reverse complement strand
CAACTAAAACAATGGGTTAAAGATAATACGGCTTAGTTATCTGGGTCAGCCCCTATTTTTATTCTTATTAGTTGTAAGCATAGAATATTTTACGCGTATCGCCAACTCATTAAATTTAATCGTTTTTTTTATGATCTTGTCGTACTCTTCGAAAATTGGATTGCCCTCCTCTCCTATGGAGTAATGCAAGATCTTTATAAATAAGGTATCAAATAGCGTATGTATGTGTTTTTCATAGTCCCACGAATACATTTTTTAGCCCGGCCGACATACCCATATATTAATTTCGATGTTGCTCCCTCTTGTGTATTGGGTGGATTCGGCAAATCTTTTAAATTTTCGAACAAGTTGAGTAACCCACAAAGGAATTGGCTGCTTCGTCATTAGAAACAGGGTGACCGATAAATTTTAGTTTGAAAAAGTAGTTTATTTTTCTTGGGTTATCCCCGGAGAAATCACGTATATATTCAATGTATGGAATTTTTATTTTTAGGTGTTCCTCAATAAATGGGGCGTAAAAAACTCGGTATTCCAGGAGGCGTTGTAATCATTCGATGGTTATCTCTAATATGTTTAGTGATGTTGACCATTTTTGTAGAGCGTTATTTCTATCGTGTAAAAAATTAACTAGGGCGGTGATCTACAAGAAGAAAGCCCTGAACTTTTGACCCGCCCTGCCCACTGATCAGCTAACACCAAAATCACAGGGTGATTTTGTACCACTTTCGTGGACACTTTTAGGCGAGAAAAAATTAATACTATTCCTGCCCGAGCGTTTGGCGACATACATTGCCGTGTCGGCATTCTTGATTAAATCAACGGATGTACGTCCGTCAGCGGGGAACATGGCAATGCCAATGGATCCTTCTATCTGGAGCACTTCACCGAGAATCTCTATAGGCTCATTAATCGAGTTGACTACACGGTTAGCGACATAAGTAATTTCGTCTCTTCCTTTCGGATCATTGAGCACAAATATGAATTCGTCGCCGCCCACTCGGGCTACAGTATCTGACTTTCGCACCAGCGCCAGGAGCCTTTTCGCTACCTCCTTTAACAGGTCATCCCCGACGTTGTGGCCAAACTGGTCGTTGACGAGTTTGAATCTGTTAAGGTCGAGAAACATCAACGCCAGATTGCACTGTTCACGATTGGAATTGAGAAGTTTTTGGTTTATCCGATCCATCAGCAAGGTACGGTTTGGTAAGTCAGTCAAGGCATCGTGAAATGCCAAGTGCTTTATGTGTTCATCTTTACGCCAAAGAGCAGTAATGTCGCTGAATACTGATATGTAGCGAACAGGTTCGCCGTCTCCGTCGGAAACCATGCTGATGGTCATGCGTTCTAGGTAAATATCACCGTCTTTACGACGGTTCCATATCTCACCATTCCACCGCCCCCTGGTTTGTATATCCTTCCACATGGAGGCATAAAATGCTTGATCGTGCCGGTTAGACCGAAGAATGCGAGGGGTTTGTCCGATAGCCTCCTCGGCTGTATAGCCGGTTATCTCGATGAAGGCCGGGTTAACCGACAAGATAATCCCATTAGCATCGGTGACAAGAACACCATCGAGCGTGCTCTCAAAGACGCATGCGGCCAGTTTGAGTTTCGCCTCCGTTTCCTTGAGAACCGTCACCTCGTTGGCCTGAATCGAAAATCCTTTGACAGTACCATCGGCATCGAAATCGGGAATGTAGTGCCCGATGATATAACCCTCACTTCCACTGGCTTTATTCAGAATCCGCTCAAAGCGTTGCGGTTCGCCGGCCAGGACTCGGCGAACATGGGACTCATTCAGGTTAAACAGGTGCTCGCCCGCCAGATCCCTGAACGTGATACCAATAATGTCCTCGGGCGGCTTCCCGAACCACTCACGGTAGGCATTATTAGCATAGCGACAGCGTAAATCCCTATCCCAATAGCCGATCATATTGGGTATGCCATCAATGATGAATCTAATGAATTGCTCACGCTTGGTACTGCTCTTCGATACTGTTTCGGCCTGCTTGAGTGCTTTTTGATTACTATGTACGGCTTCGACAAGGTACGATATGAGACTGCAGGTGACGGCGAAAATGACCATCTCAAGAGAGTCAAAGCGGTCCTCAATAAAAGGACGATTAACAAATAGTGGCCACAGAAATGTGACCGCGAGACAGGCAAGCACGGTTGCCAGCAACCCAGCGTAAAGTCCCGCATAGAGTGCTGCGGCAATCACCGCGGGGTAGAATGTCAGCCAGGTCAGTTCCGATTCAAACGCTTGTAGAGGCCATACCCTCAGGCCAGCGGCCAAGCTTACAAGTACGACTGTAGTGAGCAAGTGTTTGAAGTGTTGTGAGGCAATTGCTTTATTTAAGCCCTGGTCTTTTTCCGTTGTGACATTCATGCTTCATCTTTGGGCATAGGCTTTCGAGCTCCGATACTCGTCTATGGCTGCCATTTGGCTAACTGTTAATTAATAAATCCGAAGGCCTTTTAACTAGAAGACAGTGTATCAAGGGAAAATCGATACCGAAAGATGAAAATTCTAACTTTAAAATCAAATAAATTCCCTCTTTCGCCATTTAATCCGACCTAAGCTATAGTCAGTCTTAATACGCCACAAAGCTTGCATATAGCTATTTGTTATTAATTAAGTGTTGCACATTAAATGCATATACATGTATATTTCAGGTATGGATAAGAAAACTCACGAAATTTGTTTGGCCCATAGTTTGAGAAGAGCTGACCGAGTGGTCAGCCAGCTTTATAACGAGTATTTTTCCCCGCTGGGCATTCGAGTCACTC
Source organism: uncultured Porticoccus sp. (assembly GCA_963974675.1). Lineage (GTDB taxonomy): Bacteria > Pseudomonadota > Gammaproteobacteria > Pseudomonadales > Porticoccaceae > Porticoccus. The sequence goes on along the minus strand of CAXBDQ010000049.1, from coordinate 9,663 downwards.
AGTTCTCTGTACTACGTGCCTTGCACTTGATGGGTAGTACAACCGCTGCCCAAATACGGGAGGCACTAGTGATGGATCAGACGACCGTGTCTCGTGCTCTGAAACCCTTGATCCGCGACGGTTATATTGCCGTAGCTGAAGGTGCAACCAAACGTGAGAAAGCTTTGTCACTCACCCCAGAAGGTAAGTCGCTTTACAAGCAGGCCCTTGGACCTTGGGGCGAGGCTCAAAAAATGCTCAGAAAAAAATTGGGCAAAGGAAAAGATGATGTACTTATGGATTTGAGTCGCCAAATCGTAGCAATTAAAGAGTGATTTTTTTATTAAACAATACATGCATATACATTTATTATGGAACTTTACACATACCCAGTAACATCCAATGCCTTGAAGATTGAGCTATTTATCCATGTCCAGAACATTGCATTGGATACCGGGATTATCAACCTACCCCAGGGTAAACATAAAACCCGAGACTACCTGGCCATCAATCCCGCGAGGAAAATACCCGTGTTGGTCAATGGCTCACATGTGCTGTCGGAATCTAACGCGATTCTCGTGTACCTCGCACAATACCATCAGTCACTGTTGTGGCCATCTACTATCGAAGCACAGGCAAAAGTAATGCAGTGGCTATTTTGGCAAGCTACTGCATGGATGCCAGTGGCTGGCGGCTTTGCTCATCAGCGCGTGCTGCGCCCCGCCTGGGGTGGCCAACCAGACGAAGAGAAATTGAGATCCATCCATTCAGGCTTTGACTCCGCTTGCGCACTGCTTTCAAGCCATCTCGAAAAACAGCACTTCTTAGCTGGCGACAAAGTCAGTCTGGCTGACATTGCTGTCGGCGCTTTTTTTATCTTTAGAGAAGAAGCTTTGATGAATATCGAGAAATTTGAGGACTTGTACCGCTGGCTTAAAGAGCTGGAGTCACATAGTTGGTGGCAAGCAACTAGAAGCAACGCCAATATTTTTTTAAAATCAATACATGTATATACATCCAAATAGGAGGTGTGTGATGAGTACTACTGAGGTTAGATCCGTTCAATCATTCTTTCGCTGGATTGTTGATCACCCCAAGCGAACCGTCGTGCTGGGCTTACTGTTTATTTTAGCGTTTGCGACATTTATTCCGCAGTTAACGAAAGACACTCGCGCCGATGCCTTTTTGGCCGATGACAACCCTGCGTTGGTCTACCGCGAAAAGGTCAAAGCACTGTTTGGACTCAGCGATCCGATGGTCGTTGCTGTTGTTGCCGAGGATTCAATTTTTACACGAGAAGGCTTGAATGCCTTAAAAACAGTGACTGACGCGGTAATCAATGTCGAGAATATCGACCCTGATGGTGTCACCAGCCTGGCGACTGAAAACAACATTGTGGGTACCAATGACGGCATGATGGTCGATCCCTTTTACGAATATGAACTGGGATCACAGGCTGAGGCGGATACGGTACGTGACGCGATTCGGGACTTTCCGCTTTATCAGGGCAGTTTGGTGGCCAATGATGAATCAGCAACATTGATCATCGCCGAGTTGTTGGACGAAGGGCTTGCTGAACAAACCTATATCGAACTTCTCTCAACTTTAGAGACGCTTGATCTACCAGAAGGGCTTACTCTGCATGTCGCGGGGGAAGGCGCAATATCCGGCTATTTAGGTAGCTATATCGATTCCGATGCGCAGCGACTCAATCCTCTTGCCGCGCTAGTGATTACACTTATTTTCTTCATCGCTTTTCTTCGCGGTGGATCGACCTTTATGGCAAATATGATCATTGGCGCATCCGCCATTATTACGGTGGGCATAATGGCGGCCGTCGGCGTACCTTTCTATGTTATTACCAATGCTCTTCCTGTTATTTTGATTGGTATTGCGGTTGCTGACAGCATCCATGTTTACAGTGAATATTTTGAACGACGTGCATTGCATTCTGACGAGTCGATAAGGAATTCAATTGTCTACAGCATGGTAGCGATGTGGCGCCCCATCACCCTGACCACTCTAACTACAGTAGCAGGCTTTCTGGGATTATATTTTGCTGCTTACATGCCTCCCTTTAAGTTCTTTGGTTTATTTACCGCGTTAGGCGTGAGCATTGCCTGGCTCTATACCTTGATCTTCCTGCCAGCCGCGATGAGCCTGCTGAAAACTGAAGTGCACCCTCGTCTTGCAAACAAAATTCGTTCCGCCAATCACGATGCGTTTGCAACAGTCATGGTTAAGTTGGGAGCTTTTACCAAAAGGCACGCAAAGGGCGTTGTTATAAGCTCATTTTTTGCTGCAACGTTGGGCATTTTGGCCGCCAGCCAAATTGAGGTCAATGAAGATCGTATTGAAACCTTCCACCAGTCCGAACCACTGTACGTTGCCGACAAGGCGATCAATAGTCGTTTTGATGGCACCAGCTACCTCGATATTGTGATTGAGACTAAAGAAGATGAAGGCATCTTCGAACCGGCAGTTTTGCGGAAAGTTGAGACGCTGCAAGCTTACGCAGAAACGCTTCCGGGTGTGCAGGGTTCCACCTCCATTGTGGATTACCTCAAGCAGATGAACCGGGCACTGAATGAAGGTGATGCCAGTCAATACGCCTTACCTAACGACAGCGATCTGGTCGCCCAGTACTTCTTGTTGTATTCAGCATCAAGTGCTCCGGATGATTTTGAGGAAGAAGTGGACTACGACTACCGGCTCGCTAACGTCCGCGTAACCATGAATACCGGCGCCTATGTGGACAACCGGCTGGTTGTGGAAACACTCGATAACTATCTAGCTGACGCCTTTAATACTTCAACTGTCACAGCGACCGTCAGTGGCCGCGTCAACCTCAACTACCACTGGATCAAAGATCTGGGCACCAGTCATTTTACCGGAATGGGCATTGCCTTGTTGCTAGTGTGGCTGGTTTCTTCCCTGCTGTTTCGCTCTGCCGTGGCGGGCACATTTGCTCTGCTTCCTGTGGGCATCAGCATCTTGCTGGTTTATTCCACCATGGTGGCCTTATCCATTCCGTTGGGCATTGGTACGTCAATGTTTGCAGCGGTGGCAATTGGTCTAGGCGTGGATTTTGCGATCCATACCATCGATCGACTTCGCTCCCTTTACCAGGAGACTCAAGATATGAACATTACATTGAAGCAGTTTTACCCAACAACCGGTCGTGCACTGTTTTTTAACCTGTTAGCCATTGCGCTGGGATTTGGTGTCCTGATTTCCAGTAAAGTCGTACCGCTCAACAACTTCGGTACAATTGTCGCGATGTCAGTGGCGACCAGCTTCCTGGTGAGCATGACACTGCTACCAGCACTGATACAGTTATTCAAACCACGCTTCATCACAGGCAAAAAATCGGACGAAATAGCTGAAAATGCCTTGGGTAATATTGTGCCTGCCGGGGTTAAAGCGGTGCTGGCCATCATTGTCATCAGTGCTGTTGGTTTCTTTGCTACGACCGAGCATGTGTTTGCCGATGAACTGCCCAATGGGCGCTGGGTGATGGAACAGGTTAATGCCGTGGATGAAGGGCTTCATGTGACACGCAAATTGACCATGAAAATGGTGGATAAACGCGGTAAAGAACGCCTGCGAGAAACCCTGAGTTACCGTCAGTATTTTGGAGACGAAAAACGGACGGTGCTGTTTTACCTGGAACCACGAAACGTCAAAGATACGGGGTTTTTAACCTACGACTACCCTAAAGCTGAGGTTGATGATGACCAATGGCTGTACCTGCCAGCGCTAAGAAAAGCGAGAAGAATCTCAGCATCGGACCGAGGAGATTATTTTTTGGGTACGGACTTTACGTTCGAAGATATCAAAAAAGAGGGTAAGATTGAACTCAGTGATTATCACTTTAACACCCTAGGTAAGGAAGAGATTGATGGTAAAGAAGCCCTGTTGGTTGAAGCCCTGCCTGTTGATGCGGAGATTGCAAAAGAGCTGGGTTATGGCAAGGTCCATATTTGGATAGACCCTGCCAACTGGCAGCTGCTGAAAGCACATTACTGGGATATTAAGTTAAATGATTTAAAGACTTTAAAAGCCAGTGATATCCGCCAGGTTGATGGTATTTGGACACGCCATCATTTGGAAATCGAAAATCACAAAACCGGACATTACACGGAGTTTCTCTTCTCCGATGTGGATTATCAATCGACCATCAATGCAAAAGTGTTCACTCGACAGGCACTCACGAGAGGACCTCGGTAATGAAAGCAATAAGTGCAATGGTGAGCACTGTTGTGCTCGCCATCGTCTCAAATAATGCTTTCGCCGGTGATTTCAGTGGCATCCTGAAGAGTCAGACCTCTTACGGTTCAAAATCTGATAAGTTGCAACAACAGGAGTGGTTGCTGGATATGGAGTACAATACACCGTTTTTTGGCGGTGATATAACCGCAATTGGTCGTTTGCGTTGGGACTCGGTGGATGACCTCAGCCAAAAAGGTTCATCCCGACCCAAGACCTATTCACCTGTTGGTGGGCCGATTACGGCAGGCCCATCGGGTGAGATCGACGTAAGAGAACTGTATTGGGAGAAGGCGACAAACACGACCTATTGGCGAGTTGGAAAGCAGCAGGTGGTATGGGGTGAGGCCGACGGCTTAAAGCTGCTTGATGTCATAAACCCGCAAAGTTTCCGCGAATTCATTCTCGACGATTTTGATGATTCACGAATTCCATTGTGGATGATCAATGCTGAGCTCAATGTCACTGAAAACAGTGTGCTGCAAATATTATGGATACCGGATACCTCCACCCATGAGCTAGCCCCAAGCAGCTCTCCCTTTGCCTTTACCAGTCCGGCCTTGGTGCCGCAGCTACCCTCAGGCGTCAGCGCGGTGGTGAACGACGCCAATGCGCCGACCTCTCTGCTAAAGGACAGTGATTTTGGGATGCGCTTTACCAATTTTGTGGGTGGTTGGGATATCTCACTCAACTACCTTTACCATTACGTGGATACGCCCGTTATACGCTCCAGACTGGCAGGGGTTCAAGTGGTTGTGGAGCAGGACTATGAACGCAGCCATTTGGTTGGTGGAACGGCCAGCACCGCGCTGGGAGATTGGACGTTGCGGACAGAGATAGCCTATGAAACCAATCGCTACCATCGCACCGTTTCAACATTCCCCGGTGTCTCTAAGGCAGACCAATTGGGTTCTGTTATCGGGCTTGACTGGCAAGGTTGGACGGATCAATTTATTTCATTTCAATGGTTTCAAACAACCATCACCGAAAGTACACCAGCCCTCTTCAACAACCGGCATGAGAACAGAGTAACATTCCTATGGGAGTCAAAATTTCTTAATGAGACGCTCACCGGCGAATGGCTTCATATTCATTCACTCGATCACGGCGATGGTGTCTTTCAGCCAAAGTTGACGTATAACTATCAGGCCAATATCGATATCTACGTGGGCGTGGATGTTTTCTATGGGGACAATGACGAGCTGTTTGGTCAGTTTGATCAGGCTGATCGTATAACGATTGGTATTAACTGGGGCTTCTGACCCCTTTGCGAGTAGTGGAGTCGATACATGCAAAGTACAACCTATTTAAAGTTAGTTTGATGTTATTGGCTTTCTACAGTTATGTGCAGAGAGATCTTTGTTAATAAGTAATTCACGGCTGTCCGCTTTGGGTCGAAAAGAGTCTGAAGACCTAACGAAATGAGTAACGCCAGCGGTAACTTCAAACGAACAAAACTAAGAAAAGCAGCCCCTTCTACCCTATAACATAGGATGCGGTTCATCTCCCAGCTTTTCCATTGAACTCAATCCTATGAAACCTAACTCTTAATCAACTAGTAGCATTTTATTCTTATTCGAGGTCGCACATAGAACCTGCTTGAAGCCATTCAATATGAGGGCTTGTCGATAGAGAACATTATATGCCTTTAAGCTACTTGATCGTTTCCGAACAACATAAGGTCTCTTGACCATCGAATAGTCCTTTAAAATCAGCTTCTCCTCTTAACCGCACCAAATAGTAATCTGAGTTTTGGACTGCTTAGGATCGATCCCTAAACGAACGAGCGAACACCCACAAGTGGGCAAATATTTGTTGTGATTTTCATGACTTTCTCACTGCAATTCTCGGTGTGCTATTCGGATCATCCTGCACAGCAAGATAAAGTGCTCACATCTTTATCGAAGGTCTGTGCGGCAAGTTTTAATCCTTCAACACCTGTCAGATAAGGAAAAATTGTATTCGCTAAATCCTCTGTGGTCATGCTCGCCTTTATGGCTAAGACCATGGTTTGAACAAGCTCGCCGCCATCTGGCGCTAATATATGAGCGCCGAGCAGTTTATCGGTTTCCTTATCGGCCACTAACTTAATAAGTCCTCGCGCGTCACGTGCGGCAATATAGCGCGGCACATGATCAAGAGTGATCGTGCTGGTTTTAACCTCATGACCTTTGGTTTTAGCCTGAGCTTCGGTTAATCCAACCATGGCCATCTGTGGATCTGAAAAAACAACGGATGGCATGGCAGCGTTACTGTATTTGTGTCCATTGCCGTCAAGTGCATTTTTTGCTGCGAGTTTGCCTCCATAAGCCGCCATATAGACGAACATATCTGTTCCTGTTACATCCCCTGTCGCATAAATATCGGGGTTAGAAGATTGCATAAATTCATTGATTTCAATGCCACCATTTTTGAGCAGTTTAATAGCTACTTTGTCTGCACCAAGCGCAGACGTATTCGGTCTGCGGCCTGCGGCTACTAAAAGCTGCTCGGCCTCAATAGCATCCAAACCGTCCAATCCCTCGCATACCAGCTTAATGCCTTTAGTTGTCTTTTCGATTTTCTGATACCCAACCCCATCACAGACAGTTACACCTTCTGCCCGCAGATAATCCGCTAATGCCTGAGATACTTCTGGCTCCGCTTCGGGTAACAGGCGAGAACGGCAGCATATTGTGACATTGACTCCTGCGCGGGCAAACATCTGCCCCAGCTCCACGCCAATCACACCTCCGCCAATTACAAGTAGTGACCCGGGAAGCTCTTCAAGCTCAAGGGCAGATGTGCTATCTAGTACGGGTACGCTTTGGATACCATTGATCGGTGGTAACGCTGAAGATGATCCCGCTGCAATAACAATCTTTTTGGGGTGGTAGAGAACACCATCAATATCTACTTCCGTCTCATTGCCTGTGAAATGAGCTTTTTCCTTCATGTCTATATAGGTGACATTTGGATATGAAAGTAGCACATCCTCATACTTAGCCTTTCGCAATTCGTCGACAAGACTTTGCTTTTGGGCAACCAGAGCTTTCCAATTAAAAATCTCCGATTTTCCCTTTATGCCATCAAAACGCTCCGCATTCTTAGCATGATGCACAGCTTCCATCGCTCGTATCATGGTTTTTGATGGAACACAGCCAACATTGACACATGTGCCGCCGATAGTGCCATGCCCAGCAATAACGACATTGGCTCCACTTTCTGCTGCTGTGATGGCCGCAGAAAAACCACCCGATCCACCGCCGATGACAAGTAAATCAGGCTTTGTAGTTTCTTTTTTTATACCAGTGTCAGAAACTTCGCTTGAGCAACAATCAGACATTTCTTAACTTTCCTTATTTTGAGTTTTACATTTATTTCCCGTTGCGCATTGTCGCTTTCGCCACAATGTATAAGCGGTAAGCCCGATAAAAATTACCAAAGCTGGTAAAAGAACAACATCGAGCTTTCCTATTATCCCAGCCAAGCCCACTACGCTTAAAACAACAAGAGCAGGTGTAAAACAGCAAAGAGCTAGAATGACTGTCCCTCCAATGCCAAAGGCGAGTAATGGTTTATCTTTCATCTGCTATCTCTTATCGCTCAGGCGTGGCAGGATATCCTGCATTGGTCGAAGCTGCGCCCACTTGTTCTAGCGTTGACACAGTAGGATCAAAAACTACTGTTGCCGTTTTTTCAGCAAAGTTAATATCGACATTGCTAACCCCATCGACGGCTTGCATAGCCCTTTTAACGGTAATTGGGCATGCCGCACAGGTCATCTTCTCAATAGTGAAAGTAGCCGTTTGCTCAGACGAAACGGCCTCAGATTCGGTTGCAGTCACGGCTTGTGCCGCTGGCAGGACATTGATCCCGACTACAGACACCGTAACCATGAACGCCGCTGCGCTAATAAATAATGCTATTTTTTTCATCTTGATAATCTCCTAATAAAATAGTGGTGCCCAATAATCGACTGTAGCAGACAGAAGAACGAGTACCGTTGCGATCCAGAGTGCTGACTTGGTAATGCGCGCCGAAGACGGACGGGCACAATAACTTCCCTCTTCACATTCTTTCTTCGGCTTGAAGTAGACGTACCAAAAGCCGAACCCCAGCAGTAAAACCGTAATGCTCAAGAAAAAGGGCTTGTAAGGCTCTAATGCGGTCAGGTTTCCAATCCACGCGCCACTGATACCGAGAGTCACCAAAAGCAACGGCACGACACAGCAGGAAGACGCAATGAGCGCTCCCGAGACACCCGCAGCCGCAAGCCATTTACTTCTGCTTTTATCTCTCTCGTTTTTCATATCAGTTTCGACCATGGATTTTCCTTGCAAATTCCTACTTATAGCTTCAGGATAAATCCTGTAGCGACTACAGGGTCAAGCGATAATTTGAAATAATTCGAAATGGAGTGCAAATGAGTATTACGCGCGGTGAACTGGCCAAAAGAACAGGCTGTAATCTTGAGACAATCCGATATTACGAAAAGATAATGTTGATGCCAGAACCATCACGTTCAACTAATGGATATCGCGAATATGATCAAATTCACATGAAACGCCTGCAATTTATTATGCGGGGACGCGAACTCGGTTTTACTATGGAAGACTTGAAAAGCCTTCTTGATTTGGTAGATAGGAAAGCTGTTTCCTGTGGCGAAGTTTCAAAATTGGCGAAGGAACACCTTGAATCTGTTCATCAGAAGATAAATGATCTAAGGCGTATCGAAGATGCGCTCAGCAAAACACTCATAGCATGCAGTGGTAAAGACGTGCCTGACTGCCCTGTAATTGATACGTTATTATTTGGCTCAGAATAGAGTTTACACAATTCATTACACTGGAAAAAACATTTAAAGCAAAGCAGAACATATTTTTACCATATCCGCTTAACAGCGTTGTCCATCATTAGGTGGGCAAGATCAATAGATGATATACCCCCTAAAAGAAACGTCGCGCTATAAGTTAGCAAACTTACGTATCTTTCAATTCTGTATATTCCTGATAGTCATTGCCTTCTTGTGTCACGAGGGTAAACAGCTTTGGATGAAGGAAAAGCCTTTCTCTGCCAACCTGCCGTTCTTCAAGAACGCCAATATTTGCCAGTTTTTTTAAATATTCAGAAGCGGTTTGTCGCTTGGCAATACCGTTATCAACCACATTAGCTATGCGACAATACGGCTGTTCAAACACCACATCAATAAGCTCCCGACTATAAATTTTGGGGAGCTGCTGACAAACATATTCAGCCGTATGATCAGAAAGGCTGCGGATCGCATTGATCTTTTGAGTTGTCCATTGCGCTGTACACCTGACCGCATCCAACATATAGAGCAACCACTCTTCCCACCTGTTTTCTCGCGTTACTCCAAGCAAGTTACAGGCGTTCGTCGAGATTTAAAACGCAATGATTCAAGTCCTCTCCTGG
>CAXBDQ010000048.1:0-13576 GCA_963974675.1 uncultured Porticoccus sp. | reverse complement strand
AACATAATTTCATGTTATCTGGGTCAGCCCCATTATTTATTTGACCCAGGCCATGGTCAAATGTGGCAAACGATTAACCTGGCCCGCCAAAGGGCGAATCTATGATAAGCATTGCATCGGCGGAATTCCTGGAAACCGTACAACGCCTTTTTGTTGTTTCCATTGTTAGCGCTGCGGGTTTGATCATACCCAAAACGTCATCGCGCGCGATTACTTCACCTGCCGGTACCGCTGATACTATGGAAGCGATTACCAATGTTAGCCTTGAGCTCTCCGAAATGAAGCGTGTGGTTGAAGAAACTGGCGCGTGTCTTTCTTGGGGAGGCGCGGTCAATTTAAGTCCCGCTGACGACTTGCTCATTCGTATCGAAAGGGCATTGGAGCTTGATGGCGAAGGACAATTGATAGCGTCGGTTCTTTCAAAAAAATCGCAGCCGGTTCAACCCATGCCATTATCGATATACCAGTCGGTGATACAGCAAAAGTTCGCAGTGAAGTTGAAGCGGATAGATTAGCATCCTTATTTACACGAGTTGGGGAAGCTTGCGGCATTCATATTCGTTGTATTATTACTGATGGGAGTCATCCAATAGGTTCGGGAATTGGTCCTGTTGAAGAAGCTAAAGATCTTATTGCTGTCCGGCAAAACAAAAAAGATGCGCCAACTGAACTGAGACAAAGAGCTGGACGCAAAAGGGCGTTTATTCCACCTATACCCACTGTGCACCAATGTCCGACTCCGCTTACAAGCAGCGAGGGCGACCGAAAAGAGAAAAATATCAACGCGAATTGTTAACCCGTAGACGATGAAACGTGAAGGGTAATCACTATCCTCCCTACGTAATGAGTCATAATGAGAATTGCGGGCAAGAAGGTTATTGCCTTTTGTGCTTATGGCATTTTGTGCTTATGGCGTTGCTCTTTTTTTTCCTCAACATCATGTTCTACCATTTGCCCCATCATCATTTCCATCATTTGCATACGCTGTTCCACCATGCCCATGCGATCTCCCATCTTCACGGACGACATACCCTCACCTTCTTTCATCATTTTGTCTTTTCCATTCATCGTCAGCATAGCGTCCTGCATATTCTCCATATGGGCTTGCATCAGTTCCTCACGTTTCTTGGCGTCTGTTTCCTGTTTAAGCTTCGCCATCAACTCATGCATTTCTGTCATGTGTTTGTGCATCGTCGTCATCTGTTTCTGGTTCATCATACCCTCCATGCCCATACCACCATGTTGGTGATCTTTTTCGGCAAACGCAGGCGCTGATAAAGCAGTTGTGATAATCATGGCTTTTACGAATATTTTCATTGAGATTTCCTTACAGCTTCGATTGAAAAGCGAGAGCACGTATTATAAACGATCACCCACTAAAAAATCTACCTCCTTTACTTACATTATAGAGAGGCCATGATATAAAGGACTGGCATTTTTTTTGACGGTTCAGAAAGGTAAACTCAGACTCAAAAAAAAGGAAAGCCACATACATGAAACGGTATTTTTTTATGATCTCGGGGCTCTTAATGGTTGTTCCTGCACAGGCTTCCGAAAGCAATAATGCGATGTTGGACCTGACCCGTAGCTGGACGGGTTTTGTCGCTATCGCCATTTTCGCGGCGGCCTATGTCCTTGTTATTCTGGAGGACCGCTTGCAACTGCGAAAATCCAAGCCGGTACTTTTAGCTGCCGGATTGATCTGGATATTGATCGCGTTTGCTTACGAGCACCAGCTGCCCGAGGTGGTTGAATCGGCTATAAGCCACACCTTTCTGGAATACGCCGAGCTCTTCTTCTTTTTGCTGGTAGCAATGACTTATATCAACTCCATGGTGGAGCGCAATGTCTTCAAGGCGCTGCGTAACTGGCTGGTCGCCAAAGGTTTTAGCTATCGTTTGTTGTTCTGGCTAACGGGAACCCTGGCCTTTGTTCTTTCACCCATTGCAGACAATCTGACAACGGCATTGGTTATGGGTGCCGTTGTGCTGGCGGTCGGCGACGGAAAACCACAATTCGTGACAGTAGCCTGCGTCAACATCGTTGTCGGTGCCAATGCCGGCGGTTCGTTTAGTCCCTTTGGTGATATTACGACACTAATGGTATGGCAAAAAGGCGTTATTGAATTCTGGGAATTCTTCGACCTGTTTATTCCTTCCCTGGTAAATTTTGTTTTACCCGCATTTATCATGCAGTTTGCGCTACCTTCCGGTAAGCCCCCGGCCACCCAAGTTGAAGAAAAAGTCATGAAATATGGCGGACCGACCATCGTCGGCCTTTTCCTCTTAACAATCGTTACCGCAGTCAGTGTGCACAATTTCCTACACATCCCCCCGGTTTTTGGCATGATGACAGGATTGGCTTATCTGGAATTCTACGCTTTCTTTCTGCGTCGAAAATCAGCAGCCTCGACTGACAGCACCGCCTGCCTGCCGTGCACCGAGTGCTCTACTGATGATTCTACCAGTTTCGATGTTTTTGATAGAATTGCGCATGCTGAATGGGATACGCTGTTTTTCTTCTATGGCATCATCCTGGCTGTTGGCGGTCTCGGCTTTATTGGCTATTTGGGCATGGCTTCCGGTTTTATGTATGGGGAACTGGGGGCAACCAATGCCAACATCCTGGTCGGCATCTTGTCGGCCATCGTCGATAACATTCCGGTGATGTTTGCGGTACTCACCATGAATCCGGAAATGCCCCATGTCCAGTGGTTGCTGGTCACGCTGACGGCGGGTGTGGGCGGCAGCTTATTATCAATTGGTTCGGCCGCAGGCGTTGCTCTGATGGGCCAGGCCCGTGGCCAATATACGTTTTTCAGCCACCTGAAATGGACACCTGTGATTGCCCTCGGCTACGGTGCGAGCATCTGGGTTCATCTTTTAATCAATGCTTAACCGCCATCAGCGGACACAGGGAATTTGGTTTACGCCAATCACCCTTTTAGTTGAGCCAGCCCCCGGTATTTATCAGTGATGTTTATAATAGCCTGAGCAAGGAAGAGATCGTTGCCACTGATATCACCATCAGGAAGCCTACAAAACCCCTGAGGCGGCACATCTAAAGCGCTATTGAACTTACTGGATAAATTTTGGAATGCGATAAGCCCGGTTAATTCCACAATACTATCCTCGGCACCAATTTGAGTATCAGCATCTGAGAAAAGAGGGTGTTATGATGTGCCATGGTTTAAATCTCCTTGTTTTTACACTGTTTTTTCGCACATTCATTGTATCAACTCGTTAAAATTTAAGTCTTTTTATTATGGTTTAAGTGGGACAGCAGTGAGTCAAGCCCCAATGAGACCTGTGTGTACGAATGATTCGGCTGTCTGCAGCTCGTTTAGGAACTGGGCGGCTTTCCATCTTGCCATAATAATTGTTGCCACCAACGTGTCGGAACCCGCCTACCACGTGTCTCGTGCCCGTCTCGCTTGTAAACCCAGTGTGCCGCGTCTCCGCGTTCTGCCTGTCGATCCATGGCAATCGATCGAATCTGGAGCTCAAAAACAGGACCTGCATCGGCAACCATACAGGTATGTAAGCTTCTGTAGCCGCTCCCCTTCGGTTTTGCAATATAGTCTTTGAAACGTGTGATGTCAGGTTTGTATTTCTGATGCATGACGCCGAGCACGGCGTAACAATCGAGTTCCGTCGAGACAATTATTCTGAAAGCGAACAGGTCCGGTACTTCATCCAGTCTCAGTCCCTTGCTTTGCATTTTCGCCCAAACCCCGGCCGTATGTTTCACTCGATACAGCACCCTTATACAGGGAATTTCTGTCTCTTCAAGCAGGAGGTATAACGCGTCACGGGATTGCTCCATCCATTTCCACCAGGGCTCCGTAAGCGCGGTAAGTTGTTCGTCCAAACTTCTATACCCCTCGGGCTCTGTCAAACGAAGCGCTTCGTTCTCAAGCCGCGCCTTGATCTCGAAGAGACCGAGACGGTTAGCCTCCACTGCCTCTCGTTTCCAAATGCTGCGGCCAAGCGCTGCAGCCCCCGGGTCGTCCGGATGCGTTGCTTTCAGCCTGTCGCAAACTGCTAGAAGGTCTCGGTAGGCCGGACCGTCGGCATGATCCGGTACGGAATAATCCGAACCGGATTGCTGCTCTGGATCTTCCATTGCAGGGGCATCCGTACGCTTCGGTGTTTGCGATCGCGCTTTTTTCTCGGCCTCGAGAAAATGCGTTATCGTCGTTTGCACTTCTTGAGCCATGCTGCTGAAACGCCACGCCAGCCAGCGTATCTCCCAGGCACCGCTTGCCAGATCAGTTGTCTTCCAATAGCCCTGCTCCATTTTCTTGACAGTCCGCACCAGACGGTTGACAGGCCTGGTCACCTGAAAATAGATGGCAGTAGTGAGAAACAGGGCTAACACACCAAGCGTAACCGCAAAGTGGATGCCCCAAAGCCACCAACCGCGGACTATCGCGTTCCGGTTGGCCTCACTATTCACGGACACACTCAGGTCGCCATAGCCTCCCTGCAATAGTGGAGAAGCAATCGGGATCACGGCTTGAAGATAACCCGCGCCTCTGTCTGCATCATTCGATACGCCAAGAGAGAACACCGGTTCATTGGCGGCATCGCGCAAGATAACCTCGTGAACGGCGTATCCTTTCTTTATATAGGCAGAGTGAAAGTCCTCCACCTCTCGTTGCATGGTTTCGATTTTCTGGGCACCTTCCAGGTTAACGGCCAGCGGAGCCAGAGACATCGTCAGTAGTTTCTGGTGCAGTTGCTGTTGCTCCTTCAATTGAAAGAAATGTTGACCAATGGAAATGCTGCCCATGACGAGGCTGATGATCAGAACAGTAGAGACGGCAAGGCGCCAGCCAAGGACACGACTGCGACTGGGGGGAGCCTGCTGACTGGCCGCGAAAGCTTTTTCCATTACGAGTTAATCCTGTGGAGATGTCCTAGAGAGATGCTACTAGGCTGAGTAGCCTGCCTCCGTACCTACTGACATTGCGGCGCCAGCAAAGTTCCGGGATTCTGACCGCATAGCCGGAGCAGGACAGGTGCACATCTCCAAAGAGGACAATATACAGTGTTTGAATGACAGTCAGCTGGGTCGCTACTGATAAAAATGCACCGGACAAGACCATGCAAGGCCCCGCCTTCATCGCAGCAATCGACAACCCTGATGCCGGACTCAAGGCGATCGACAAGATGGCCCGGCCTGGGAACTGACGGAGAGCGCTCCTACCACGGATTCAATCTGTTTCTCAACGATGATTTCAGTCTCTTTCTTACCATTGCCTGCGGAAAATGGTGTATCAGTGGATTTCGAGCCGCCAATCTCAGGGCCCAGTTGCCGAGCCGTGCCTCCTTTTGTTCAAACGCCTGCGAACCCGCGGATTGTTCAAAAAGGTCGGTCATAGGTACAAGTACTATCTCACTAAACTGGGACGGCGCGTGCGGGCTATAAACACTTCATATTCGTGAGCACGTAATCCTCCCAAAATTTTGTGAGATCTGCTCATGATTTTTTTTACCACTTTGTATAAGAATTGGTGGGTAAGAGACTAAGTATTTTTTGTACCAAAATAGCGGATAAATGACTCTTTCCAGAAAACCCTCTTAAGTTATTCTTTGTTAAGAATCTTTAGCAAAGAACGGGATAAAATAAATCTAAATTTGTGGCTGGTTTTAGAACCACGCATCAATTAAGGCCAACACTGTGCCCGAACTAATCAAGTCCAATGAAAATCAATGTTTATCGGGCCAACTATTTATCTCGACTCAAAATATTCCGGGAGCAATTATGGCTTTTTTTATTAAGCCAGTGTTCACCACAACAGTGTGCGAAGGCCAGCTTCCATGCCGCATCTCATGTAACGCTGTTTTTCAATGATGTTTATAGAGGCCTACTTGCTGAATATCGTGCCACGCAGTGGTTTGATGGCATTGGTAACATTGCTCTACCGGCGCGTTGGGCCTGCCCGCTATTTTCTGGGACATCATTTTGAAATGGGGCTTGTAGTGGCTTGGCGGCGCCTGGTGACACTGCGCACAGTCCATCGAGCTGGGTGGCGGATGGATGAAGTCTGCCAGGGTCCACCGGTCGACGCCATGACAGCTGCCGCAATCTTCACCAAATAGCTTAAAGTGTCGGTCATCGTTAGCGTGACAGCTTGCACAATTTAACAGCGACTCGTTTTTTGACAACAATGGATTGCCCCCGCTCTGAATGCCAACGTGCCGCTGTAACTGATCCAGCGTGCTGGCAAGCGCCAGCCCCTCCTGCGAACCTGCATCCACGGTATCCGCCAGGGATTGACCGATAGCCACCAGTAAAGAATGATCCATTTGCGTGAGCGAGGCATCACCGCCTTGATGCTCGATGTGACAGGCAGAGCATTCCTGAATATCGGCATGGAAGGCGGTGGGTTGACGGATTAACAGCGAAGACTCATTGGCGTGACAGAGAATACATTGCCGGTCATCAACGCCAGTAACCGGCTGATGGCAAGTTTCACAATCGGATTCAAGAAACTGGTGTGCCTGAGATAAATCGCCAGGGGATGACAATGATTGCCAGCGGATATTGCCATTGAATTGGTTGAGGCTATCCTGCACCGATGATCGGGTGCCCAGTGTAACGCCTACGGCCAATAGAGCCAGAGAGATGATTGCAATAATGAGAAAACGCTTCACTCGAACCACCTCAAACCGAAATAAATACCTGAAAAAATGTGCCAGCCTAACAACAGGTATAAAACACAAGACATGGCAATATGCAGTTTTAACCAACGCATGAAAACCCGCTTGACCCTCTCGTGAACGGCAATACTGTATTCCACATCGGCAACAGTCTCGCTTAACATCAGTGCGCGTTGAGCGGTTGGCATCTGCTTAATGCTCTGATTGTAGAGTTGTTTTTTACTCAGCATTGATGGCATTAGTCGCGAAAAAAAACCAGCAAAGGGCTGCAGGTGTTGACGTTCTTCCGCGCAACAGGTTTGCAGTTGGTACTGCGCGTAGTGGTAAGCGGCATTAAGCCCCGCCAGTAGCTGTTTCTTGTCTTTGATATCACTGCTGATTTGCTTCATCAAATAACGGCCGACAAAGCCGCTGAGCACCACAATAAGAGTCATTCCTGTTAAACCAATGCCAATAACGCTGTTAAATTTATGACCGGTATGGATCATCACTAGGATTGGCCCGATAACACCCGCATAGATATGCCAGGTCAACAGACTACGCATGGGGGCATGACGAGTGATAGCGGTTTTCAGCGGTTTGATACGCTTGATGATCAGATAAAGTAGGGGCAGCAGCATGAACAGCGCCCCGGTTACTCCAAACAAACCGCCCAGCGCACTGCCGGCAAATTGGGGATCCGCGTGAAAGATGAATCCCAGCCATACGACCAGGAATAGCAGCACGAGGCTGCTTATCAGAATACGTTCATTTTCTTTCATAACTACTCCCCCTAGGCATCCACGACAACGTCCGTTTTCGCTTTGGCCTGACAGGCCAGGATCATGCCCGCGGCCCTGTCGTTGTCATCCAGCCCATCTTCAGATTCCATGGTGACTTCACCGGATATCAGTTTAGTCATGCATATGCCACACGTTCCCATCAAGCAGGAGCTCTCGATTTCCACGCCAATATTTTCGGCTACATCTAATAGGGTACAACACTCAGGGAAAGGAGCTGTTTTTTGAGATTTTTGAAAGGTCACTTTGGGATCGCTTTCAACGGAACTTTCCAGTGAAACCGTCTGTTTCGGTTTACCGGTACCGAAGGCTTCTGTTTTGAGCTGTGCTTTAGGCACATTCAATTCCGCCAGCATGGCTTTGACGGCGTCCATCATCGGCGGAGAGCCACATAGATGTACGCGGCGGGATTGAATGTCCGGCACCAGCGCCGCTAGCCGCTCCGCACTGATGCGGCCCTGCTCGGCGTAGGAAGCCGAAGCCGACTCCTCAAGCGCAGATATAAAACAGTGCAAGTGGACATTGTCATTGCGAGCATCAAGATATTCCAGCTCCCGGCGGAAGATAAAATCATCCAGGGTTTTGCAGGCAAACAGAAAATAGATCGGTTTTTTCCAGCCAGCATCGGCCAGATAGCGCAGTACCGCCATCAGCGGCGTAATGCCCACGCCGCCGCCAATCAGCACGATGCTTTCGGCCTCACTGCCGTCGAAGGTGAATTTGCCGCCAGGTTTATCCGCCTCGATCAGATCACCTTCGTTTACTCGCTCGTGCATAAAGCGCGACATTATACCCAGCTCCTCGCGCTTAATGGTAAGTTCACAGTGATAGCGCTGGGTGGGTGAAGACGCAATGGTATAAGTGCGTTTGATCATCTCGCCGTCGACGTTCATGCGCATCGATAGAAATTGTCCCGGTTCATAGGTGAAAGGAACCGGTCCGCCGTCAGCGTTCACCAATCGAAAGGTTTTGACATCGGGCGTTTCCTGGAAAATGCGTATCACCTGCAGGCGGCCATTCCACTTGGGCGCCGGAACCACGGGCACGGCAGGCTCATCCGGCATATTAGCGCTGTCAGTTTCCGCTAGGTGTTGCAGCAGTTTCGTCGCGTGGCGCATTTTGAGCAGATGAACCACCAGCACCAGAACGACGAAAGCCAGCAACAACCCCATCACGAACCAGTGGAAAAAGGACAATGGCACAGATGCTTGCACTGCCGTTGTAGGCGAGAGATTTAATTCAGTCTTAAACCAATCCAGCGCAATACTGCGGGGTTCACGTCCTTCGGCTAACGCCTGTTGTACCGCCAGACCACTGTCAAACCGGGCTAAACCCTGGTGTAGCTCATAGGTTGCTGCCTGCATTGCTGCAAAATCGTCTTTTTCGGTGGCGTTGGCCATCAGCCCCAGGTTAGTATTTATCAGCGCCATTCCCTCACGCATACGTTGTCGGGCCTGTTGCAGGACTTGCTCACGCTCCTCCGGGTTTAGTTTTGGCAGGCTCATCAAGGTAGGATAAAGATCTGTCGGGGTTGGCAGCGCGCCTTGCATCCCCAGCCTCATCTTTTCCATATCCATACCGCCCCCCATCATGCCCGGTCCCTTCTTCTGTCCAGGCCCTATTCCCGGCCCCATCCCGGTCGCCACCTGGCTCCCGAACTGGATATTCAGGGTAGCGTCGTCCGGGTGATGTTTATCGTGCTCAGTTTGAGCAAAAGCTGTATCGGTGAAAGCAAACAATACACCCAACAGTATAAGTGCGAGGAAATCTGGCAAGGGTGCATTAGAGAGTCTCATAAGCATAGTATCGTTCCTGATAAAGAATTATTGCTGACGCATAGATTCAGGCGGGACGTCAGTCTGGATTAGTGACAGCCGTTGTTCGGCTGTTAATATTGTTGCAGCTTCTCCAACAGCCCGGATAAAGGCGATACGCTCTTGAGTTTTGATCGCCTCGATTTCGCGAACTTTCTGTTCTATTTGTTGACTGTTCGGCACGTCACTACCAGTCAGTTGCCATAGATCTTGCTCAGATTGTTCAATTTTTTTATTGTACTGTTGATCCGCATTTTGCCAGTTGAGTGATATTTGCTTTAGCTGCTGTTGTTGTGACGAAGTTAAGCCAATAGCATCTGTTGAATCAAGAAAGAAGTTATTTGCGCCGAGATGATATAGATGCTTGTTGCCTGGGAAAGCAGGTAATTTACCATCAGCATTATTCATGCCAGTATTTTTCATCCTACCCATATTACCCATATTACCCATATTACCCATATTACCCATATTACCGCGCATGCTATTGGCATTGTCCGCTGGGTTCTCCATGCCGCTCTTTTCGTCCATCATGTTCATGTTGCCGCCCATGCTGTCTGCAGGGTTTTTCTTACTTTTCTGGTCATCCATCATGCCCATCGGCATCATTTTTTTTCCTTGATGGCCAGGCATTGTAGAAGCCGGGGTAAGAGTATTCGCGTTCGATGATTTGAGTTGAGATTGCAGTTGTTCGGCCGAGCGCTGGGTATCGGTAATTTGGTCCGCCAAGGAATTGCTGTTATTGGTCTCCATGTCTGCTGAGAATAAGCTGTTCGACAATGTCAGCAGTGCCGCACAGAGGAAATACTGACAGTAGGTATTGCAGGATAAGAATCTTTTTGCTTGTTTCATTGAAATTCCCCTTTAATCGAGAGTTGAGAACATGATAACTGATAGTTTTAAGATGAGTAAACGGCGTTGCCTGAACATTAATCGTGAGACCTCAGTATAACGTCGCGAGCGAAGCCAAGACGAGGAAAAAACAGGCGCAAAAGTGGTGTAAATGAGCATTTTAAGCCTGTTTTTAACAAAGTATTGGCGAGCACAGTAGTTATGCTGAGGTCTCAGGTTATTACATTGCTTAAATTTATTTTACCGTTGTTAGCTTATTTTTCCAGTTTTGGTTTTTTCGGCATATTGTTTGCGTGATTTTTGGGGACGAGTCTAGATCGCTTCTTTTCATTAGGGTTAGGTGCGATTAATCCCTTAACTAAAGAAAAGCGTCAAACCATTTTCATGGAGACCATTTTTCTTTTAAAAGGTAAATTAGCCAAAGCTGACGGTCATATTTCGCAGGATGAAATCAGACATGTTGAGCAGTTTATGGCGCAGCTAGGTATGACGTTTAAGCATCGAAAAAAAGCGGTCAATTTATTTAAAAAAAGTTCTACCGCAGGATTTTCCATCGAGCTGGTATTAGATGAGTTTTTAATCGTTTGTGGGCATACCAATAATCTTAAGCAATTGCTATTAGTCTTTTTAATTGCCATGGCGTTAGCGGATGGTGTGGTCGACCAAGCTGAAGATTCGTTATTAAGAACCATTGCCGCAAGATTGGGGTTTTCAAGTATTGAATATGAACGGCTGATTGTCATGGTCAAAAGCCAGTCGCACTTTGCAGGTGGCGGCGGGTCGGCAACAACAGCGTCGGATTTAGACGGTGCTTATAGCGCATTAGGCATGAGAGCTCAAAGCACAGACCATGAAATTAAGCGTGCATACCGAAAACTGATGAGCCAGTATCACCCCGATAAGTTAATGGGGCAGGGCGTGCCTGAAGATATGATTCAGGTGGCCACAGAAAAGACCCAAGAAGTGCAATCGGCTTACGACCTTATTAAAAAACATTGGAGTAGAAATTAGTTTTTAAATATACGAGTTGGTTGGGGTTTTATGCAAAAGGTGACGGAGAGATTATTTTTTGATCAACCAAGAAATAAGACATGACCGCTTTTGGCCGATAGCAGCCTATTACACCGAAGTAGAATTATTCTTTGCTAGATACGGCTAACAACTCAGTTCTATCCACATCAACAGACTGTGGTGCATCAATGCCCACCTTAACCTTACCCCTAATGCCTTCGATGGATATTGTAATGGTGCCTTCTTGGGTTTGAAGGGTGATGGACTCTTTGATTTTTCTGCTTAGTACTAACATCCGTGTTTCCTTATGCTTGGGCCTTCATTGGCTGTAGTAGGTATTCTATTTTGACTATACGCTAAGGCATTAATTCAATTTCAAATAAGTACAGCATGGCTATCTGTATAGCCTGCTGCTTATTGGGGGTGGTAATTCGTTTAGTGATTTTAGTAGGTAGGCTGTGATTATTGTGTCGGAGGTGTTTTGGCACTTTGTAGCTGAACAAAAAGGTATTTTGGTTAAGCTGTTTCAAATGCTTGTCGATGACCGAATGGGGGTCATTTAGTGACAAATACACATACTCCTGTTGTTGTATGCGTATAGTTTATATGCGGTGTTTAATTTCTCGAGGTAATGCCTCGAATTTTTAAATAGGGTTACCCCAGGCGTTTTCTTGCTGTCCTACGAGCTGTTTTTCTAGCAAACTCACACTTTTCCCACGAAATAATTTTTCCAAAATCAATAGAATCGTATTGAAGTCTATCCAGTGCTTTCTTCTTGGCTTTCATGTACTGCGAGTGATTGTAGGTAATTTGACCCACACTTCTATCTTTTGAGGCATGGCCTACAATCGCATCAATAATACCCTCATCAAATCGCTGTGATACATGACCTGTCGTCCTTAACTCAGTCAATCTGGTTCTAACAGTGTGCCTAAATGAGTGGAAGTCTTTAAGCTCCATATTATGACTAGGTACTACGTTGACCTTTTTTCTGTAAGTAGTGTGCCGCTTTTGGAAGCTATCAAACTTGCCCTTGTCATTGCGTTCTTCATCGGGGAATAAACGGGTTTTTCTAGTGGCCACGTAATCTAAAAAGCCAAGCTTAAGTAGCTGTTTATGGATAGGCACTAAGCGGCGCGAACCATCTTTTTTAACATGCTTTCTACTATCTGTTGTCTGATGGTCGATATCATCAAACTTGATCGCCCATATACCATCAACGTCTTGAATATCGTGTTTTTCAAGTTGTAGTATTTCAGACATGCGTGCGCCCGAAAATAATGAAATGAGGCCAGACCAATACATAGCCGAGGTTTTAAATTTACCCGTAGATATGTAGTACTCTGAATTGAAGAGTTTTACTAAATCGTCATCAGTAAATGGCTTGCGTTGTTTCTTTTGTTTTTCATTAAGCCTAACGTCAGTACCTTTTTTGAGCACATGTAAAAGGTCGGTGTTAATGGGGAAGCCTTTGGCAGCAATCCAGCTTAGGAAAGTGGCTGACATTGGTATAGTTAAGCAAAATGGTTTTTGGGGCCTTTGCGGGCTCTTTTAAACGAATCAATCGGGGTATTGTGTATTCGGTAGGGTCGGTGCCCTTGGGTATTGCTTGGTAGTGCTTTTGATAATGCCGGATATGATCTGGTTTTAGGTCGTTAATTCGAACAGGGTTGCCTTCATGGTCATCTACAAAACGAATGAATAACTCATAGCTGGTTTATAAGAATTTTCATAGCTAGTTTCTACCATGCGACCTTTATTGGCTTCCTTCCATTTTTCAAATAGCTCTTTAAGGGTAGGATTTTCTTCATCAGAAAGGGGCGGATGAATGCTTTCTCTGATCTTTGTGATGAGCGCCTCTTGATCCTCAGGGCTAGTGACCGATTTACTGTTACGTAATGCTTCTCGTAGTACTGTAATTTCCTGTTGCAGCTTGCCAAACTCGCTTTGTATCTTCTGGTTAAAGCGTTCAGCCTTGGATAGGAGCCACTGATCTAGCTCATCTAAATCCATTAGGAAGTTTTCTTCATAATCCTTAAATGACTGACCTTGGGTAAGGGCGGCAACAGATTCATACAGAAGCTTTATTCCCCGCGCAAAATCATTGGGGTCTTCGAAGTGGTCCAGTGCTAGCTTGTCTATTTTATTACTCGCGACAGTCTTATGGCTCGTTTTTTGTTCTTCGTGCGTAATGACAACCTGAAAACAGGGCTTAAGTCGAGGTTGAATGACCGGAAGTGTTCCGGCATCCAGCGTTGATAATACCAGATACCTTCAGCGGTTCGAGTGATGTAAGGTGAGCTTTGTTTTACCATATTCTAATGACCAACCTAATGGGTCACGAATCAATGGCTATATTGGCTATTTTAAGTGTATGAAAATAAACCCTTTATTTTAAAAAATGGTGCCCAGAGACGGAATCGAACCGCCGACACGAGGATTTTCAATCCTCTGC
>CAXBDQ010000047.1:0-14267 GCA_963974675.1 uncultured Porticoccus sp. | reverse complement strand
CTTATTGTTTAAGGGAGAAGCGGTACGGGCGGATTTAGTCGATCGCTTCAGCATAGCGGCCGCACAAGCAACGAAAGACTTCACAATGTACCGAGAGCTTGCACCAGGCAACATTGAGTATGACCAAAAGCTCAAACTGCATAAGCGTGGTGAAGCTTTTGAGCCCTTGTTCGAGTACGACGTTGTGAGAACACTGGCAACCATTAGCCAAGGGTACGGTGATGGCTTCACTGGAAAGGTAACCCCCCCCCTTGCTTGTGAAGCGCCTTTTCACCTCAACAAGCCGAGTTTATCGATAGTGGCGAAAGTCTCCGAGGCCATACACAAAGGCAAAGCCTTGCGTATCACCTATGTGTCGTTATCGAGCGGTGAAACCACGCGTGAAATTGTGCCGCATACGCTGGTGGACAATGGCCTGCGTTGGCATGTTCGTGGTTTTGACCGCAAGCATGGTGAGTTCCGTGACTTTGTACTGACCCGAATTAAAGCTGCGGTTGTGCTTGAGGATTCCACTCTGTCAGAGGCTGAACTTGAAACCCAAGACCGGCAATGGAATCGCTTTGTTGAGCTGGAGTTAGTGCCGCACCCACGCATAGAGCACAGCGAAGCGATTGAACTGGATTATGGCATGGCAGGTGGCGTTCTAAAGGTTGAGATTAGAGCTGCAATTGCGGGGTATTTGCTCAGGCTTTGGAATGTTGATTGTTCCGAGACCGCTTGCTTATCAGACAGCCATTGCCAACTGGCATTAAACAATCGTGCCGCGCTGTATGGGGTTCAAAACCTCGCAATTGCGCCGGGTTATGTCACTTAGACGATGAGCACAACCCAGACAACCGCTTTTTATGACTAGAGATTAATCATCAGAATTAAATAAGAATTTAAGGAATACCGATGCCAACGTTGGATTTTAAAGGTAAACAGTTTGTTTATTCACACCACCTGAGTGTGCCGTTTCGTGAACTAAAAGTGGTTGCAGATAAATCGTTACCGCAGGTGGGCAAGACGGCATCACTGGATGACAACCTTATCATCCATGGCGACAACCTCGAAGCTCTTAAGGCGTTACTGCCAACTCATGCCGGCAAAGTAGACTGCATTTTTATCGACCCGCCGTACAACACAGGCAATGAAGGCTGGTGTTATAACGACAATGTGCGCTCGCCTCTGATGCAGGAGTGGCTGAAAAAGTCAGCTAATCCTGTTGATAAAGAAGACTTGGAACGTCATGACAAATGGCTTTGCATGATGTGGCCGAGACTTATGTTGTTGAAAGAACTGCTGTCAAACGATGGAAGTATTTGGTTAACGTTGGATGACAATGAAGTTAATAGCGCAAAGTTATTGATGGATGAAGTCTTTGGTGATGATAAGTTTGTTGGTTTATTTGTTGTCGTCAATAACTTAAAAGGACGAAATGATAAAGAGCATATAGCGATCACGCATGAGTATATTTTAGTCTACTCAGGAGATGAATTTGTCTCGAAAGGTTTGGATCTGACAGAAGAACAGCTAAAAGACTTCACGTTAAAAGATGAAAGTGGTTGTCTTTATTCATTACGTGATCTTCGTAAGAGAGGGAGTGAAGACAGAAGAGAAGATCGGCCTAAAATGTTCTATCCGATTTTTTGGAATAAAAGTGCTAATACTTTGTCTCTTGAAAGGTCATCAAACAATGACATTGAAATATTGCCAATGAGAGGAGATGGAACTCATGGGCGTTGGCGATGGGGAAAGGCGCGAGCATTTCAAAACTTAAAGAATTTGGAAGCTAGAGAATCTAGTAAAGGACGGTTTGATGTGTCCTACAGGGTTTATCTAGATGAGACTGATGGGAAAAAATCAAAATCGTTTTGGCAGGGAACTGAATTTGCCACCGATTTAGGAACAACGTTACTTAAAAATATTTTTGCAGGGCAAAACCCACTTGGTCACGCTCCCAAAACTTTAGCGCATGTTCAGCGCTGTATTGAATTGTCTATTGGTAGAGAAGGCATCGTACTCGATTCATTTGCTGGCTCTGGAACTACCGCTCATGCAGTTCTTGAAGCTAATAAAAAAGACAATGGCAGCCGTAAGTTTATCTTAGTCGAGTGTGAAGACTACGCCGATACATTAACTGCTGAACGTGTTCGTCGTGTTATTAACGGTTACCCCTTTAAAGGCAACCAGAAGCAAGAACTGCTTTCTGAAAAAATCACGTGGTCGGTCTTTGAGAAAAAACACGCGGAGTTGCTTGAAAAAATAGCCAAAGTTGAAGAAAAACACAGCAAGGATTTTGACAAAATCAAGAAAGAGCTCAAAGACGGTGTACTTACTGTAACTGGTGAGCGTAAAGTGGATGATTTTGCGCCAGGCATTGGTGGTAGTTTCACTTATTGTACTTTGGGTGAACCGATTCAAATTGAAAGTTTACTTACTGGCGAAGCGATGCCATCGTTCGACGCGCTTGCACGTTATGTGTTTTATACCGCAACTGGGCAGTCATTAGAAACTGTTGCTAAAGCTTCTGCCGATGGTTTTATCGGTGAAACAGATCTATTCCGTATTCATCTGTTCTATCGTCCAGATAGCGAATGGTTGCGTTCAAATGAAGCCGCATTAAACGCGGACAAAGTAGAGGCTATAGCTAAAAACAATACTACGAAGAAACGCACTATTGTATTTGCTGTAGCGAAATTTATGAGTCAGAAGGACTTAACTGAAAAACGCATTGAGTTTTGCCAGTTGCCTTACGCTATCCATCGTATTATGGGGGCGTAACATGGAGTTAAAAGACTACCAAAATGGTGTGCTGGATAAGCTGGACTATTACTTAAAAAAGCTGGCCGACACCAAGGAAGAAGCGGAAGACTTTGTTGCTTTTCAGAAAATGAAAGGCAAAGACGCTCGCTTAACCGATTATGCCAAAGACACGTGGGAAGCTCTGGTACAGGAGCGCCGTATTGACCTACTTAAAGACAAAAGCGGTCACTTGGTGCCCGCACCTTATGTCACAAGATTTGACGGATTAGAGCGGCCAATTCCTAACGTGTGCCTGAAAGTACCGACAGGTGGTGGTAAAACCTTACTTGGTGTTGCTGCGGTTGAGCGCCTGCAAACTGATTTGTTTACGCAACAGACAGGTATGGTGCTCTGGGTGGTGCCGTCGGATGCCATTTACAAACAAACCTGGAAACAGTTGGCCAATCGTGAGCATCCGTATAGGCAAATGCTAGAGCGTGCTTCGGGTGGACGAGTAAAAATGCTCGAAAAGAACGATGCATTTACCAAGCGGGATACCGACGAAAACCTGTGCGTTATGTTGTTGATGCTGCAATCCAGTGCGCGTCAATCCAAAGAAACCCTACGCATGTTCCGTGATAGTGGGCGATTTACCACCTTCTTCCCGATTGAAGATGACACCACAGCCAATGAGGCGCTATTGAGCAGTATTCGTAATTTAGATTGTAATGATCTTTCAGATTACGGTTGGCAAGAAGGCATAGCGCCAGGCTCAGTGTCAGTCAAACAAAGCTTAGGCAATGTGTTACGCATGGTTCGCCCAATGATTATTGTGGATGAGGGGCATAAAGCCTATAGCGAAACCGCAAGAGAAACCCTGTGTGGCTTTAACCCTAAGTTTATTCTTGAGCTTTCTGCCACGCCTAACGCAAACGGTAAGCATCACTCAAATGTGCTGGTGAATGTGTCTGGGCAAGCTTTGAAAGATGAGCAAATGATTAAGTTGCCCATCAACTTAATCAACGAAGACAAAAGTGACTGGAAGCATACCTTGTCGCTTGCGCACGCTAAATTGGCAGAGCTTGAACAGGATGCCGGGCAACTACAAAACGAAACCGGTCGCTATATTCGTCCCATCATGCTGATCCGAGTTGAGCGCACAGGTAAAGATCAGCGTGATTCAGCATTTGTGCATGCGGAAGATGCCCGCGAGTATTTGATGGACAAATTGGGCGTGAATGAAAATGAAATCCGCCTGAAAACGTCTGATAAAGACGAGTTGGGTGATGATGATTTGCTCAGCGAAATGTGCCCAGTTAAATACATCATCACAAAGGATGCGCTACGTGAAGGTTGGGATTGTCCTTTCGCTTATGTATTAACCGTGTTGTCAAAAATGACCGCAAAAACGGCAATTACCCAAATGATTGGCCGTGTACTACGTCAACCACATGCGCGATTGACGCAAAAAGCAAGCTTAGATGAGTGTTATGTCTATACCTTTGATCAAGACGTGATGGAAGCTGTTGCTGGTGTTAAGCAAGGTTTAGAAGAAGAAGGGATGGGAGATGTGGCGAATCAAGTTAAAGCTACAGAAGCCAATAAACCCGCCGCAGTAGTGAGCAAAGAAACCTTATTGCGTAGAGAGCGTTTTCGTAACCTACCTAAAATATTCTTGCCTAGGGTTTTACATCGCGATGCTGGGTACAAAGACGGCTACCGTTTGTTTGACTATGAACGGGATGTGCTGGGTGACCTAGATTGGGAATCGCTGTCTTATTTGAATGCTGAGAACTTCCAGCTAGTGGACGATAAGTTAAAGCGCACGATTGCCCGTATCGACTACAAAATGTCAAAGGATAACCAAGGCGAATTGGACTTAGCCGATCCGGTTCACGAGAACATCGAGTTTGACCCGAATGCAGGCCTGGATATCTCCTTTATGGTAAGGCAGCTCACCGATGTTATTCCAAACCCATGGCAAGCCATGCGGGTGTTAACGCACACGTTAGACATCTTGCGTGGTAATGGCGTTTCTGAGGAGGCCTTGTTTACTAACCGCCTTGAGCTGCTCAAAGAGATGAAGCGCGACATTAAACAACAGGTCGCGCAATTATCGGAGCAAATCTTCAGATCTAAGTTGGACAAGGGTGATATCTCCCTACGTCTACTCGCTTCAGACAACGAAAAGCTAAATTGGGAACTGGCGCAAACCTTAGAGGTTAATGTCAGTGAACATGATCAGGTGCTTCGCCGCAAAGATGGATCAGTACTCGAAAAAAGCCTGTTTGAAAAGGTCTATCAAAATGGGCTGAACAATTTAGAGCGCGACACAGCCTGGTATTTGGATAAGCAAGCGTCTGTGTATTGGTGGCATCGTATTGCAGTAAATCAACGCGAGTACAGCCTACAAGGCTGGCAAAAGCAAAAGGTTTACCCTGACTTGTTGGTGTGCGTCGAACAGCCAAACTCTGGCAGTTACCGCTTCTCTGTACTGGAAACCAAGGGTGAGCATTTAAAAGGAAACGATGACACTGAGTACAAGCGCCGATTGTTTGAGCTATTAACTGAGCACGTCAAGACGGCGGTAGATGCTGGCGAACTTACGTTGGAAGCAGCGTCGGGTGGTATGTCGTTCAGAATGCTGATGGAAGACAGTTGGTCACAGGAAATCGTGCCTGAGTTGAATTAATGAGTCATTTGTTGGTGTTGTGTTGTCTCCAACCTTGTCGCTCCTCTTAAAACAGGGGCGAAACTCAAAAGGAATATCAAGTTAACGAGGATTTAGATGAGTCAGCCAATACCGACTTCTTATAATCAAATCATTGCGCATACGATTGAACAGGCGCTTGCCCTATCGGTTAATGCAAAGAGCGAAAATGCTATTGCTGGCTTTTGTCAGTTACAAGGCCCAACAGGCGGGGGCAAAAGTAGTTCGCTTTATCGTAGCCCTGACGGGAAGACTCCAGCGAGCCTTGAATTTATAAAATCTAAAGGGTTGCAGGCCATATTGGTCACCCATCGCTGGAACATCCTGCATGACATTTATGAAAGTGCAACGAGTGCAAAAGACAGCTCAGGCAACCCATTGCTGGTTAGTATTCTTTATGCTCAGGATGAAACTGTTGTTAGTGCGGTTTCGCAACGGGCTCTGCCACATGAACAAGGCGTTCAAAAATCTGACTTGCCCGATCCTTATAAGGCCATTGAGGACATCCATGGTTTAGGAGTGTTTCGTTCTAATGCTGATAAAGAGGCTCTCGTTCGTGCTTGCCACAACGTTGCAGCCATAGCCCGTAATGTTGAGTATAAAAAGAAAAACCCTGATTCGATGGGCGTCTTACTAGAACGAGAAGAGCAGGAACTAAGAAAACTGTGTGGCTTTGTCGAACGAACGCTACTTGGGTGCATGTCGTCCTTAGAGAAGGCAGTGAAGTATGCCAGCAAGCAGCATGGCAAGACGCATGAGCTCACGGAGCAAGCAAAAGAAAAGCTTCGTTTATTTAGAGAAAATAAATGGGTGCGTCGAATTTTCCCGGCGATTGCCTGGCACGATGATAAGCAACATTTGCTGGTGTTAACGACGCAGAAGCTATTCGCTTCCTTTTACGACGGTAAACAGAAAGTCAGAATGTCGAGCGGACAACTGGCCGGAAAGGTAGTATTTGTCGATGAGTTTGATTACCAAGCCGACATTCTACAGACATTACTTGCCCAGTCTCAAATGGTGCAAGAGCCGCCTGAGTGTATTGGCCAATTACTTGAAGGGGGCAAGCGTCTTTTAGCGCGAATGCAGTTTGTTACTGCCGAACCTATACCTGAGCTTTACAGTGAGCTTAAACAGCTTATTGCGGAGCTAGAGGAGGATTTGACCAGCAAAGGTGTCGATCTGAATCAGTCTAGGGCGCTGGTAATGCCTTTAAAACAGTATGAATCCGGTGTGCCGTTCGAAAAGAAATATCTGTTTCGCTCAGATCACTTAGTAACCAGTGAGCCTTTGCAATTACAGCAAAAACCTCATGGCTTTGAAGTGAAAAGTTATGGACAAAGCGATGAAGAATCCGTTGATGTCGGTGATTTTTTGCGTGTGATGGAGAAATATATCAGACGCTTCAGTTTGCTGTTGTCGCAGTTCGCAACCGATGAGTCCGAAGCCTATGAGTATCTCGTTCGGCTAAACCGATTGCTGTTTGATCCTGCGAATGACTATCGACCATCCTACTATAGCACAGCGTTACCCAGCTTATCGCTGTTCTCCTTGCCTCGCACTAGCTTGCCTGAGTTAGAAGCGCTCAGTAGATCAAACCTATTACCTAATACTCAGACGAATATGTTTGGCCTAACAACCTGGCTATTAACCACGGATGAAGCTGAAGCGGATATTGACCCGTTGAGGATCAAGATTAAACGTGCTCTATTGCCGACAACACCTGAAGGGTTAATGGTTTCGTTATCGAGTCGAAACCTGGTTTTTGCACTATCCGCAACCTCTTATATCGAAAGGGGGATTGGTCATTTCGATATACGCTGGATTGAAAGCGCTTTACGTTACGTGGCTCAGGCTCGCAGTCCACAATGTACCGAGAGTTTTTTGGGCGATAGCTTTGAGCAGCGCCCCGAAGATTGGTTTAAGAAGCCAATTCCGTATTTACAAACTGACGAGGATAAGCAGCTGCAAATGGCAGTGATCCGATCGTTGGTTAAAGATAAATCTGAAAAGCGTCGCTCGACACTGAAAACCACGATCCACGACTTTGATGATGCTATCAATGCGCCAGTATTTCTGGAGCCAAAACTGCATTTGAACGCTGCATTTTTTGAGGCTGAGCACTCTGATTACAAGTATGAATACCGGCAGTCTGTGTTGTTTAAATTACTGCACGTTCTGCATTTGGCAGCGAATGAGCCACAACATAAAGGACACCTAGCCTTTGTTAACTCAGTCAAATACCTTCGGAAGTGGTTGATAAGTGATACCGCAGAAAACAGTAGGATGAGCGCGGATTGGCTTGAAATTGAGCGTTTAACCACTGGCGTATTGTCTTCTTTTGACGATGTGTTTATTCCATCGGCTGTCAACGGTAAGCCCATGATGATTTGCTTGCTCAATGCTGAAGCACAAAAGCGAGAAGGATTTGAGTACGCCTATCAAGCGGCGTTCGACTCTGGCCGAACCGTGGTGGTAATGACACAAACTGCATCCGCTACCAATGGAATTAATTTGGACTACTCCTTGCCCAACTCTCAAGGACAGATGGATCTGACGTCACTGTTTATTATTGAAAGTAAGCACTTTTACTTTTCACCATGGGATAGCAATGACGCTGATGATGAAATGTCTCATGCTGGCTTTCAGCTCAGAAACTTAGAAAAATTAGTCAGACGTTCAGAGTTTTCACGTAAGCAGCAGCGGCAATTTATTATGCCGTTAATGAATAACTCAGTCGCTAAAATCCAGGAGCTAAACAAGCTCTATAAAGGGACAAATGACTACGTTAAGAATCTTGCTGCTGACGTGCAGCAGCAAGTTGGTCGTATTGAACGTGCTTGGACGTATGTGCCCCATGTCGCAATTCATTTAAGCGATGATTTAGCAGGCCATCTTCGCAACTACGGCCAATTAACCGTTTGTACTAACAACCGAAATTGGGTTTCAAACCTTAATAATCAGCTGATTGATGATCTTACTCATTCCGAAGATGCATCGGTTTCCAACTTTCTTACCCTGTTGAAAACGCGATTCCAAGATGGCTCTGCTGCGGTAGATATTATTGATAACAAGTTAGTTTCCGCTATCCGAGATGCACGACAAGGTAAGGGTTGTATCGAAGATATTTCAGGACTTTGGCATGAACTAGGCCGCGCTGTATTACAGCATGATCTCCAATGGATGCCGCATAACAATACGTTTGGCATTACTGAGCCTTTGTGTCGTTGGGCGTGCTTTGAACGGCCCGAGGAATCAAAGGTTACTGGTGAAATATGGTACGACCCAAAAAGTTGGCAGTTCTTTGCAAAGCGTGCAGCGGGATTGATTAAGTATAACCCACAGACGCTTTATGAGGTTGTAAACCGGCAACCTGCTATTTCGGATTGGTTTAATCGTAAAGGTTTTCGAACGTCGTTTCAGCCGTTTGCCAACGATATTGAAGAGCAATTTGCATTTCATCCTGTCGTGATTCAGCGAATTTTACAAGGGCGTATTGGTGAAGAAGGTATTCGCGCACTGCTGAGTGACAAGCAGCTAGCCACTAAACAAGACGTCTACAACCATGAGTTGTTTGAATTATATGATTTTGAGATAGCCAACGCGGATGTTTTTGTTGATGCTAAATTTTGGTCAATAGCTGCTCTGGAACAGTCAGATGAAGGCTTTGAGCAATGGCTTGCTTCTGGTAAACGTCCTGAATTTGCGCCTTTGGGATTAATTAAAAAGCTGGAGAAGATCCGTCAAATCCGTGGTGAAAACGCCATTTTGGTTATCGCGAACCTATTGACTGGTGAAGATTGTTCCTTATCGGGCTTTTCTGAAATGTTGGAGCCAGTAAAAGTTGAGAATGCTTCAATCCTGTTTCTACCAGGTTGTTTGGTGAACGATGGATATCAAATGACGTCTGGCTTCAAGTGGTTTTCGAAAATAGTTTGGCAGCGTATGAGGGAGCAAGGTTAATGGATAAAAATAAAGATTTGAGGAAGTTGCCGCTGTCTCATTTGGTTTATTTGAATAACAAGGTTGATGCAGATAAAGCCAACAAATTTGTGGTTTATCACTATCCACTCATCAATAACAACTATCAGTGGAAAGAGAAGAAAGCCTGGGAAGAACGTATCGATGCTGAACTAGACAGTCGGCAGTTTGCCTATTTAATGAAAAAAAATGGTAATCAGTTTGGTCTCTATGTGGCTTTACAAAGCTCAAGTGATATTCCTCCGTCTATTGTAGACGCCGAGTTGCAACCTATTACTCCAGTTAGAGTTGAATATTCACCGGTGTTAAATCCTGTGTGGATTCGACTAATGATGCGATCATTACGGGCTTTTGGCGGTCATTGTAAAGGCGCTTACAGCTTAGGTTGTCCGTTATTGAAAGTAGATAGCTGGGCTGGCGGTGTTAATGCGATCAGCCTAGATTGTAGAACTCAGCAGTTAAAAGATGGAAATACCACTGAGATTGCTCTGTTTTATACCAATGTTCCATTAAGACCGTTATCTAATGACGATGATATAGATCGCATTAAGAAGCCTCTATGGGTCTATGACAAAAATAAGGTACTCGTCAGGTGGTATCCTGGCCATGAAAGAAAACCGAGAGGTACGCTGTTTAAAGAAATTGGAAAGAGTAAAAATTCACGGAAACAGCGTCCGTTTCTGGATCTTTCTACACCAACTAGGTTTGAGCAAAGTTGGCCTATGGTGTTAAAACCAGTGCAAGATGCGTTTATCTGTTTTGCGCGTGACTATGGTTTTGAACTTTCAGCTAAAACGTTAAATCTCCAACCACTGACGTTGAAAACAAAGCATAAGGCCAATAAGGCTAAGTCATCTTTCCCAAGCATCGAGATATCCGGTGAAATCAAGGTTATAGACCTAAGAGTTAATACCGTTGTTGCTTGTGAAGAAATCTTAGACTTATTTAAATCGCTCATTGCACAGAAAGGCGTCGATGTTTCGTGGGATTTACTAGATGGAATTTCGGCAAATGACTTTGAACGGATAAAACTTGAACGTTCGGACCGTGTTTTGATTCTGCTTGATCAGGAAAAAGGTATTGAAGATGATCGTTATCCACTAACAAAGTCGTTAGTTGGACGGTGTGCAGTTCAACATATCAACGTTAATCCTCATGATTTAACGGGAGACCCAGTCGAAAAAAGGTTATTAATCGAGTCAAAAAGAGACGATGACCCGATAAAGCTATACGTTGCGTCTGAAGGTGGATATTACACCTACAACTACGAATTATTAGATACCAAGGCATACAAAGAAGCGATTATTAGAAAGCTTGAAGTGGTTCTTAAAGAATTAGAGATCAAACGTTTACTGATTGATTCTGATAGGGCTATTTCTCAAGTCTTGCCATTGCAACGCGCCTGTTTAAATGAATCAACTATTGTCATTACTGATGGTTATTTGTTTACGGTTTCAAACGACAGACCGGTGTTGATCCCCTTCGATCCCACTGATTCTGGTATGACTTTGAAAACAAATGAGTACCTGGCCAATTTCGAAACATCCGTAGATGATTTGCTCACTTTGATGAATGAGAATTGGCCCTATAGTTATCGTCAGAATGTCGTAATGGATTACTACGGTACTGAAGTTGATAAACAACGACGATTTGCGGCAAGAATTACGCTTGTTTTGAGTAAGAATAAGGACGAACAAGTATCAATCATGATGCAAGATCCATCTTACGACCAAACGAATGTATTGCCACTTGGTATGGAAGATGCGCTTTCGGATTTAACCAAGAAACAGAAGCCTTATCCGTTGACGGATTGGGTTCTGCCAGATAGTGAAGTATTGCTCAATATTGTCAAAGAGTTGAGTGATGATGGCGTGTTATCCAGCCAAAAGGCAACAATGCGATTTGAAAGTGAGTTACCCGAATTAGTTGAATTATGGCAAGAACAATTAGTTTCGCTTCATCAGCAAAATGAGACGAAGGTGACTTACTATCAGGTAAAAAAAGAGGTTATTCAGCGTTGGTTAGATAAGCGAGGAAAGAAAAAAGATACATCAATCAGCGGTAGTTTAGATACCTTGTTATCTCGATTCTTCGATAAGCCTTTAAACGACATCAAACGCTGGATGAGTAACATACCGGGTATTCAACGCATATGGTACGACAAAGAAAAGGGGTATTTTGTTGTCGGTGGATTAACCTCTCCAAAAGCTCAGTTAATGAGACAGCCAAGCATCCGGCAATGGCACACCTTGAAAGGTGAATTGGACATCGAATTACTTGCTGATTTGCTAGATGTTGATTGGGTTCGTATGAATCAGCTTGCGGGTAACCCATGTGTCACGACATTAATTAAACGATGGAAAGAGATAAATCCCGACTCTAGAGATGCGATTTTGCTCAGTTGATAAATGACTTTATTCAACAAATCTGTAAAAGAAATTGAAGCGATAAAAAATGCTAAGTAATAGGATAAATAACCATGTTCACGGTAAATCATCAAACCAACAGGATTAGTCCTGTTAGGACAAAGAAGTTTAGTGAGCTTGGCTTTACTGAGAGAAAACATCTTCAGGAATGGTGTGGCACACGAGCCTTCCGCGCTGGGTGAAGAGTTGTTGATTATACAAAAGGAGTTCGATGGGTTTGATGATACCCGCGAACGCTTAGATTTACTGGCGCTAGATAAAGATGGCAACTTGGTCATTATTGAAAATAAACTGGATGACAGCGGTCGTGATGTGGTCTGGCAGGCACTTAAATATGCCTCTTACTGCGCCAGTTTGACCAAAGCGCAAATAGTTGAAATCTACCAGCAGTACTTGGACCGCTATCAACCTGTAACACGAGAAGTTGACCCATTAAATGTCCCACAAGTTGCTGAACTTAATGCCAGTCAAAGAATTTGCGAATTTCTGGATGCGCCAGATCTGGATGAGGTCAAGCTCAATCTAGGTAACAGCCAGCGTATTATGTTAGTTGCGGCAAACTTTCGCAAAGAAGTGACCAGTACTGCACTTTGGCTATTGGGGCAAGGCATTAGTATTGCTTGCTTCAAAATTACCCCTTATTCGTTGGGTGAGCAGCTACTCATCAATATTGACCAGATCATCCCCACGCCCGAAGCGAAGGAGCTGATGATCGGTATTAATGCTAAAGAAGCGGAAGAAAAAACGACCGAAGTGGTACTGAAAAACCGCCATTCGGTGCGTCGCGAATACTGGGAGCGAGCCTTAGAGGCGTTTCAGAAAAGTCCGTGCCAGCTCTACAACAACATTAGCCCGAGTAAAGATCATTGGCTATCAGCAGGTTCTGGACTGAGTGGTTGTCCGTATAACCTGATTTTTCTGCAAAAAGAGCTTCGAGTTGAGCTTTGGATTAGCCGTGGAATTACCGAAGAGAATAAATATCTCTTTGATTCATTGCTTGGGTCCAAACAGGACATTGAACAAGTATTTGGTGCGGAGCTCGAATGGATGAGATTGGATGAAAAGAAATCTTGTCGTATTCAGTTCTCGACCAAAGCCGACGGCTTCAATAAAGATACGTGGCCCAAAGCGGTTGCGTGGCACTTAGAGCAGATGACTAAGTTAGAAAAAGCTTTAAAAGGGCCGCTGCAAAAAGCGGCTGAAGCGCTAAAAAACAAACCGGCAGAGGTATCCTGATTCCCGTAAGCTGAATTTTAGTATTTTCAACTCACTTATTTCATCGGGTTCTAAAAGACCTAAATACATTGTCTGCATATTTAAGTATTAAATCTTTGAATCTAATTAACCAGCAACACTAGATTGAACCTCCACACTATCGTGTCGGAGGTTCACTATGTTCAAAAACCTATTTTTTCAAACCAAAGCACTACCAGAGCTGTCATCGCAACTGGATACAGACATTCCGCGCTATCCGCCATTTCTGAAGGGGTTGCCAGCCGCGTCACCCGAGGATTTGCAGTCCACACAAGACGAGCTAATAGCCAAACTGCGTCAGGTACTTGGCTTCAACCAGCGTGATTTTCAAAGGCTAATTCAACCCTGCATTGATCATCTGGCGTCCTATGTTCACTTGTTGCCAGCTTCTGAGCATCATCATCACAGTGGTGCTGGTGGTTTATTACGTCATTCGTTGGAAGTTGCTTTCTGGGCGGCACAAGCAGCTGAAGGGATCATCTTTGTTGCCAGTGGCACACCGGTTGAGAAAAAAGAGCTAGAGCCAAGGTGGCGTGTTGCGGCGGCATTAAGCGGTTTGTTCCATGATATTGGTAAGCCTGTTTCAGACTTGTCCATTACAGACGAAGATGGACGCTATCAGTGGAACCCATTTTTAGAAACCTTATCCCAGTGGGCCACTAATAACCGCATTGAACGCTATTTCATTCGCTGGCGCGACGGACGGTGCAAACGGCACGAGCAATTTTCAATTCTGGTGTTAAACCGGGTGATGATGCCAGAGTTGCTCGCTTGGTTAACCCAGCCGGGCCCTGAAATTTTGCAAGCCATGCTGGAGGCAATTGGCAATACCGATCCCGAGCATGTCCTGTCTAAATTGGTTATTGAAGCTGACCAAACCAGTGTCCAGCGAGACCTGAAAGTTCAACGAATTTCCGTTGACGACAATGCCCTTGGTGTCCCTGTCGAACGCTATCTGCTTGATGCTATGAGGCGATTACTTGCCAGTTCGCAATGGCTGGTCAATCAGCGAGACGCCAGAGTCTGGGTACGAAAATCGAATCAATCAACCCATCTTTACCTGGTTTGGAAAAGCGCGGCTAAGGACATCATTGAGCTTTTGGCCAAAGACAAGATACCTGGCATCCCAAGAGATCCCGATACCCTTGCGGACATCCTCATTGAGCGAGGATTGG
>CAXBDQ010000046.1:0-14287 GCA_963974675.1 uncultured Porticoccus sp. | reverse complement strand
AGCGCAACCTTGCCAAGGTTGAGGTCGCCGGTTCGAACCCGGTTTCCCGCTCCAATTAAAAAACGCAGAGCTTAAAGCTCTGCGTTTTTTTGTTTCGGCGTCTATTTTTTTCAATTTTGTTTCCCCTCGTTGTGTAAAAGTGATTTAGACTACTAGATTTTCTTGTGACTAGGTTCGGGTTCTACCTCTGCTCCTAAATTTTCATAGAACTTTATTTTTCATTTTTCATAGAACTTTATATTGTTCTCGTAGAATGTCTTGCCGTTGCTATGACATTGTCGATAGGCTGTTTTTAGCCTTCGCTTTTTACTGAAAAAATTGCCACTTAACTTAACGATAGAATGTTGGAATATGACCACAGCTGCGCTCTCTATACGTAATTTATATAAAGAATACGATAATGGTTTTCAGGCCTTAAAAGGCATCAGTCTTGATGTCCAGCCTGGAGATTTTTTTGCATTATTGGGGCCCAATGGGGCGGGAAAATCCACAACATTGGGTGTGATTTGTTCCTTAGTTAAAAAAAGTCGTGGTGAAGTAACTATTTTTGGTACCAATATTGACGATAACTTTTCTCTGGCAAAAAGAGACATTGGCGTTGTACCGCAGGAATTCAATTTTAATCAATTTGAGAAAGTCTTCGACATTGTTAGGACTCAAGCGGGGTATTTTGGCCTTCCTGCTGCATTAGCCGAACAGAGAGCAGAGAAATATCTCAAGCTTTTAGGGTTGTGGGGCAAGCGTGATCAGGCTTCCCGTATGCTGTCTGGTGGAATGAAGCGTCGCTTGATGATAGCAAGGGCGTTGGTGCATGAACCCAAATTATTGATCCTTGATGAGCCAACTGCAGGTGTCGACATCGAGTTACGTCGTTCTATGTGGGAGTTTCTTAAGAAAATAAATGCAAGCGGAACCACAATTATTCTTACCACTCATTATCTGGAAGAGGCGGAAAGTCTGTGTCGTACAGTGGCTATTATTGATCGCGGGAAAATTGTTCAAAACACATCTACTCGTGAGCTATTACGGCAATTAAGTAAGGAGATTTTTATTCTGGATACTCGGGAAGAGCTGAGTGAGTTTCCGGGTGTTGATGGCTACACAGGACAGCTTATCGATAGCCACAGTTTTGAGGTTGAAGTGGAGAAAGATCAGTGTCTGAATGCGTTGTTTACCAGTCTGAGTGGACAAGGAATTCACGTGGTAAGCATGAGGAACAAAACAAATCGTCTTGAAGAACTTTTTGTGTCACTGGTTGAACCCCATCAGGTTGATGAAGGAGGCGCAGCATGAACTTTCAAGAGCAGTGGATAGCTTTCACGACGATTGTGGTAAAAGAAGTAAGACGATTCATGCGAATTTGGTTGCAGACACTGTTGCCGCCAGCGATCACTATTGCATTGTATTTTGTGATATTTGGCACGCTGATTGGTCCGAGAATTGGTGAAATGTCTGGTTTTAGCTATATTGAATTTGTGGTGCCAGGGTTAATTATGATGTCGGTGATCACCAACTCATACTCCAATGTTGTCTCGTCTTTTTATGGCACTAAATTTCAGCGTAGTGTGGAGGAGTTGCTGGTTTCTCCGGTGCCCAATTATATTATTTTGACAGGGTATGTGATCGGTGGTGTGGCCAGGGGTTTGGCTGTAGGCGTAATTGTCACCTGCCTGTCCCTGTTTTTTACTGACCTTCAGGTTAGTAATGTCCCTGTTACTGTGGCCATTGTTTTTTTAACAGCTGTACTTTTTTCTTTGGCTGGATTTATCAATGCTGTTTTTGCTAATAGTTTTGATGATATTTCGATTATTCCAACCTTTGTTTTAACGCCGCTTACCTATTTGGGGGGTGTATTTTACTCTATTAGTATGTTGCCGGAGTTCTGGCAGGATGTTTCAAAGATCAACCCAATCCTTTATATGGTGAATACTTTTCGGTATGGGCTGTTAGGGGTATCAGATATTAATGTGGTTTGGGGGTTTTCCATAGTGATTGGCTTTTGCGTTTTGTTATACAGCTACTCATTGTATTTGCTTGAACGTGGTAAAAAGCTTCGTAGCTAACGGTGATGATTGGTAGATTCTTTGTGAATTAAACTGGAATTATAGGCGGGCTTTGTGAGTAATAACGATTTATTGTTGGGTGCGGATACGGTTTATCCCTTTTGCTATAACCCTTTGTTGTTGTGCCCTATACCTCGACTACAGGGACGTCAGGCTATTGGTATTGACTCTGAGCCATTATTTTATGGCTTTGACCTGTGGACAGCTTATGAGCTGTCCTGGCTGGACCCAAAAGGCAAGCCAATGGTTGCTATCGCAGATATTTCCATGCCTTGTGATACGAAAAACCTTGTAGAGTCAAAATCCCTGAAATTGTATCTGAACTCCTTGAACCAAACGACTTACTCTTCTGTTCAGGAGGTTGCGGCTACTTTGGAGCGGGATATTTCGGAGTGTGTGCAGGGTTCTGTACTTGTGGATATTCATACCACGGATAGTTATCGACATCAGGCTTTGTCGTCATTTCCTGGTGTCTGTCTGGATGGCTTGGACGTGAGTATTGATACATACCAGCCAGATCCAACCCTCTTGAGGTTACATCAGGGGCGAGAACTGGTGACAGAATCCTTTTTTAGTCACTTACTAAAAACCAACTGCCCTGTTACTGGTCAGCCAGACTGGGCTAGTATTATGGTTCGTTATACGGGATGGCCCATAGATTCTGAGGGGCTGCTTAAATACATTGTCTCATACCGTCATCATCAGGATTTTCACGAGCAATGTGTGGAGCGTATTTTTACTGAAATCAATGAGCTTTGTCAGCCTGATGAGTTGGAGGTCTATGCTAGATATACTCGACGTGGCGGATTGGATATCAATCCCTACCGTAGTTCAAAGAAACTGAGCCCGCCAAAGCTCCGGTTATCACGACAGTAATAAATCTGGATGAGTGACATCTAGAATATATTTTTATTTTTTAACCGTTTGGCTGCATTGAGCAGTGAATCAATAATCTTATCCTTGTCATAGTTGCGTACTCGCTCCAAGTCCATATAAATTGAAAAGCCGTTGGTGAGATGCTCAAAATAAGTCTGGTCATTACCGAGATTTTTGCGCAGATCATCAACGGAATAAACACGAACAGGTTGTTGGTAGCCTTTTACCTGAATCTCCCCTTTGTCTCGGCACATAATCAAATCTTTAACGAGCGAATGGGATTCATGGGATATTAGTATTTCCCCTGGTTCGGCCGCAGTCTCCAATCGGCTCGCTAAATTAACTTCGGTGCCCAGAAGCGTGTAATCCAGTCGATTTTCTGTACCAAAGTTACCTACTGTGCAGAACCCGGTGTTGATCCCCATGCGAATTTCCATAGGTTTTTGAACGCCTTGGTTCAACCAACGTTGCTGTAATTCTTTCATGTGTTTCTTCATGTCAATGGCCATGGAAACAGCAGAAAGACAGTCTGCTTTCGCCCCTTTAGTACTAGGATCCCCAAAAAATACCATGATGGCATCGCCGATAAATTTATCGATGGTGCCGCCATGTTTTAGCGCAATTTCAGACATTTCGGTCAGGTAATTATTGAGTAAGCGGGTGAGGGTATCAGCCTCCATTTCTTCGGCAAGTTCACTGAACCCTTTAATATCTGAAAAGAAAATGGTTAGTTTTTTACGCTGGGTCTCCAGCTTGACGTCTTTGCCGGATGAAATGGCTTTTCGGAGTGTGGGAGAGAGATATTTTGAAATTTGATAGTTTTTAAGCTTTAGTTGTACTTTTTGTTTTTTAAGGTCATCTAATGTTTCTTGAAGTATCCGAGTCTGGTTATAAGTATTAAAACCATAGATGCAGGTATATAGCCCCATAGCAATTAATGGAGCAAGACTTGTCGTCAGGTCGGCAGTCATCGTCCATGTGGGAAGCTGATACAGGCAGAGCAGGGCAAAACCTAACCCTAATGCCAGATTACTCCGTATCAGATTATTGATGCCGCCATTGACAAGAGAGTGAAACTGGAGGGCTAAAAGAAACAACAAAGAGGGAAGCAGATTCAGGTTAAGAAAACCTATTAGGCATCCAAGTAATAGTGCATCTGAAAGTAATAATGTTTTTGAAATTAATGGCTTCTGTTCTTTTTTGACAATTTTGCATAAAAGATGACTGAAGATGATGTAGAGAACAATAACCAGTGTGAGAGAGGCTAGGTGGTAGGCATATTCCTTAGTAGCTTGCGATAAAATAAAAGAGCTAATGCCGGCCAGACCGAGCAGGAAGCGAAATAGAGTCTGGTAGTGCAGGCTATTGTCAGTTTCTTTCGTGCTTACCCTAGTCATCTTGTAAGATGGTGGCCTCTGTGTTGACTGTGTATACGCACAATTACACGATGTCTGGTAACAAAAGTCCATTCTTTACTATAGGGAAAAAGGGCGAGTGTTTGAAAACCTGAAAAATTAAACTGAAGTAGGTGGAATGATGGATGCGCTGAGTGCATTACATGGTCGAGTCTCATGTCCGAGACTCATTGACCCGGCTCCTGAGGATGATGTTCTTAAAAACATACAAAAGGCTGCATTTCGTGCGGCAGATCATGGCCGTCTGCGACCTTGGCGATTCCTTGTGATTGAAAGAGAAGGTCGAAATCAGTTGGGTGATTTGTTTATTGCTTCAGCTGAGTCTTGTGGTGATGAATTGACAGATAAACAACGTGAGAGAATAGCTAAAAAACCACTGCGAGCACCAATGATTGTCGTTGTCATCGCAAGTATCCGAGACAACCCCAAAGTGCCAGAAATAGAACAAATTATTTCAGCGGGTGCCGCAGCGCAGAATATGATCACAGCCGCCTATGCCCAGGGCGTCGGCGCCATATGGCGCACTGGATCTTTGGCCTATGATAAAGTTGTCATGGCTGGGCTGGGTTTAAGTGATTCAGAGAAGATAGTAGGTTTTCTCTATTTAGGGACTGTGCCAGTAAAAGGGTTAGAGGCTCCTGAGTTGCAAACAGAAGACTACTTTCAAAGCTGGCCTTGATAATTGCTTTTTAGAGGGTGCTTGTGTAGAGTTGCGCACCTCAAAAACACGGTGAGGTGTCCGAGTGGCTGAAGGAGCTCGCCTGGAAAGCGTGTATACGGAAACGTATCGAGGGTTCGAATCCCTCTCTCACCGCCATAAGCAATAAAAAAGGCCTTGTTAATCAAGGTCTTTTTTATGTCTGTCGATTAAGGAACCGCCATCAAAACCGTCAAATCAATTTTTCACCTTAGACTTGCGCTGCTAAATGCGATCAAGTCTGCATCAGACTCTGGTGCGTCTTAAAATTCTCTGCCTGTACAAATATCTCCCGCGTCCTTGTAGGCATCATGCCTGTCCACAGGTGGGTAGCCGTGTTTGGCTAAAACCAGAATCAGGCCGACCTTCAACTCGGCTTTGATGTCATCTCGCTGGCTCCAGTCGGTATGTAGTGGCATAGTTAATTTGGCCGCTTAATTGTAGGTGATATTATCACCGTAGCTATTAAGTGAGAAAACCATGAGCACCAAAACACGACGTACATTTAGCCCTGAGTTCCGGCTTGAATCAGCCCAACTGGTACTGACAAGTTAACGCGAGAAAATGGATAATCAGGGAATGAACATCTACAAACGTCACCGCTTTCCGCCTGAAATTATTCAATATGCCGTCTGTCTCTACTATCGTTTCAACCTCAGCCATCGAGATATTGAAGATCTACTTGCAGAGCGGAGCATCATCGTCAG
This sequence comes from uncultured Porticoccus sp., assembly GCA_963974675.1. GTDB lineage: Bacteria > Pseudomonadota > Gammaproteobacteria > Pseudomonadales > Porticoccaceae > Porticoccus. Next base: position 8,529 of record CAXBDQ010000046.1, on the reverse strand, counting down.
CTACGAAGCTATTCGTATCTGGTGCCGCAAATTTGGTGCTCAATATGCCCGCCGTTTGAAGCGTAATCACCAAGGGTATGGTGATACTTTCTTTATCGATGAAGTTTTTGTGAAGATTCAAGGAAAGCAGCACTACTTATGGCGTGCCGTGGATCAAGACGGTGAGGTAGTTGATGTTTTTCTTCAGCCCCGAAGGGATGCAAAAGCCGCCAAACGTTTCTTTAAACGGCTATTTAAACGCCATGACGCCGAGCCTAGGAAGATCGTCACGGACAAATTGCGCAGCTATGGTGTTGCGCACTGTGAGTTGATTCCTGACACCCTCCATGACACTAGGCAATATGCCAATAATCGTGCAGAACTTTCCCATCAACCAACGCGAGTGAGAGAGCGGGGCATGCGGAAGTTCAAATCGGTAGAGCAGGCACAAGGTTTCCTCTCAGTTCATGCAGAGGTATACAATCTATTCTACTTGGGGCGTCATTTAGTATAGGCCAAGAACTATCGATCTTTCAGGCAGCGCGCCTTTGCGTCTTGGGAAAAGGCAGTGACAATTTGAGAGGGAAAGGGAATGAATTTATCTCGACCTGGGAAGTTAACTTGTCAATACCCACTAATACACCTACAGCTCTTGCGGGATTGACTATGAAAACAATTCATCGAATAAGAACATCTAATTTTAACACCCCGCATAAGGTGATTGTCCGCATGCGGAGCGGGTTGTTGCGTGCCGTTGTGTTTGCCTTGCTATGGTGGATACTCACGCAAGGCAATATGGAATCATGGTTGGTTGGCACGCCAGTGGTAATGTTAGCGACGCTGGTCAGTATGGCGCTATTGCCTCCCTTTTGCTGGTCCTTGTCCGGGATCGTGCGCTTTCTGCCGTTTTTTCTTTGGCACTCGCTGCGTGGTGGCGTGGATGTGGGCTGGCGTGCGTTCCACCCCAACGTGCCCATCAATCCCGCTCTCATTGACTACCCATTGTGCCTTCCACCGGGAATAGTCCGAGTATTCATGGCCAATATCGTCAACCTGTTACCTGGCACATTATGCGCCGAGCTGAACGGAAACTGTTTGAAAGTTCATGCGCTCGACACAAGTAAAGACGTTCTATTAGAACTGATGGCGGTGGAACAAGTCGTGGCCCGAATTTTTAGTATATCCTTGCCGTGTGCTAAAGGAGAAGAATGCAATGAATAGATTTAAAGACATATTGTGCGTGGTGGAGCCAGAGAAAGTGTCTAAGCACATCCTGGAGCGTGCTGTTTCTCTGGCGGAAAACAACCAGGGTAGTCTTACGGTGGTAATCGTGGTTGAACGTGTTACAGCTGGCATCGGCTTGCCCGAAGATGGTTCTATTCCTGCCGATCTGCAGGCCGCGATGGTGGACAGCCAGATGCAAAAACTGGCAACGCTTGTCGAGCCTTACCGTAAGCGGGTCAAGATCGAAACCAAAGTACTGATAGGCACACCCTTCCTAGAGATTATCCGTGAGGTTTTGCGCAATGGGCGTGACTTGGTGATCAAGATTCCCGAACATCAGGATTGGCTGGATCGCTTATTCGGTAGTGATGATATGCACTTGTTACGCAAGTGCCCGTGCCCGGTTTGGCTCATCAAGCCTCAGGCACCGAAGAACTACCGGCACATCCTAGCAGCGGTCGATGTCGACGATGCCTATCCATCGCAGGAGATGGAATCACGACGCGCATTGAACGCCCAAGTTCTTGAAATGGCCAGTTCGCTGTCGCTGACCGAATCCGCCGACCTGCATATCGGGCATGTGTGGGATGCGATCGGCGAGAGTGCTTTGCGCTCTAGTGCCTTCATCAGAAAGTCGAAAGAGGAGATCGATGCCTATGTCGAGCAAGTGAAAAGGCAACATAGTGACAACCTGAATGCTCTCCTTCATGAGGTGGCCAGCGGTCAGGGTCGCGATGCGCTGGATTATCTTGAACCCAAATTGCATCTGGTGAAAGGATGGGCTCGAAAAGAGATACCGGCGCTGGCCAAACAAATCGAAGCCGACCTCGTTATCATGGGGACGGTGGCCCGTACCGGTGTGCCGGGATTCATCATGGGCAATACCGCAGAAACCATTCTGAACCAGGTCGATTGCTCCGTGCTTGCGATAAAGCCACTTGGATTTGTCACCCCGGTTACGTTGGAAGATTGAGTCGACATGCAAACCCTTTATTTTGGATTGGCGTTATTCCTGTTGCTGAGCCTTGTTGCCGGGATGTGGCGCGTGTTGCGTGGCCCTACCGCTGCCGACCGTATGTTGGCGGCGCAGTTGTTCGGTACGAAATTGGTGGCTGTTCTGTTATTGCTGGCGCAGGCTACCGACAAGGCTGCCTTGCGTGATGTTGCGCTGGTGTTCGCTCTGCTGGCCGCGGTGACGGCGGTAGCCTTTGTCCGGCGCGCCTGGCCGGATTAATGGAGAGACTATGACGCCGAGTGATTTTATCTCCGCCGCACTGCTGATTGCCGGTGGCATTTTTTTTCTCGCTGGGACTCTCGGTTTGCTGCGTTTTCCGGATGTCTATACGCGTATTCATGCCTTGACCAAAGCCGACAATGTTGGTCTGGGTCTGGTGATTATGGGTCTGGCCGTTCAGGTGGAAATTTGGGCTACGGTGGGCAAACTGTTGCTGATCTGGGCATTGGTGTTACTTGCAGGTGCTAGCGTTGCCCATTTGATTGCAGCTCGTGCGTTACAACGGGGTATCCAGCCGTGGAAGCGTTGACTCTGTTGCCATGGGTGTTTGATAACTTGATTGGATTGGGTTTGCTCTGGCTGGCCTGGCAGGCGCTAGTAAGTCCGGATCTTTTCAAGGCGATCGTCCTGTTCATTAGCTTCGGGTTGCTAATGACATTGGCCTGGGTGCGGCTTGATGCACCGGATGTCGCCCTGGCTGAGGCCGCCATCGGTGCTGGGCTCACGGGGGCGTTGTTACTGGCGGCACTTGCAAGGCTTGAACCGAAGCATATTACAAAAAGAACTCACGAAACCGAGAATACCTCTGATGCCCACGACTAAAGCGGTAGCCAAGCAATCGCTGTTTCGTTCGTTGCTGCAGGCATCGCTGTTAGTTTTTCTAGCAGGGCTTGGCTATGCGGTGATGAGCCTGCCATCCGAGGCTCCGGGGTTGGGCGAACGGGTAGTGAAAAACCTCGAAACTAGTGGGGTCAGTAATCAGGTCACCGCAGTACTGCTCAACTTCCGTGGTTATGATACCCTGCTGGAGATGGCCGTGCTGTTGCTGGCACTGCTGGGTGTTTGGTCACTTGGCGGTGTCCCTGAGGTTCGCGACTCAAGCCCAAGCCCGGTGCTGGACAAGCTGACGCGCCTGTTGATCCCCGTGCTGGTTCTGGTAGCCGGCTATCTATTGTGGGTCGGCTCCCATGCGCCGGGAGGCGCCTTTCAGGCCGGGTCGGTGCTGGGCGCGGCGGGTGTGTTACTACTTCTTTCCGGTTGGCGACTCAGTGATCGATTCGCGGGGCTGCCGCTGAGGGTGTTGCTGGTCACGGGCCTGAGCGTGTTCGTTGTGGTAGGAATGGTGTTGCTCCTGACGGATAGACTATTTCTGGAATTTCCCACACCATTGGCCGGGATGCTGATATTGCTGATCGAAACGGCGGCCACACTATCCATTGGTATAACGCTTGCAGCATTATTTCTGGGTGACCGGCCTGTGGCGGGGTCGGATAAATGAGCCACGTATTCCTCTATGCGTTGGTCGGGGTGGGGTTGTTCACTCTCGGATTGTATGCCCTGATAGTTCACGCCCATTTGCTGCGCAAGGTTCTGGCCGTTAACGTGATGGGCAGCGGGGTGTTTCTGGTATTGGTATCGCTGGCGGCCCGTAGCCAGAATACGTCACCGGACCCGGTGCCTCACGCCATGGTGATTACCGGTATCGTGGTTGCCATATCGGCCACAGCGCTGGCCCTCAGTCTGATGCTGAGGGTAAGCGAAGCAACGGGGCAGCCGAGCCTGCCGGATAGCGAGTGAAGCGAAAGGCGATGAACTTGCTGACAGAAGCGAAGCTATTAAGTCGGCAGCGAGGCTGTCGTACATGATAGGTGATTTTGTGGATGTACCTTGGATGGTGGCGTTAATCATATTGCCGCTCGTGGGAGGTATTGCTTGTTTCCTGTTCCCGGCAATATCGAAATCGCTGGGACTTATTTTCGGCTTGGCGATCTTCGCCAGCATGGGTGGCCTGGGTTGGCAACTGTTGGAGCTGGGCGCACAACGCTATGCCGTTGGTGGTTGGGGTGCGCCGTTAGGTATCGATCTTTACGCTGACGGCCTTAGTCTGCTGATGTTGGCTGTGACAGTGTTCGTAGGTTTGGGCGTTAGTACCTATGCCAGTGGATATTTCGATCAGCTGAAGGCCAGACATTTTTGGCCACTGTGGATGTTTCTTTGGGCTGCACTTAACGCACTATTTTTGTCGGCGGATATCTTTAATCTTTACGTCACTCTAGAACTAGTAGGGCTGGCGGCGGTGGCCTTGGTGGCGTTAGCGGGTAGCGCGAATGCCTTAGCGGGGGCCATGCGTTACCTGTTGGTCAGCCTGCTAGGGTCGCTGGCCTATCTACTAGGTGTCGCGCTGCTCTACCACAGCTTTGGCAGTGTGGATATCGACATTCTTTCTCAGCGAATGGAGGCTACCCCAGCGGCCTGGGCGGCTGTGGGGCTGATGAGCGCTGGCTTGCTACTCAAGACGGCACTGTTTCCGCTGCATTTCTGGTTGCCGCCAGCCCACGCAAGTGCGCCGGCACCAGTGAGTGCGTTGTTGTCGGCACTTGTGGTCAAGGCATCATTCTATATTCTTCTGCGCCTGTGGCTGGAGGTTTTCCCGGTAACTGGCACTTATTTTGGTCAGCTGCTGGGCTTGCTTGGTGCGGCCGCTGTCCTCTGGGGTGGTATTCAGGCACTGCGCCAAACACGGCTTAAATTGCTTATTGCCTATTCGACCGTGGCGCAACTGGGCTATCTGTTCCTGGCTTTCCCACTAAGTACGAGTATTGCCTGGAAGGGTGTTCTTTATATGTTGCTGTCTCACGCTGTGGCCAAGGCTGCCATGTTCATGGCCGCGGGCAACATACTACTTTTCGGCGGACATGACCGCATCGCGGATCTCGATCGGGTTGCGCAACGACTGCCTTTGACTTTGACTGCCTTTTCCTTGGCGGGTGTCAGCATCATGGGCCTGCCACCCAGTGGCGGATTCATCGGCAAGTGGTTGCTGTTGGAAGCGGCAATACGTTCGGGGCAATGGTGGTGGGCAGGGGTTTTGATTCTTGGCGGGCTGCTAGCAGCAGCTTATGTCTTCAAAGTCATTGGCTATGCATTTATCCCGGCCAAGATAACCCATGAGGCCGGAGTCGTGCCTGCCAGAATGGAGTGGGCCGCTCTGGTGTTGGCTATAATGGCTATCCTTCTAGGTCTATTTACTTCCGGGCCGTTGGCACTATTGGAAATCGGTTCCCCTTTTGGTAGAGGATCTGCTGGATGAGTTGGGGTAACTCTTTGCCATTATTGATACTTGGCAGTTCCCTGTTGCCGGGGCTGGTGATTTTCTTTTTGCCTGAGGAGCGTATTGTAAGTCGCACAATACTTAACCTAGTCGGTGCGTTCCTTAAGTTAGTACTAGTGGGTGTGATGCTTTGGGGCGTTCTTCACGGCCATCAATACGAGGCCCGTCTGCCGTTATTGCCCGGACTGGATCTGGTTTTTCGTTCAGGACCGCTATCGATGCTGTTCGTGGCGCTCTCCGCCGGGCTGTGGCTGCTAACGACTGTCTATGCCATTGGTTATTTGGAGGGCTCACCACACCGCAGCCGCTTTTTCGGCTTCTTCAGCCTGTGTGTAACTGCCACAGTGGGTGTCGCCCTGGCAGGTAACCTGCTTACATTCCTCTTGTTTTATGAACTGCTGACGCTGGCCACTTACCCGCTGATCGTGCACAGTGGAACCGAGGAGGCACGACGGGCTGGAAGAGTTTACCTGAACTATACCATCGCAGGTGGTGCATTGTTGCTACTGTCAACGGTGTGGCTCTACGCCCTCACAGGTACTCTGGAATTCACTGCACGCGGTTTCCTCTCCGGCCTAGACACGTCCCTCCATCCAACACTGATCTTAATTTTCGTATTGCTGATCATAGGGCTGGGAGTGAAAGCCGCGCTGATTCCTTTGCACGGCTGGCTGCCTCGGGCCATGGTGGCGCCAGCGCCGGTGAGCGCACTGCTGCACGCGGTGGCGGTGGTCAAGGCGGGTGCCTTCGGTATCGTGCGGGTGGTCTACGATGTGTATGGTATAGAGTTTGCTGCCAGTCTGGGGGTGACCTTGCCATTGGCAATACTGGCGTCAGTGACCATTATATACGCATCTTTGCGCGCACTGTTTCAGGATGATTTGAAACGCCGACTCGCCTACTCCACAGTCAGTCAGGTCTCGTATATCGCGCTCGGCGTGGCGTTGGCCGGTCCCATTGCGACCATTGGTGGTCTGGTCCACCTGGTGCACCAGGGGGTACAGAAAATCACCTTGTTTTTTTGCGCAGGAAATCTGGCCAAGACATTAGGTATTCACAAAGTCAGCGAGATGAATGGAGTTGGGCGACGTATGCCCTGGACCATGGCTGCGTTCACGATAGGTGCCTTCGGCATGATTGGCGCCCCCCCGCTGGTGGGTTTTATTAGCAAATGGTATCTCGGGATGGGGGCGCTGGATGCCGGACAGAACTGGGTGATTTTTGTCTTGGCTGGCAGCAGCCTGCTGAATGCCGCCTACTTTTTACCTATATTACATAGAGCCTGGTTCAAAGCGCCGCCCGATGTCTGGCCACACGAACGTTCGTTCGGACAGCGTGAGACGGCCTGGGCGTTACTGGCACCGCCCGTGATTACGGCTGCACTCACTCTGGTATTGGGACTGCTGGCATCGGCGCCGTTCAGTCCTCTGGAATGGGCGCGATTTATCGCCGCGCGTGAATACGCACCATGAGTGAGCTAGCGACTTTATTACTGCTGTTGTCTGTACCCGGATTGCCGTTGCTGCTGGCGATACCGGCGCTACGCCGTCACCTGCCCTGGTCGGTGCATATTGCTTTGCTGCCGGCGACTGTTCTGCTGTTCGTTCCGGGGAGCCTCGCTATCGATCTGCCCTGGATACTGCAGGGTAGTACCGGACTAGGTCTCGATAAGGTCTCACGCTGGTGGCTGGCAATGTCAGTGGTGAGTTGGGCTGTCGTGGGAATTTTACTACGTAGACTTGATGGTCGTACTGCCGGCAACAGCCTGACGACCTTATTTCTCTTGACCTTGGCGGGTCAGCTGGGTGCAATTTTGGCGACGGGTATGATCGGTTTCTTCGCCTTCACAACGCTGATGAGTTACGCGTTCTGTGGATTGTTGTTTGTAGAGGGTGATGAGCAGGCGATTCGTGCCGGACGGATCTATCTGGTGTTGATGATCCTTGCGGACATTGCCTTATTTGAGGCCCTTCTGATTACAGCGACGTTAACGGATGACCTGAGTTTTGCAGCCTTAGCACAAGCAATGCCGCTATCAATGTCCTCCGCACTCTATTTGTCGATTGTAATGGTTGGCTTTGCCCTCAAAACAGGTTTCTGGCCGCTGCATGTATGGCTGCCACTGGCGTATGGCTCGGCTCGCCCGGCGGTGGCTATTCTGTTGTGGGTGGTTCCGATCGCTACTGGAATGCTTGGCGTCATGCGTTGGTTGCCGCTAGGTGAGATCACCGCGCCCATCACGGGGACGCTGCTCCAGGCTATGGGCGCAGCGGCAGTTCTTTATGCAGTGTTGTTTGGGTTGGTCTGGGCACGGCGGAAAATACTATCGGCCTCTGTTGCCATCATAGCGACGGGGATTTTCGTCATAGGTTTGGGTGCTGGTATGGTCGATCCTGCCGCATGGAACCAGTACCGTGACTTGGTTCCTGTCTTTATTTTCGCGGTGGGTTTGGGGTTGGGGACATTGGTCGCTGGCTCCGTATGGTTGGAGAAAAGAAGTTTTTTTTCGACTGGGTCTGGAAAGGTAGATGGGGCGGCGCCATGGTTTGTGCGCTGGTCGGAATCCATTATTCGCTGGGGACTGCGAATCGGAATTGATTACTTGCCAGGATTGTATACTTCGTTGCTAGCCAGATTGGGCGGTCTCTGGCGAGGTCATACATGGCAAAGAGCCTGCGATGCCGGTGAGTATTATTTGCAGCGCTGGACACTCGCAATCACACTCTTTTTGTTGTTGGGTATGGTGGTTGTAGTGCTTTTTCTGCTGGGTACCATTTCGAGCGGTACGCGCTAACGTATTCTTATTTGAAGCGTTGTGCGTATGGAGCGTAAGTACATCTTATTTCACACCGGGAAGGCAGCCTTTTTTATAAAAATGTAGCCCTGTATGTAGCCCAGATAATATTTTAGACAACAAAAAACGGGGGCTGTATCGCTACAACCCCCGTCATGTTTGGCTCCGCCTGCTGGGCTCGAACCA
>CAXBDQ010000045.1:0-15597 GCA_963974675.1 uncultured Porticoccus sp. | reverse complement strand
AGGGGCTTCGGCCCCTTTTTTTGCGCCTTGCATATTTGAAAAAACATGGAGAATGGAAAAAAGATAACCAATAGGAGAAACAAACATGATGGTATTAACCCTGTTAACAAAGCAGATTGATGGTGAGTTTACGGTTTACTGGAAGACCGGCCTTCGAAGAGGAGGCGAACTAAAGGTCGATTTAGGTGAGCAATACGACAAGCTAGCTGAGCAGCAAAAGCCAATTGCAGCTGAGCTCTATGCGATTCATCACCTACTGTCAGTGAAAGAGGTGATGGGGAGTAACCGAAGCGGTAATGGGCTTCAAATCCGGGTCAGTAAAGGAGCTATCAAAAAGTTACAGAAAAAACGCTCAACTCAGCATTCACTTTACAGCCTGACCAGGTTCTTGCTCACCCGCTACCAGGAAGCACAGATCTCGGTAGAGAAGCGGGACGATTGGCTCTCACATTCCTTCGAAGAATACAGCGTCGATAATACTACAGTGAGAGAAATCGATGAGGTCATCAACGTTCCGAACATTGGACCTGTCGTGGTGACTCGTCACGCGCTTGAAAGATTTGTGGAACGGCTTTCTGATGGAGTGCCCAAGCATCCTTGGAAGGCTTTGTGCACAAAGCTGCTATGTTCTGCGCTAACTAAAGCCCAGTTACCTGAAAGGGTCACTATCCAAAAAGCCAAAAAATATGCACAAGAGGCCGAGTTATGGCAGCATGTTGGTAGCAAAATGCACTTTGTTATGGTTCCGGGTGACTCAATTAAAACGTTGGTTACGGTTTTTGCAGTAAAGTGAGTTAATGTAGTATTCAAAATTTCTGAATATTACTTACGTGCCGATAGCAGAACTTCAGTAACTAATCATACTAACTAGTTGAATCTAAATTGCTTGACGTTATTACTTAGAAAGGCTCTTCTTCTTCAAGAGCATATGTTCCTTCTGCTTATCGGGCATAAAGAGTACACGATTGTCCTTTAATGACTCGGGATACTTGTTTAAACCTGTCGAAATGATAACTTGAAAGTCAGTTCCATAATTTTTCAATTCTTCCAACTGACGAATACAGTTAATCAGATACTCTAATTCGATTCCGGCAGTTTCAGGTGTGTCAATAAGTAAAAAGCGCGGGAATGTCACTGATTCATCAGACAAAGCTAAATGCATGAGAGTGATAAAGTACATCATTCGAATTGAAACAAGTGAACTTGTTTCTCGATAGAGACCATCATTAATTGAAGGCAAATAGTTATCAAGCGCAATCTTTGCCGATCTGCAATCAGGCAAAGTATTTTTCATCAGCTCATCATACTTTTTACTAAACGCATTTACCTTCGAAGTTACATCCTGTTGAGCTTTAATCTCAAGCCCTTTCCTCTTTAACTCAGCGTCTTTTGCTTTAGAGCTAACCAGATCAAAATCTTTTTGGATACGTTCCAGCTTTGATTCAATCTCCAACAATCGATTCAAATTCGCAACATCTTCTCTAAGCTGCAATATTTTATCGTCAATATCATTTAGGCTTTCAATGTCAACAATTTCATCGACCCGCCCAAGCATTTCTTGTAGCTTTTCACGGAAAGTCACCGACTTTTTCTCTATCAACTCAATTTCTTTTTTAATCTCTTGAACTTCAGAGTCACAATCATCATATGCGGTTTTAATTGTTGACAGTGCCTTAAGTTTCGTTTTCAGAATATCTTTATACTCTTTTGATGTGTAGAAAAACCTCTCATATTGTTCTTCTTCTATCGAAGCGCCACAAACACAATGCCCTTCCACACGATCCACGTGACTTAAGCAGTATGGACAAGTATCAGATGTAAAAAGGTTTAGATGATCGTGTGAAAAAATAACTTTTTCAATACGTCTAATCTCTGAAGCAGATTCATTTCTAACTACGTTTAATTTGTACCGTTCATCAAGAGCTGAAACCAGATTTTCTTTTAATCGGCTTAATCTAAGTTCACAATCAATTAATTCTGATTTGCACGACTCAATATCTTGATTAATTGTATTTGATCCAGTTCGATTTCGCTTGAATGCCTGTCTGGCATCATGCAACTTGTCAATTTGCTGCTCTTTATCAGAGATTTCTTTCTGTAAAAAACTGACATTTTTAGCCCCGCCATTTTTTCGCATTTTGTCGGCTAAAAGCGTGTACTCATTCACAACCGCTTTAGCCAAGCTTTTCTCTCTCGACAGCTTCTTTTCCTCGACAATAGAGTCGTAGTAATCAGAATAGGCTTTACCAACTAAGAGTTCAAAAATAGCTTTTCGAACCAACTCAGAATCAGAAACATACGTTGAATTAGTATCTGGCTTTTTATAAATACCCTCTGGGTTCGGCTGTTGATCGTGATAAATCAGCCGCATCAAGTCTGATATATTAATTTTAAATGTATTATATCCATGAAAAAGCTCGACCACAGATATTTCCAATTTCTCGAGAATCCAGTCAGAAAAAACGTATGAATCTTTGCTTCTGTTTACGGGATATATTTCAGTCTTATCTTCCGAAAGAGAAAATCTTACCTTCTCTTCAATTAAAGTATTTTTATCTTCTGAATATATCTTCTCAACCACCCGCTCATAGGGGATTACTGTTACTTCATTATCTCCAAAGTAGCGCCTTAGTAAATAACTGCCATCATTGATTGAGATATAAAGATCAACATAGTTATCACTATCAGAAGTTATTTCATCGTGGCGCTTATCATTATTTATTCGAAATATTGGAACCTCTCCACCCAATGCAAAATAAATCAAATTACAAAAGGTGCTTTTCCCTGTTCCATTATCGCCCTCAATTAGGATGATATTTTCGTCGAACTCTTTAGACTCGAAAAAATACTTGCTTCCTTCATAAATAAGCTTATTAACTCGCATCAGACCCATGTTCGAACTCCATTTTCAACATAAATTTTACCTAACATGGTATCCAGAGTTAGCGATGCCAACCGTCCCACTTTCTTTGATATTTTTATTATATTCTTAGATTCCGACTCGAAAACATTGCTGTTTAAAAAGTCATTAGGAAGGTTATCCTTAGTCAAAGAAACATCAATTTCTTGTGCTTTACCTCGATTCAAAGTCACATAGCCTCTCTTCTCAAGAACAAACAACAACTTAAGAATTTCACTTCTTCTAGTTAATCCATTCGAATAGCTGTCAAGTAAACACTCATAATCTTTAGGGTTCATTTTTTCCGCTGAAGAATGAGAAACCACATAGACTGTTTTATCATTACTGATAATGTCAGTTAAAAAAGCCAACTTCCTGTAGTCTCTAAAAAATCTCCCATCACGACAACCTAAAGAATCCAAAATAACAAGAACGGAATAGCAATAAAGATAGAAATCTTCACCGCTTAAGTACATTAGCCTTTTCTTTGTACTTACATCACTCATCACTACACTCATCAAAAGCTAAAAAACACCCATCAAATAAATTCCAAATAATTCCTTCTATTGTTTTATCATTAGAAATCGTATATTTGTAATCGGTCTTTAACTTAGAAATATCTTCTACTGCTTTTGATAAGAGCGTTTGAAGAACAGCATCCAAGTCGTTGCCGCTTTCAGGGGCTACATATCCATCATCTGAAAAATATTCTTCACAAGCTTCAAAAACACGATACTTCAAAGACAAAAAAGACTTGTCTGCTTCACGCTCTTCATACTTAGAGCCACTTGCTTTTCTTGCTAACAGTCTAATTCGACGATCTGAAATATCCTCTATTACTGAAAGTACTTTTTCCTTCAGATTTCGCTTGTCGGTCACATCCTTTTCAAGCTCGGCGATATAGCGCCAAGTAGGGTCTATACTCTCGTCTGGAATTTGAGACTCTGCTTCTTTAAAAATCAGTTTTACATCTGAACTATGAACCAACTTATCGACTAAGTTTTTACTATTTTGCCTTTCACTCAGCTTATCCATTAACAAACAAAATATTATTTTTTCTTTGCCTATATGAGCATTGTTGTGAAGTGGTGAATACTCAATATCCTTTAAAACTGTCTGCTTGAGAGCATCCTCATCTTCCTGACCGAAATGCCATAAAATTTTCCTCAAAAACTCTTTAAACCTATCAGCACTTAGACCCCGAAGCGTTTCTAAGTTTCCTGACTTAGACTTTTCTTTATATTGGGAAGCGTACTCTTCAACAAGAATTTCTTTTACTAAATTAATTGTATCGTCTGAAACATCATCAAACGATTGAAGAATTTCTAAAATTGGTTTTTCTGGTAGAGCTATTTCTTTACCGCTATTGAGCTTGGATTTTCTTTCCTTACCGACATCCCTCGTCGTGTAAAAGCCCAAATATACGCTGTTGCTGGTGCGAAATTGATCTACATAGATGTCATAAAAACTGACCAACGTATTTATAACCGGAGGACTAAAAATTGTGAAATTGCCATTCAAGTCATAATTCTTGTCTTCTTCGAAGTAATTACTGACTTCTCCATCTACAATAGTCTGATGGGAAACATCTTCGAGATTTTCCACCGCAGTAAAAAATACAGTACTTCTATCCTGCTGAATCGTTTGCAGCATGAGCTTAATCGCCCTTATGAGCTGTAATCTAAAGCCTTTGCCAGAGTCTCCAGCTTCCCTATTGATAGTCTCTACTGCCATAAAAAAGTGTCATCTTGATTTAATCTGGACAATGTACACGATCACTCTTTAAAAGTTAACCCACAGCTATATTTCCTCTGCAAAGTATGATAGTTCGATGTCCGCTCCTAGCTCAAAACGGAAAACCATATTTTTGGCTTATTAAAGTTAGCTGTTACTGGTCAAGACAGCTAGTCAGAAACACACACGATTCCTTCATCTATCTGGCCTATCGCTCTAAAGGGGACCTTTAGCATGTTAGCTCTATGAAATTTTCTGGAGCTGACAATGAGAACCCCTTTGTTACCTTGGTTTATCCTATGGGTGACCATCCCAATCATTATTTTCTTTGTATTCATCTTGCCCGCCCATGCTAATGATGGGCCATTCTATCAGCGTGGTCAGGAAGGCTGGTTTTGGTATCAGGTTATAGCTGAGCCTGAACAGCCTGATGAGCTTACAAAGCCGGAATCTGGTGTCGTGGAGTCCAGTCAGAGCGAACTAAAGCCTTTCAGTGCAGCTTGGTTTCGTGAGCACATGCAGTCGTTTATGGACAAGGCGATTGATGAGCCGACGAATGAGAATGTCAGAGCCTATCTGTATCTCCAGCGAGTCATGATGGATAAGGGCTCACAGTTTGCTGATGTTAGTCAGCAGGTGGTCATGGGCGATCCTGTTTTAGATGAAATCAGTCGCAGACCCTTGGCGACCTATGCTGCCAATCGGATGGATCGAGAAGCTGGCGCTCAACGTGATGTAGCTTTAGGTGAAGTAGCAAAACGGGCTGGCTTGTTCTTCTTCTATCGTTCGGATTGCCCTTATTGCCATGCTCAAGCGCCTATCATCGAATCCATGGCTTTGAACTACGGTTTCGAGGTGTTTGCTATTGCTGTCGATGGCTTGCCTTTACCGGGTGGAGAGTTTCCCAATTACAAAGTCGATTCAGGACAAGCACAATCGTTGTCTGTTACGACTGTTCCTGCGGTTTTCTTAGTTGACCCGCCTAATGTCATCACTCCGATTGGCCAGGGCGCAATGAGCCTTGATGAGCTCAATAATCGAATCATTCTTGCAGCCCATCAAGCCGGTTGGATTGACGATCAAACTTACTATGCCACCAGACCTGTTCAGCCCGGCGTTTCACTCGCGATGTCAGCCCAAGAGCTTAACGAAAAAATATTACAGGACCCTGAGTTCCTTGTTCGCTATCTGCGTGCACAAGGAGGGTTATAACGATGAAAAAAGTATTCCAAGTATCGCTAATCGCCTGTGCGATTGGTTTTTCATCTATGAGCCAAGCAAGCTTGCAACAGGAGATGAATCAGTTGTTTGGTTCAATGACCAACACCACTGCGCCTGGTGTATTCGAGAGTCAGCGGCGTGGCGTTATATCTGGTGGAAGTGTTGTTGTTCGTAACAGGATCATGAACGAGAACCTCGTCTCTATGGTGCCTCCGTCATTCCAAGCCGGTTGTGGCGGCATTGATATGTTCGCTGGAAGTTTGTCATTTGTTAATGCAGATCAGTTTGTTCAATTACTTCGCTCTGTAGCGGCAAATGCCAAGGGATACGCATTCCAATTGGCGCTCAGTGCTATGTGTGAGAAATGCTCCCAGCACATGGAGACACTGCAAAAGAAAATCCAGCAGTTGAACGAGTATTTTGGCAATTCCTGTCAAATGGCTCAGGGAGTCGTGAACGATACCCTGGCCGCCTTTGGTAAGAAGGGGCAAACAGAGGCCAGCATGTTGAGCTCACTTAAAGGGGCTGGAGACATTTTTACCAGTTGGAGTGAGTCCAATGGTAAGAACCCTTACGAGAATGCTTCAAGTGTCGCGGCATCTGATGTGAACAAAACGATTAAAGGTAACTTGGTCTGGCGAGCACTGAAACGTCACTCGGCATCAAGCTGGTTTGCATCGGGGGATGACCGTTTTCTTGAAGCGGTTATGTCCGTGACGGGCTCGATCATCGTTGGTGATTTAGCGAATGCGGCTGATGGTCAAGGTAAAGCCCCAAAACTGACCAGACTGAATGGCAATAAAGTGACTATTGAGCATCTAATTCATGGCGGTAACGTCGCTATGTACCGATGTGACACAGTGACACAAGACGGCTGTCTAAATCCGACAATCACTAACGTGACCCTAACCGGGTTATCAACTCAGGTCGAAAATTTACTTCTTGGTACAGGTTCTAGTAACGGCATTATATTTAAGTTTGCTCGAAATACTGGGGCAGCTAGCACCACCGAAAAGGCTTTTATGACCTCGGCTCCTGCAAGTATTGGCGGCATGATTCGAACACTTTCTGCATTAAATGAAGGGGCTGCTAGGTCGTTTGCTTCAAGAGCTGCGCCATTTATTGCTGTTGAGATGGCCCGAGCATTGGTTGAAGACATGCTCAATGCAGCTAGAAGTACCTCCGGTGTGGAAGATCATGCCTATGCGAAGTTATTAACGGAAGACCTTGAACGTGCACGTCGCCAAATCAATGAGGAGTACGCTGCGTTGCAGCGAAGATACGGCTCAGAGCAAGAATTGCTGGCGCATTTTAACCAGGTGATTCAGACCATTCGCAAACAGCGTTATTACACCGTTAAATCTACGGCGCTGGGGGAATAGATAATGTGGGAGATCTATTCCATCGGGGATTCGGCATTTTTAGAGCAGGTCTTGAACGCTGTCGCGATGATTACTGGTACAGGCGACTTTACTTCAATGGTTCGCATTGGCTTGCTCATTGGGGTATTGATGGTCTCTGTTCAGGCCTTAATGCAAGGTGGTCGTGGGATTAACTTTCAGCACGTTTTAGTCTCATGGCTAGTCTTTGCAACCATGTTTGGACCCAGTACCCGAGTGAGCATTGAGGATGCGTACACGGGACAAGTTCGAGTGGTTGATAATGTGCCCATCGGTGTTGCTGCCGCAGGCAGTACAATTTCGACTGTTGGATTTCAAATCACGCGATTGTTTGAAACGGCGTTCTCAACTCCCGCCATGACGGAATACGGCTTTGCATCCAGTTTACAGACACTGATTAAAGTGAGAAAACAGGTGATGGATCGCTCTGGGTTGGGTGATGCAAATCGTGTCGGCGGCTCGGATATCGAGCAATCTTGGTTTAACTACATTAAAGAGTGCACCTTGATTGGTATCGACATTGGCCAAAAGAACCTCGATCAGGTGCTGAGTGATCCTAACCCGATGACTGCGATTAGGTTTGATTCGCGCATTTATGGCACGCGCATCATGCTCAGTGGTAGCAGTAGCGATTTGGACTGCACCGATGCCTATAGCCAACTGAAACTCATGACAGAATCAACCTTCATTCCAAGGCTTAAACAGGTTCTGTCAGCCTCATTGGGAACTTCGTCAGCCACTGATACTGATGACGTGATCCGAAATGCACTGAATAATCTTGGTTTGGCCTCGGTTAACACCCAAGAGTACATGACCGCGTCGGTGCTTTTACCTATTTATGAGCAAAGCGTGACGGGCAAGTATATGGATGATCAAGCTTTCACCGCAGCCGTTATGGTTAACCAAGCGATTGAACAGCGCAATACACAATGGGCGGCGGAGCAGACCCTGTTCCAAAGTATCGTTCGTCCGATGATGACGTTTTTTGAGGGTTTCATTTACGCCATCACCCCTTTGATGGCCTTTGTGATAGCCCTTGGCCAAATCGGGATGCGAATGGCTGGGAAGTACTTGTTAATCCTGCTTTGGATTCAACTTTGGATGCCTGTCATGGCCATCATTAACCTGTATATTCATTTAACCGTTGCAGGGAAAATGTCGGCTCTTGATGCCTTTGCAGGTACAGAAGTGCCATCTTTTGCCGGGATGATGCAGATGGATTCAGTGCTGCAAACCTGGATAGCGACTGGCGGCATGTTGGCGTCGAGTGTTCCGGCGATTTCGCTCATGCTCGTGTATGGCTCAGCAATAACCGCTACCCACTTGGCTGGACGTCTTCAAAACGGTGATGCCATTGATGAAAAGATGACAAGTCCAGATGTCGCGAAAAATGCCCCGGTAATGCAATCACAGTCAATGTTCCAAAATTCAGCCCTCACTGGTTCTGCTATGACCGGCGCGTCAAACCTACTAAGCAGTTTCTCTGTAGGAAACGCAGTGGGTTCAATGGTTGGCTCTGCAAAAGAATCCATGACTCAAGCAACCCAAGCCTTTAGTCGTCAGGTTGGGAATACTATGAGTCGAACTTTTGGTGAAAAGCTAAGTTACGACAACCTGTCTTCGGTTGGACGTCAGATCGGCTCATCTAACTCCGCATCTAGCGCCGTTGTTAATCAGGTTACTGATGACCTGCAAACTCGGTATGGTTTTGGAGACGATAAAAAAGATGCTGTACGTGGCTTGGTATCGGGCGTGCTATCGGGAGGCCTAAGGGTCGGTGGCGATGGAACTATTACTAATCCCGGTGAGAAAGAAGTTGCTGATAAGGGCTTTCTTGGAAGGCTTCTTGGTACTGGCGGCAATGATTCTCCACAGGGCAACTTGCCAGGAGTCGATAAGCCAGACTCATCTCGTGTACCAAAACTATCAAGGGTACGAGCAGGGCTGGATTTAGGTGGTAACTTTAGTGGCCAAGTTGAGTCGTCAGAAGGCAGTTCTCGATCTACGACCGCAAATACGCTCACTGGGGAGATGCAAAGCTTGGCATCGAGTGATTCACGACGTGCTGAGTATCGCGATGCAATGGTTAAGGACCTTTCAGATTCAAGACGTTCTGGCGTTGAAATGTCGTTGTCTAACCAAGACTATCAGTCACTTCAGAGTTCAGCACAAGACGTTGTCACGGCATCAAACCGCTTTAGTGAGCTTGATCAGGCCAGCTACAGTCTATCAGGACAAAGAAATACTGATGGTGCGACGTTAACCCGATTAGCGGCGGATAATCCTGAAGTCATGGATTATTTAGGTCGCTATATGAACCAGCATGTTGAAGCAGGTAACCGTTTACGTGAAAACCTTCCAATGTATCAGCGCTTGCTACCTGATGATAATCAGGCGTATGTAGCGGCAGCTATGGAGTCTTTAACCTATAGCAACTCTTCAACGCCCGCTGAACGCGACAATGATTATCAAGCTGCAATGACGGTTATGGCCATGGCTACCGGAGCCGATTTACGATCAATTCAGCCGCGCTCAAATGAAGGCATGTCATCAACTGCACCTACTTTTGGTGGTACTCAAAGCCAAGTTGAATCGGGTGTATTGGGCGGCTACGAGGATGCAGCAACAGTTCAAACTCAGTTCAACGCAGCTCAATCGGCTTACCAAACCAATCTGTCTGGTATAGATGGACAGTTGAATGCGCATCAGCAGCAAGCCCAGCAGGCCGTAGCTTCTGACACAAGTACCTATCAATCTGGACTAAACAGTGAAGCTGGATCTCAGTGGCGATCACACATTATGGCTGATGATAGCGGAGTCTCTGGTGCTGAAATGTTCTTCAACAGCGCCAGTGCTATTGGTGATTTCAGTGGCAAGCATACTGATGCAGCACTGCATACCTTGAATCACTTTGGCGAAGACTATGAGAGTTACAAAGAACAAGCGCTTGAAGATCCTGGCTCAAGAGGTTTCTTGCACAATGCAACGGTGGCCAGCAAATCAACCTGGGATGGCTTAAAAGCCGCCGTTGATGCCGGAACCTCTTTGGAAAATCCATTGACGGCGTTTAATGATGCATACAGTGGATCGAGTTCGCAGTATGCCTCCGAAGTAAACTGGGGCACTAAGTCTGAAGCCATGTTGGCTGGGGCATTCGGTGCGGCAGTTAACAATCGATATGGTGAGTTCTTAGAACAGTATGCCGATGATTTTAAACAGGAAGCATACAGCGAAGGGCAGAGAATGGGATTGACCCCGATTCAAAGTCAAGTGTTCGCTCAAGCTTTCAATGAAGGTTTGGCGGGGCGCGTTTTCAACTCTGAAGACTCATCGAGTTGGTCGCCTGAAATGCTTGGCTTAAGGGAACAAATACTAAATGAGTATCGTCAAAAGGATGAGAGTGGCTCTTACATCCCCGACAGTGTGTCCGAAGAAGATAAAGCATTTGTGGATAAGCAGATTGCAGTGATCTCAAATGCATCCCTTGCGGGAGATTATGCTCAGAACAACTTGATCGATATTAGGGCCTATAACCAGGCATCAGGAAGGAACTAAAAACAGAAGGTAGCCAGCTTGTGGTGGGCTGGCTATTTTTTTGGCTTTTTGGGATACCTAGGATAAAAGCCATCAAAAAACGAATGGAGCTTATACCAATACCATTTTTCTTCAATGCTCAAAGTTCTACCCGAATCTTTAACTTGGCTGCTCAAGAATCTAATTCCAGTACAAATAGCTAAGAAGAAGAGTCCCAAACCAACAATTGTCCAACTCGCTTGCCAATATGCGATTGCTACAAGCATAGTGATGATGGCTATAAGTCCGATGGGATTACAGGTCGCTTTGAATCCCAAGTAGCTGAAAAAAACGACGGTGCAGAACAGAAATGGCAAAGCCGCTAACTTGGCAGATGCCGTTAATATTTCTGATGGAAAAAAATGAGCCGCAGCCAAAGTCGCCAGAAAAAGCCCCAGTGATATAAACCAGCAGCGTGCTGGTAAAGATTTAAGTAAGTTTGTCATCTTCTTAGTACTCTCAAAGTGCACGGGCGGTGCACAATCAAATCATGCATCAGCATGTTAGTTCTCAAAAAGTGCTCTAGTGGTTTGCTCGGCCATAATCTCACACACAGGACATTTAAGCTGAATGCGCTGTTGAGATACCGTCAAATACAGACTGCCGCATCGACACCGGTGTAAGGATGCAAGCTGTGATCTTAAATCACGAGCTAGAACCCAACCTTCATTGATGGTCAGTTTTTTCCAGGGGATCTCAGCTGGAAGATCTGCCTCTTCTCTTGCAACCAAGTACGCATCGTAAGCCTTCATCAAAGCATCGATATTTAATTTCTTGTAGACATTATCACCACCAATATTGACATAAAGCGCCATCAGCAGGGAGCCTTCAACTAGGGCTCTTCTGCTTTTAACGATGGCATCAGATTCTGGCAATTGACCAGGACAAGGTGACTTGCCAGTCACTTCTTTGTGCAGCCTTCTGATAATGTGGATTGGCAAACCTGTATCGAGCGCGATAATGGTCGTTCGAAATCCGTACTTAATAAGCAGCGAGGCTCGGGTAAACAGCTCACTTTTGGACAGGTTATCAATCATGCATCCCCCTTGTTGTTTAGGGTTGATAATAAATAAGCGATTCTTGGGATACCTGTGCCTTTGCTCTTCACCATCTCAATCAGTTGGCTTTGGTTACCCCTTGGTTGAAACAGCATGAATGATGAGGTCGCCACTCGTTGCAGGTCGTCAACACCGGCATTAATAAGTGCATCCACCACGTCGCGTGTAAGTCCAAAGCGCAAGACCGCCTCTTGCGGATCAATGCGCGCCAATTCACGTGCTGCGTGTAGGTACGCCAAATTTAATTGATAGAAGTCTTGTTGATTGGTTGTCATTGACGGACCTCCAGTTCATGTAAAATATTGCGATAGATAGAAAGCACTCTTTGCCCATACCAGCGTGCACGCTCTTCGTTCCAACTGTGATAGCGGCCTATGCCAAGCTCTAAATCGTTTGGTGAAGACTTGATTGCTTCGGCCAAAATACTTGAGCCGACAGTAAGGTTGGTGATGGGGTCTAGCAGTTCAGCTGCTGAGCTCACTCGATGCCCATGCCAATGCAAATTGATTTGCATAAGGCCAATATCGAGCTGGTATTTTTCACTCTCTTGAAGTGCCTGGTTTAACAGTTGCTCCGCTTCTGTCTTAGATTTGGCGTAGGTTGCGTTTGAACCATTGCGAATTGCGTATGGCCATGGACTGGTCATGTTAAGACCTCGATGTGAGGCTGACTCAGCCAAGGCAACGGCGTAGAGCATGACTGGATCAATACCAACACTTTGTGCTGCTTTTTCCCACTGATAGCCCGGAAACGCATAGACTGAAGTGCTTGCGGACATGGCTATCACTAGGGCAACGGTTTTTGCTTTAATCGTTTTCATTTTTGTCCTCTAATTGATTTCCGAGAAGCGCCTGAATGGCTTTCGGGCTTATTCTTTTCAAAGGCACTGCGCTAAAATTGGCGATGCCTCTCGTGTAAACTTGTGCCGCTTTTGACCAGTCACCCACGGCAACAGGCGCTTGCATATCAAATCCTTTTTGCTGGTTCTGATGGTCTGCAATACCCTGTAATAGCCTTGGGTATTCACCCACTTCGTCCCGCAGCAAGTAAGCCTGGTAGCGTGTTAAAAACTCTTTTTGCTTAAAGGGGTATTCCCTGTCATCAACTTTGCAGAGTTCAACCCATCCCCCCATGTCCGAAATCACGCGGTGGATAAGCGCATCGTCAAACATCACGGATGTCCAAGCGCCAACCTGACGAACAGCCTTGTCAACTTTGTTCCAAGCAACCATGGCTCTTGAACCCGAGTTGCCATCGATATGCTTGATGACGTCAGCGGGCTTTGGAAAAAATTGCCCAGTATCCGGTGATTGAATATGCCGAGTCAGACCGATTCGCACTTCTTCAATGCTATAAGCACGAAGGGCTTCAAATGCGATGGATAGCAATTGCGGTGATACGCTTTTGCCATACATGGCCCAAGCTGCTCCCCAAACTTCAGCAAACTCGCGTTTATCAACCTCCTGCACTTGAACGAACCTCCCGAATACCTGGTCCGGCCCAGCTTTCAGCGATGCGACGATTGCTTTCTTCAATATTCAATTGGTGATTGCTGCCCTTTAGGCTCGTCGATGATTGCTGTACTTCATCAATGCGAACGTACTCGTCTTCCCATTGCCGGTTTAAAAGCCAGTTATGTGGCATAGGGGTCTTAGTCCGATCTTGATACTGCAATCGGTTGTCTCGTTGCTCTTTCCAGCGTGTTAGCACTTCCAAGGCGAGTTCATGGTCTTCATTGAGGCCCATGCGTAGCCATTCTTCTTTGGCTTTCGCTTTTTTTTCTTTGCGTATTTGTACATCCCAGAAGTCTTCAAACTGTATGTGGTCAACAGTTTTAACTGTTGGTTTATTGCTTCTCTCAGAGTCATCCGACCGTTGAGAGTCCCTTACCGGGTTGCCATCAGGCATAAACAATGATGAAAATTCTTCTGGTAGCCGAGCTTGAAAAGCGGCAAGAGATTTCAAAAGCGATGCCATACCAACGAAGTCGGCAGGTACATCTTTAAGCAACCGAAAGGCTGCCTTACCTTGGTTTGGGTTTTCGATTGGGTTGTGCTTCAGAAAGCTTCGAATCAAAGTCCAACCGGATTCCTCGCAACGAATCAGGAACTGATCTTGTTCTAACTCACTTAACGCCTTGGCAACCTGTTGCTCATCCCAGTTCAAGTCAGAAGCAACGTAACCAATCGGCAGTCGAAAGCAGCCAAGCAAATTACAATGTGGGCATGTAAGCAAATACAGTCCTAGCAACTTCGCAGAGTCACTCCAGGACAAAACGTTTTGCTTTAGCCAAAAGCGGGTATAGACCTTGCCATAATCACGCATGGAGGTACTCGCTTCTGTGTTTACGTAAAATGCTGACCATTACTTGCCCTTAATCCTACTGGTTACTGGCTTTCAGCTCGCTTGGGCATTCGGGGTAGATGTCCGGTCTTAACTGAGATCGGGTTACCTGTCCTTGCGTAGCTTGTTCGATGGGTAAAACGAATTCAGCGGGAACACGCCCTGATTTATTCAACCAAAACCAGACGTTTTGCTGTTTTGAGTTGATGGCTCGTGCTAATGCTGATTGCCCGCCGACCAAGTCAATGGCACGGCGGAGATGTTTTTGTGTTGTGTTGAACACTTCCATACCGTCTCCTGTTACAATAATAACTGTTACAAGATTGAATGTTACAGTTTAAACTGTAGATTAGTCAACAGTTAAAATTGTTGAAAGGCTACAGTTTTATTTGTAGAATACGGGCTTATGAAAACTTTATCCGAACGACTAAACCATGCCTTGCAGCTTACTGGGGTGACTCAGTCTGAGTTGGCTCGCCGCATTGGTATCAAACAGCAGTCGATCAGCCAGATTTGCTCTGGTAAATCGGCTAGGTCTCGTTACACCATGCAGATCGCGGAGGCACTTCGCGTGAATGCTCATTGGCTCGCCACAGGTGATGGCGAGATTGGCTTGGGGGTCGGTAATGTAGAAGTCGGGCCTGATATTAAAGGGAGTATTCCTCTCATTAACTGGGTTCAGGCCGGTGATTGGACTGAAATAGCGGAGGGATTTGCCCATGAAGATGCTGAGGAGTGGCGTGAAGTCACTGGGAAAGCACATGAGGGTTGTTTCGCACTTCGCGTAAAAGGCGACAGTATGGAAAATCCAAGCGGAAAAAAATCCATACCTGAGGGGGCAGTGATCGTTGTTGATCCTGAGTTACCTTACTCTTCAGGTTCATTGGTTGTTGCGCGTTTGGATGATTCGAAAGAAGCAACCTTTAAGCAGTTGGTTATTGATGGTGAACAGAAGTACCTAAAACCTTTGAACCCGCAATACCCTGCAATACCGATCAACGGCAACTGCACCATCATTGGTGTAGTACGACAAGCTATCATCGATTTTTGGTAGCGAAGGAATTTGTGGTTTAGCCACAGTTGTTCATGAGCTGAAGAAGCAACGATTGCAAACAGCTACAACTGAGCATTGGCGCACGCTGAGAGTAAATGGTAACCGATTAGATAACCATTGATTGTTTATAAAGTCAAGATCAGCGAAAATAGCGGCCAATTACGATTAACACGACGGATTTGACAAGCGAAGAACTGAAAAGAGAGTACTTCCAAAAGTGTGTACAAATCCGTGTACAAACTAAAAGAATTTATACATGGCAAACCAAGATTTTCTTAATGAAATCAATAAGCGAAGGACCTTTGCTATCATCTC
>CAXBDQ010000044.1:0-15677 GCA_963974675.1 uncultured Porticoccus sp. | reverse complement strand
CTTGGTACACGTCTAAGTGAAGAAACCAGCACTCGCCCCAAGCCGATGGTGGAGATCGGCGGTAAGCCGATTTTATGGCACATTATGAAAATGTATTCCTCCCACGGCATCAATGACTTTGTCATTTGCTGTGGTTACAAGGGCTATGTGATCAAAGAATACTTCGCCAATTATTTTCTCCACATGTCGGATGTCACCTTCAACATGCGCGATAATGGCATGGAAGTGCACAATAAACGTGCAGAACCATGGAGTGTGACTCTGGTTGACACCGGAGACAATTCGATGACAGGTGGGCGCTTACTCAGGGTTGCGGATTATATCAAGGATGAAGAGGCTTTCTGCTTTACCTACGGTGACGGTGTTGGCGATATTGACATTTCTGAATCAATTCGCTTCCACCGGTCGCACGGTAAGGCAGCCACACTGACAGCAACTTACCCGCCAGGACGCTTCGGCGCGCTAGACATCCAGAACAAGCAAGTCATGAACTTTAAGGAAAAGCCAAAGGGTGATGGTGCCATGATTAATGGCGGATTTTTTGTGCTGACCCCCAAGGTACTGGATTACCTGAAGGACGACAGCAGTGTCTGGGAGCAAACACCGTTGATGAGCCTGGCGGAAGACGGTGACTTGATGGCCTATCAGCATCCGGGCTTTTGGCAGCCAATGGATACCTTGCGCGACAAACACTTGCTGGAAGAGCTTTGGGAAAGCGGCACGGCTCCTTGGAAAAACTGGGAATAATCTGATGACTGCAGCAGCCAATCCCGCTTTTTGGCGCGGGAAAAAGGTTTTCCTGACTGGACACACTGGCTTTAAAGGCGGTTGGCTTTCGCTTTGGCTTCAAAGCATGGGGGCCGAGGTTAAAGGATTTGCTCTCGAACCGCCCACTACCCCTGCGCTTTTCGAGCAGATTCGAGTCGCGGAAGGTATGGAGTCGGAAATTGGCGACATTCGTGATCTGATGGCCATAACAGCCAGCATGACCGCATTCAACCCGGATATCCTGATCCACATGGCAGCACAACCATTGGTCCGCTTATCCTACCGGGAGCCGGTCGAAACCTATGCCACCAATGTAATGGGTACGGTTCACGTATTGGAGGCTGCGCGCCGATGCAGTCATCTGAAAGCCATCGTCAACGTGACCACAGACAAGTGTTATGAAAACCGCGAGTGGGTCTGGGGGTATCGTGAAAACGAACCCATGGGTGGGCATGATCCCTACAGCAATAGCAAAGGCTGTTCTGAACTGGTAACGGCGGGCTATCGCAATTCATTTTTTAACACGCCTGATACTGCTTCGCTCGCCTCGGCCCGAGCTGGTAATGTAATCGGGGGTGGTGACTGGGCCGAAGATAGACTGATTCCCGATATCCTTCAGGCGTTCGAAAAAAAACAGCCCGTCATTATTCGTAATCCACTGGCAACCCGTCCCTGGCAACATGTATTGGAGCCAATCAGTGGCTATCTCGTGTTGGCCGAACGCCTCTTCAACGAGGGCGCTGCCTACGCCGAAGGCTGGAACTTTGGGCCCCGCGATGAAGATGTGAAACCGGTGGAATGGATACTCAATCACCTAGTCAAGCAATGGGGGCAAGGGGCCGGCTGGCAGCTTGATAGCAACCCTCAGCCACATGAAGCCCAGCTGTTGAAGCTGGATATCAGCAAAGCAGAAGCCAAGCTGAAGTGGCATCCGCGCTGGCCTTTGGCTGAGACGCTGGATAGCATCGTCGAATGGCACCAATGTTGGCTCCGTAGTGATAATATCCGCCAGATGACTCTCGATCAGATAGCAAAATATCAGTCTCACTAATTTAAAGATTTACACACAGATACCATGACAGGCAATCTTATGAACCCCCAAGAAATTCGTCAGGAAATCAGCAAACTCGTTGAGCTATATGCCAGCACCGAATTGGCGCCCAAGGGTTTTGTTCCTGGAGAAAGCGTTATTCCCCCTTCCGGGAAAGTAATTGGCGCACGAGAACTGCAATTGATGGTTGAAGCGTCTCTCGACGGGTGGTTGACCACAGGTCGATTCAATGCCGAATTTGAGAAGAAATTGGCTGAATTTATTGGTGTAAACCACTTGCTCACGGTGAACTCAGGTTCTTCTGCTAACCTGGTGGCGTTTAGCACCCTGACATCGCCGAAGCTAGGTGAGCGTGCCATCAGAAAGGGGGATGAGGTTATTGGGGTGGCGGCTGGCTTCCCTACCACGGTGAACCCAATTGTCCAGTTCGGTGCCGTACCGGTCTTTGTTGATGTGGACATGAAAACCCATAACATTGACGCAGATTTGATCGAAGCAGCAATTACCCCAAAAACAAAAGCTATCATGTTGGCGCATACGCTGGGAAACCCATTCAACCTGGTCAAGGTTAAAGCCTTGTGTGAGAAATACAATCTCTGGCTGGTTGAAGACTGTTGCGACGCATTAGGTGCTACCTTTGAAGGTCAGATGGTTGGCACCTGGGGCGATATCGCCACTCTGAGCTTTTACCCCGCGCATCATATAACGATGGGCGAAGGTGGGGCTGTTTTCACCAATAATCCGACCCTGAAAATGATTGCCGAGTCTTTCCGTGACTGGGGCCGCGATTGCTACTGCGCGCCCGGCTGTGACAACACCTGCGGCAATCGTTTCGGCCAACAGTTCGGAACCCTGCCACACGGCTACGACCACAAATATGTATATGCCCATTTGGGCTATAACCTGAAAATAACGGATATGCAGGCAGCTTGCGGACTTGCTCAGCTGGAGCGTGCACCGGAATTTATTGCTACCCGGAAACGCAATTTCGTTTTACTCAAAGAGCGGCTGGCCAGCCTCAGTGATTTTCTGGAAATCGCAAAGCCCACGCCGAACAGTGAGCCGTCCTGGTTCGGCTTTCCGGTCACTCTCAAGGAAAGCAGCGGAATACAGCGCGTAGATTTGCTCAAGTATCTGGATCAGCACAAGATCGGCACTCGCCTGTTGTTTGCTGGTAACCTGACCCGTCAGCCTTATTTCGAGAATGTTGAATATCGAGTTGTTGGCGACCTGACCAATACTGACCGCACTATGAATCAGACTTTCTGGCTGGGAGTTCAGCCCGCTCTGGGCCAAGAACACTTCGATTTCGTTGGTGAAAAACTGGAAGAGTTCTTTGGGCTGAACTTTTAATGCCACACATATTGTTGACGGGTGCAACTGGCTTTCTAGGTAGTCACTTGTTAGAGGCCTTACTGGCGCAGGGCTACCAGGTGACCATTCTGAAACGCTCGACCTCGGATACCTGGCGAATAGATCACCTGCTGTGCCAAGTCAATGCGTTTGATGTTGATAGGCAGCCAGTAGAAAAAGCTTTTGAAGCCAAAAATGTAAATATGGTTATCCATACAGCTTGTACCTACGGGCGGCATGGTCAGTCAGCACATGATGTAGCCCAAACGAACCTGATGTTTGCGTTGCAACTACTTGATGCGGCTATAATCTTCAATGTAAATACGTTTGTCAATACAGATACTTTGCTGCCAAAATACCTGAATGCATACTCATTATCTAAAAAACATTTTTCCGAATGGTTGAAGCAGCGTAGTGATAAAGTTCAGGTTATCAACCTTAAACTTGAACACATGTATGGTCCGAAAGATGATCAGACCAAATTTATACCTTGGTTGATCAGTCAGTTTGAACAGGGTGTTGAGCGTGTGTCATTAACAGAAGGAAAGCAGAAAAGGGATTTTATTTACATTGATGATGTGGTTTCTGCATATCTGCTGGCTGTACACAGAGCCGGTGAATTGCCAAAGTATAGTGAGTTTGATGTTGGCACGGGTAGGCTTACCCGTGTTCGCGATTTTGTAAGCGATTTATATGAGACTTATAAAAAGCTAAATCCTCATACCGTAACGCAACTTGGTTTTGGTGATATACCCATGCGGGAAGGTGAGATGATGGCTGTTGAGGTGAATAATACGGCGCTAAAAAAATTAGGCTGGAATTCAGAGACCCTCCAAAACGAAGGTCTAGCAAGATTATTTAAGGTGGTTTCATGAAATACCTGATTACAGGTGGGTGCGGATTTTTAGGTTCTAACATTGCTAGCGAGTTGCTGAAACAAGGACATGGGCTAGTTATATTTGACAATCTTTATCGGTTGGGTAGCTACCAGAACCTGGAGTGGCTGAAAAGCCAAGGTGATTTTGAGTTCCTTCATGGTGATATTCGTAACACGAACGATGTAGAGCGTACCATTCGCACTCACAAACCTGATGTGATCTATCACCTGGCTGGGCAGGTTGCAATGACAACTTCAATAGCCGACCCACGAATGGATTTTGAGGTTAATGTGGATGGCAGTTTTAACTTGCTGAATGCTGTAAGGCTCTATTCTCCAGAAAGCATCATCGTTTACTCATCAACAAATAAGGTCTACGGGGACTTGGAGCAGTTCAGTTATCGGGAAGCTGAAACACGATATGAGTGCATCGACAAGCCAAATGGCTTTGATGAAAGTGTCAATCTGGAGTTTCATTCGCCCTACGGCACCTCAAAAGGCAGTGCTGATCAATACATGCTGGATTTTGCGCGCATCTATGGCGTGAAAACCGCAGTTTTTCGCCACTCCTCTATGTTTGGTGGTCGGCAGTTTGCAACTTTTGATCAAGGTTGGTTGGGCTGGTTTACACAAAAAGCCGTTGAAATTAAAAAAGGCACAGCTACAGAACCGTTCACTATTTCGGGTACTGGTAAACAGGTTCGCGATCTTCTCTACGCCAGTGACTGTGTTTCTCTCTACCTGAAAGCGGCTGAAAACATCGATAAGATCAAAGGTGAGGCATTCAATATCGGTGGTGGTATTGAAAATTCCTCATCATTGTTGGAGTTATTTAGCTTTCTGGAGCAGGAGCTGGATATAGCTATGAACTATACACAGTTGCCACCACGGGAAAGTGATCAGCGAGTATTTGTCGCAGACAATAGTAAAGCTCAGAGTCTGATCGGTTGGAAGCCTGAGGTGAATAAAGCACTAGGCATAAGAAAAATGATCGATTGGGTGGCAAATAATTGAGCCAATCCAATGCAAGAAGTCGGAATTATATAACACAGCTAAAAGGCTCCGTTTTTTTTAAGTGCGGGGCAATTTTAGCGACTTTTTTGGCGATGCCAATAATGATAAAGTACCTTGGAGTTGAGCAGTTTGGTATTTGGTCAACTATGCTGACTCTGATTGGCTGGGTCATGATGTTTGATTTTGGGATTGGCAATGGCTTAAAAAATAAGATTTCAGAGAGTTTGGCTAGAAACGATACGCAGAAAGCGGCTGGGTTTATTTCTACTGCGTATGGTTTGATTGGGTTCATTTCCATTTTTCTTTTTTTTACATTCCTTTCGATAAGCTATTACATACCTTGGCAAAGAGTCTTCAACACTCAAATTATTTCTGATGATGAATTAAGGTATGCTGCTGTTGCGCTTGGTTTTTTTGTTTTTTCCAATTTTTGGATAAGTCTTGTTAACCAAATCTATCACGGGTTACAGAAATCATCATTTGTAACGTTCGGTCAGTTTGTGTCAAATGTATTGGCATTAGTGTTTGTGGTTATTCTGTATTATTTTTACGACACATCCTTGATTAAAATGGTAATCGTATACGGATTTGCCCTTTTGCTTTCAAATGGTTTGCTCAGTTTTTTAATATTTTCCTCAAATGTAAATCTTAAACCGAATCTGAAGAGTTTCGATAGTAAAAAAGTATATTCACTGCTATCTCTAGGAGTTAAGTTCTTTGTCATACAGCTTGCAGTAATTGTCATTTTCATGACCGATAAAATAATTATAACTCAGTTACTAGGTCCGGAGAATGTTACACCCTACGAAGTGGTGTTCAAGCTCTTTAGTGTGTTTACTATTTTGCACAGCCTTATTCTCTTGCCTATTTGGCCAGCCTACTCGAATGCATACGCCCAAGGTGATTTTTCTTGGATTCGAGCAACATTAAAGCAACAAATAAAGATTGCATTTGCCTTGTTTTTCGGTGCATCTCTTCTTTCTTTTTTGGGTCCAACGATTGTGAGCGTCTGGATAGGTAGCGATTTAATGTTGGATGAGACGCTATACATATTTTTCTTTGGCTTTATTGTTGTTTCTGTGTGGAGCAATGTTTTTTCTTATTTTGTAAATTCAGTTAACAAAATAAACGTACAGCTCTTTACTTCAGTTATCGCTGCTGTCATTAATATTCCTATGTCTATATATTTTGTTTCAAATCTTGATATGGGGCTTAATGGTATAGTTTTAGCAACGACAATAAGTCTTTCCATTTATGCATTAATAGGGCCGTTTCAGGTCCTAAGAATTTTAAGGTAGCGGTTATAAATGAATGACCTCGTATCCATACTTGTTCCTGTTTTTAATCGTGAGAGTATAATTTCTGAAACTCTGAGTTCAGCACTTGCGCAATCGCATAAAAATATTGAAATTGTAGTCGTAGACAACGCAAGTACAGATAATACATGGGAAATAATCCAAGACTTTGAAAGAAAAGATAGTCGCATTCTGGCTTTTAGAAATAAAACTAATATTGGCCCCGTCAAAAATTGGAAGCGTTGTGTGGAAGAGGCTACAGGACTTTATGCAAAAATCCTGTGGTCAGACGATTTGATTGCTCATGACTTTATTGAGAAATGCTTGCCGCTGATGAATGCTGAAACTGCTTTTGTATACTCTGGCGTAAAGATTTTCACCGATACACCAGAACGAGGCGTTCCTTGTTATTTTATTGGTGAAAGCGGGCACAGATTATCTTCAGAGTATATTGTTAGAGCTCTACTGGATAACAATGTGCCGGTATCACCTGGATGTGCGATTTTCCGTTTAGAAGACTTGAAGAAAAACCTGTTGGCTGATGTGAGAACTAAAGTTGATAGCAATTTTTCTATGCATGCAATTGGTAACGACCTTCTCCTATTCCTGCTAACAGCGAAAGATTACCCAGAATTTGGCTTTGTGGCAGAGCCGCTATCCTTTTTTAGAGCCCACCCTGGTTCTATTAGTATCTCATCGGGAGGTGGTAAATTACCTATTCATTATATGCTAGTCAGAGCCTATTTCGCTGAGCGCTACCGGAAAGATATGGTTGATAAAATGGCTGCGAGGGCTTGGCTTTTAATTAAAAAGTATCCGGCGCACAGTTCTTTTGGAATTGAAGGAGTAAGCGACTTTTTTTACGACAATGTAAAAGTTAATTACTATCTTGTTACGCTTATGTTATTTAAACGGTTGTTTCGGGCTCCTGTTCGAATTTTTAGAAAAATGTACCACATGTTGGAAGCTAAAAAATGAAAAAAGCCCTTATCACTGGCATCACTGGTCAAGATGGCTCCTACCTCGCTGAATTTCTCATGGGAAAAGGTTACGAAGTTCACGGCATTAAGCGCCGCGCGTCATTATTCAACACCCAGCGTGTAGATCACATTTACCAAGATCCTCACGTAGAACACCAGAATTTTGTACTCCATTACGGCGATCTCACGGATTCGTCCAATCTCACCCGTATCCTTCAGGAAGTGCAGCCGGATGAGGTTTATAACCTGGGAGCGCAATCTCACGTTGCCGTTTCGTTCGAAGCGCCTGAATACACAACGGATGTGGACGCCATGGGCACCCTAAGGCTGTTGGAGGCTATTCGGTTGCTGGGCCTTGAAAAGAAGACCCGATTCTACCAAGCGTCTACTTCGGAGCTTTATGGATTGGTTCAGGAAACCCCCCAAAAGGAAACGACTCCGTTTCATCCACGTTCACCCTATGCGGTAGCCAAGCTCTATGCATACTGGATTGCGGTGAACTACCGGGAGGCATATGGCATGTATGCCTGCAACGGTATCTTGTTCAACCATGAATCCCCGCGGCGCGGTGAAACCTTCGTGACGCGTAAGATCACTCGTGGCCTTGCCAATATAGCGCAAGGACTGGAACAGTGCCTGTACATGGGTAATATGGATGCTTTACGTGATTGGGGTCATGCGAAAGACTATGTGCGCATGCAGTGGATGATGTTGCAACAGGAATTGCCCGAGGATTTCGTGATTGCGACTGGTGTACAGTATTCCGTTCGCGAATTTATTGAATGGTCTGCCAAAGAATTAGGCATCACACTTCGATTCGAAGGGGATGGTGTCGATGAAGTGGCTATAATTGCGGGCATCGAAGGCGACAAAGCGCCAGCATTGAAGGTCGGCGATGTAGTTGTGCGGGTGGATCCACGTTATTTCCGGCCAGCTGAGGTCGAAACCTTGTTGGGTGATCCGACCAAGGCAAAAGAGGATCTGGGATGGGAGCCGGAAATTACTGCGCAAGAAATGTGTGTGGAAATGGTGGCAGAAGACCTTAAAGTCGCGCAACGTCACGCTTTAATGAAGGCACATGGATACGACATTCCCCTTTCGATCGAGAGTTGATCAGTTATGGCAAAACAAAAGATCTTCATTGCAGGTCATAACGGTATGGTCGGCTCTGCATTGGTGCGCCAGCTCCAGGATCGTTCGGATATGGACTTGGTCACGCGTAGTCGAAGTGAGCTGAACCTACTTGATCCGTCAGCGGTGCAACAGTTTCTCAGGCAGGAGCAGATCGATCAAGTGTATCTGGCGGCTGCCAAGGTCGGTGGCATTCATGCTAATAACACCTTCCCGGCTGAATTCATCTACGAAAACCTGATGATTGAAGCCAATATCATCCATGCGGCGCATCTCGCCGGAGTGCAAAAGTTGTTGTTTCTTGGCTCGTCGTGCATTTACCCAAAGTATGCTGAGCAACCCATGAAAGAAAAGGCGTTGCTAACCGGTACATTGGAGCCTACCAATGAACCTTACGCTATTGCCAAAATCGCCGGCATTAAACTCTGTGAGAGTTACAATCGGCAATATGGTCGTGACTACAGGAGCGTAATGCCTACCAACCTTTATGGGCCGAACGATAATTTTCATCCTGAAAATAGCCACGTTATCCCCGCAATGATGCAGCGCTTCCATGAAGCAAAACTTGCGAATGCGGGAGAAGTGGTCGTTTGGGGCAGCGGTAAGCCCATGCGCGAATTTTTACATGTGGATGACATGGCTGCGGCCTGTGTGCATGTGATAAACCTTGATTCGGTTATCTATGCAGCCAACACCCAGCCAATGCTATCTCACATCAATGTGGGAACGGGTGTGGATTGTACAATTAGAGAACTGGCTGAAACCATGCGAAGTGTGGTCGGTTTCAGGGGTGAGCTAAAATTTGATAAAAGTAAGCCAGACGGTACACAGCGTAAGTTGATGGACGTCTCCCGTTTGAAGAGTTTGGGGTGGGTGGCTAATATCTCGCTCCAGAGTGGTTTGCAACAAACTTATTATTGGTTTCTTGAGAACGAGCGGCAATTACGTGTCTGAGCACGGTTTCTATGATTGAAGAGGAGAGTTTAAATTTTATGCTTCACCACAAGAAGAGCTTTAAATGAATACATTTCGTTTCGTTGATTGCACACTTCGCGATGGTGGCTATTACAATGCTTGGGATTTCCCTTCAGAGCTGATCCAGCAATACCTTGTGGCCATGCAAGCTGCTGGGGTAGATGTTGTGGAACTTGGCTTTCGCACTCTCAAAAATCAAGGATTTCGGGGAGCATGCGCTTTCACAACCGATGAATTTCTCCGCAGCTTGACCATTCCAGATGGCTTGACCGTTGGTGTGATGGTAAACGGCGATGAGTTGGTGGGAGACGTACCTCAGGAGCATGCGTTGGAGCGTTTGTTCCCCAGTTCAGCGGGTGAATCCCACGTTGATCTGGTTAGGATTGCGTGCCATGTTCACGAGTTCAAGGCATCATTGCCAGCGGTAGGCTGGCTAAAGGAACGGGGATATCAAGTCGGCTTTAACTTGATGCAGGTAGCTGATCGTAGTGAGGATGAAATTAAGGCCCTGGCTCGAGAAGCGGCGGAGCATCCAATAGATGCACTCTACTTTGCCGATAGCATGGGTAGCATGAACCCTGGACAAGCGGCTCAAATTATTCGTTGGTTCCGTAGCGAGTGGAAAGGCCCGATGGGTATTCATACCCACGATAACCTCGGGTTGGCGCTATCTAATACCCTTCGGGCGCTGGATGAGGGGCTTGCCTGGGTAGACTCAACGGTTACCGGGATGGGGCGCGGTCCTGGCAACGCTCGTACCGAAGAACTGGCTATCGAGATCGCCGCGCGACGTGGTAAGCCAACAAACCTGGTGCCGCTCATGGCTTTAATCCGTGAACACTTCAAGCCAATGCAAGAACACCATGGTTGGGGCACGAACCCCTATTACTATCTGGCAGGTAAGCACGGTATTCATCCGACCTATATTCAGGAAATGCTTAGCGACTCCCGCTACGACGAGGAAGATGTGTTAGCGGTGATCGAGCATCTGCGTGTGGAAGGGGGTAAGAGGTTCAATCTCGACACTCTGGATGCCGCGCGACACTTTTATCGCGGTGAGCCGAAGGGACTCTGGTCTCCCAGGGCACAGTTCGAGGGGCGTGAGGTGCTGCTGCTGGGCACAGGTCCCGGCGTTGCCCGCCATCGCGAGGCGCTGGAGCGCTTTATACGTGCTCATCAACCGCTAGTCTTGGCGCTCAATACACAAACTGCAATCGATGCCCAACTGATCGATCTGCGCGTAGCTTGCCACCCGGTTCGTCTGCTTGCGGATTGTGAAAGCCATGTCAAGTTACCGCAGCCACTGATAACTCCTTATTCCATGTTGCCTGACGATGTGCAGGCCTCATTGGCGACCAAGGAAGTGCTGGACTTCGGTCTCAATGTGCAGGAAGAAACGTTCGCGTTTGCCGAAACGCATTGTACCGCGCCAACCTCGCTAGTAATGGCATATGCGTTTGCAATCGCAGCGAGTGGTGAGTGTCGTTGTCTATACTTAGCTGGCTTTGATGGTTATCCTGGGGAAGATCCGCGTAATATCGAAATGAACCGTGTTGTGAAACAGTTTCAGGCGTCTAGCGCCAAGTTGCCACTAATTTCGCTCACCCCGTCGCGTTATGATATTTTTAAAACCAGTATTTACGGAATGGTCAAATGACCGAAAAAGTGACCTGTTTTTTGCCTTGTCGAGCCGGAAGCCAGCGTGTAGTGCGTAAAAATATCAAGCCATTTGCGGGTTTTGATTTCGGCTTGATTCAAGTAAAGCTTCACCAACTGCTTTCAGCCGAGCTGATTGATGAAGTGGTGCTAAGCACCAATGACGCGGACATTTTGGCTTTCGCTGAATCACTGAATGAACCCCGCCTGCGCTTGCATAAACGAGTTGAGAATCTGGCCTCAAGTGAAACAAGTACCGATCAGCTGGTGGCGCACGCACTTGACTTGATACCTAGCGGGCATATTCTCTGGACACACGTGACATCACCCTTTATTACCGAAAAGCACTATGACCAAGTGATACGAATCTATTTGGATAAGCTTGAGAAAGGGTATGACTCGCTGATGACCACCACCGCGATCCATAGTTTTCTTTGGCAAGATGATCAACCTATGAATTATGATCGCAGAGCCGAGAAATGGCCGCGGACGCAGAGCTTGAAGACGATGCATGAGGTCAATAGCGGAGCCTTTTTGGCATCCAGCACGATCTACCGTGAATTAGACGACCGCATTGGCCAGCGACCTTATCTGTGCGAACTGGACAAGTTCACCAGCTACGATATTGATTGGCCGGAAGAATTCAAGATCGCCGAATGCATGGTAGAAAAAGGGTTGGCAAAGGTATGAATATTCCCTTTGCGATTTCTGAATATTCAACACTAGTTTTCGACTGCGACGGCGTAGTATTGAACTCCAACAAGGTTAAGACCAACGCCTTCTATCAGACGACTCTGCCTTATGGCGAGGGAGCAGCGCAGGCCTTAGTGGAATATCACGTTGTCAATGGCGGTGTTTCGCGCTACAAGAAATTTGCCTACTTTCTCGAACAAATCGTGCCCGACAAAGTGGGTCCTGATCTAGCTGCACTATTGGAAGCTTATGCCGAGAATGTGCATGAAGGCTTACTCAGCTGCTCCATCGCCCCAGGCCTTGAGACGCTGCGCCAGCAAACGCCCAATGCCCGGTGGCTGGTCGCGTCTGGTGGCGATCAAGCCGAGTTGCGTGATGTATTTTTGCAACGTGGACTTGCAGTTCTCTTCGATGGGGGCATTTTCGGAAGTCCGGATACCAAGGAAGAAATCCTGGCTCGTGAGTTGGTGAGCGGAAATATATCAAAGCCTGCTTTGTTTATAGGCGATAGTAAATATGATTATGAAGCAGCGAATAGCGCTGGTTTAGATTTTTTATTTATAAGTGGATGGAGTGAGGTAAAGAACCACGGCAAGTGGTGTTCGTACCATAAAATTTCAAGCTGTAAGAATCTAAGACAAATCAATTGATTTTCTAAAACTATAACTAATAGTATGCTGATTTTCCTGTTGTTCAGTAGGTAGGCTGAAATCATTGCAGTACCGGACTAATAATCTTGGACTTTTATGGGTGCAACTTACAGCTTAAGAAGGCACTAGTTATCTAGGTATCAGCACTGTCTATAGTTAAGCTTCTTTCAGATAAATTATTCAGAATTAACTTAAAAAAACTGAGGACTCTATGTTTTGGAAATCCATATTTTTCACAATTGAGGCAATATTTGAAATGGCGAATGTTGCACAGAATATTGTTTTCAAAATCGAAAGTCTGTTTGGTGCCAATAAACACATAAGTAGAAATATACAATTAAAAAATTCAGGCTTAGCGAAAAAGATATTTATAGTAGGAAACGGTCCGTCAGTAAAAAAACAGAATATTTCAGATTTAAAATATGAAGAGGCAATTTTTGTAAATATGGGATTTAAGCACCCTCATTACATTACTATACTGCCAAGGTATCATGTGCTCGTAGATCCCAAACTTGCGAATGGAGAATGGGATATTGGGATCTTGGATGAGATTGTCAGTTTAAACCCGAACGTAACTTTAGTTCTCAATGGTAAGTGGTTTAATAAAGAAAAGTTTAAGCCTTACATTGACAATCCAGCATTCAAAATTATCTGGGTGAGGGTTAATTTATTTGTTACAAGATTTCACAAAAATAAAAATTTAAATATATCGACAATCACCTATGGAATGGGAGTGTTGGGTGCCTCATTAGCGTTGGCCAACTATTTAGGTTCAAGAGAAATAGTATTGCTCGGCGTTGAAAGCAATGCTTTTTGCTATGAGTTTGAGAGAAAGGAAAGTCATTTTTATGGCATAAATAAGGATAATATAAATATGGATTCCGAGGGAGTTTACAAATCTCTTTTCTTCAATTACTTATATTTGATGGGCTTGCATAATTTGTCGACAAGATCGAAAAGCATATGTATTACGAACTGTACGCCCGGCGGAATACTAAAAATGTTTGAAAGGGATATTCTGGAAAATAAATTAGTGGAGAGTGGGGCGAAAAATGACAAAGGATAAAGGCAAGCTACCAGTTGACGAAAATTTTAAAAAGTCTTCCGAAGAAAACCCACTTATTAGTATTTTAATTGTTACTTATAACGCGGGAAAATATTTAGAGGAAGCTTTACATAGCGTATTTTATCAAACCTATAAGAATATAGAGTTAATTGTGGTTGATGGAAACTCGCAGGATAACACGAAAGAAATTTTGGATAAGTATAACGAGAAAATAGATTATTGGATATCTGAGCCAGATGCTGGTCAATCTAATGCTTTTAATAAGGGGTTTTCACTATGCAACGGCGCTCTTTTGACATGGTTAAACTCTGACGAATTGTTCTTGCCAGACGCAATTGAATCCGTTGTTAGAGCGTTCAAAAAAAATAGTCGTTATAATTGGTTTACAGCAGGAATAGTTTTCACTGACGAAAAGCTCAACATCATCAAGATGAGAAAGGGAGAAGGGGGTGCGAGAGTACTAAAAAATCTTGGCATTCTAAATGTATATGGATCGAGCACGTTTTTCACTAAGAACTTGTTTTTTCAGGCCGGTGGAATGGATGAAGACCTTCATTATACTATGGACACAGATCTATGGTGGCGCTTCAGTAATATGAATGAAGAGTTTTTTAGAGTAAAAAATTATTTATGTTTGTACAGGCTTCATGAAGGCTCTAAGACCGCAGGCCATGTTGTAACGGGAGTTAACAGAAACCCGAAGCATCAGTCAGAAGTTGATCGGCTAGCAAAAAAATACGGAAGCCAATACGGTGATAAATCATATTTAATTATGACCAAGTTAATTAGAAATATATTTAGATTATTATCTTTTTCTTATATGCAAAGTGTTTTTGACTCGATTCAGTTTAAAGGTAAGAGTTCATTAGAAGTATTTAGGATAAAATGAAATCCAGATTTTTTGTAGTTACGACGTTTATTGCTTTGGGCTTCGTCCCTGTTCTTTTTAGGGAACTTTTTGGTGCAAGTTCACTAGCTACAGGCTTATTTTTTATTGTTTCATTGATTTTGTTGTTAAACTTGAAGTTTTTGATATTAGAAAAGGTATTCCACCTCCAAGAGATTTTTTTTCTTTTTGTTTTTTTAATGTACCTATTTTTAGTTTTAGGTATTAGAAACGAATTCAATGTGAAGGCAGTTGCTTCGATTTTTTTATTAATTTTTTTTCTTATTGTGGCAAAATATTTTTCTAGAAAAGTTATTTCTGATAATACTTTTAATAAAAAAAATACAGCTTATGTTTTTTTAACATTGGTGTTCTTTCTAACTGTTTCTTTCATGTCAGATTCCTATTTTTCAAAGCTGATTTATGAAAGATCCAAGGGCGTTTTTCCTTTCGGTGAGCCTAGCAATTTTTCACTATTCTTCGGTCCTTTCTTTTTACTCTACTTTTGCCAACTGTCTTCGAACCCTAAAAGGTTTTTAGTTATTTTAGCTGTTGCATCCCTAGCGGCATCTGTGCAATCAATGACGTTACTTATTTACATAGTGCTTGCGCTTAGTCTAATTATCCGCTTAAGTTTAATATCTTTTTTAATATTTATACCAACATCTATATTTGGTATTTTCTTTATTTTAAACGATCCATATTTTTTGACACGAATTATTTTGTCGCCTGACTCAGATAATTTGACCGTGCTCGTTTATTTGCAAGGTTTATTTGCCGCTTACAATGCTTTGATTGATACAAATGGTTTTGGTCTGGGTTTTCAAATGTTAGGGACTCAACCTCCGTCTGAAATATCTTACAAAATTATGACTATTCTGAACCAAGGGCAAGGTGGAATTGGATTAAATCGCCAAGATGGTGGTTTTGTTGCAGCGAAGCTTATAGCTGAACTTGGTGTTTTGGGCATTTTTTTATTACTTTACTATATATTTTTATTTTTTTGTGTATTTTTTAAGTTGCGAAGAGTGATCTATAGGCATCAAAGGCTCGAAGCGAGCTACCTTTTTTCACTTGTTTTTATTTATGCGTCATTTGTTGAAGTGTTCGTGCGTGGGACTGGGTATTTTTCGCCGAGCTTATTTTTATTTTTTGTAGCCTTTTTTGTTTTTAATTATTATAAAAGAGGTGTGAAATATGTTGCGCATAGCTATTGTTAGTTTTTCGTTTTCTCGTGGTGGCGCTGGCATGGCGGCAAATAATTTCAAAAAATTACTGTGCG
>CAXBDQ010000043.1:0-15825 GCA_963974675.1 uncultured Porticoccus sp. | reverse complement strand
GTGAAGGTGGTCGTACCGTCGGTGCAGGTGTTGTGGCAAAAATTATTGAATAATTAATACAGTTTGTGTTGATTCTGAGCCGAGGCTTCTTTGGGTGCCTCGGCTCAGTTGTTAAGATTTTTTATTTTAAGGTTTTCACGACAGGCCAGTAGTTCAATTGGTAGAGCACCGGTCTCCAAAACCGGGTGTTGGGGGTTCGAGTCCCTCCTGGCCTGCCAGTCTTACATCTAAATGCTTAGTGTGGTTGGCTGAGTTTGGCAAGAAGGGCGCAGTGCGAAAATGAGTGCGACGACTGAAGAAAAGCAGTATCAGCTGGATGGCCTGAAGTGGTTCGCTGTTGCGTTGTTAATTGCTGGCGCTGTTTATGGTAACTACTATTTCTCTGAGGAGTCACTGCTTTATCGGGTGGTGGCCTTGGTTGTTGTTGCTGTTGTTGTT
Organism: uncultured Porticoccus sp.; assembly: GCA_963974675.1. Lineage (GTDB taxonomy): Bacteria > Pseudomonadota > Gammaproteobacteria > Pseudomonadales > Porticoccaceae > Porticoccus. Next base: position 15,387 of record CAXBDQ010000043.1, on the reverse strand, counting down.
GCCTTTATTGCGATCAATACACAGAAAGGCAATGGTTTTATGGCGTTGCTGCGCGGAGCTTATAATGAAGCTCGTCGTGTGGTTTGGCCTACTCGCCAGGAGCGTAATCAGACCACGTTGATGGTTGTGGTTGTGGTGTTGGCGATGTCTTTGATCCTTTGGGGGCTAGACTCGTTGTTCGGTTGGCTCGCTTCCATGGTTATCGGTTAAAGATTCAGGGTTTAAGGGGTTCAGATGCGCTGGTATGTAGTACACGCCTATTCAGGCTATGAAAAGAAAGTTGCTGCAGCGTTACAAGACCGTGTGGCGCTTTATGGTATGGAAGGTAGTTTTGGTGACATTCTTGTTCCTACGGAAGAAGTGGTAGAGATCAGGGGTGGCCAGAAGCGCAAAAGTGAGCGTAAATTCTTTCCGGGCTATGTGCTGGTTCAAATGGAGCTGAATGATGATACTTGGCATTTGGTGAAGGAGACCCCTAGAGTGATGGGCTTTATTGGTGGTAAGGCTGAGGAGCCTGCGCCCATTACAGATAAAGAGGCGAGCGCAATCCTGCAAAGAGTTCAGGATTCAGAAGACAAGCCGCGGCCCAAGACTATTTTTGAGGCGGGTGAAGTTGTGCGGGTTATTGACGGTCCCTTTAATGACTTCAATGGTGTTGTTGAAGAGGTCAATTATGAGAAGAGCCGTGTACGCGTGTCTGTCTCTATTTTTGGGCGTTCTACACCGGTAGAGCTTGAATTTACCCAGGTAGAAAAAGCCTGACAAAGTTTTTAACGCTGGTGCTCATGGTGGGCGGTAGCAGGGGAGCCGGAGACGAGTTGTACTGTGCGCAGTATTACTCTGAGGCGTTAGACCCATTTAGGAGAAAGTAAAATGGCTAAGAAAGTAGAGGCGTATATCAAGCTTCAAGTGCCTGCTGGTCAGGCCAATCCGAGTCCACCCGTAGGTCCTGCGTTGGGTCAGCACGGTGTTAATATCATGGAGTTTTGTAAGGCATTTAATGCGCAAACTCAAGGTGTAGAGGCGGGTTCTCCTGTTCCTGTTGTGATCAGTGTATACGGTGATCGCAGTTTTACCTTTACCATGAAAACGTCACCCGCATCTTTTTTGCTTAAGAAGGCAGCAGGCATCAAAAGCGGTAGTGGTCGCCCTAATACAGTAAAAGTTGGCAAAGTGACGCGCGCGCAATTGGAAGAAATTGCTACCGCAAAACAAGCTGACCTAACAGCTGCTGATATGGATGCAGCTGTTCGTACTATTGCTGGTTCTGCCCGTTCTATGGGCCTTGACGTGGAGGGTGTGTAAATGGCTAAGCTATCTAAGCGTTTTCGCGCTATCCGTGAAAAAGTTGAAATCGGTAAGCAGTATTCAATAGGTGAAGCAGTTGCTTTGCTGAAAGAGCTCTCTACAGTCAAATTTCCTGAAGCTGTTGATGTGGCAGTTAATTTGGGCATTGACCCCCGTAAATCTGACCAGGCCGTTCGTGGTGCTACCACGCTACCAAATGGTACCGGTAAAACTGTACGAGTAGCCGTGTTCACTCAGGGTGAAGCCGCTGAGGCTGCTAAAGCTGCTGGTGCTGATTTGGTTGGCATGGAAGATTTAGCAGAAGAAATTAAAGCCGGCAAGATGGATTTTGATGTAGTTATCGCTGATCCTGCGGCCATGCGTGTCGTTGGTCAGTTGGGCCAGGTGCTTGGTCCTCGCGGTTTGATGCCAAATCCTAAAACCGGCACAGTGACCCCCGATGTGGTGACTGCTGTTAAAAATGCTAAGGCTGGACAGGTGCGTTACCGTGTCGATAAAAACGGTATCATCCACGGTGCTATTGGCAGTATTACTTTTGAAGCTGGCGCGCTGAAAGAAAATTTGGAAGCACTTATTGTGGATTTGAAAAAGGCTAAGCCTGCTTCAGCCAAAGGTATTTTCCTCAAGAAAGTGACTCTCTCAACAACGATGGGTCCTGGCTTGATTATTGATCAGGCGTCTCTGGAAGTCTAAGACGCCTAAGTTTCTGCTGTTGTGTAAACAGGGGAGGCTTAAACCTAACTTTGGGGTCTGAGTGGTGGTTGTGTAGTACATCGCTCGGGCTGTCAAAGACCGTAGGTGCCTTTAAGGGTTTAATGCGGATTCCAAGCCTGCTTAGTTGGGTTGTAGTTGGAAAAACGCCTACGCAGATGGTGTGACCCAGTTCAGTATTTTTTTAACTGGATTTGATCACCGAAACTGCACCGACTGTATTTAGGTTGGTGTTTAACCAGTTGAAAGCTCCTTGCGGGGTGATCAATAAAATCCAGGAGATAATCTCGTGGCATTGAATCTCGAAGACAAAAAAGCGATTGTTGCTGAAGTTAACGAGACTGCTGGCAATGCGTTGTCACTGGTAATTGCTGACGCTCGTGGTGTCACTGTGACAGACATGACAGCGCTTCGTGCACAAGCACGTGAACAAAATATCGATCTTCGTGTAGTTCGCAATACATTAGCGAAACGTGCGTTTGAGGGTACGGAGTTCGAGTGTGTGTCCGATGTGCTAGCTGGTCCGTCGCTGTTTGGATTCTCTATGGAGGACCCAGGTGCCGCAGCGCGTTTATTCAAAGATTTTGCGAAAGCAAATGATAAATTTGAAGTAAAAGCGCTTTCCGTCAGTGGTCAATTGTTAGACAAGGCGCAAATCGATGTGCTCGCCAACTTACCGACCATGGAGCAAGCTCTGGGTCTGTTGGCAAGTGTGACACTTGCTCCAGTTACCAAGTTGGTTCGTACTTTCAATGAAGTGCCTACCAAAATAACACGTGTTGTAGCGGCCGTTCGTGATCAAAAGCAGGAAGCTGCCTAACTCACGACATCGTTTATTTAAATTTATTTAATATCAGGAGATTGAGTCATGGCTCTGTCCAAAGATGACATTTTGAATGCAATTGCTGAAATGAGCGTAATGGAAGTTGTTGAGCTTGTTGAAGCAATGGAAGAAAAATTTGGTGTTTCTGCACAAGCAGCCGTTGCTGTTGCTGCAGCCCCAGCTGCTGGCGGTGACGCTAGTGCTGTTGAAGAGCAAACCGAATTTGATGTAATGCTGACTTCAGCTGGCGAGAAGAAAGTAAACGCGATTAAAGCTGTTCGCTCTATCACTGGTCTGGGCCTGAAAGAAGCTAAAGCGCTTGTTGACGGCGCTCCTTCCGCCATTAAAGAAGGCGTTTCCAAGGACGAAGCGGAAGAAGCTAAGAAGCAGTTGGAAGAAGCTGGCGCTACTGCTGAGCTTAAATAAGCTTGGTATGCTGGTTGTCCGATAATTTATTGGACATGGGCTGGTGGGTAAATACCCGCCGGCCTTTTCCTGTTTATGGTCGAGCGACTGTTAGCGGGATCTACAAAATCCTTTTTTGAAAAAAAGGTCGACAGCTGAAAGGCTGGGAAATGCTGATACGGTCTTAGGGCCAAGTGAACGTGCTGGGGAATATGATGGCTTACTCGTACACTGAGAAAAAACGCATCCGTAAGGATTTTGGCAAGCTGCCACAGGTTATGGAATTGCCTTATCTGCTTGCGATTCAGCTCGACTCCTATCGAAAGTTTACGCAAATAGGTGTGACCATCGAAGATAGGATGGACGCCGGCTTGCATGCGGCTTTTAATTCCGTATTCCCGATTGTTAGTTATTCGGGAAATGCAGGGCTTGAATATGTCGACTATAAACTGGGTAAACCAGTTTTTGATGAGGAAGAGTGTAAGCTTCGTAGTGTAACTTATGCGGTGCCGCTAAGAGTTCGCGTCCGTTTAATGATCTACGATAAAGACTCTTCTTATAAAACCATTAAGGATATTAAAGAGCAGGAAGTCTACATGGGAGAAATCCCACTGATGACGAATAACGGCACTTTTATTATCAATGGTACAGAGCGGGTAATTGTTTCCCAGCTCCACCGTTCCCCTGGGGTCTTCTTTGACCATGATAAGGGTAAGACGCACTCATCTGGTAAGCTGCTGTACTCTGCGCGAGTCATTCCTTACCGTGGTTCTTGGCTCGATTTTGAGTTCGATCCAAAAGATTTAGTATTTGTACGTATTGACCGTCGTCGTAAATTGCCTGCGTCAATTTTACTGCGCGCTCTGGGCTATAGCTCAGAAGAAATGCTAGCGATTTTCTTTGAAACCAGTACGTTTAATTTGGGCAAAGACGACACCTACACATTGGACCTTGTGCCTTCAAGATTGCGCGGTGATATGGCGAATTTTGATATTAAAGGCAAGGGCAACAAAGTGATTGTCGAGGACGGGCGTCGAGTCACTGCTCGTCATGTTCGTGAGCTGGAAAAACAAAATATCACCAAATTGACGGTTCCTGCAGAATATCTTTATGGTCGTCCGTTAGCCAAAGATATTATTAACCCAGAGACCGGTGAGGTATTGCTGGAATGTAACACTGAGATTACTGAAGAAGTCTTGGAGCAATTACGTGCAGCTGGATTGAAGTCAGTCGAAACCATTTATACCAATGATTTGGATTGCGGTCCTTTTATCTCAGACACCTTGCGGGCCGACAGTACTCGTACCCAGTTAGAGTCGCTGGTAGAAATTTACCGCATGATGCGTCCTGGTGAGCCGCCGACCAAAGAGTCTGCTGAAAATCTGTTTAATAACCTGTTCTTTAGTCTTGAGCGCTATGATTTGTCTTCTGTGGGACGGATGAAGTTTAACCGTCGTCTCGGGCGTGAAGCAGAAACAGGCGAAGGCATCCTGTGTCGTGAAGATATTGTTGATGTCTTGAAAGTACTGATAGGTATTCGTGATGGTAAAGGTGTGGTTGATGATATCGATCACCTTGGTAACCGCCGTATCCGCTCAGTGGGCGAAATGGCTGAAAACCAATTCCGTATCGGTCTTGTTCGTGTAGAGCGTGCGGTGAAAGAGCGTTTGTCGGTTGCGGAATCTGATGGCCTGATGCCTCAGGACTTGGTCAATGCCAAGCCTGTTGCTGCAGCCATGAAGGAATTTTTTGGCTCAAGCCAATTGTCCCAGTTCATGGATCAGAACAACCCTTTATCAGAAGTGACTCACAAACGTCGCGTATCGGCTCTTGGGCCAGGTGGTTTGACTCGTGAGCGTGCCGGTTTTGAAGTGCGGGATGTTCACCCGACTCACTACGGTCGAGTGTGTCCTATTGAGACACCTGAAGGTCCAAACATTGGCTTGATTAATTCATTGGCCGCCTATGCGCGCACCAATGATTACGGTTTCCTTGAGTCTCCTTACCGTAAGGTTGTGGATTGTAAGGTGACCGATGATATCGAATATCTATCTGCTATTAATGAGGCCAGCTACATTATTGCTCAGGCTTCGGCTGCAGTAGATAAGAAGGGATTGTTGTCTGGGGAGCTTGTGAGCGTTCGTCACCAGGGCGAGTTTGCTCTTAAGGCGCCGGAAGAAGTTCATTATATGGACGTTTCTCCGCAGCAGGTTGTTTCTGTGGCGGCATCGTTGATTCCATTTTTGGAGCACGATGATGCGAACCGGGCTTTGATGGGTTCAAACATGCAGCGCCAAGCGGTGCCAACACTGAAAGCTGAAAAGCCGTTAGTGGGTACTGGTTTTGAGAAATTTGTGGCTGCGGACTCCGGTGTTTGTGTGGTCGCACGTCGTGGCGGTGAGATTGAAAGTGTTGATGCTAGCCGGATTGTGGTCCGGGTTAACGATGCAGAAGTAGAAGCCGGTGATGCGGGTGTCGATATCTATAATTTGACCAAATATACCCGGTCAAACCAAAACACTTGTATTAATCAGCGCCCTATTGTTCGTCAGGGGCACACGATCGCTCGTGGTGATATCCTTGCTGATGGTCCTTCCATTGATATGGGTGAGTTGGCTCTGGGGCAAAACATGCGTATTGCATTTATGCCTTGGAATGGTTACAACTTTGAGGATTCCATCCTCATCTCTGAGCGTGTGGTTCAGGAGGATCGCTTTACTACCATCCACATTCAGGAGCTAACCTGTACTGCTCGCGATACTAAGTTGGGTTCAGAAGAAATTACTTCAGATATCCCGAACGTAGGTGAAGCTGCGCTGTCTCGGCTAGATGAATCCGGTATTGTTTACATCGGCGCCGAGGTTGTTGCGGGCGATATTCTGGTGGGTAAGGTCACACCAAAAGGTGAAACCCAGCTGACGCCAGAAGAAAAGCTACTGCGCGCTATTTTTGGTGAAAAAGCCTCGGACGTAAAAGATACCTCTCTGCGTGTGCCTTCCGGTACCAAAGGAACGGTAATTGACGTGCAGGTATTTACCCGTGAAGGCTTGGAAAAAGACCAGCGTTCATTGGAAATTGAGAAATCAGCATTGGATCAGTTCAGGCTAGATCTCAATGATGAATATCGCATCATGGAAAATGCCACTTTTGAGCGTCTCAGCGCAGCGTTAACGGGAAGCGAAGTTGTTAAAGCCTCTGAGCTGAAAAAAGGCGACAAGCTGACAGCTGAAATTGCCGCCAGTTATACCAGTGACGAATGGTTTAACATTCGTATGAGTGACGAGGCTCTTAATGAGCAAGTAGCTCGTGCTGAAGAGTTGCTTAAAGAGCGACGCAATATTCTGGATGAACGCTTTGCTGATAAAAAAGGCAAACTTCAAAGTGGTGATGACCTTGCCCCTGGCGTGTTAAAAACGGTTAAAGTTTATTTGGCTGTTAAGCGCCGTGTTCAGCCTGGCGACAAGATGGCTGGTCGTCACGGTAACAAGGGTGTTATCTCGGTCATTATGCCGGTTGAAGATATGCCTTATGACGAAAACGGTGTCCCCGTTGATGTGGTATTGAATCCGCTGGGTGTGCCGTCTCGGATGAACGTGGGGCAGATTCTTGAAACTCATATGGGTTTGGCCGCAAAAACCTTGGGTGAGAAAATTGACCGCATGCTTCAAGAGCAGAAAAAGACTGCTGAGGTTCGCAAGTTCCTTCAAGAAGTTTATGACGTTGGGGTCGATACTCAACGCGTTGAACTTGACAAGCTATCAAGCGAAGAGTTTGACGAGCTTACAGACAACCTTCGTGGCGGTGTGCCGATAGCGACACCTGTATTTGATGGTGCGAATGAGGTTGAAATTAAGCAACTGTTGAAGTTGGCAGACTTACCTGAAAGTGGGCAGATGACACTTTATGATGGCCGTACCGGCGATCAGTTTGAGCGTCCTGTCACCGTTGGTTACATGTATATGTTGAAGTTGAACCACTTGGTGGACGATAAAATGCATGCACGTTCTACCGGTTCCTACAGTTTGGTTACCCAGCAACCATTGGGTGGTAAAGCACAATTTGGTGGTCAGCGCTTTGGTGAAATGGAGGTCTGGGCATTAGAAGCTTATGGTGCTTCCTACACTTTGCAGGAAATGCTGACGGTGAAATCTGATGATGTTAATGGTCGTACCAAAATGTATAAAAACATTGTGGACGGCGATCATCGTATGGAACCAGGTATGCCGGAGTCCTTCAATGTGTTGGTGAAGGAAATCCGCTCGTTGGGTATCAATATCGAGCTGGAAAGCGAGTAATTGTACTTAAGAGTTCTGTAGTAAAAGATAAGTTGGGAGTGGGCCATGTGCCCACTACGCAAAGATAGCACCCACTCTGGAGAAAGGCGTTGAAAGACTTACTGAATCTGCTCAAGTCACAGGATCAAACAGGCGAATTTGATGCAATCCGCATCGGTTTGGCATCACCGGATATGATCCGGTCATGGTCCTACGGAGAAGTTAAAAAGCCGGAAACTATTAATTACCGTACATTCAAACCGGAACGTGAAGGTTTGTTTTGTGCCAAAATTTTTGGCCCAGTAAAAGACTATGAGTGCCTCTGCGGCAAGTACAAGCGCATGAAGCACCGCGGTATTGTGTGTGAAAAGTGTGGCGTCGAAGTCACTCTGGCAAAAGTACGACGCGACAGAATGGCTCACATTGAGTTGGCTTGTCCCGTAGCACATATCTGGTTCCTTAAATCACTGCCATCTCGTATTGGTTTAATGCTAGATATGACCCTTCGTGAAATTGAAAGGGTGTTGTATTTCGAGTCATTTGTTGTGACTGATCCGGGCATGACAACACTCGAGCGTGGCCAGCTGCTCACCGATGAAGAATACTTCCAGTCCATGGAAGAGTTTGGTGATGACTTTGAAGCGATGATGGGTGCCGAAGGTATCCAAACATTGATGAAGGATCTTGATTTGGCGCAAGAAATTGCGACGATTCGTGAAGAGATTCCTAATACCCGCTCAGAAACTAAAATTAAAAAATTCTCCAAACGACTGAAGTTGTTGGAAGCATTTCTCGGTTCTGGGAATAAACCAGAGTGGATGGTGCTTGAGGCATTGCCGGTATTGCCACCAGATCTGAGGCCATTGGTTCCTTTGGATGGCGGGCGTTTTGCCACATCTGATCTGAATGATCTTTACCGCCGTGTAATCAATCGTAACAACCGTTTGAAGCGGCTGTTAGAACTGAATGCTCCTGACATCATCGTGCGCAATGAAAAACGTATGCTGCAAGAGTCGGTTGATGCGTTGCTGGATAATGGTCGTCGTGGTCGTGCCATAACAGGCTCTAACAAGCGTCCGTTGAAGTCCCTTGCTGACATGATTAAAGGTAAGCAGGGTCGCTTCCGTCAGAACTTGTTGGGTAAGCGGGTTGATTACTCTGGCCGTTCGGTCATCGTTGTTGGACCTACTTTACGTTTGCATCAATGTGGTCTGCCAAAGCGTATGGCGCTGGAACTGTTCAAGCCCTTTATCTTCTCTAAACTTGAGCTTCGTGGTTTAGCTACGACGATCAAAGCTGCTAAGAAAATGGTTGAGCGTGAAGAGCCCGTTGTTTGGGATATCCTCGATGATGTGATTCGTGAGCACCCCGTGTTACTTAACCGTGCGCCAACACTTCACCGTCTCGGCATTCAGGCGTTTGAGCCAGTACTGATTGAAGGTAAAGCGATTCAGTTGCACCCCTTGGTTTGTGCTGCCTATAACGCGGATTTCGATGGTGACCAGATGGCGGTTCATGTGCCGCTGACATTGGAAGCACAGTTGGAATCTCGGGCACTGATGATGTCCACCAACAATATTTTGTCACCTGCTAGTGGTGAGCCCATTATTGTTCCATCCCAGGACGTTGTGTTGGGTCTGTATTGGATGACTCGTGAGCGTGTAAATGCTCTGGGAGAAGGCAGTGTTTATGCCAACCTGAAAGAAGTGTCGCGCGCTTATTATAGTAAGCAGGCACATCTTCAGGCTCGGGTGAAAGTACGTATTGATGAAATGACTTTCAGCGAAGAAGGCGAAGAACAAAAAAGAACATATATTGTAGATACTACGGTAGGTCGTGCGTTGTTATGGGATATTGTCCCTGCTGGCCTAGGTTTTGATCTGGTTAACCAGCCCATGACCAAGAAAGCGATTTCAAGAATTATTAACCGTTGCTACCGTGATGTCGGATTGAAGGCGACAGTTATTTTTGCCGATCAGCTGATGTACACCGGGTTTGACTTCTCCACTAAGTCTGGTTGCTCTATTGGCGTGAATGACTTTACGATTCCTGATGCAAAGGGAGAAATTATTTCCCGCGCTGAAGATGAAGTGAAAGAAATTGAAAGTCAGTTTGCCTCTGGTTTGGTTACTCAGGGTGAGAAATACAACAAGGTTATTGATATTTGGTCTCGTGCAAACGATCACGTTGCTAAGTCCATGATGGAAGTGATCAGTACCGAGCCTGTTATCAATAAAGACGGTAAAACGGAAGAGCAGGCTTCGTTCAACTCCGTATTTATCATGGCTGACTCTGGTGCTCGTGGTTCTCCCGCACAGATTCGTCAGCTGGCGGGTATGCGTGGTTTGATGGCACGTCCCGATGGCTCTATTATTGAAACACCTATTACTGCAAACTTCCGCGAAGGTTTGAGTGTTTTACAGTACTTCATCTCCACTCACGGTGCTCGTAAAGGTTTGGCAGATACGGCATTGAAAACAGCAAACTCCGGTTACCTGACTCGCCGTTTGGTGGATGTGTCTCAGGATCTGGTGGTTGTTGAAGATGATTGTGGTACGACGGAAGGCCTGTTGATGGCGCCTGTTATTGAAGGCGGCGATATCATCGAATCATTGGGTGACCGTATTCTCGGCCGTGTTGTATCGCTGGATGTGGTGAAACCTGGCACGAACGATATCATTGTCGAAGCCGGAACCATGATTGATGAGAGGTGGGTCGAACGCATCGAATTAATGGGTATTGATGAGCTACAAGTTCGCTCACCTATCACTTGTGAAACCCGGTACGGTATTTGTTCAGAATGCTATGGTCGCGATTTGGCGCGTGGTCATCAAATCAATATGGGTGAAGCCGTTGGTGTGGTTGCGGCTCAGTCTATTGGTGAGCCGGGAACCCAGCTGACCATGCGTACGTTCCACATTGGTGGTGCGGCTTCTCGAGCGTCGGCTGTTGACAGTATTCAGGTCAAAATGAGCGGAACTGTTCGCTTGGTTAACATTAAAGTGGTCGAGCGCGAAAATGGTGAATTGGTCGCGGTATCCCGCTCCGGTGAGCTGGCGCTGGCTGATGAAAATGGCCGTGAACGCGAGCGGTATAAGTTGCCTTATGGCGCCGTGATTAAAGTTAAAGAAGGCGCTACTGTTGCCGCTGGTGATGTCGTGGCCAACTGGGACCCCCATACTCACTCCATTATTACTGAAGTCGCTGGTAAGACCGCGTTCTCTGGTATGGAAGAGGGTTTAAGTATCCGTAGTCAAACGGATGAAATGACGGGCCTTTCTAGTATTGCTGTGATTGATCCTAACGAGCGTCCATCGGCGGGTAAAGATCTGAAGCCGATGGTGACTTTGCTCGATGACGAGGGTAATGAGTTAACTTTTGCTAACTCAACTGTACCTGCACACTATATGTTGCCGCCGAGTGCTATTCTCAGTATCCGTGATGCGAGTCATGTGGGTATTGGTGATATTATTGCTCGTATCCCACAAGAAGGTTCCAAGACCCGAGATATTACTGGTGGTCTGCCGCGAGTTGCCGACCTATTTGAAGCACGTAAGCCAAAAGATCCGGCTATCTTGGCTGAGATTACCGGTACAGTTACCTTTGGTAAGGAAACCAAGGGCAAGCGTCGCCTAGTCATTACTCCTCCCCATGGTGAACTACTTCCTGATGGCAGTGATCACTATGAGGCGTTGATACCGAAGTGGCGTCAGCTGGGTGTCTACGAAGGTGAATTCGTTGCGAAGGGTGAGACTATAGCGGATGGTCCTGAGAACTCTCACGACATTCTACGTTTGCAGGGTGTTGATTCTCTCGCGAAATATATCGTGAATGAGATTCAGGAGGTTTATCGCTTACAAGGTGTAAAAATTAACGATAAGCATATCGAGGTTATCTGCCGTCAAATGCTTCGCAAAGTTGAAATTACTGAAATGGGTGATTCCTCCTTTGTGAAAGGCGAGCAAGTAGAATTTAACCGAGTACTTGAAGAAAACGAGAAACTGGCGGCTGATGGGAAATTCCCAGCCAAGTATGAGCGTCTATTACTGGGTATTACCAAAGCATCGCTTGCTACAGAAAGCTTCATTTCCGCGGCCTCGTTCCAAGAAACAACGCGTGTTCTTACCGAGGCATCAGTGACCGGGAAATCGGATCCCTTGCGTGGCTTGAAAGAAAACGTAGTTGTGGGCCGTTTGATTCCGGCTGGCACGGGATTGACTTATCATCGTCAACGCCGTGAAGCTCGTGAAGCTCGCAAAGACGTGAGTGAAACTTCTGTCAGTGCCATTGATATTGAAGCAGCATTAAGTGAGGCTTTGAGTTCTGGCGAAAGCTGAGAGAATGAATAAGGGCGGTCCAAGTTTGGAGCCGCTTGACTCAAGGGTGCGGTGTCTTTAGAATGCCGCCTCCCTGAATAGGGGCCTGTATTACAGGCTTATTTTTAAAGTCTTCCGATGGAAGACGTTTTTATCTGGAGTTAATTGAATGGCAACGATCAACCAGTTGGTTCGTAAGCCGAGAAAACGCAAAGTCGTTAAAAGCGATGTGCCTGCGCTGCAAGCTTGCCCGCAGCGCCGTGGTGTATGTACCCGGGTGTATACCACTACACCTAAAAAGCCAAACTCTGCCTTGCGTAAGGTCTGTCGTGTTCGATTAACCAACGGTTACGAAGTAACTTCGTATATCGGTGGTGAAGGACATAACCTGCAAGAGCACAGTGTTGTTTTGATTCGCGGTGGTCGTGTTAAGGATCTTCCTGGTGTGCGTTATCACACCGTTCGAGGAAGTCTTGATACTGCTGGTGTGAATAACCGTAAGCAACGTCGCTCGAAATATGGTACCAAACGTCCTAAGTAAGGACGTTACTTTGCGTCGGTAAGAACCGAGTAAGGCCGGGTGAGGAACCTATCAGTTCATCCCGGAAAACCCTGAAGAGAAGAGCAAGATTATGCCTAGAAGAAGAGTAGTCGCTAAGCGTGAAATACTCCCGGATCCAAAATTCGGAAATATCACCTTAGCCAAGTTTATGAACCATGTCATGGTCAGCGGCAAGAAAGCAGTTGCCGAAAGTATTATTTATGGAGCTCTCGACCTGGTAGAGAGCCGTCTTAAAGAAGACCCTATCGCGGTTTTTGAAACAGCCTTGGATAATATAGCCCCTTCTGTGGAGGTTAAGTCCCGCCGTGTTGGTGGTGCTACTTATCAAGTGCCGATTGAAGTTCGTCCCTCGCGTCGTATTGCATTGGCTATGCGTTGGATGGTGGACTATGCCCGTAAGCGTGGCGAAAAATCTATGGCCCAGCGTTTGGCTGGTGAGATTATTGATGCCCATCAGAGCAAAGGTGGAGCAGTTAAGAAGCGTGAAGATGTTCACCGTATGGCTGAAGCCAACAAGGCGTTCTCTCACTTCCGGTTCTAATTGTTATATCGGTAAGTTGAGTCTTCACCAAAGGGTAGCTGTTGTCAGCTACCCTTTGGTGGTTTTTAAGACGAATGGTTTTAGTTTTAACTGTAATAAATTAATCGTGTTGGGGAAATATAGTGCCTCGTAAGACTCCCATTGCCCGCTATCGCAATATTGGTATCTGCGCTCACGTGGATGCTGGTAAGACGACCACCACTGAACGAGTGCTGTTTTATACAGGCCTGTCGCATAAGATTGGTGAAGTTCATGATGGTGCAGCGACCATGGATTGGATGGAGCAGGAGCAAGAGCGAGGAATTACGATCACTTCGGCAGCTACCACCTGTTTCTGGTCCGGTATGCAGCAGCAATTTGACCAGCATCGAATCAATATTATCGATACCCCTGGGCATGTTGATTTTACCATTGAGGTTGAGCGCTCACTGCGTGTTTTAGATGGTGCAGTTGTGGTGCTTTGCGGATCTTCCGGCGTCCAGCCCCAAACTGAAACCGTATGGCGTCAAGCCAATAAGTATGAAGTCCCCCGACTGGTATTTGTTAACAAAATGGACCGCACCGGCGCAGACTTTATGATGGTTGTTGATCAACTTAAGCAGCGTTTGGGAGCTAACGCGGTACCACTGCAAATGACCATTGGTTCTGAGGAAAATTTCAAAGGTGTTGTCGACCTGATAAAAATGAAGGCAATTCTTTGGAACGAAGCAGACCAAGGAATGACGTTTGTTTATGAAGAGATTCCCGAAGAGCTCGTTGCAGAGTGTGAAGTAATGCGAGAGTTTCTGGTTGAAGCAGCAGCGGAAGCAAACGATGAATTGATGGAAAAGTACCTCGATGGTGGTGATCTGTCAGAGGAAGAAATTAAGTTGGCTATCCGTCAGCGTACGCTAGCCAATGAAATTATTCCTGTACTGGGTGGTTCAGCTTTCAAGAACAAAGGTGTGCAAGCGGTATTGGATGCGGTAGTTGAGTATTTACCATCTCCGACAGAAGTTAAAGCTATTGAAGGTACGCTTGAGGATGGTGAGACACTTGCGACGCGAGCAGCAGATGATGATGCACCCTTTTCTGCCTTGGCATTCAAGATTGCTACAGACCCATTTGTGGGTACGCTTACTTTTTTCCGTGTTTACTCCGGCAGGTTGGAAAGTGGTACTGCAGTTTACAATTCAGTGAAAATGAAGAGAGAGCGTGTTGGTCGGATGGTGCAGATGCACGCCAACAGCCGTGAAGATATAAAAGAGGTACTGGCGGGAGACATTGCAGCTGCCATTGGCCTAAAAGATGTGACTACTGGTGATACGCTTTGTGCTGAACAAAGCAAAATTATTCTAGAGCGGATGGAGTTTCCAGAACCGGTTATCTCTGTGGCGGTTGAGCCTAGGTCGCAAGCCGATCAAGAGAAAATGGGCGTTGCTTTGGGTAAGCTTGCTCAGGAAGACCCTTCTTTTCGGGTGAAAACGGATGAAGAAACCGGACAAACCATTATTTCTGGTATGGGCGAATTACACCTAGATATTCTGGTCGAGCGGATGCGTCGTGAGTTTGGTGTTGAAGCAAACATAGGTAAACCTCAGGTGGCTTATCGTGAAGCGATTCGCAATACCTGTGATATAGAAGGTAAGTTTATTCGACAATCTGGTGGTCGTGGTCAATACGGACATGTTTGGATTAAGTTTGAACCAGCAGAAGATCCGAGTGCAGAAGGTTTGGAATTCGTTAATGAGATTGTTGGTGGAACTGTGCCTAGGGAATATATTCCTGCAATTGAAAAAGGTATTTCAGAGCAAATGCAAAATGGCGTTTTAGCGGGGTATCCCCTGCTTGGATTAAAGGCCACATTGTTTGATGGCTCATTCCACGATGTAGATTCCAATGAAATGGCTTTTAAAATAGCGGGCTCCTTAGCGACCAAAAAGCTTGCCGATCGTGGTGGTGCAGTATTGCTTGAGCCAACAATGAAGGTTGAGGTGGTTACACCTGAAGCCAATATGGGTGATGTTGTTGGTGATTTAAATCGCCGCAGAGGCGTCATTCAAGGTATGGATGATAGCTCCATGGGGAAAGTTATTAGTGCTGAAGTGCCGTTGGCCGAGATGTTTGGCTATGCCACTGATCTTCGTTCTGCGACGCAAGGGCGCGCAACATTTACCATGGAGTTTGAGAAGTATTCCGAAGCGCCTCGCAACGTTGCCGACGAAGTGATGGCCAAAAATAAATTTTAATTTAAAAATTTAAGTCTTAAGTTTGAGAGGGTATAACAATGGCAAAGGCAAAATTTGAGCGAAATAAGCCCCACGTAAATGTGGGCACAATTGGTCACGTTGACCATGGTAAAACTACGCTGACAGCGGCACTGACTCGTGTATGTGCAGAAGTGTGGGGCGGGGAAATGGTCGCGTTTGACGGCATTGATAACGCACCGGAAGAACGTGAGCGCGGTA
>CAXBDQ010000042.1:0-16113 GCA_963974675.1 uncultured Porticoccus sp. | reverse complement strand
TACTGGGATGAAAATTTGGTGTAAAAGCTTGACTAAGAACCATAGTCACTTGTTATGATCGGGATCAAAGTTTTTTTAAAAACACTTGGATTTCCCGTTCGGTTTGTTTATCTCCCTTCAGTCTTGCTTGTTCAAGGCCCGCTTCCAGGACGGTTCTAGCTTGCTCTGTCAGCCCTAGTTTTATCTGTGCTTTTCCCATCAGTTTGTAGGCGGCAGAATAACTATTGTCTATCTCGATACATTTTTGTAGATGGGGAATAGCTTTTTGATAGTTTTTGTCGTTGAAGTAGGCGCTGCCGAGACCGAACCGAAGCATGGCAGAGTCGTTACCACTAGTCAGTATCTTTTCAAAATTTTCAGTGAGAGACATAGGTTATCCTATTACCTGCGCCAGAACATGGGGGTAAAGAGTACCAATACGGTAAAAATTTCCAACCTTCCAATGATCATTGCCGCAGATAACAACCATTTTGCGATACTGTTAATTTCACCATAATGTGCCGATGCATCACCCAGTCCAGGGCCGAGGTTATTAAGGGCAGCAGCGGTACTGGACCAAGCTGATAAGTAATCTAGGCCGGTCAACTGAAGCAGTATGACTAGGAAATAAAAAATAGCCAGATACACACCGAAAAAAGCCCAGACACCGTCTGCAACCCGTTCCGGTACAGTACGGTTGCGTAATTTGATAGAGTAAACGGCATTGGGATGGATAAGACGGTAGATCTCACGTAGCGATTGTTTGGAAAGAATCAGCATTCGACCGACCTTAATACCACCACCAGTCGAACCGGCACAGGCCCCAAAAAATGACAAAATGATTAGAAAAACCGGAAGAAAGGTTGGCCAATTACTGAAATCTACCGTAACAAACCCCGTACTGGTCATAATCGAAACCAGCTGAAAAGTACCGTGTAAAAGACTGTCAGAAAGGGACAGTGTTTTGGTAAAATAGAGATATCCACAACAGATAATACTGGTACAAAAAATCAGGGTAAGGTACATCTTGGATTCAGAATTGTGCCAGTAGTGAATAATACTGCCCTTAATCCATGAGTAGTAGTGAAGACCAAAGCTGAGCCCCGAAATAAGCATGAAAAAAGTACAGATACAATAAATTATCGGGTTGTTGAAATAACCCATACTGGCATCGTAATTGCCAAACCCACCCGTGGCGATGGTTGAAAATGCATGGGTAATAGAATCAAATATGTTCATGCCGGCGAACCAGTAAGCAGTGGAACAAATAATAGTTAAAGTAAGGTAGATGGTAAAAAGAGCTTTGGCGGTCTGAGTTATGCGAGGAGTCATCTTGTTATCTTTTACAGGCCCCGGCGTTTCCGCTTTATAGAGCTGCATACCACCGACACCGAGCATTGGCATGATAGCAATGGCAATAACTACAATCCCGATACCACCCAGCCAATGTAGTTGTTGTCGGTAGTAAAGAATGGATTTGGGGAGAAAATCAAGCCCTGTGATGACGGTTGCCCCGGTGGTGGTAAGTCCGGAAACGGACTCGAAGACAGCATCAGTGAGCTGCAAGTGAATGGGACTCACCAATATAAAGGGTATAGCACCCGCCAAGCTCAGTATGGTCCAGAATAATGTTGTGATCAGGAAGCCATCCCGGGTTCTCAGGTCGCCTTTATGGTTGCTGAATGGTAGCCACATCAGCATGCCCACTGAAAAAGTAATCGCAAATGACATGAAAAAAGCGATATGAGTTTGTTCGTTATAAATACTGGCAACTAGCAGTGGGGTAAGCAGTGTCAGACTGAATATCATCACCATCAGTCCGAGAACTTTTGAAATTATTTTGAATTGCATAGGTTAACTGACCGCCATTAAAAAAACGTAAACCCGACAGAGAATAACTTTTCTACTTCACGTGTTCGTCGTTTGTCTACTACAAATACAATGGCATGGTCATCATTGCGAACCACCGTGTCATGGTGTGCAATTATTACCTCACCATCACGAACCAATGCAGCTAATGTAACACCAGGTGGTGCTTTAATATCTTCAATGGCGCGGTCAACTACTTTTGAGGATTTACGGTCACCATGAACGATAATTTCCATGGCTTCGGCAGCACCTCTACGTAAGGAGTGAGCGCTGACAGTATCGCCTCTTCTTACATGGGTAAGTAAAATGCTGGTGGTTGCTTGTTGAGGAGAGATGGCAATATCAATTTCTCCACCCTGCACCAGATCGGCGTAAACCGGGTTGTTGATGAGAGTCATCACCTTTGCGGCACCGAGCCGTTTGGCCAACAATGATGCCATGATGTTGACTTCGTCATCGTTGGTTAACGCAAGAAATACATCAGTTTTCTCGATGTTTTCTTCCAGCAAGAGATCTTGGTCCGTGGCTGACCCGTTGAGAACAACGGTATTGTTCAGCCGCTCAGAAATATAACGGCAGCGTTCTTCGGAGTATTCAATAATTTTAAGATTGTGATCTTTTTCAAGGGCTTTGGCCAAGCGATAACCAATGTTACCTCCCCCTGCAATAATTAAACGACGATAAGGATTATCCAGTTTGCGGAGTTCACCCATCACTTTTCGGATATTTTTCTTGGCGGCAATAAAGAACACTTCATCGTTTTCTTCGATGATAGTATCGCCTTCCGGCACAATAGGACGATCTTTGCGAAAAATAGCGGCTACTCGAGCATCTACATTGGGCATATGTTCACGTAGTAAGCGCAATTCTTGGCCCATTAGTGGACCACCTTTGACGACTCTAACGGCAACCAGTTGAGCTAACCCATCGGCAAAATCTAATACCTGTAGAGCGCCAGGCTGCTGTACCAGGCGATAGATATAGTCCGTTACCACCTGCTCTGGAGAGATAATAAAATCCACTGGAAAGTTGTCATCATTAAACAGTCGGTCACGATATTGGTTGGAGGTATAGCTGCGGTCGCGGACCCGGGCAATTTTGGTGGGCGTGCGAAATAGGGCGTGAGCCACCTGGCAGGCAGTCATATTGATTTCATCACTATTGGTTACGGCTACCAGCATATCAGCATCTTCAATACCGGCTCGTACTAATACATCTGGGTGTGACGCCATACCCTGAATAGTGCGGATGTCGAGACGATCCTGCAGTTCTCGCAAACGCCTCTCGTCCAGATCGATTACGGAAATATCATTAGATTCTCCGGCGAGATGCTCGGTCAGAGTGCCGCCTACTTGGCCAGCCCCAACAATCACAATTTTCATAACGGATAGTCCTTAGCGGCCTTATCAGATAATTTCATTTATTCTTCATGGCGTTGATAACGCTCACCCATTACACAGTTCAATTTATTATTGTCATTTTAATGCAATGACGTTTTTCTCAATTGAGCATAGTAGAAACCATCATGACCACCAATCAGCGGAAGCAGTTGGCGCCCGGCGGGGGTTTCTAAACCAGCCTCAAGGTGTAATTTTTCCACGGTGGCATTTGATGCGGTCCGAACAAAATTTAAAACAACCTCATCATTTTCCTGTGGCAAGGTAGAACATGTGGCATAGAGCAGGATGCCATCTTCCTTCAATAGTGGCCAAAGAGCGTTGAGAAGGGTCAGTTGCAATGACGCAAGCTTAGCAATATCTGCTGGTTTGCGCAGTAGTTTCACATCGGGGTGTCGGCGGATAACGCCGGTGGCTGAACAGGGGGCATCGAGAAGAATTCGATCAAAGTGCTGCCCATCCCACCAGGTGTTAGTGTCAGCGGCATCGGCAGAAATTAATGTCGCCTGCAAACTTAGCCGTTCCAGATTTTCCTCTACACGCTCTAGTCGCTTTGCTGAAATATCAAGGGCTACAACATCACTGCTTTGTTCACCGGTACTGCGTAGTAATTCCAAAATATGGCAGGTTTTCCCCCCGGGGGCACAGCAGGCATCTAATATTCGTTGTCCGGGTTTAAGCTCGAGCAGATGAGCCGCTAATTGCGCTGCTTCATCTTGCACACTGACATTGCCTTCGGAAAACCCAGGCAAAGTTAAAACATCCTGAGGCTTTTCCAGTGAAATACCCTCTGGGCTAAATGCTGTCGCAGAAGATTCGAAGCCTGCTATTTCAAGCTGTTTTAGATATTGGGTTTGATTGCTACGGCTCTGATTAACCCTTAGGGTCATGGGGGGATGTGCATTATTTGCTTCGATAATGGCATCCAGCTGGTCTGGCCAAGCTTCGCGCCACAATTCAACCAACCAGTTGGGATGGGCAGTTTTGAAGGCCTGATCTTTTTCGAGTGCCGAGTCTAATTCAATTCGTTCACGTAGAAACCGGCGTAGTACGGCATTCACTAACCCTTTCGCCCAAGGTTTTTTTAATGCTTTGCAGGTGGCAACAGCTTCATTGACGGCGGCATGGGGTGGAATACGGGTTTCCAATAATTGATAAAGAGAACATGCCAGTACAGCCTCGAGATCCTTATCTTTGTCTTTGAAAGGTTTGGCCAGTAACAGGTTCAAGTAGGCTGAAAGTCGGGGGTAGTAACGCAGGGTGCCATAACACAGTTGTTGCATCAGGCCTCGATCTCGGTCCTCGACCTTGGTTGCATAATGAGGCAGTAGTGAGCTGAGAGAGCCTTCATCTTGAAGTATGGCCGTGATGACATGGGTGGCAGCGACTCGAACATTCATTTACCTTTTACCTTCGGGTCTTCTACCCTTTGACCCAGTACCTGGCCTAAAGCCAATAGCTCTGCTCGAGACTTGAGTATTTCCGATACCGGCAGTCGTTTTTTGCCGGGTAGTTGAAGCTCAGTAATCAGTAGGCTTCCCTTACCTGTATTGACCCGAATACCTTGATGGTTGGCTTCGATGATGGTACCAGGAGCCACTTTCGTACAATCAGCGTCGAACTTAGCTTGCCAAACACGTACGCGTTCGTTGTTGAGTGTTGTATAGGTCACGGGAAAAGGATTAAACGCACGAACTTTACGACAGAGGAGCTCAGCTGGTAGCGCCCAATTCAACAGCCCTTCCTCTTTACTTATTTTTGGCGCGTAAGTGTTTAGTACGTCATCTTGTTTTTCTGCTATGGCCTTACCTTCGGCTAATTTATTCAGGGTTGCTAACAAGGCAGGGGGGCCTATGGCTGCCAGTTTATCGTGCAGGGAGCCACCGGTGTCATGATCATCAATGGTGCAATGGGCGGTGAGGAGCATATCGCCTGTATCCAGCCCCACGTCCATTTGCATAATGGTAATGCCGCTTTCATGGTCCCCCGCTTCTAGGGCTCGCTGAATGGGTGCGGCACCCCGCCAACGAGGAAGCAGTGAGGCATGTACATTAATACAACCGTATTTAGGTGTGTTCAGGATGGCTGGCGGTAATAGTAGCCCATAGGCAACAACGACCATCAGGTCAGCATTTAGCTCGGCTAAAATACGTTGTTGCTCTGAATCTTTGAGGTTTAGGGGTTGGTGAATTTTTAACCCTCGGCTTTCTGCAAGGGTTTTTACGGGACTGGACGTCAGCTTTTTCCCTCGACCAGCCGGACGATCTGGCTGGGTATAAACGGCGACCACCTCGTGGCAGCCGTGGGCATCTAGCAGTGCTTGTAGGTGTTGGGCAGCAAATTCAGGGGTGCCTGCAAATACAATACGCAATGGGGTGTTCCTTTTAGCAGTGAGCGTTAACCGGCGCTAGGATGGGCTATCTTGTCGGCGTTGCAGTTTTTCCAATTTCTTTTTGATCCGCTCCCGCTTGAAGGCAGAGAGGTAATCCACAAAAAGCTTGCCGTTCAGGTGATCAATTTCGTGCTGAATACAGACTGCGATTAAGCCTTCAGGCTCCATTTCAAAGGGTTTGCCTTCTTTATCTAGTGCCTTGAGCCGAATATGTTCCGGGCGGTCAATGGTTTCATAAAAGCCGGGCACAGACAGACAGCCCTCCTGCGTTGGGAGGGTTGCTTCATCCAGGACTTCAATTTCAGGGTTAATTAATACCAGAGGCTCACTGGCATCTTCAGATAAGTCCATGACCACAATACGTTTGTGGACATCCACTTGAGTCGCGGCAAGGCCAATACCTGGGGCGTCATACATGGTTTCCAGCATATCATCAATGAGAACCTGGAGAGCACTATCTACTTCCATCACAGGTTTTGCTACTGTGCGAAGGCGGGTGTCGGGGAATTCAAGAATATTCAGTAATGACATCGTGTTTGTGACGAGTTTCTAGCAATCAGGGGAAAACCACTGCTAACATAGTGTTATTAGAGAGGTTATTAGGCAATAATGCCTCTAGTGGGAAGTATACACACAATCGGGATACAGCACACAGGACGGCCGGAAAATGAAAAAAATCCTAAAAATGAAAAAAACATTATTGGGAGTAGTAGCCGCTTGCACATTTGCAGTTATTGCCATTGCAGCAGAAGCGCCTTTTAATGAAAATATACCGGATAAGTACACGGTTAAGACCGGAGATACGCTTTGGGATATTTCTGATTTCTTTCTTCGGGATCCCTGGTTATGGCCAGAAATCTGGTATGTTAATCCCCAGATTAAAAACCCTCATTTAATTTACCCTGGCGATATTATTTCTTTGGTTTATATCGATGGCCGTCCCCGTTTAATGCTGGAGCGTAGCAGGAATGTGAAGCTTTCTCCGGAGGTTAAGATATTACCCCATGCGCAAGCTATTCCTGCCTTACCGTTGGATATTATTAATAACTTTTTGTCTCGCAACCGTGTGGTAACCCAGGAAGAAGTCGATGCCGCACCTTATGTTGTTGCTGGTCATGAAAAGCGTTTGTTGTCGGGTGCTAACGATACATTTTATGCTCGTGGACAATTTGACGAGACCCCCGCTTATGGTTTGTACCGTATTGGCAAGCCTTATAAAGATCCAGAAACAAAGGAAGAACTTGGTATTCGTGCTCAGGATGTGGGTTCAGCTAAACTTAAGACCATTGATGATGACATTGGAACGTTATTGGCTACCCGTGTAATTGAGGAAATTCGGGTGGGCGAGCGCTTGCTACCTCATGAGGAGCGCCGATTGGACTCTGTTTTTTACCCTAGCGCCCCAGATAGCGAAGTAAAAGGCGTGATTATGGCTGTGGAGGGCGGCCTTTCTCAGGTTGGTCATTTGGATGTTGTGGCGATTAATCAAGGCGAACGTGACGGTCTTAAGCAGGGTAATGTCTTAGCTATCTTCAAAAAAGGTGAAACGGTTACCGATAAGATTGCCAAAGAAAAAATCACCTTACCTAATGAGCGCGCCGGTTTGTTGATGATCTTCAGGACTTTCGAGAAGATGAGTTATGGTTTGATTCTTAATGCCGAGCGGCCTTTAGCAGTAGGCGATATTTTACAAAATCCTTAATAGGATATTTTGTAAAGCGGTGGTACTTACTGGTTAGGCGAGACATAAAGAGTTAAGTGAAAGACGAAAGCGCCGACATTGTCGGCGTTTTTTATGGGTAGGAAGTTAGGACGAATAGGTTAACAAATATTACAGGGAGTAATAATATGGACAAGGAGTCCTTAGCAGCATTAATGCTGCATTTTTATCAAGGTTTATCGCCATCTGATATCATCAAACTATATCGTGACATTGGTTCTTTCTCAGGAATATTGGCGGCAGAGCGTCATTTACTATCATCATCTTTTTTGACTGAGGTGTCGCAAAAGATGCTACAGCGCCTTGATGAACTGGGTCATCAAGAGCCCCAGCTTGAAGCTCAGGCTAAAGCTGTTCTAAGTTGGTGCCAGGATAATGCAGTGTATCCTTTGAGTATGGCTGATATGGCCTACCCTTCCCTATTAAAAGAAATATCAACACCACCTGCCCTGCTGTTTGTTCGTGGCAATATTGACATGTTGTGTTTGCCCCAAGTAGCTATAGTGGGTAGTCGTAATGCCAGCAATTTTGGTCTTAATACCGCGTTTGAATTTGCAAAAATGCTGGTGAACAGTGGCTTTGTTGTTACCAGCGGGTTGGCGCTTGGTATTGATGGTGCAGCGCATCGGGGCGCGATAAGTAGCGGTAATGGGGGACAGAACACAGGTCAAACTATAGCTGTGCTAGGCACAGGCTCAGATGTGATTTACCCAAGGCAGCATCAAAATATTCATCAAGAAATATTGGATTTAGGTGGTGCTATAGTGACAGAATTCCTGCCGGGAACACCTCCGTTGTCAGCGAACTTTCCCCGCCGAAACCGTATTATTAGTGGGCTTAGTCTGGGAACAATGGTGGTAGAGGCCGCGATCAGAAGTGGATCGCTAATCACGGCCAGATATGCCATGGAGCAAGGCCGGGAGGTCTTTGCCGTTCCTGGCTCCATTCACAATGTCTTGAGCAAAGGCTCCCATGCCCTCTTAAAGCAGGGAGCTACATTAGTTGAGTCAGGCAAGGATATCGTGGAGCAACTGGGTGGAATGTTGGCGTATGTGGAGTCAGAATCCGGTGGCCTTGATGCTGTGTGGGAGAAACAATATCCAGAGCTTCTGAGTGCTATGGGGTATGATCCTATCGATATTGATACATTGGTGGTTAGAACATGCCTGCCTGTTGCCGAGCTGAATCGCCAATTGGTGCAATTAGAGTTGGAGGCTGTGATTGCTAGCAGAAATGGCCTATATCATCGTCTAAAGTAAGTATTGAAAGAAAGTTGTCGGAGGGTGAATTGTTGCTAAAACCCCTCTCTTCAGGTAGCCTGCGGCGTTTTTTCTAGGGGGAGTAAAAAATGAGCAAACCCTTTATTGCAATTCTTATGGGTTCTGATTCCGATCTACCGGTGATGGAGTCGTGTTTCGAAATTTTACGGAAATTTGACGTTTCTTTTGAAGTTAAAATTTCTTCCGCACATCGCACACCAGAAGCGACGCATAGCTTTGTCAAAGATGCGGATGCTCGTGGTTGTGTCGCATTTATTTGCGCTGCTGGAATGGCGGCACATTTGGCGGGTGCAGTGTCAGCCAATACCCTGCGCCCGGTCATTGGTGTACCGATTGATGCGTCGATGGATGGCCTTGATGCCTTACTTTCTACGGTTCAAATGCCGGGTGGTATACCGGTTGCAACCGTAGCTATTGGTAAGGCGGGAGCAAAAAATGCGGCGTACTTGGCAGCTCAAATCATGGCAGTGTCTGATGCTCACTTACATCAAAAATTGATTGATGAGCGGCAAGCCAATGCTCAGGCTATTATTGAAAAAGATGCGGCTTTACAAAAGAAGCTGAATAACGGCTGATAACAAGACCGTTATGATCTCCTCTAACCCCCTCAGTATGATGCAAGCTACTGCTATTCTTAACGGTAGTGGTGTTGTGGCGTATCCCACGGAGGCGGTCTGGGGTTTAGGTTGCAATCCATTTTCAGAAACAGCTGTGGGACGGATCCTGTCCATGAAACGTCGGCGGCGTGGAATGGGCTTGATTCTCATCGCAGCAGATATCGAGCAACTATACCCCTTTCTATCAGGGCTATCGGCGAGACAGTTTGTTGTATTAGAAGAAAGCTGGCCAGGTCCACAAACATGGTTGGTTCCAAACAATCATGTAGCACCCCCATGGATTACGGGTGGACATGATACCCTGGCACTTCGGGTGACCGATCACCCTGTTGCTGCAGACTTGTGTCGAGCGTTTGGTGGGCCTTTGGTTTCAACATCAGCTAATCCCCATGGTTTTCCTCCGGCAAAAAGTTTATTGAAAGTAAACTTGTATTTTCGCACTGATTTCGATTTTTTGGTGCCAGGCTTACTAGGTAAGAGAGCTAATCCCACGCCGATTAAGCATTTAATAACAGGTGAAGATGTACGCTCAAACTAAGGCGGTTACAGGCCATTTGGGCATGCAGCCCGATAACCTCCCTTAAACCTTCTACTGGTGTGATGACCATGACAGATAAAGCGGCAGTTAAGGCCTATCTATTGGCGTTGCAGGATGGTATTTGTGCAGCCTTGCAAGTTGAAGATGGGGCGGCCTCATTCCAAGAGGAAAGCTGGGTTCGAGAAGAAGGAGGCGGTGGTCGAAGTAGGGTCATCACGGGAGGCGACGTCTTTGAGAAAGGCGGCGTTAATTTCTCCCATGTACACGGTTCACAGCTACCTCCTTCTGCTACAGAGGCACGCCCGGAATTAGCAGGACGTTCCTTTGAAGCCATGGGTGTTTCGCTGGTGATGCATCCAGAAAATCCCCATATCCCCACCTCCCATGCCAATGTACGTTTTTTTATAGCAGAAAAGCCGGGTGAAGATCCGGTGTGGTGGTTTGGTGGCGGTTATGACCTGACGCCCTACTACGGGAATATTGAAGACTGTCAGCATTGGCACCAAACGGCAAAGGCCGCCTGTGATCCCTTTGGTGAAGAGGTGTACCCACGGTTGAAGCAATGGTGTGATGATTACTTTTATCTGAAGCACCGCGATGAACCGCGGGGTGTGGGCGGTCTTTTTTTCGATGACTACAACGAACCCGGTTTTGACCAGAGCTTTGGGCTAATGCGCTCCGTGGGGGATAGCTATGTGGACGCCTATGTACCTATTATTCGGCGTCGAAAAACGATGCCTTGGGGTGAGAGGGAAAGGCAGTTTCAGTTGTACCGCCGGGGCCGTTATGTGGAATTTAATTTAGTCTATGATCGGGGCACCTTATTTGGTTTGCAGACAGGGGGCCGTACAGAATCTATTCTGATGTCTCTGCCTCCACTGGTTCGCTGGGAGTACGATTGGCAGCCGGAAGAAGGTTCTGCAGAAGCAGAATTATATAATGTTTACCTCCGGCCACGAATCTGGGTATAGCACCCTGAGTGCTGTATAGACTTTAACGAGGTTGGGGCATGGTAATGTTCTAGCCAGACTTACCCTGTGGTGAACGTCACGTTGATAAGGGTTTTACCTATGGTTAATAACGCTGTGCCCGACAACTACGCTGTTTTTGGCAACCCTATAGAACACAGTAAATCCCCCACTATCCATGCAGCCTTTGCTGCGGCGACGGGCGAAGACATTATTTATCAAAAACAACAGGTTGATGTGGGTGGCTTTAGTGAGGCTGCAGATGTTTTTTTTGCTGCTGGTGGTAAAGGGCTAAATATTACCGTTCCTTTTAAGCAAGATGCTTATAGTTACGCCGCTAGGCTAACTGCACGAGCGCGTCATGCTGGTGCAGTGAATACCCTAAGTTTACAAGATGATGGAACCGTACTAGGTGATACGACGGATGGTGTCGGTATGGTTCGTGATATGGTGGATAACCTTGGGTGGCAAATTAAAGGCAAAAAGGTCCTCGTTTTAGGTGCAGGAGGTGCCGTTAGGGGTGTACTTGAGCCATTACTTGAGCTGTTGCCGCAGCATGTCGTCATTGCTAACCGTACCATTGATAAGGCGCTGCAGTTATCCAAAGGTTTTGCCGAGATGGGTTACCTCTTGGGTTGTGGTTTTGACATGTTGCCAGGGCAGCGGTTTGACTTGGTGATCAATGGTACTAGTGCCAGCTTGGCGGGTGAGCTTCCCCCACTACCCGAAGGTTTGTTAACGGAGCATGCATATTGTTATGACATGATGTATGGACCTGAGCCCACCGTATTTCTGCGTTGGGCGCAACAGCATGGCGCTGTCGCAGTGGCTGATGGCTTGGGCATGTTGGTAGAACAGGCTGCGGAATCATTTTGTATTTGGCGGGGTATTAAACCAGACACCAAGTCGGTGATTGTTGATCTTAGGTCGGGTCTATAATTTTTTGGGTACAGCTTAAAGAGTGACTAGAAACGGTAGTGATGCCTCACTACCGCCCTACGTTGATTACTCAGCTTCGCTGCGCCAATCATTTTGGCTTTCAGCTAGGTATTGGTCTTTAAGCTTCACATAATTTGCGGGGGAGTAAGTAAAAAATGCGCGCTCGGCTTCGGTCGTTGTTCGCAATAATCTACAGGGGCTTCCTACATAGAGATTGCCGCTTTCCAGCCTTTTTCCTGGGGGAACCACAGTACCAGCACCGATAATGACTTCGTCTTCAACTACAGCCCCGTCATTCACAATGGCACCATTACCGACCAAAATCCGATTACCAATGGTACAGCCATGTAAAATGGCACCATGACCAATAATGACATCATCACCAATTGTTAGTGGCCAGCCACCTGGATTAAAGTCGCTGGCATGAGTAATGTGGAGTACGGCGTTGTCTTGAACATTGGAGCGGTTGCCAATGGTAATGCTATGCATATCTCCTCGTAGTACAGCACCCGGCCATACCGAAACATCCTCCCCCAAAGTGACGTTACCAATAACGGTAGCAGCTGGGTCCACATAAACTTTGGGTCCCAAGGTGGGTGTAATGCCTCGATGAGATCGAATATTGTCGGTCATGATACTTTTCCATGGTAGATGAGACTTAAGGGTTGCTTGTACTTAGCGTTATAATAGCCATACCTTCAGAAGCCTCAAGTGATTTTGTTCTTTCAGCGAGGCCGCGTAGGTGCTGTCTAAACAAAGACAGGAGTGAGGGAAAGAAAGGTAACTTGATGTTGGTGTGCTGACTGAATTGTTTGGTCGGTCTCTCAGATCATAGAAGGCGTCATATGTTTAAAGCCAAGAAGCGTTTTATTGCCGGAGCAGTCTGCCCGCGATGTAGCGAGATGGATAAGTTAGCCGTTTTCAGTGAAGATAAAAAAGATTTTCGTGAATGCCTTAGTTGTGGATTTAAAGAACAGATGTTTCTACAAAGTGCACCAAAAGAATTGGAAACTAGGGTTAATTTGAGTGCGGAGGAAAAACTAGCCGAGACCCAGCCAGTGAGATTAGTTGACCCAAGTGAGTTAAATTAGCTTTTCATGAGGGTTATGGTTATGAGTCCCAGCCTTCTTAAATGGGTGCCGTGTATAAGGGTGATTCGAAAAAGTGATCTACAAAGAAAACTTAATGAATCACGATTCGGACCGTTTGCCCGTTCAGCAATAAGTTAACTGATAGATTGTCCACTAGGCAAGGCCAGCGCTGTAAGTCGCTTTCCCATCGTTTGCTTCTGTCTTCTTTGCAAGCCTCAGGTACAAACACTAAATCACGATTTTGCAAGTTATCAGTGATTAAGTGGACGGCTTGATCTAGTTGGTTGGCAAAAGGTTCTCCCACCAGGTGGTGAATAATCAGGTTAGATCTCGTCATATCCATGGGAACCAATGGTGTGTTGTAGCAACACATAAATCGGTCATTTACTTCTTCGATTAGCCTGTGTGCCAAATAGGACTCATCCATTAACGCGTTGAGCCCCTCATGGCCGTCAATTAAATTGGGTGGCTGCATGAAAAATTCTTTGGCTATGGTAATCACAGGTTCTGTGTAATCGGTGATATTGCATTCATTGGCAATAGAATCGACAGCATCAATGAATTCGGGTACTTGGTCGATATAGTGAAGAATAAAGTTGAGCAGAGCAGGAACAATGTTTTGGGGGGGCAGTTGAACAGCATGGTGGAGGCTGCTTACTCTGGCCTTCAGCAAGCAGGCTAGCTGTCCAGTAGTTTTCTCATGTGCTTTAGCGGCAGCAATGGCCTGGCGAATGTTGACGGTATCCATATAACAAAACTAGTAGACGAGGGTGAAAAGGCAAAGAACATCTTTGCATAAAAAACAGGCTTGAAGGTCGGTTAGGGTTTGCTTGGTAGCCAAAGCTGATGTTGGCTGTAATAAAAAAACATACCTCCCATCAATATACTGCGGGCGCAAAGAAAGCATAGGTAGGCTAACCATAAGCCATGATTGCCGAGGGGTTGGGCGAGATACCAGAGGGGCAGGAACAGCCCAAAAGTTGCAAGTAGCATGGTGCCCTGCATTGCTCGGGTTTTACCGGAACCAATAAAGATGCCGTCGGCCATAAAGCAGAATAATCCAGCCAGCGGCAGGGCTGTGAGCCATGGCCAATAACGTTGGCTCGCCTCGGCTATTTCGGGCAGGTCGGTGAAAATAGCAATAATAGCGCGAGGAAAAATTAGATAAATAGCCGTTGCTACAAGTGAAATCACTAAGCCCCAAAATGTTACTTCTTTACAAATACGATAAAAATGATTGAGGTTGTTTGTGCCAATGGCGTGGCCGGCCAAGGACTCTGCTGCATGAGCAAAGCCGTCCTGAGTGTAAGCTACCAAAAGCAGCAATTGCATCAGAATGGCGTTAGCGGCAAGAATGCTGTCACCTTGGCGAGCACTCTGCGCTGTAAAAAACGTCATAGTGAAAACAAGACAGGCCGTTCGGACAAAGATGTGGCGGTTGACCCTAAGTAATTCACGGTAGCGATGCCACTGGCGTAGGTGTAGAAAGTTGATTGAGCTGTCCATTTGTGAGAGCTGTCTGGCAACCAAGAACATAGCCAGAAAAAACCCGAGCAGTTCTGCAGTAAAAGATGCCCAAGCAGCCCCTTCGCTGTTCATTTTCAAGCCGACAATAAATAGAAAATCCAGCCCAATGTTGGCTAGGTTGGTAAACAGCATCAATAATAAAGTGGTTTTTGCGCGCTGTAATCCTAGCAGCCATCCCATGGCGCAGAGGGTGCCCAGCGTGGCGGGAGCGGCAAAAATGCGTATTTGGCAATAGTTAAAGGCCAGTATGCGCACCTCATCAGAAGGTTTAATTAAATGAAGAATGGCGGTGAGCAAGGGCTGCTGAAACAGCACTAACAGAGATCCTAAAACTGTGGCAAGTAGGAGTGATTGGGCGAGTAACTCCTGGCAACGATTGTGGTCACCAGCCCCCCATGCGCGAGCAGTGAGTCCAATGCTGCCCATACGTAAAAACCCGAACAGCCAAAATATCATGGTTAAAACACTGCTACCTGCTGCTACGGCGGCAAGGTAATAGGCTAACTCCAAATGCCCCAAAATAGCGGTATCCACAAGACCTAGCAGAGGAATGCTGATGCTCGCTGCGGTCATAGGCAAAGCAATGGCCCAAACTTTTTGGCGGAGTGTTTGATTCATGATATGGATACCCTGTATAAGGCCGTATTCTGACAGAAAGGTAGGTTGGTGGTGTAGAGGGTGGCAATGAAAGTCTGGTATACTAGGGGGGTGTCCCCTGCAGGGGGTCGTCTAGTGCGGCCTTTTTTTTGGGATCAATAAAACTATAAACAATAACTTATTTGGAGATAGGGCGATGTCAAGAAGAGCAAATATGCTTTTCGCGCTGGTGCTTGCCCCTGTGATGTCACTGATCCTTTCGGGTCAGGCGTTAGCAGAAGAAGCTCAGCGTTGGGCGGTTAATATGCCTAAAGGGGTAACCCCAGTAAGCAACGCAATCTACGATATTCACATGATCATTTTTTGGATCTGTGTGGCCATTGGTGTTGGTGTTTTTGCGATTATGTTTTACAGCATGTATGCACACCGCAAGTCTCGTGGTGCTGTTGCGGCAAACTTCCATGAAAACACGACAGCAGAAGTGATTTGGACAGTTATTCCTACGCTGATTCTGATTGCGATGGCTATTCCAGCGACTACAACGCTGCTGGATGTTTACGATACATCTGAAGCTGAGATGGAAGTAAAAGTCACAGGTTATCAGTGGAAGTGGCAATATGAATACTTGGGTGAAGATGTCGCGTTCATGAGTGAGCTGACGACACCGGAAGCTGAGATTTATAACACTGCACCTAAAAGCCAATACTATCTCCAGGAAGTATCTGAGCCCCTAGTCCTTCCGGTTAAGACAAAAGTACGCTTCCTTATCACAGCTAAAGATGTTATCCATTCGTGGTGGGTACCAGATTTTGGTGTTAAGCGAGATGCTATTCCCGGTTTTATTAATGAAACCTGGACCTACGTTGAAGAGCCTGGCGTGTATCGAGGAGAGTGTGCGGAATTGTGTGGTAAATCTCATGCCTTCATGCCGATCGTCGTTAATGTGCTAGAGAAAGAAGAGTACAAAAGCTGGTTAGTAGACAAAAAAGTCAAAGCAGCCGCTATTCGCGAACTCGCCAAAAAGACTTTTACCAAGGAAGAGCTGATGGTTCAGGGCGAGGCCGCCTACAATCGTTCATGTGGTTCTTGTCATATGGCAAATGGTGAAGGTATTCCTGGTGTATTCCCTGCTCTGAAAGGTAGTGCTATTGCCACGGGTGATGTTAGCAAGCACTTAGATGTGGTTGTTAATGGTGTGG
>CAXBDQ010000041.1:0-17238 GCA_963974675.1 uncultured Porticoccus sp. | reverse complement strand
TATTCAGGAGCTTCAGTCCAAGGGTGCTTCAAATCGTGCCGAAGAGCTTCGGTTGGAATTGTACGAAAAAGTGAACAATTTGGGCGTTGGTGCTCAAGGCTTGGGTGGGTTAACAACTGTTTTGGATATCAAAGTCCGAGATTTTCCTGCACACGCGGCCAACAAGGCTGTAGCGCTTATACCTAATTGTGCCGCTTCCCGGCATACCCACTTCACTCTTGATGGCTCTGGGCCAGCAAAACAAGTGCCACCGAATATTGATGAGTGGCCAGAAATTTCGTGGGAAGTTGGAGATAGTGTGCGCAGGGTTAACCTTGATACAGTGACCAAGGATGACCTGCTAGATTGGAAGCCGGGTGAAACTATTCTGCTTTCGGGCAAGATGCTGACGGGCAGAGATGCTGCACATAAACGTATGGTGGAGATGATAGCCAACGGCGAAGAACTACCCGTGGATATGACTGGTCGCTTTATTTATTACGTGGGCCCTGTTGATCCTGTACGAGAAGAAGTCGTAGGTCCCGCAGGTCCCACTACGGCAACTCGTATGGATAAATTTACCCGTACCATGCTTGAGAAAACAGGTTTGATTGGCATGGTTGGCAAGGCTGAACGTGGCCCTGCTGCGATTGATGCGATTAAAGATAATAAGGCGGTTTATTTAATGGCTGTGGGCGGCGCGGCTTACTTGGTCTCCAAGGCTATTGTTGGTGCCAAAGTGGTGGCATTTGAAGACTTGGGTATGGAAGCAATTTATGAATTTGAAATTGTGGATATGCCGGTTACGGTTGCGGTAGATTCTAAGGGTGAATCGGTACACCGCACGGGCCCGCAGATTTGGAAGGCCAGAATTGAGGAGCGGGCGTTGTCACTTTGATGATAACGTTAAGGGCTTTGGGTTCAATGCAAGGCTGGGGCTAAATGGCCGGCCTTTTAGTAGTACTCGATAGTATTAGTAATGCTTTGGTAGTGGTACTTGAAGTTTTGACATAAAAAGTAATGATTTTTATGTCAAAAGATGCAAATAATAGTGGGAATACAATAAAATAGTTTATAATCAATATAGTTGCCAAAGGGGCAGCGTGGGCTAGGAAGCCTAATATTATATTTTAGAGAAATTTATGGGGAATATGATGAAAAAGCTGTTTGCTGCAATGGGTGCATTGCTGCTTATTGGATCTGTGTCAGTTCAGGCGCAGGATGGTTTTTATGTGGGTTCTTCCTTGAGTTATCTCAACCTGGATAGTAAGCGGGTTGTGAGTGGTCATGATGAGGCAGGTATCCTAGGATTTAACTTGGGTTATCGTTTGAATGACTGGGCTATCGAAGCTGGTTATGGAAGCGATGTGGCAGGTGACGAGATAAACGTATCTCAGATAAATGCTTACCGTTATTTAGGCGATGCTGATAGCAGCTGGCGTCCATATGTTCTCGCCGGTGTGAGCTATTTTGATCGCGAAGGTGAAAGAAATCTACAAAATAATGAAGAATATACAACCCAAGCCCAAGTAGGCTTTGGTCTTGCTAACATGCTGACTGATCACTTAGAACTCCGTGGTGATGTACGTATGTTGCATAAAATTAGTGGTGGTAACGAAGGTGTTAATGACGCGGCTGTTAATTTAGCGCTGAATTACTACTTCAATGATCCAGCTCCAGCCCCTGTTGCTATGGTGGCAGAGCCCGTTAAGCCAGCACCAGCACCTGTTGTTGAGCCAGAAACTCGAATCATTACCGTTAAGCTTAATGTTGAGTTTGAAACGGACAAAGATATCGTTCGAGCTATCTACGGTGATGAGCTGCACGCAGTGGCTAATGCTATGAAAGTACAGGAAGATATTACCTTAGTACTGGAAGGTCATACAGATTCCACAGCGAGCGACAGTTATAACCAAGACCTTTCTGATCGTCGTGCCAAAGCAGTTAAGGCAAGAATTGTGAAAGATTATGGTATTGATGGTAGCCGTATTTCTACAATAGGTTATGGTGAAAGCCGTCCAATTGCGTCAAACGATACTGTTGAAGGTCGTAAGCGCAACCGCCGTGTTGTGGGTGAGATGACTTATACCGAAGTAGTGGAATAATCTCTATAGGTTGTTATTGAGCTTTATTTAAAACGGCGTCTATTACTGGACGCCGTTTTTTTTTGGTTTAATTTGTTGAAAAGAATAGCTGGGAAGCTCTATGGCAAACACACTTTACTGGCATGATTATGAAACCTTTGGAATAGACCCGAGTCGTGATTGTCCTTCTCAGTTTGCAGGTGTTCGGACTGATGAAAACCTTAACCCTATAGGGGATCCCTTATCTGTTTATTGTCAGCCTCCACTAGATAGATTGCCTTCGCCTATGGCCTGTTTAGTGACAGGAATAACACCACAGTCGGCATTAGATAAAGGGGTGCCAGAAAGAGAGTTTATAGAAAAAATTTATCGCGAATTATCTGTACCTGGCACCTGTGGGGTCGGTTACAACAGTATTCGATTTGATGATGAGGTCACACGGTATGCTCTCTATCGTAATTTTTATGATCCTTATGAGCGAGAGTGGAAACATGGCAATTCTCGGTGGGATATTATCGATATGGTGCGGTTGGCACGAGCTTTAAGGCCGGAAGGTGTTGAATGGCCAAACTATGATGATGGCTCACCCTGCTTCAAGTTAGAGCGTCTAACGGAAGCAAATAACATTCGCCATGAATCTGCTCACGATGCGTTGTCAGATGTCATGGCCACCATTGCTATGGCTAAGTTAATCATGACTAAACAGCCAAAACTTTACGATTATGTTTATCAACATCGACTTAAGCATAAGGTGGCTGAGCTTATTGATCTGCGTCAGCGAAAGCCGTTCTTACATGTGTCTGGTCGACTTCCCAGAGAAAATGGTTATACGGCGTTAATGATGCCGCTGGCGCGCCATCCAACCAATAAAAACTCTACCATTTGTTTTAATTTAATGGGTGATGGAGAAGCCTTGCTAGCGTTAACCGTAGAGGAAATTCAACAACGGCTCTTCACTCGTACAGATGAATTGCCAGAAGGGTCCATAAGGCTTCCGATCAAGGGCGTGCAGTTAAATCGATGTCCTGTTGTCGCTACCCCAAAGTTAATGGATGAAAGCTCGGCGAAAAGCTTGGGTATTTCTTTGGAACAGTGTGAGCGAACCTGGCAACTATTGCAGCAACATGATGTGTCATCCAAGTTAGAAGCGGTATTTTCCGGACAGTCGTTTGATCACTCAGGTAATCCTGAGCGACGTCTTTATGACGGCTTTTTGGATAATGTTGATAAAGAGTTGTTACCTGCGGTACGGCAGGCTTCTGCAGAAGAGCTGGCATCAGACTCTCTATTTTTTCGTGATGAACGCTATCAGCGTTTACTATTTCTTTATCGTGCAAAAAATTATCCGGGTACTTTAAATGAAGATGAATTGCACGATTGGGAAGAGATACGTTTTCAGCGATTAACTAATTCGGCAGAGGGCTATCTGACACTTGATGCTTATTCGGCAGAAATAGATCAGTTGCTAATACAAGAGACTTCATCCGAGCGTGATCGGAATATTTTACGAGCTCTAGAGGATTGGGGCAGACAAATTTTGTAGACAGCTTTTGTGAATAGTTCTAGGCCAGACAAGTTGCTGGTTCGTCTATAGTAAAACCGCTAAAATGCGGCGGCATATATCATCATCTGAGGGGGGCGTGTGGAGTTCAAAGGTGCAAGTATTCTCTCGATTAGTCAATTTGAGCGAGTTGATATTGATACTATTTTCCGTATGGCCGACCGCATGGAGCCTTATGCTCAACGACAAAAAAGAACGCGGGTATTAGAGGGGGCCATTCTCGGCAACATGTTTTTTGAGGCAAGCACCAGAACTCGGATTAGTTTTGGTAGTGCTTTTAATCTTTTAGGTGGAGAGGTTAGAGAAACCGTAGGGTTCGAGGCTTCAGCCTTGGCTAAAGGTGAATCATTACAGGACACGGCACGAGTACTGTCCGGGTTTAGCGATATTATCTGTATGCGACACCCGGTATCGGGTTCAGTAGCGGATTTTGCCAGCTCCAGCCGTGTACCGGTTATTAATGGCGGTGACGGTAGTAATGAACACCCCAGTCAGGCATTACTTGATTTGTACACCATTGAGAAAGAATTAAGGGGGCTGGGTAGAACCTTGGATGGCCTTCGCATAGCTATGATAGGTGACCTAAAACACGGCAGAACCGTACATTCACTTTGTAAATTATTGATGTTGTTTAAGGGCGTTTCAGTACAGTTGGTATCACCCAAAGAATTAGCCATGCCCGAAAATCTTGTTGAAGATATGAGGAGTGCGGGGCTTTCTGTTGCGGAGTCCGAAAAAATTGAATCCAGTATTTCCCACGTAGATATTGTTTATTCCACGAGGATTCAAGAGGAGCGATTTGCTAGCAAGGATGAAGCAGATTTATACCGTGGTAAGTTCCGGTTGAATCAGGCAATTTATACCTCTCACTGTGAACCCAATACGGTCATTATGCATCCCTTGCCTCGGGACTCTAGAGCCGAGGCCAATGAGTTGGATCGAGACTTAGATGGTAATCCAAATTTGGCCATTTTTCGCCAGACTGACAATGGTTTGTTAGTTCGTATGGCGTTATTTACTATGATTCTGGATGTGGCACACCTAGTAGATAAGTATGCCTCTGAAGTACTTTGGTATAATCACCGTTAGTGCTCTGCTGGGTGGCAACGCCACCTCTTGTTGGCGTTTACGTAAGCCGTATGGTTCATAGTTACAATAAATTAGCCTAAGTGTGGGCCAAACCAATAATTACTCCGTTTATTTATGAATGAATTTGACGATATTCGTCCCTATCGCGACGACGAAGTTCCCACTGTGTTGACTAGACTCTCGAGCAATAGAGAATTTATAGATACGTTGTTGTCTATTAAATATCCCAAAATAGCCAAGTGGGTTCCCTGGTTAATGCGGCCTATTATCTCACGGGCATTACATAGCGCTTTTTCTAAAATTCATACTGTTCATGATCTTCATGATGCAATGAGAACTAGCTTGGGGCATCTGTTAACAAAGATTGAAAGCTCCGTTACTGTTTCTGGCCTTGAGCACTTGGACAGAAAAAAATCCTATCTGTTTATAAGTAATCACCGTGACATCGCCATGGATCCGGCATTTGTTAATGTTGCTCTTTATGATGATCGCCGGGATACAGTACGTATTGCTATTGGTGATAATTTGCTAACCAAGCCGTTCGTCTCTGACCTGATGCGGGTTAATAAAAGTTTTATTGTTAAGCGCTCGGCAGCGGGGCGGCGTGAGAAACTGTCGGCATTAATTCAGTTGTCTCGTTATATCCGTTACTCCTTGATGGAGGAAAACACCTCTATTTGGATTGCACAGCGTGAAGGTCGTGCCAAGGATGGGATGGATAAAACAGAGCCCGCGTTGCTAAAAATGTTGGTGCTCAGCAAGCAAAAAGAACAAACATTTGGTGATGCAATCCGTGAGCTGAATGTGGTCCCCGTCGCTATTTCATATGAGCTCGACCCACTGGATGCAGCCAAGGGTATGGAGCTCTACGAAAAGCAAACAGAGGGAAGCTATAAAAAAGAGGAGCACGAAGATTTTCTCAGTATTTACAAGGGTATTGTTGGTCGTAAAGGTGCTGTCCATGTGGCGTTTGGCGAACCGATGGTGACAGGCATAGATTCTGCTGATGCTATGGCGTTAGCGGTGGACCGACAAATTATTAATAATTATTACCTGCACCCGACCAATTTTTTGGCGTATGAAAAATTGCATGGAATGAATACTGTTGTGTCTTCATGGAAGGAAGGCATGGATTGCGATTGGCTAAAAATAACCCGTGAATTTAATCATCGCATGGAAGCTATACCTGGGGAATATCGAGATATTGTCTTGGCAATGTACGCTAACCCAGTCGTCCAAAAAATTAATCTTACCTCCTCGTGCTAGACGCTGATTTAAAAGGCGAAATTCAACAGGGCTATCGTCAGTTCCTAGAAAGTAACGAATTACGTCCCAGGTTGGGTCAAAAACAAATGATTGCCGCCATTGCTAATGCCTTGGGCGACATCGAAGAAGATGAAGACGGGAACAGAGTTTCGGATAATGGCATCTGCGTCATTGAGGCGGGTACTGGCACAGGAAAGACCATCGCCTACTTATTATCAACACTACCTATTGCTCGTCAGTTGGGGAAGCAGGTTGTCGTGGCGACGGGGACTGTTGCTCTTCAGGAGCAACTGGTTAATCGAGATATACCCTTGTTATTGAAAAGTGCCGGGTGGGACTACAGCGTTAGTCTTGCTAAGGGCCGTGGACGTTATCTTTGTCCGCTAAGGCTTGAGCAGTGTCTTGATACTGCAACTGCCAAAGAGGGCGGTGCTTTTTTGTTTGAAGATGAAGTAACGTTTAATCCTGCCAGTCATGTCATTGCCAGTTACCGGGCTATGGACGAATCACTTAAGCAGGCAAGCTGGCTGGGAGATCGAGACAGCTGGCCTGAAGCTATAGATGATGTGGATTGGCGGCCGCTGACCGTAGACCGCCGTCAATGTACGGGTAGGCGTTGTCGTTATATCCGCGAGTGTTGTTTTTATAAAGCCAGGGATGAATTAGAAGAATCTGAATGTATTGTTGCTAACCATGATTTGGTGATGGCCGATCTGGCCTTGGGTGGTGGGGTAATCTTACCTGCACCTGAAAACACTATTTATATTTTTGATGAAGGCCACCGTATCAGTGCGACAGCATTAAATCATTTTGCTGGTCAGTGCCGATTAAAAAGTACGATGAATTGGCTTGGCCAGATACGAAAACAAATAGCGGGTCAATCACCTCTGCTGGTGAATACGCCAGACTTGCTCCAGCGTGTAGAGAAAGTGTCCGATGCTGCGAGTGCTTCAGAAAAACTACTGGGGTTGAGTTATCCTTTATTTGAAAAATTTTTGGACCAAAGTGATGTTGCTACTCAGAGTCTTTCGGGTAGCCACAAGGGCATGGGTGATGAAGACCTGCGTTGGTGCTTTCCAGGCGGTGATCCTGGAGAAGAAGTTAGAGAGATAGCTGAGCATATTTCAGAACACCTAGGTACCTTAGTTGCTTTGTTGGAAACATTATCAAACCAGATCGGTGAGGCGATGGATGAACCGCACTTCCCTCTCCCAAGGGTTGATCTGGAGCAGTTGTTTCAACAGGTGGGTATTTGGCAAAGTCGGGTGGAGGGTACCCAGCGGTTGTGGCAAAGCTACGCACAAAGTGATCAGTCAAATACTGGCGATAACCGAGATAGCAAGCCAAAGGGTGCCCAAGGGTCGCCTAATGCAAGGTGGCTTACCCTTGAGCAAGGGCTTGGTGGCAATATGGATATCCGTTTGTCGGCATCTCCCACCGATGCTGGTGGTATCTTTCAGGCTAACCTGTGGCAACGCTGCTATGGCGCGGTGGTCACGTCTGCCACACTGAGGACATTAGGTAGTTTTAATAACTTTAAGCAACGCTGTGGTTTACCAGAAGAAGCCCAGTGTACTGCAGTAGCGGGTGCTTTTGATTTTGCGCACGCGGGTATTTTGTCGGTGCCTGATATTGGTGTCGATCCCAGCGATGCCAGAGGGCACACTGATGCGTTGATTGAGAAGCTACCCACATTGATTGATTGGAATGAAGGTTCTCTGGTGCTGTTTTCATCTCGGCGACAAATGGAATTAGTCTGTGAGCAATTACCCGTAGAATATTTGGATCGTGTATTGGTTCAAGGTCAGTGGGGAAATCAGGAAATCATTCGACGTCACAAAGCAGCGATTGACGAGGGTGAAGGTAGTGCCATTTTTGGTTTGGCGAGTTTTGCTGAAGGAATGGATTTCCCCGGTGATTATTGTCGTCATGTCATTATTGCCAAAATACCTTTTGCGGTTCCCGATGACCCGGTTTATTCGACATTGTCTGAATGGCTAGAGCAACAAGGGGGTAATCCTTTTATGGATTTAATGTTGCCCGATGCATCACTGCGATTACACCAAGCCTGCGGGAGATTAATTCGTACGGAAACGGATACAGGCAGGGTCACTATTTTAGATCGCCGAATCATTACCAAGCGTTATGGCAAACAGCTTCTTGATGATTTACCGCCATTTGGACGTGACTTCAGCTAGAACTGTTTAGTCATCATCATGGTTTATCAAATGGATAGCGTGTCGTTACAGCTGATATCTTACTTACATGATATTGAAGTCAACTTAAAAGAACTGAAGCTTTGGTCTGATGCTGCCCCCTCAGTTGAGGCGCTTTCCAGTGCCGAGCCCTTTGCAGTTGATACTCTCGAGTTTGTGGAGTGGCTGCAGTTTATTTTTCTCCCCCGCTTACAGAGCTTAGTGGAGGTAGCGGCACCGCTGCCAAAAAATTGTGGTATTACACCAATGGCAGAGACATATTTTCAAACTTGCCCCTATGATGCAGGTAAATTGGTAGCAGTGCTTTCAGCCATTGACTTATTGCTATCTGAAGGTGTTTAACCTTAGGATCAATTTGACACAGTAAACTAAGCTGATTTCCATCAATTGAGCGCACTTGGATTTTCTGTTGGCTATTAAGAGGCTGTGTTGTGAATACTTTCAAGTTTTGTAAGCCGTTGTTCGATAGCGTGTTGAATCCCCGATATATCTAATCCAGCCGCAGCTAATTGTTGTTGGTGGCTACCGTGGTCTATAAATTTATCTGGCAGCCCCAAGTGCATAATCGGTATGACAATGCCAGCACTGGCAAGATGTTCATTCACGGCGCTGCCAGCTCCACCCTGAGTAGTATTTTCTTCCAGTGTGACCAAAAGCTCATGTTGTGATACCAGCTTATCGATCAGTTCAGTATCCAGCGGTTTAACAAAGCGCATATCGGCGACGGTGGCATTGAGATGTTCAGCGACTTCCAATGCTGCGGGGAGTAGAGTGCCAAAGTTGAGAATAGCGATTCGGTTGCCTTCTCTGCGAATACGACCTTTTCCTATGGCTAGGGCGGTCATATTTTTTTCTATCTGGACACCGGGGCCGGTTCCACGTGGATACCGAACCGCAGAGGGCCCCTTGTGGATAAAACCGGTATACAGCATTTGCCGTGTTTCATTTTCATCTGACGGGGTCATTACCACCATATTGGGGATGCAGCGAAGGTAGGTGAGGTCAAAACTTCCTGCGTGGCTTGCGCCATCCTCTCCCACTAGGCCTGCACGATCGATACCAAACATGACATCCAAATCTTGCAATGCAACATCATGAATGAGCTGGTCGTAAGCACGCTGTAGAAAAGTGGAGTAAATGGCAACTACGGGTTTGATTCCATCGCAGGCCAGTCCTGCCGCTAGTGTCACTGCGTGTTGTTCCGCAATAGCTACATCATAAAAACGATCAGGAAAACGTTTGGCAAATTCGACCATTCCCGAACCTTCGCACATAGCCGGTGTAATACCGACTAGTCGGGGTTCTTTTTCTGCCATATCGCAGAGCCAATCACCAAACACCTGTTGGTACTTTTGTTTGGGTGGTTTAACTTCAGTGGCAGGCTGTGAAACGGCCACTTTGGGTTTGTTCTTTGGCTCAATTTTATTCAGTGCATGATAGCCAACAGGGTCGGCTTCTGCTGGGGCAAAGCCTTTACCCTTTCGGGTGATGGTGTGCAGCAATATTGGGCCAGATAGAAACTTCAGATTATTTAATGTTTGGACCAGAAGAGGTAAATTATGGCCATCGATAGGGC
Organism: uncultured Porticoccus sp.; assembly: GCA_963974675.1. Taxonomy (GTDB): domain Bacteria; phylum Pseudomonadota; class Gammaproteobacteria; order Pseudomonadales; family Porticoccaceae; genus Porticoccus. The sequence goes on along the minus strand of CAXBDQ010000041.1, from coordinate 7,467 downwards.
CTATATAATTAAAGCCTAACTCTTCAAACACAATGCCCGGTGCAACCATTGCTTTCAAATGTTCTTCTGTTTTTCTAACAAACGTTGCAGCAGAGGGGACAGATCTTAATACTTTTTTGCCACCTTCACGGATTGTATTGTAAAAACGGCTGGACCATATTTTGGAAAAATACGTGGCAAGGCCGCCAACGTTATGAGAGATCGACATATTGTTGTCGTTTAAGACTACCAATAAATCGGCGTCGGTGTGAGCTGTGTGATTGAGCGCCTCAAATGCCATGCCAGCGGTCATAGCCCCATCACCAATCACTGCGACGGTTTTTCTTTTTTCACCCTTCAGGGTGGCAGCTAGCGCCATACCTAAAGCTGCACTAATAGAGGTGCTGGAGTGGCCAACACCAAAAGTGTCGTATTCACTTTCATCCCGTTTTGGGAATGCAGATAAGCCGTTTGCCTGGCGGATAGAGAGCATTTGGTCTCTGCGGCCAGTAAGGATTTTGTGTGGGTAGGCCTGATGGCCCACATCCCAGACTAAGCGATCATGGGGGGTATTGAAGATATAATGCAGGGCAATAGTGAGCTCGACGGTGCCCAAACCAGCACCAAAATGGCCACCACTTTTGCCGACACTGAATAATAGGTAGGCACGCAGTTCATCCGCTAGTTCAAGCAGTTGGTCTTCGTTTAGCTTCCGGAGATGGGACGGATTGCCGATAGTATTAAGTAACGGGGTTTCCGGGCGGATCAACGGTATGTCGTTAAAAGTTTTTGCCATGCATCTGGTATCCGAAATTCGGGTTGCAATATTACATCAAAATGACTCGTGAGGTTTACCAGAAGGGCATTTTTAACTGTGTAGGGTGCTCGATAGTGACAAATCAGTAGTCTCGATTGACAATATAATCAGCTACGGCTCGCAGCTGACTGGCGCTTTGATCAAAAACTGATAAAGCGTTCAAAGCAATTTGGTGTAATTGAATGGTCTTTTGTTTAGCGCCATCTAATCCGAGTAGGGCAGTGTAGGTGGGCTTGTTGAGTGCTTTGTCAGCACCTTGTTGCTTCCCCAGTACCTCTGTATCGCTTATCACATCAAGGATGTCATCCTGCACCTGAAAAGCGAGGCCGATAGCTTTGCCATAGGTTTCAAGGGCTGACAGCTGCGCTGCTGTTGTGTGCCCCGTTGATAAAGCTCCCATGGTGATACTGGCAAGAATCATGGCGCCAGTTTTTTGGTGGTGCATGTGTTCGAGTTGTTCTAGGGTCAATGTTTGGTTAACAGAGGCTATGTCGATAGCTTGTCCTGCAACCATTCCTTCAGACCCTGCGGCCTTAGCCAAACAGGCGATAAGTTGTAATGATATTTCGGGAGAAGTCTGTTCAAGTTCCGTCAGTTGCTGAAATGCCAGTGATTGTAATGCATCACCAGCGAGGATTGCGGTGGCTTCGTCGAAGGCAATGTGGCAAGTGGGTTTTCCTCTGCGCAAATCATCGTTATCCATTGCCGGAAGGTCATCATGAATTAATGAATAGGCGTGAATGAGTTCTACTGATGAGGCAACGATATCCGTATCTTGATTAATGCCTCCTAGAGCTTCAGCGGCAGCATAGGACAGCAGGGGGCGGATGCGCTTGCCACCATTGAGGACGCTGTATCGGAGAGCCTGATGTAATTGACTACTCGATCCGTCTGTTTCGGGAAGAAGCGCCTCTAGTTTTTGATTGATTCGCTGTTGGCAGCGTTGGTGGAAATCAGCAAAATTCTCATTACCCATTAGTCAGTCTCAGGCTCGAAATTTTTGGGTTTATCTGAGTCCCTCGTTAGCATTTCAACTTTTAACTCCGCATCCTTGAGTGCTTGCTGGCATTCGCGAGTAATTTTGATGCCATCCTCAAAAGATTTAAGTGAATCTTCGAGACTAAGGGCACCCCTTTCCATGTCACCCACTAACGTTTCAAGTTGGTCGAGCTTTTGTTCAAAATCAATGGACTTCTTTCGTGCTACCACCGTATATCCTCCGAGAAACCAGTTGCAACACTAACTGAGCTGCTGTGATGGGTCAATTTATCAGTAAGTTAGTTTGTAGGATATTTCTTACACGAAAAGCAGTAAAACCCCAATGGTGACTTGGCAGCAAAACAAGGATAGTTCATAGGGCAAGGATGCAGCTGCACATGGAGGTGCGGATCCAAGGAAGAACAAGGATGTTAGGTTCTTTTGCATCGTGTTTGGAAAGCACATTTCCTATACTGCCTTTAAGCCCTAATACAGAAATGTATTAGGGCTTTGTTTTGTCTGGTATTGCTGTTGACAGTTTTATCTCCTTAGCTATTATGAGACTAGGTGTGCTATCGGGGAGGTTAAGCCTTCAGGATATTAAGGGTACAGAAAGTAACAGTTGGCAATTTAAATCTTCTTCAGTTTAGGGGGTGGGGTTTTCTCCCCCTCAATTTTTAAGCCCCATCAACGTAGGTTGATGGGGCTTTTGCATTTTCTGGGGTTCTGTTGTCTAAGTACTGATGGTAAAAAATCTTATGAGGTATGGAGTGTCAGGTGATCGAGTCTAAGATCTTGCGATTAAACATGGCAGGCCAGCCCATCGAATGGCTGGCATGGCGGGAGGCTGTTTGTCTCTTTTCGCGCGAGATGGTTGTCTGGACATTAGGTGATGTGGTTAAGCGGGTAAGAGGTGGTTATTCCAGAATAGATAACATCCAGTCTCAGGTTGATCTGCCGAGTATTATTGCTTGTGATGGTAGCCAGCTTGCCAAGCCAAGAAGCAATTACCCTCTTAACAACCCTGCATTATTTGCAAGAGATGGCTCGCTCTGCATGTATTGTTCAAAACAATTTATATCCTCTCAGTTGACTCGCGACCACATTATTCCCACCTCAAGAGGTGGAGAAGATAAGTGGGAAAATGTTGTATCAGCATGCCGTCGTTGTAACCAGCATAAAGCTAATTTCTTACTAGAAGAGATTAATATGGATTTGGTGGCGTTACCCTATAGGCCTAATAATGCAGAATATCTGGCTTTAACTAATTCAAAACGTATTCTTGGCGATCAGATGGAATTTTTACGTAGCCAGTTTTCCAAAAACTCTCGTTGGTTATAAGGCCGATCAATACGTCATCATTTTTTGTATAGCCTTAAATAAAAGCGATCCTGAGTCATTCTTATTTGTTGTATCAGATTGAGGTTATGAATTTCGCACAGTCTGAAGGAGCATTAGCAGAATGAGTGCTGGGCAACAATAGCGCACATAGCCTGGCCATATTTTCCAAAAAAGTGATTGCTCTATCAGAGGGTGACCATTTCGAATTTCCGCTAGAGCGTTATCTCTATGCCATACCCATGTGGCAAAAATACACAGCATAAGGCCCAACAGCGGTTGGCTATATTCGGTGGTCAGGGTAACAATAAAGTCAAATAGTATATCGAAATTTAACACAATGATTGTACTGAAAATGAAGGTAATCCCCCCAATTAGCCAAGTAGCAAAATGTCGATTAACGCTGTGATTTTCTATGGTGTAGGAGACGGGGACTTCTAGCATAGAGATAGATGAAGTTAGTGCTGCGATTGTCATCAAGCAGAAGAATATCAAGCTAATGGGAAGTCCGATTAACCCCATCCCCTGAAACAGCGCTGGCAGTGTTTGGAAGATTAAGTCTGGGCCAGCAATTAAATTACCGGCCTCATTATAAATGGCCAACCCCTGTTTTTGTGCAACAAACATGGCGGGAAGGATAAGCAAGCCAGCAAGGAAAGCGATGGATGAGTCCACGAGGGTGACAATGGCCCCCATAGCGGGCAGGTTTGCGTCAGGCTTTAAGTAAGAGCCATAGATGAGCATGGTGCCTACCCCCAAAGAGAGAGAGAAAAATGCTTGTCCTAGGGCGCTGGAAATTAATTTAGGGTTACTTATTTGCTGAAAATCGGGTACCAAATAGATGGTTAGTCCTGTTAGTGCTCCATCCTGAAACAGTACATAAATAATTAATAGCACCATAAGGGCCAACATTACGGGCATTAGTAGGCATGACCATTTTTCAATGCCTTGTTCGACTCCAGCTCTAATAATGGCAATGGTGAGTAACATGAATATTGCACTGAACAGAAGATTGCGTAGTTCACTAAAATTAGTTAGCCAGTTAGAAATAGCGGTAAAGCCACTGATGGTTAATAGAGGCTCTAGAAAAAAAGCAATCATCCAACCTGCAATGATGCAGTAAAAGCTTAAAATCAGTGTGGCAATAGCGACACCATAAAGGCCGGTCAAGGTGCCGAGGACTTTGGTTGCAGTGTTATTTGAGATTTTTTGCAGGGCACTGACCATATTTGATTTGGCATGACGACCAATAATTAACTCTGCCATTAGGGCTGGGTATGCCAAACAAAAAGCGAGTACAAAGTAAGTGAGGACAAAAGCCCCTCCACCATTTTCTGCCGCATTGGTGGGAAAGCCCCAAATATTACCGAGACCAACGGCTGAGCCTGAGGCAGCCAGTATAAAACCGGTTTTTGATGAAAATTGCCCTCGAGCATAACCCATAAACCTGATCTCTATTGATTGCCAGATTTATTTTCTACTGTTTTTGTCATCAGTAGAAAATAAACAGTGGGCTTAGGTGTAATGATCAATTTAGTTATTTAATAAAACAATTTTTCCGGTATGGCTAAATGTTGCCATTAATTTGTGTGCTTTAACAGCTTGAGACAGGGGGAATACAGAGTCGACCACCGGTACAATTTTATGCTCATCTAAAAAACCAAGCATAGCGTTAAATTCGATATTGCTGCCCATGGTTGTTCCCTGAATACGGGTATGATTAAAGAAAAGTTTTCCCATCGAAATTCCTTTTCTAGGGTTGCCAAGAGTAGCGCCAAAGAAAACATAGCGTCCGGCAGGCAGCAGGGAGTCTAAAATGCTATTCAATGCATCGCCACCAGCACTGTCGATAACTGCATTGAAGCCTCCAGATGCTTTTCGAAGTTTTTGATAACACTCTGGATCTTCATAATTCTCCCCTGCAACGGCCCCTAATGCTTGAGCCGCATCAATTTTCCTCTTACTGCCACTGCTCACATAAACCTCAGCGCCTAAATGTAGACACCAGAGAATGGCAAAGGTGGAGACTCCACTTCCTGCTCCGGTTATTAAAACCTTCTGCCCTGGTTGTACTTCAGCATGGGTGACCACGGCCCGCCATGCTGTTAGGCCTGCGAGGGGGACGGCTGCGGCCTGTTCCCAGTTTAGGTGTGCGGGTTTTGTGTAAATATCAGTGGCGGGGGTACAGATAAATTCAGCAAAAGTACCTTGGTCTGGCATGCCAAGAGCCCGAAATTCAGGGCCATAGCTCGCTTCACTCTCGCCCCATGATCTAGCAGGGTAAAGAACAACTTCCTTGCCAATAAGCGCGCTATCAACACCTTCTCCCACCTCATCTACTACACCTGCGCCATCGGAGCCGGTGATGCAAGGTAATTGCATGCCGGGGTATTTTCCAAGGGTGATCCAATAGTCCCGTCGATTAAGTGCTGAGGCCTTTAATTTAATTCTCACTTCACCGGATTTTGGTGATGGGGTGGTTACTTCCTGAATTTGGAGGCTGTCGGGACCTTTAGTTTCTGTTAATACTAGGGCTTTCATGGTTTTTCGCTCCGGCGGTCAACTTACTACCCAGTGTAAATTAAAGGGTACTGATACTTAAGCAGTCTTATCGGTGGCTGCACAAAAACTTAGATTTTGTGCAGCTGGTTCATGTCGTGAAAAAATGGGAAAGAGGTTGACGGTGAAATTGAAAGATTTTACAAGAAAAAGATATTGAGTTGATTTTCATGGTATTGCGTACTTTTAATGAGGGGATCTGGGGTTCGGTACGTTGGGGTAAAGTAGCTCTAAACATGGTTGGTTTACTTGAGAAATTTTTCTGAACCTTTAAAGACCAAAAACGGAATTTTTTGGGAATGCTTTTGTCACATTGAAACCAAGGATAATTGGCGGTGAATAATGTATTTCTGGCAGTTATTAGTAAGTGCTAGTCGGCATTGTGAGTGTTAGTTAAAGAAAAGATAAACGGTGACCATCAGGAGTGATTACTATGCGGCAGGTAAGACAGTTTTTTGTTGTTGTTTTTATGTTTTATTTTATTTCAGTGGCACAAGCTGCGTTGCCATTGGCCGATTCTTCTGGAAATAAATTACCCTCACTTTCTCCTATGCTAAAGCAGGTTAACCCAGCTGTTGTGAATATTTCTACATTTTCAACTCGAGAAACGCAAAACCCGTTATTGAACGATCCTTATTTTAGGCGTTTTTTTGATATTCCAGATCAGCAACAGTTTCAACAGCAGCCACCTAAAAGACGTGAGCAAAGTGCCGGGTCCGGTGTCATTGTTGATGCCAGAGAGGGCATTGTGATGACAAATTATCATGTTGTGAAAGGGGCCGAGGAGGTTCAGGTTTCTCTGGAAGATGGTCGGACATTTACTGCTGAAGTAAAAGGCTCAGATCCAGAATTAGATATCGCGATACTAAAAATTGATGCCCAAAACCTGTCTGATGTTCCTCTCGGGAATTCGAATGGATTAGAGGTGGGCGATTTTGTGGTGGCTATCGGCAACCCCTTTGGCTTGGGACAGACCGTAACCACGGGGATTGTGAGCGCGCTGGGTAGAACGGGCTTAGGTATCGAGGGTTATGAAAACTTTATTCAGACGGATGCTTCTATTAATCCAGGTAATTCAGGTGGTGCATTGGTGAGTTTGAGTGGTGAGCTTATTGGTATTAATACCGCCATTCTTGCTCCGACCGGTGGAAATGTAGGAATTGGTTTTGCTATACCTATCAATATGGCCAAAGCCAGTATGGTGCAAATTCTTGCGCATGGAGAGGTGAGACGTGGGCAGCTTGGTATTGGTATTCAGGATATTACACCTGAGCTCCGTGAAGCATTTGATTTAAAAAATGGCCAGCAAGGAGTTCTGGTGACAGGTGTTGCGGAGAACTCAGAGGCAGAGAAGGCTGGGGTGAAAGCAGGCGATGTCATCATTGCTGTTGATGATAGAAAAACAAGTTCTGCAGGGCAGTTACGGAGTCAGATTGGTATCAAGGAGGTGGGTAATAAAATTGTTCTGACATTACTTCGTGAAGGTAAAACTAAAAAATTGAAAGTGGAAGTCGGTGAGTCACAACAACTGTCAGCCCTTAGTGACCAGCTACATTTATTGCTTGAAGGTGCTCGCTTTGAAAATAACCCTGATGGTGAGGGTGTGATTGTGGCTGGATTGTCTAGGAATTCTCGGGCTGCATACAGTGGCTTGCGGCCTGGAGATCTGATTACTGGGGCGAACAGAAAGCAAGTGCTGGACCTCAAAAGCTTCAAGCAGGCATTAGCGCTTAATCAGGAATCAGTGTTGTTGCAGATCAATCGTAGGGGTCGTCCGATGTACCTAGTTATTCGTT
>CAXBDQ010000040.1:0-17567 GCA_963974675.1 uncultured Porticoccus sp. | reverse complement strand
GACTGGGATGAAAATTTGGTGTAAAAGCTTGACTAAGAACCATAGTCACTTGTTAGGTGTATTTTCCAAATTCATGTAGTTATTTCCAACCATAAATCCAGTTACGGTCATCCTTTAACTCATGCCAAGTTATTGGAATGGATCGTTTCGATATGACCGCTTCTATACTGCATGAAACGACCAAATTTTCTTCATCAAATTCAACTTCAGAAACTATAAAGTGCTTCTCTTTATTGCTAGGCGTCACAGCCATCCACTTACTGCCGAGTAGTTTTTTGGGGTTGATTTTATTCATTCACAAGAACTCTATTAAACACCTAACAGCTTATTCAAAAGCCTATTGCCTTATATCACTTTGGTTCTCTTATCTCGGGCCAAGTGATTTCAGGTCAAGGCTATTCTTGTTTATTTACAATGGGTTGAAGAAAAGAGGGTAATTTTGTCATTGGAAAAAAGAAGCCTAATTCCTGCTTCTGTTTTCCAAGCCCTTTTCATTGATCATAAATCAACATCTTTTAAAATCAAATACTTAATGCCACTTATCTCGTAGACAGCGGCCTCCTTTTCCTAATGACAGACTCCTGATCTAGGGGAAATAAGTGCTCTTACCAACAAACTACTCCCTCCCCTCTTAACCCAACCCGTAATCATCACGATCTAATTGCACTTATTTCCTGAAACTGCGATTGTTATGCCCTTATTCTTCAGCTAATAGACTGCTCAATAACAATAACTATGCAGCCATCTCTCCCACACAACGGTATTCACCTTTTTCGCCAGCTGGCCTTATTAGCCGGACCATTGTTGGCTATATTGGTTTATTCGCTCATACCTGATCGTGCGGAGGGACTCAATGGTGAGGAGATTGTACTGGGCGCGGCGGGTCGAGCGACCGCGGGCTTAGCTGTGTGGATGGCGCTGTGGTGGCTTACAGAAGCGACCTCCATTTATGCCACGGCATTACTACCGCTAGCGCTGATGCCGCTAACAGGCGCCAGCAGTATTAAGGAAACAGCTGGGGCTTACGCCCACCCCCTGATTTTTCTATTTCTTGGTGGTTTTATTCTCGCCCTAGCGCTGGAGAAGTGGCACCTACATCGTCGATTTGCCATTAGAGTTTTGAAGCTCATTGGCACCAAACCTTCCACATTGGTGGGTGGCTTTATGTTTGTTTCCGCCACACTGAGTATGTGGATTACCAATACGGCAACGACGCTGGTTATGCTACCCATTTTATTGAGCGTTATCAGTCTATTGGACAAAGACTCACCGCACCGAAAAAACTTTAGTCTTTGCCTGTTACTGGGTGTTGCTTATGCGGCATCCATCGGCGGTATTGGCACCATTGTCGGCACGGTACCCAATATGTTTACGGTGTCTTTTATTCAGAACGAATTGGGTATGGAAATTGGTTTTGCCCAATGGATGACTATAGGTTTGCCTATTGTGGTGTTATTTGTACCTCTGGTTTGGTGGATGCTAACCCGATGGATTTACCCTCCCGGCAATGAGCCTATTGACCCCTCCTTTCTCGACGAGAAACCCGAACCCTGGAGCCTTGGCGCAAAATTAACCCTGACGATTTTTCTGCTCACCGCTGCCTGCTGGATGTTAAGACCTCTGTTGATGAAATGGCCTCCCCTTGCAGCCCTCAGCGATACGGGTATTGCCATTATCGCGACACTGCTGTTATTCAGTATTCCGGTTAATTTGAAGCAGCGAGAATTTCTAATGGATTGGGATACCGCCATTAAAGTGCCTTGGGGCGTTCTGCTGTTATTTGGTGGTGGGCTGGCACTGGCTGGTGCTGTTCGCGCCAATGGCGTGGGCGAATTACTGGCCAGTCAATTAAATAACTTGCAGGGAGTACCGCCACTGGTGATGACGTTGATGGTGGTCAGTTTGATTATTTTTCTTACTGAGCTGACCAGTAATACCGCCACGACTACAGCACTGATACCTATTTTTGCGGTGATGGCAGAAGGTTTGGGAATCAACCCTCTAGCGATTATTCTGCCAGCAACTATTGCCGCGAGCTGTGCCTTTATGTTGCCGGTAGCCACGCCACCCAATGCCATTGTGTTTAGCTCGAACCTTATTCATATTCCTGAAATGGCCAAGGCAGGCTTTTGGCTCAACCTGACCGGAATCTTACTGATAAGCCTGATGACGCAAGTGACCTTAACTTATATTTTGTAACACGATACCCTGTAAAGAGCCTGACCTATTTAGGTATAACATTAACAGCAACAAAATGAGCAGCTATGAAAAAAGAGAAGAATCAATGCATATTTGGGTAGATGCCGACGCTTGCCCCAATCCCATTAAGGAAATTCTGTACCGGGCAGCTAAGCGCTGTAACGTCCCAGTGACACTGGTTGCCAATCACTACCTCAGTATCCCTGCATCACCTTTGATTAAGTTTCAACAGGTGGAAAGTGGCTTTGACGTGGCAGACAACTACATTGCCCGAAGGGTTAACCCCGGCGACATTGTGGTGACTCAGGATATTCCCCTTGCCGCTGAGGTTATCGAAAAAGAAACTGAAGTGATCAGCCCCAGAGGTGAGCATTACACCAAAGCAAATATTCGCCAGCGGTTGGCTATGCGAAACCTAATGGAAGAATTGCGCAGTATTGGTGAAGTTCGCGGTGGCCCCGGCACTATGACCAATGTCGAGCGCCAACAATTTGCCAACGTACTCGACCGATTATTGGTAAAAAAAAGCTAGTATTTTCAACACCTTTACAACCAAAAAATCTTTCTATTTCAGGGTGATAGGCGTATACTTCGGCCCCTATTTTGATCCGGTTCCATTTGTTCCGGATACTGACCACAGGTTTCTTTATGTCATCCCCCGATTTTGAATCACTGGGCATAGCTAGCCCGGTGCTTAAAGCCGTCCAACAACTGGGTTATGAACAACCCTCCCCCATCCAAGCACAAAGTATTCCAATACTCTTGGACGGTGAAAACCTGCTGGGTATTGCTCAAACAGGTACCGGTAAAACCGCTGCTTTTGCCCTACCACTATTAAGCCGTATTGATAGCAACCAGAAAAAACCCCAAGTTTTAGTGCTTACACCGACTCGAGAGCTGGCCATTCAAGTGGCCGAGGCATTCCAAAGTTATTCGCGCTTTTTGAAAGGATTTCACGTACTGCCACTTTATGGCGGCCAAGATATGCGCGGACAATTGCGCGGCTTAGAGCGAGGAGCACAGGTTATTGTAGGAACACCTGGACGTATCCTCGACCACATTAAACGCCGAAGCCTGAAACTCAACGAACTTAATGCCCTAGTATTGGACGAAGCCGACGAAATGCTACGCATGGGCTTTATCGACGATGTTGAAACAATTTTGGCAGAGACTCCTAAAACCTGTCAGCGGGCACTCTTCTCAGCCACCATGCCACCGACTATCCGAAGAGTGGTCAAAAAATACCTTGGAGATGCCAAAGAAGTCAGCATCGCGGCGAAAACCAAAACCGTTGAGCGCATAACACAGCGTTATCTCATGGTGAAAGGCCACCAAAAAATGGAGGCACTCACTCGAATTCTAGAAGTAGAAGAATTTGACGGCATGCTTATCTTCGTGCGCACTAAATCCGCCACGGCAGAAGTCGCTGAAAAACTTGAAGCTCGAGGCTTCTCTGCAGCAGCACTGAATGGTGACCTTAACCAGACACTACGTGAACGCACAGTCAACCGCCTGAAAAAAGGCCAGGTCGATATTGTTGTCGCCACCGATGTAGCCGCACGCGGCCTGGATGTAGAGCGTATTAGCCATGTGGTGAATTACGACATTCCCTATGATAACGAAGCCTATGTACACCGCATTGGAAGAACGGGGCGCGCAGGTCGTGAGGGCCAAGCTATTCTGTTTGTTGCTCCAAAGGAACGGCGCCTACTCCGCTCCATCGAACAATCAACTCGCCAATCTCTTACCCTGATGCAACTTCCCTCGGGAACACAAGTGAGTGATCAACGGGTTCAACAATTCCAGAACCGTGTATTACAAAGCCTCGAAATTAAAGACCTTGAGAAATTTCGAGAACTTTTGGAAAAAATGTCAGTGGACAACGATATTCCTATGGCTGACATTGCTGCAGGCTTGGCATCACAACTCCAGCTGGAACGTCCGTTGTTCCCCAACCTAGCACCCCTAGATACTAGCGACAGTGGTAGCAGAGACCGCAACGAAAGATCTGACCGAGGCAGAGAAAGAGGCCGAGGAGAAAGGCCTGAAAGAGGACGTGGAGATCGCGCAGAAAGAGGCGCAAAGAGAGATAGACCTCAGCAAGACCGCAAACAGCACGATGATGTGGATATGGTGACCTATCGTATTGAAGTAGGAAAAAATCATGGCGTTATGCCCAAGGATATCGTTGGTGCTATTGCCAACGAAGCTGGAATTGACAGCCAAAATATTGGCCGCATCAAGCTTGAAGATGACTTCAGTACCGTCGATCTTCCGGACGGAATGCCTAAGGATATTTTCCAGCATTTGAAAAACAAGGTACGGGTTTGCCAGCAACCTATGAAACTCAGCCTTGTTGGTGAAAGCAAGCCACAAAGCCGCTCCTCTGAGCCAAGAGCAAGAAGTAAAAAGCCATCGGCTTCACCGCGCAGGGAAACACCAAAAAAGTAAACAAACGATTAGGCAGTTTAAATTTAAAGCTGGGATTTAAACGGAAGAACCTTCAAAGGGATACATCATCACATTTGTGATTTTCCAGCTTTGATCTTGCTGCTGGCTCAGGATATAGATAAATTGCCACAACTTACGAGTATTATCAGACACAATAATCTCCTGGTAAACATCACCATTTGAGACGGTGTTTTTACCAAAGACATATGAAGAGTGATGGTAAAGCGGCTTATAACCATTTTCCACCATACTGATAAAAATTTTAGCGGATGGGAATGCTGCCTTTACATTAGGCGCGGCAAAAGAATAGGCAGACTGATAATCTCCTGACTTGAGCGCAGATATCTGACCATTGATAACCAACTGAACCGCTTTCACATTAGCAGAAGACACGCCATCAGCCATTGCAGCAGAGGCACTAACAAGCAACAGTGAGAACATTGCCGCAAAGGCAAAAAAGGTATAATTTTTACTCTTATGCTTCATAGCCACACCCTACTTTATTTCTCAACAAAGATCATTCAGATGCTTATAGTTAAAAAGAGTAAATAGCTCGCTTCTATATACACCCACGTTTACTTGGGCACCTCACCATACAAATAAGTTCCTCAACTCGCTGTAATACAAACGTTTAATTATACGAAGCCAAGACCAACCAGGCCCTTTCTATAGTGCCAATCTTCGAGTATCACTCAAAATTTGGACCAAATAAGTAAAGAATCTCCCACAATCGGCACCATTAACCACCCGGTGGTCATAGGAAATACTTAATGGCAGCATCATTCTGGGGGTAAATTCTGAACCATCCCAAACTGGTTTTATTTGGGACTTGGAAACACCAAGAATGCCAGCCTCTGGCGCATTAACGATAGGTGTAAAACCGTTGCCGCCAATGGCACCCAAGCTAGAAATAGTGAAGCAGCCTCCTTGCATGTCCGCGGTGGAAAGCTTCCCCTCTCGAGCCTTTGCGGCCATCTCATTGACTTCAACAGCCAATTGCCACAAACCTTTAGTATCCACATCTCGAATCACTGGAACTACCAAACCACGAGGGGTATCCACAGCCATGCCAATGTGTACATAGCTTTTTTGTACAAAATTATCACCATCGCCAGTAAGGGAGCGGTTGAATTCGGGGTTGGCCACTAACGCGTGAGCGCAAGCCTTTAAAAGAAAGGGGATCGGCGTTAAACGTGTACCGCGCTTTTCTGCTTCGGCTTTTAGTGACGACCTAAACTCTTCCAAATCGGTAATATCGGCCTCATCAAACTGGGTTACATGGGGAACATTTAGCCAGTTTCTACTCATATTGGCCGCAGTCAGTTTCTGTATTTTTTGTAGTGGGATCATCTCGATCTCACCAAACTGACTGAAATCCACGTCTGGAACAGCTGGAATTCCGGTACCTGCCACGACTGAACCTGACTCAGCAGCGGCCACAGCATTTTTCACATAGTTATTTAAATCTTCTTTTAATATGCGCCCACGAGGGCCTGTTCCTTTAACCTTATGTAGGTCTACGCCCAGCTCCCTTGCCAACGCTCGAGATGCCGGACCCGCATAGACATCAGCACCAACGGAGGATGGATCAACACTAGGCAAACTATCAGTCTTGGGGGAAGCCTTAGGGTTATTGTGCTCTTCAGGCGCAGGCTTAATTTCAGCCGCCGATTCAGTTTCAGCTTTTGGCATCGACGCCGCTTGATGGCCAGATGATTCGCTTTGTGGCTGGGAGCTACTGGAAGCCGTAGTCGCCAATACAGCAATTTCATCGCCACTATTAACCTTATCACTCACTTTGACTAATAACCGTAGCACCTCGCCACCAAAGCTTACGGGAATGTCCATGGTGGCTTTATCAGTTTCCACCACCAAAATACTATCGCCCTCGGAGACCATATCACCAGGCGATACCACCAATTCAATAATTTCAACGGCCTCTTCTGTTCCCGTATCTGGCACACAAACCACGCGCTCAACAGTCCCTTCAGCCGGCTCATCGACAGGGGCAGGGGTATTCGCTTCAGGGGTTTTACTGGAAGACGTATCGCTGCTCTGCAACTCGATGTCATCAGGATCAGCCTTTACCTCAGCGCTAGGCTCTTCCGTCACAACGGCATCATCCACTTCCAATTCAATAATAGCGGCCCCCTCACTCACCGTATCGCCTTCTTTAACAATCACAGCCTTGACTGTTCCCGACTTCGGGCTGGGCACATCCATTGTCGCCTTATCTGACTCCAATACTATTAACGATTGCTCCAGCTCCACCGTATCTCCAGGGGAGACACAAAGCTCAATCACTTCAACAGTCTCGGCACCACCGAGATCAGGTACATGAATAGTTTCTGTGGCCACTATAAATTCTCTTTCCTAATACTCTTAATTTAATATCAAAGGCCTAACACTAAAGTATTTAGCCTTACGCAGTTAACAATAGAGCGGGTTAGTTTTTTCAGGGTCTAAATCAAAATCAACAAGCGCCTGTGTTACAACAGAAACATCTATCTTGCCTTCATCTGCCAAGGATTTTAATGCTGAAAGTGCGACAAAATAGCGATTCACTTCAAAAAAGTGACGAAGTTGCTCACGACTATCACTGCGACCAAAACCATCTGTCCCTAGCACCCTATAACTGGCAGGAATGTAAGCCCTCAATTGCTCCGTATAGGTTTTGACGTAATCAGTTGCCACCACCACTGGACCCTGACGCCCGGCCAGTTGTTCCGTAATATAGGGTACTTTTTCGTCCTGCTCTGGGTGCAGTAAATTCCACCGATCAGCTGCCTGACCATCACGAGCCAGCTGATTAACACTGGTTAAACTCCAGATATCAGCGGATACATTATATTTTTCCTTTAGAATCACAGCCGCTTCACGCACCTCGTTGAGAATGCTTCCCGCGCCCATGAGCTGCACCTTCAACTCAGATTCATCACCCTCTTCAAATAAATACATACCCTTAATGATGCCTTCCTCAACATTATCTGGCATGGCTGGCTGCAGGTAGTTTTCATTCATTGTCGTGAGGTAATAAAAGCAATTTTCCTGCGCCTCAAACATCACCCTCAAACCGTCCTGAACAATTGTCACCACTTCATAAGCATAAGCGGGATCATAGGTTCGACAGTTTGGAATGGTATTAGCCAACAAATGGCTGTGACCATCCTGATGCTGCAATCCCTCTCCATTAAGGGTTGTACGACCAGAGGTTGCGCCAATGAGAAAACCCCTCGCTTGCATATCACCCGCGGCCCAAGCCAAATCACCAATCCGCTGAAAACCGAACATAGAGTAATAAATATACACAGGAATCATGGGAAAATGGTTGGTGCTGTAAGAGGTAGCCAGCGCCATCCAAGCGGACATGGCTCCAGCCTCACTGATACCTTCCTCAAGAATCTGCCCTTTCTTATCTTCCTTGTAGAACATGATCTGATCATGATCCTGCGGCACATACTTCTGTCCAGCGGAAGAATAAATCCCCAATTGACGAAACATTCCCTCCATACCAAAGGTTCGCGCCTCATCCGGCACAATAGGCACCACGCGCTCGCCAATATTTTTATCCTTCAGCAACATACCCAGCTGACGGACAAAGGCCATCGTCGTAGAAACCTTCTTTTCTCCATTCCCTTCCAGTAGCTTGCCAAAATCTGACAGAGGCATAATTTCCAACTTATCAAAATCTGCTCGCCGCGCAGGCAAAGATCCACCTAGAGATGCCCTGCGCTTATTCATATAAACCATTTCCGGACTATCTTCCGGTGGACGGTAATAGGGAACATCGGCCAATTTATCATCCGCTATGGGGATCCCAAACCTATCTCGGAAATGCTTAAGGCTTTCCAAATCCAGCTTTTTGATGGAGTGTGTATTGTTGGCCCCTTCTCCCGACCCGACTCCCATGCCATAACCTTTCACGGTTTTAGCCAGAATCACCGTAGGCTGGCCTTTATGTGCCATTGCCTCCGCATAAGCTGCATAAACCTTATAGGGGTCATGACCACCACGATTAAGGTACATGATGTCTTTATCGCTCAAATCAGACACCAGCTCTTTCAATTCCGGTGAAGCCCCGAAGAAATGCTCGCGGGTATAGGCACCACCATTGTGTATGTAGTTTTGATAATCGCCATCACAAGTCTCATTCATCCGACTTTGCAACAATCCCTCGTCATCTTTAGCGAGCAGGGTGTCCCACATACGCCCCCAAACCACTTTAATCACATTCCAACCGGCCCCGCGGAATACGCCTTCAAGCTCTTGAATTATTTTGCCATTACCGCGGACAGGACCATCAAGACGCTGCAAATTACAATTAACAACAAACACTAAATTTTCAAGATTTTCTCGACCAGCGAGCGAAATAGCGCCCAACGTTTCCGGTTCGTCACACTCTCCATCGCCAAGAAAAGCCCAGACCTTTCGATCACCTCTTGGCACCAATTCCCGCGCAGACAAATAACGCATAACATGCGCCTGATAAATAGCCTGCAACGGTCCCAACCCCATAGAAACAGTAGGAAATTGCCAATAATTAGGCATTAACCAAGGGTGTGGATAGGAGGAAAGCCCCTTGCCACCCACTTCCCGGCGATAGTTATCTAAATCCTCCTCATCAAAACGGCGCTCAAGGTAAGAACGCGCATAAATTCCTGGCGCACTGTGTCCCTGAAAATAAATTAAATCGCCCCGGGTTTCACCGGAATCCCCTCGGAAGAAATAGTTAAAACCAATATCATAGAGCGTGGCGGAGGAAGAAAACGAAGCAATATGGCCACCAATACCCTCGTCGGGATCCTTGTTAGCCCGCATCACCATAGCCAGTGCATTCCAGCGAATCATAGAACGAATACTGCGCTCTATAAACAAGTCACCCGGCATACGTTTTTCGCGGGTAGTAGGGATAGTATTACGATAGGGCGTGGTGATGGACTGAGGCATACGAACCCCAGTAAATGTAGCCCGATCAAGCAACTCCTTTAATAGAAAGGCGGCTCGCTCTTCTCCTTGGTACTTTAAAACTGAATCCAGCGACTCCAACCATTCCTGAGTTTCGACAGGATCCATATCTTCGAGCATAACAAACACCTTTTATTATTGAGTCATCGATAAGAAAACACAGATAAGTATAGAACACCCCAGACCAATTGTAAGAACACCCCAGACCAATTGTAAGGAAGCAGCTAATTCACCAGTATTTTTTGTAGTATAACTACAAGAAATACTGGGTTCAACCAAATAACCAAAAAAAAATTATAAAAAATATTCTAAAAAACCATTTAACTTACTGTTATATCAGAGATACATAACAAATATAAAATATAGTTTTACTACATTTTATAAGAAGGTAGCCGATAAGTTTCTCGCCCTTCTGCCAAATCCTCTCCGCTCAGTTCTGCTCCATCAGAGCTATCGATCTGCAATGAATAACCAGACTTCACCATCATAGCATCGTACATTTCGCTCAAATCGTCATGGGTCAATCGCTCCACAGCATCAATCAACTTCTTTCTACGACTGAAATCATAATCCCGCACATCGATACTGCCCCAAAATCGAGAAGACTGTTCAGCCAAACTTTTAGGTTTTTCATGTAACCCAGTAAGCACAGCTTGACGGTGGCGCTCAAACTCATCTTTTGGCATTGCCTTCAGCTGTTGAACAAACTCCATCAAAAACTGATCAATAGCCTTCCCCAACTCACTCACTGGCACGCTAGGAGATTGCACCAACAGTCCAATACCGGGCACTCTCTCTATCATCTGATCTACAGCTGCCACCACATAACCAAGTTGCTGCTCGGTACGCAATTGATGAAAAAATTCTGAACGTATCAGTTGTTGCAACAACATCATTCGTGCAGTTTCACCCAAACTATCACTGCGCCCTTGGTAATATCTCAGAATAGCGAAATCTTTATGGTCGATAGAAAGATGTGTTTGGATTTTTTGCCCGACAGGCGATCGAATAACGCCTCGTTCAGACCATTCTTTATAAGGGCTTTTTGTAATGCGCCCAACGATACTACCTGCAAGTTGCTTCACGTCTGATTCAAGCAAGTTGCCACTGGCGAATATTTCGAGGGTGGCCCCTTGATAGAATCCGGCAACAAAACGATCAAAAACACCGCGATCAAAGTTGTCTAAAGCATCGGCAAGTTGTTCCGGCTGCCATGAAGACGTATTAAGGAGCACATCAGTTTCACGCATCAGCTGCTTGTAAGGCGTACCTTTGGCACTATTACGCCAATGACGAATTAATTCATTTCTTAGACGATCTATTAATTTATCTTCCTGTTCTTTATCTGTTTTATTTTTAGCGAGGGGTTCCAACAAACCGTCAACTACCGTCTTCACAAGTTCAGGCAACTTGCTATCAAATCCGCTAACAACAAAACCGACACCATCAGGACGCCTGTTGGCGTGATACCCCAAACCCGCTAGAGCTGCGGCATAGTTAGGCTCATTAAGCCTTTCATTTACCAACCTTAAATATAGATCAACCATTGCTGCATCAGCAGCGTTCGAGATAGCGGGCACTTTCACCGCCACATAAAACTGAGCCTTCGGTACCTGATAATAATTATCTGGATAATGCCACAAACGATAATCTGGCTTATCTGCCAGCAATTTTGGAACACCCGGATCACGGCCCTTTTCTAAAAATTTAAGTGCAAAGCTATCTGGAACAAACTGATTTTCTACGGGCAATTTAAGCGCATCAGTTGCTACTACCTTTCTCAACTTAGGCAACGTCTTAATACCGTAGGGCACTTGATATAGAGATGACACTTTGTCCGTCTCCGCCTCAGGGGCCATCAATGTAACAAGGGCATTATCCGGCTTCATCATTGCCAACATACTGGCAATGAGATCAGCATCATAATGATCCATCAGATAAGGGCCTCGCATCACATCTGCAGGAGGGTATTGATGTAACTGGTCCGCTAATTGACTCACACGATGAATCGGATCACCCAACTCTTTATAGCGAAAAGCCATATCAGCCAAAGCGCCCTGCTCGAGGGAGCGCCACTGCTCCACGCCCTGCTCAGACACCAAGACTATCTCCTGAAAAACCAACTCAAGCACATGCTGCCAATTTGATAGTCCGGCTGGCGTTAAGCTAATAGTGATATCAAAAGAACTACCACTCAGATCTGACACACCCTCCCCAGCACTCAAACCTTCCGCCAATCCTTTTTCTTTAAGCAGTGATAACAAACTCCCTTTTCCTTCATGGCCAATCAAATTAGCAATATAATTAAGGGGCTTCTCTCTGTAGTACTCATGCATGGAGGGGAGAGGAATTGTCACAGACAATTGCCTCAGCTCCTGAACAGGCTTAAGGGTCAACAATAAAGGTAATGAATCTGGGCTAAATAGGGGCTGTCCATGCTTAGGCTGCACACCCTTGCGATTAGGCACTTCGGTAAAACGTGCTCGAACCATTGACTCAAGCTCATCTAACGTCTTCGGCGCCAAGACCACCAATGTCATGCGATCGGCAGAATAATGCTGCTTGTAGAACAGCAACAGATCATCACGCACTGCGCTTTCCGGACTATCCGCTAATGTATCTAGGTTACCCACGCTGAATTTAGCTGCCGGATGTTTGGGGTTTACCGCCCGACTAAAGACATCCCGTTGACGACGGTAATCATTTTTTATACGCGCTGTATATTCAGAATGTACCGCATTTTTCTCACGCTCCACATATTCAGCATTAAACAATGGCGCCACAAAAAAACGAGAAAAACGATCTAAAGCAGGCTCAAAGTCTTTAGGGTCAATATCAAAAAAATAGTTGGTATGCTCAAACGATGTATAGGCGTTATGTTGACCACCATGCTGGCTGATAAACGCCTGATATTCATCGGGTTCTGGATATTGGTCAGTACCCAGGAACAACATATGTTCCAAAAAATGCGCTAACCCTTGGCGTTTAACGGGGTCATGGGAACTTCCAACAAAAACATCAAGGGATGCGGCAGCTTTATCCGCTTTATCATCAGAAACCAGTAAGACCTGCATTTGGTTGGGGAACTGTAAATAGCGATATCGGGAGTGATCACTATCACTCTTAGCTATCTCAACTTGGCTGTCTTGGCCCGGAACTTTGTTCTCCTGAGCATCATGACAAGGCCGGGCAGCGAATACCTGACTATAGCCAAGAGTTGTTATCAGTAGGTAAACAAATGCTACAGCAATTTTTTTCATTAGATTCCATCTATGGTTCGAAATCCGCAATAGTTCGCGGAATGAATGACAAGAGTTACTCCGACACCGAAAGTCCATGATCAGTTCTCGGCCAAGCGTTATAAAGAGCTTTCACCAGTGTGGCCAGAGGAATAGCAAAGAACACCCCCCAAAATCCCCAAAAACCCCCAAATACTAGTACCGCAAGAACTATGGCAATGGGATGCAAATTGACAGCTTCTGAAAACAACAATGGCACTAGCACATTGCCGTCCAGTCCTTGGATAATCCCATAAACTATCACCAACCAAAATAGATCTGCTCCCCATCCCCACTGAAAATAGGCCACCACGGTAACAGGAATAGTTACAACTACTGCGCCAATGTACGGGATGACAACAGATAGCCCCACCAACAGGGCTAGCAAGGCCGCATAATTCAAACCCAGAATTAAAAAGGCGATATAGCTTGCCAGTCCTACCGTCAATATCTCAATGGCCTTACCTCGCACGTAATTGGCCATTTGAACATTCATTTCATGCCAGATTTTCCACAAAACTGGACGCTCCTGAGGCAACAAACTGGACATCAAATCTAACAGTTCATCTTTATCTTTAAGCATAAAAAAGACCAACAACGGCACCAGCACTAGATAAACCATCATGGCAACAATATTAGGAAAGGTGCTAAAGGAAAAGCTGACCAGACGCTCAGCCATACCCGCTAGTTCTAGAGAGGCTTGCCTCAGCAGCTCCTTTAGCTGCTCTTCAGAAATTAGATGTGGATACTGGTCAGGCAACAACATCAACACACTCTGCCACCGTTTAATCATCGCGGGCACTTCACCTGCCAAATTTGCGGCTTGGTGACCGATCAACGGGAAAAGAACAATCAAAATAACCAAAAACACACCAACAAATAAAAGAAAAACAAGCAACACTGCCACTAATTTCGGCACATTCCACTTTCTCAGGCGATTAACACCTCCCTGAAGCAGAAAGGCAAAAATAAGTGCCGCGATAAACGGAGCCAGAATTTCCCCCATGGTGGCCACGACAATAAGAGCAACTGCAATCAACATTGCTAGTAGAACCGCTTCTTCCTCACCAAAATAGCGATTCATCCAACTTCCAAGTACTTTACGCATATACACATCCAACGATAGCGACATCTGTCGATTACAAAGCAGGTTACGAGATCGATGCCCAGGCTTCAAGAACAGCTGTCAACCTTTTCACCAATGACACGTTTTTAAACCTAAAACGCACTAATTCCCATCTATTTAGTCTTATACTTACACGACACACTGAAATATTTCGGTGTGTCGACAGACCAAAGGACTTATTTAACTGTGTTGTTTAAATTTTTGAAGCATTCTGGCCTTACTTTTGTCGTTACAATTCTACTTGTCGCGCCTGCCGAGAGCGCCGACATCAAGCTTCCAACAATGGGAGACACCTCATCCAGTATCATTTCTCAACAACAGGAACATGAACTGGGTCGAGCTTGGCTGCGAGCGTATCGAAGCCGGATTAAAGAATACAATGATCCGCTATTAAGTGACTACTTAGAGCAACTTCTCTACCAACTGGTCTCTCATAGCGCACTAGAAGACCGTAGACTAGAGCTCATCACCATCAACAACCCCGCCATGAATGCTTTTGCTGTCCCAGGAGGCATCATTGGAATTCATACGGGTTTATTTCTCTATGCAAAAACAGAAGATCAACTGTCTTCAGTACTTGCACACGAAATTGCCCACCTCAGCCAGAGACATTTTGCCCGCCGAGTAGAAGCACAAAAGAACACCACAGCGGCCAGCCTGGCTGGCATGCTTGCTAGTTTAGTCTTGGCAGCGACGGTAGGTGGAGATGCAGGCCTTGCTGGCTTAACAGCCACCCAGGCGGCAAGCCAGCAAAACTTATTAAAATATAGCCGCCAGAATGAGCAAGAAGCTGACAGGCTTGGCCTTCAAACTATGACCGATGCCGGCATGGACCCCAAAGCTATGTCTAGTATGTTTGAGGAAATGCTGAGAATCACCCGATATACCGGGAGTAGAGTTCCAGAGTTTCTGCGCACTCACCCATTAACCGAAAATCGGGTAGCTGATGCCAGAAACCGAATAAATCAGCTCCCACCAAAACACTACCAGGACAACCTAGAATTTCACTTGATGCGAGTTAGAGCATTAGTTGCTATCGACAACAACCCCAGCGTATCCCTCAACCGGTTCCAACATGAACTAAAGGGCAACACTCTCAACAGTGAAGCTGCACGTTACGGGGTTACATTGGCTTACCAAGCACTTGGCAATTATGCCAAGGCCGAAGAGTCCATTGATATTTTGCTAAAAACCTCGCCCGACCGACTCACCTATCACATGGCAGATATTGATATTGACCGAAGCCAAGGGAGGTTTGATATCGCTATAAATAAAACAAAACAGCTATTAAATTACCGATCGGATAGCTACCCCTTAAGAATGTCTCTGGCTGAAACATACCTTAAATCAAATCGCTACCTTGAGTCAGAACAAGTTCTGGACACCTTAGCCCTCAGTCATCCAAATGATCCTGAAGTATGGTTTCAGCTTGCAGAAACACGAGGACTCGCCGGTAACATCTCAGGCGTACATAAAGCTCGCGCTCAATACTTTATTCTGAACGGGGTCTTTGATCAGGCCAGAGATCAACTGGGGTACGCTCGAAAATTATTGGTTAACGACTACAAGCAAACTGCCATCATTGACCAACAACTGAGAGATCTCGCTCAACTTGAAAAGAAAATGGAAGCTTTTTAAGCACTGATTACTTCATTTAACTCACGACAGATAACGAGATAAGCTGTCACTTTTTTCAGCCCATAGTTACCTGCGTCACCCAACCTTAGCCGTCAACTGTTGCTCTCGAAACTCCAGCATGCGCTGTAATGACACCATTGCCTGACGCCCAACCTCCGGATCTACATGAATTTCATTCGAGCCCTGCTCCAATGACTCCATCAGATTTTTAAGGTCATTCATTCCCATCCAGGGGCAACTAGCACAACTTCGGCACGTAGCACCCTCACCTGCTGTGGGCGCAATAATGAGCTCTTTATCAGAAGCCGCCTGTTGCATCTTATAAAAGATACCAATATCCGTAGCAACGATCATTTGCTTATGAGGAAGGGTTTGGGCCGCCTTAATCAACTGCGAGGTAGAACCCACGGCATCGGCAATATCAACCATAGCTTCTGGGGATTCAGGATGAACCAACAATGCGGCATCTGGGTAAACTTGTTTTAGACGGGCAACACCCTGAGATTTAAACTCCTCATGCACAATACAGCTACCATTCCACATCAGCATGTCAGCACCAGTCTTTTTCTGAACGTAACTGCCGAGGTATTTATCAGGAGCCCACAGTATTTTTTCACCACAGCTATCCAGATAATCGACCACATCCAGCGCAATACTCGAGGTGACAACCCAGTCAGCGCGGGCTTTTACGGCGGCTGATGTGTTGGCATAAACAACAACTATACGATCAGGGTGTTGGTCACAAAAATCACTAAAATCATCAGCAGGGCAACCAATATCCAGAGAACAGGTTGCTTCAAGCGTAGGCATCAGTACTGTTTTCTCAGGGGTGAGAATTTTGGCCGTCTCACCCATAAACTTAACCCCCGCCACAATGAGGGTAGAGGCAGCGTGATCTTTACCGAATCTCGCCATTTCCAGAGAATCAGATACCACACCCCCCGTTTCTTCCGCTAACTGCTGAATCACTGGGTCAGTGTAATAATGCGCCACGATGACCGCATTCCTCTCCTTCAGGAGCTGTTTAATGCGTGCCTTATACATTACCTCTTCATCAGGCGTGTACTTCGGCACATCGTGGATTTGGCCCAGATAGCGTTCGACCACATCCTGATGATCAGATGCTTCGGCAATGTTTATTTTTGAAGAGTGTAACTTTAGGATTTGATTCATAAGGCATGTTTAATCGTGCGTACGGGCTGAATTTTACCATAGATAATCATCAATGCCGATCAAGTGACCCATGTCTAAAAAATATATCTAAAGCCAGACATAAGCTGGCAAACTTTGCTATAGGTTTGCCAGATTCTTTTACACTCTTTCGATTTTCTACCCAACCAAAATAAAATAGAGCAACCCTATGTCAGCTGCCTTCTCAGCGACATTTTATTTCATCGCATCTATATTTCTATTGATACTAGTTCCAGCCATAACCTGTGCTGCTGCCATACCACCGCCTACTCCTAGCCAGCCACCTATTTTAAATCAACCACCTACGACAAATTATGCAGAAACAAATCAGCAATGACTAAACTTACTACAGTTCCGCCGCAGTGATTGGGATAATCGCCTTCAATCAGAAGTTGACGCCCCTGAGTTTTTTATCAAGTACAGGAAAAAACAACCCGCAGAGCGAACTGCGTGCCACCATTAAACAATTGACGATGTGCTGGCATGGAGAAAAACACACGCTCGAGTTTTATCGCCTCACTTGTTTTGCACGTCAATGGGGCATCCTTATATCAGGACAGATGGTATTACTTCCTCGTTCGACACGAGCTGGCAAAGAGCCATGAAGAAAGCCCTCAAGCAAACAAGTCTCGAGACCAGTTTTACCGAGCATGATATATGCGCCAAGACTGCCTCAGATGTAGATACGGTTGAACAAGCGGCAAAACTCGAGCGTGTGT
>CAXBDQ010000039.1:0-17592 GCA_963974675.1 uncultured Porticoccus sp. | reverse complement strand
CAAGTTACAGGCGTTCGTCGAGATTTAAAACGCAATGATTCAAGTCCTCTCCTGGGCACCATTATCTTTTCCAGCAACATCCGAAAACGCCCTAAGACACTATAAAAATAGGAAATTTTTGCAATTTTAATATTTTTGCATCCAAAGCCGTTTTGTAACATTTTGCTAAATCCAGACTTTATTGTAACATTGGCAGTAACACAATTTTTCCAGGACGGGAGAGTGTTACATGCCGAAAATCACCAAGCAACTTACCAGCACCCAAGTAAAACACGCCAAACCGAAAGAGAGGGAATACAACCTGTCTGACGGTCGGGGACTGTATCTTCGGGTAAAGCCTGTCGGCTCCAAACTCTGGATATTCAATTACACTAGGCCCATCACCAAAAAAAGAGCCAACCTCGGCCTGGGGAATTACCCTGACCTGTCATTAGCTGACGCCAAGGAAAAAGCCCAGGAACTTCGAACAGCCCTGGCCAAAGGCCAAGACCCACAAGAGTACCGGCAGGAGCAAGAACTAAAGGCCAAGGAAGCCTACGCCAATACGTTTCAGGTCGTCGCAGAAAGATGGCTCAAACTGAAACAACCTAACGTCTCAGAGGTGTACTACAAAAAAATCGTTGATCGATTGAGCAAGTACGTCTTTCCAAAACTTGGCAGTATCCCAATTCATAAAATCAGCGCCGTCGATGCCATACAAGTGATCTCCCCTGTGGCCGAAGCCGGAAAGCTGGAGACCGTCAAAAAGCTCTGCCGCTGGATAAACGAAGTCATGGTTTACGCGGTCAACACCGGCGTACATCACTCCAATCCGCTGTCAGGCATTGGCAAAGCGTTTAATGCTCCCAAAGCCGTTAATCTGCCCACCTTAAAACCCTCTGAACTACCGGAGCTGATGTTCAGATTGAACGCCTCCAACATCAAACTGGTGACCCGGTGTCTGATTGAATGGCAACTGCACACAATGGTTAGACCCGGTGAAGCCGCCGGTACACGCTGGGAAGAAATTGACTTGAAAAAGCGGATATGGACTATCCCCGCTGATCGAATGAAAATGAATCGCCCTCATCTGGTCCCGTTGTCAACGCAGGCACTCAACATACTTGAAATCCTGGAACCCGTTACCGGACACCGGGAATTTGTCTTCCCATCAGATCATAGCCCCAGGAAGTCGGCCAATTCGCAATCGGCCAACCGGGCACTGAAGCGCATGGGTTTTCATGGTCGCCTGGTGTCCCACGGACTCAGAGCCCTGGCAAGCACCACACTCAATGAACAGAGTTTTGAACCGGATGTAATAGAAGCCGCACTGGCGCACGCCGACAAAAACGCCATTCGTGCCGCCTATAACCGCTCGGACTATCTGGAGAAAAGAAAGAAAATGATGCAGTGGTGGTCAAACCATATAGAAGCGGCCGCTGAAGGGAACCTTAGCTTGACCGGCCTGAAGCATTTAACCGTTGCAAAATAACTGGCGGCAATTCAAGCCTGCTGCCGGGATTCAATCCACTGGGCAATCGCACTTTCATACCAGCCCACCGAGCGAGCCCCGGTCAGCTTAACCTGCCTGGGGAAATTACCTTTGGCAATCTCCGCATAAATCGTAGAGCGGGATAACCCCGTCATTTCTTTAACCTCTTTTAAGCGCAAAATCTTACAAGCCATTTCCTTCTCTCTTGGATTGGATTACGTAGTATTAAATCGCCCCCTATGCTACGTAATCCGATCACTGCGGCAATAAAAACGCATTCACACCCGAAAGAAACTTTTTCAGCAACCTTTTTCTGCGACTCCCCTTCAGCAACAGGGCCTGTTTATTGTCTGTCAGGGAGGAGCGCAGCCGCGTGCGGCGAGCAATCCTTGACAGGCGTGCCTGAAAATAACCTGTCGTTGGGGTGCATAACCATGCACCCCTGCTACCGGCGAGGTTGGGGTTTAGGGGCAACGCCCCTGAGAAAATCGTTAGTATTTGAAGATCAGTGCGTCACTGCCCTTTTGTAAAAAGTGGTAGTGACGCACTGGCATTCCCATATATTCACTGACCTGGCACTAATTTCTTGAAGTGATGAAAGGATTATTACTGTTTTTTGCTGTGGCATTCCGTAATCATGTGCCCATGACTAACAGATACCAAGTGTGGCTATTGCACCCTCAATAGCAAACTGGCTCTTCGGAGCCTTTCCGGGCAAACCTTTGCTACCGCAAAGTGAGGCCTCCCACCGCAACAGAGGAGATATAACCGGCAATCAAAGCAAGCCGTAGCGATGATTCGCGCAGACATAAACTGTGCTAACCATTCGCTCAATTACCAAACAAAAGGGGGTGGTGTCCCTTGCCGATTGATGAACATAGTTTGTTCATCACTTTGCCGCTCATTACGGCAAAGCTGGCATTAACACTAACCAATGCGTTAACACCAATTTTTACTTTTTTGTCTGTTACCGGGTATTCACCCACCGTGCAGAACAGTCAGCCATCTGTCTTGCACAGTGCTTGCACGATCAGCTGACTGTGCAACGTCTGTGCACAACCGTTCTGCACAGACATACCACCGTGCAAAACGATCAAAAACAGCCCTCAGAATCCAACCCAATACTTTCCAAGCACAGCGAAAGGTAAAGCCTCGCTTTCGAGATAGAATTTGCCAAGCTGATCGCTTCCTTGAATTATAAGGGGGCTGCGATGCGCCAGCTTAACTACGAACTTAAACAACTATGTAAGCACAACAGGGATGGCAGCTACAAAACCCAGTCTGACCGCCACAAAATACTGCAAAAAGTCGCCAACGATTTATATCAGTTGGGCTATCGCGGAATGGCCGCACGCTCTCTTAAACAAAAACACGTGGAAGCACTAATCCAGCAGTACCAGGCTCAAAACCTGTCCATTGGCACTCTGAAAAACCGCCTATCGACACTGCGCTGGTGGGCCGAGAAAATCAACAGGCCGCAAGTAGTCTCCAGCAGCAATGCCTCTTACGGAATCGGCAAACGGGAAATGGTGGCAAAGACCTCCAAAGCCCAAACCCTAGACCAACAAAAACTGGATCTTATCACTGACTGTTACACCCGCATGAGCCTGGAGCTTCAAGCCGCTTTTGGCCTGCGCCGGGAAGAAAGCATCAAGTTTGAACCAAGTTACGCCGACCAGGGAGACCATATCCGCCTGAAGAGCAGTTGGTGCAAAGGCGGAAGGCCTCGAACAGTACTGATCCGCAATGAACAACAACGGAAAGCGTTAGACCGGGCTCACCAGATAGCAGGCAAAGGCTCCCTGATTCCACCCCAGTGGAAATACGTTCAACAACTACGATGCTACGAAAGACAAACAGAAAAATCCGGACTGAATAAAATGCATGGCTTGAGACATGCTTACGCCCAAACCCGATACGAGGAGCTTACCGGCTGGCTAGCTCCAGCCTGTGGCGGTCCTACCAGCAAACAATTAACAGCCGAGCAACGAAAAGTCGACCTCAAAGCCCGCCTGACGATCTCGGCAGAACTCGGACATAAACGTGAGCAAATCACAGCTACCTATTTAGGGTCGTAAGTTGTTATGTTGAGTAATGCACTGAAGGCCTTGATTGCTCTAACCATAGACCTCCAGAACTTTACATAAAACCATGACCGCCAATAAATAGAGCGGTCGTTCATGGCCGCATTTACGTTCATCACGTTACAAAGAATGTAGCCAATTCAACAACGTTTTATTTTCCTGCCACGAAGGAATCTTAGGCACAGGGGAAATGCCACTGATTTTTTCCAATGCCGTACGTTTCATCTCAAGATTAGATTTGGCGTAAATTTCAGTAGTCCGCACATCCGCATGACCAAGGAAGTCCCGGATGATATCGAGTGACACACCACTTTGCAGGAGATGCATGCCTTTGGTGTGTCGCAAGCTATGGGGGCTGACCTTTTGCTTAAACCCTGGGTGCGCTTGTCGTACTCTTTGAATGTACTTTTCCAAAATGTAACGTACCCCTGAACGGGTTAAGCGATTATTCTGCCGATTACAAAATAAGGGGCGATCACCATATTCCACTTGATCTAACCGGTGCTCGTGCATGTAGTCCCGCAGAATGATCACCGTATTTTCCATCAAAGGCACGACGCGCATTTTACGGCCTTTCCCCAACAATCGAACCTGTGCGGGGGTCTCAAGAGAAACATCTTCTGCAGAGAGATCAACAATCTCTTGTACTCGAGCACCTGCGTCGTAAAGCAGACTGAGCAACGTTGCGTCACGTCGACCATCTCGCGTATTCAGGTTGGGTTGTGACAGAAGTTCTGTGAGTAACTCTTTAGAAAGGTAGCCAACAGCCGGTTTGGTATAACGACGATAGGGAATAGCCAATATTTTTTGGCGCTGAAACAAATACTCCGGCTCTTCTGACTGAATGTACCTGAAAAATGCATGCATGATGGCCAGGCGTTGATTTATGGTACGCGGTGAACAGTGCCGTTCGTGTTCCAGATGATCCAGAAACGCGTCGATAAATGCGGCATCAATCTGCTCCAGCTGAAGACGCTCTAGCGCAATGCCTTTATCATCTCGGCAGTACCTTAAAAACAGTACAAACGCATCTCGATAAGCCTTGATCGTATTGGGGCTCATATTGCGCTGTGCTGCGAGGTAATGGGTCAAATACGTTGTCAGATGCAGGGAGAAATCAGTTGGTTTCATGAGTGAGCCCCCATCGGAATGACATCGCCAAATGCATGATTGACGCGCATTAAAATGTCAGGGAAAAACTCTTCTGTCAGATGAAGATAGTGCTGTGTGCCTCTCAGATGTGCATGTCCCAAATAAGTTGCCAGTAACGGCAGCTTTGCATTAAGGTCTACGCCTTCCTGGTACCAGCGCATCAATGTGTGAACGGCAAAGGTATGTCGAAGGTCGTGTAAACGTGGGCCTTTTCCTCGCCCACCATACGGTATATTACTTTGAAAAAGTAGTTTCCGAAACTGCTGGGAAACCGCCGAATAACTGCATCTTTTCCCTGTCAGCGATGAGAAGAAAAAAGCCCCCGGTGAGCGCTTCTCCATGGCGGCTTCATATTTTTTTAGACGAGCAATCAATGAGGGTGCGGGCGGTACAAGGCGATCTTTCAGGAGTTTTCCTTCGCGGACAGTGATTAAACCGCGATCAATATCTACGTCTCTGACACGCAGGTTCAGCACCTCGTTAATACGAAAGCCACAGCCATAGAGAAGATAAAATATCTCTGGCATGACAAGGTGGCGTATGGGGGATTGAGCCGATGATGCGATCTGCTTAACATTGCTGAAGAGCCTACAAATCTCCTCATGAGTAAAGATGTAGGGCGTAAAACCGGAACTTGGATTAACCAATAAGGCGGAGTCTGGCACGTAGGCTGAATATCCGAGGCGTATCAAGAACCGAGCAAATTTCCGGGTCAGGCAAATCCGATGCTGCTGGGTAGAGTGTGCCTCATTATCCCGTTTGGCAATCCATGATTTCGTTATTGATTTAGGTAGCTCAATAGCATCAAGCCGGCATTCAAATAAGTACTGATCAAGATGTTTCAGACCGCCTGAGCCAGCGTTGTAGCGGTAACCACAGGCACGCATTTCCCGAATGTACTGCTCCATCAAAGGGCCAAGAATACTTTTAAACGAAGGCATGATTTGATTACTGGACATTGCACACCTCCACTGGATCAAGGGCGACACTGCGTAGTCCCTCGATATCTACTTTGGCATACAGCCGAGTGGTATGGGTTGAAGAGTGACCCAAAATATCCGATATCGTTTTCAAAGGGACTTGTTGCGCCAGTAATTGCGAGGCGCAACTGTGTCGCAATGAGTGCAAGCCGCTATGTTGCGATGAGCGAAACGTAATACCAGCGGTATATCGCCAATGGGACACGATGTCGTGCATGCGATTCATTTCCGGAAAGGGTTCAAACGGTGATCGCAGTTTAAGAAAAACTTCTCGGTACTTGGTTTTTGGTCGAGCCGTTTCCAAATAACTGATCAAGGCTTTTCCGATCTCTTCGGTCATCGGCAATGACAGCGGCGTCTGTGTTTTGGACTGCACAATATCTATACGAGCCGCCTCCCAGTTAAGGTTGTCCAATGTCAGGGTTCTAATATCTCCCACACGCAAGCCAAGGCGACATGCCAGTAATAAAATCGCATAATCCCGCTTTCCTCTGGGTGAGCTACGATCAACTGCATCCAGCAGTTTTTCAACGAGTTGTGGATCCCATACTGAGGGAATAGTCGCATCGCTGGGCACTCGCACAACGGGTAAACCTTGACTGAGATCTTTGAGTAAAAGGCCTTGTATAAAGAGGTACTGCAAAAATAATCGTAATGCCGACACCAATCTCGAAACGGTTCTTGGCGTATAGTGGTCTCGTGTTGCAATAAACGCTGACAAATCCAGTGCGGTGACTTGATCCAGGGTGCAGGTGTTGTGTGTCCCCAAAAAATCCATAAATATTCTAATGTCTTTGATTACCTCGCGAATCGTAGACGGTCGATAATGGCGTCGTGTTTTACAAAAACCTTCGTAATCGTGGAGCGTTTTCTTCATCGCCTCAGGTATTCGAATTTGTCGCGTATCGGTAACGTAGCGCTCGATATTTCCATTCTTGGCAAAGCTCACTAAAACGAACGTCATAAAGGGGATATGGCGTTGCCAACTCATATGAAGTCCTGGTAAATAACCGTCTTCCAGTTGATGATCTTTAATGAAACTCGCCGCGAGATTTTCTGATAGGGTATTTCCTGGCTCGGCCTGCTGGGAAAATACGATGAGTTGCTCCCAAACAAGGCGATATCGACGTATTGATCGCCTGCTGTAATCAAGATGACCGAGTTCATTTAAGGCTTGTGATACAAGCACGGTTAGTGGTGTATTACAAAGGGGTGTTTTATCTGATTGCGTCATGGTAGACCTCCATATTTTAAGCGGCCAACGGTGGCCGCAGGAGGATCAATTCTGGAATGTTATGTGCAGTAATCCAAGCAGAAAGCCTTATAGAATCGGGGTATTAGAGCGTAACTTTACATAACGTTTTACGACCCTAAATACACTTTATGTACTGCTACACATAAGGTTTATCTCGGCCGATAATCAACTCTCTCAGGCAAATCGCTCAAAGGGCTCCGCCCTGGCCGCTGAGCCTTCCCGCCCTCGCCGGGAGGCAGATGGGCCAGCGAACTGGCCCATCAACAAAAGGGTATCAAGAGCTCCCGGTTCAATGACTACTCGCCGCAAGCGGCTGCGTTCCTCATTGAGCCGGCAAAGATTGATTGCTATTGATGGAAAAATAGCAAACATAACTAAACCCCAGTTATCTTAACAATTCCTCGGCGGTCGCTTTTCAACCATCCTATAACCTGATCCACCAGTGCGTTGAGAGGCAGTTTGGTTTTACCAATTACCGCACACTCCCAAATCATCATTACACGCCAATCTTCACGAAGGTAATAATCTAGATTCCGTCTATCCCTAGCAACATTGGCCTCTATTTTAGAGGCCCAAGTTGGTGAGAGCTTCCGATCAGGATTGAATAAATGGCAATTGTGCTTATGCCAAAAACAACCATTTATTAAAATAATTGCCCGGTATCTGGATAGCACCAAATCTGGCCGGCCTGGTAAGTTTTTACCATGTAAGCGGTACCTGATGCCTTCTTTATACAATGCTTTGCGCACGATCAGCTCGGGCTTTGTATCCTTGCCTTTGATAGCGGACATTATTCGTGAACGTGCAGGATCAACCACCTTAAGCCTACCTCAGTCATATGCAAACCAAATACAACCCTCTACTATTAGTGAGCCCAGCACTACTCAACGACTAATCTAGCAACTTTGCGGTATAACTCTTCCTTCAGGTAATCTTTATCCTCGCTAAAATGTAACGCTCTATGGCAATTAGGGCACAAAGCAACAGCATTTGAAACTGTATCTGATCCAGCATCAGCTAATTGACGTACATGATGAACTTCTAGGTATGGATTCCCCCCAACAGATTTAAATGGAGCATCATTCCCACAAGCTTCGCATTTCTCATTAGCATTTTTCAAAACCCAAGCCTTTACCTGTGGATCACGAGAAAAAGCCGTGACTGGTGACGTAGATTTTCTAGGGTTGTAGACTCCACTAGGCTCAGCAAGGTTAATCTTTTCCTTATGCAGTAGAACCTCTGCCTCAAACTCTATAACTGATAATCTGGAACTTCCTTCCAGCTCATTGATTAGCTGCTCAATAATCTTGGCATTAGTGGGACCGGTGTTTTTAGCGGGTCTCAACCCCTGAATCCAATCCCTACCCATTAAGGAATAAACATAGGATATATTTTGCATTCGATACTCAAATGCTTTTTCAGTACGCCCATACTTTTGGGACAGTTCGCGATAACACTGCTTTTTAGATATTTTTTCCCCAGAACTTAGCTTTGCTCGCATATCGATGTATGCAGAAACAGAAGCCTTTAATTCATCCCTGCTCCAAGCAGTGTTACCCTCAGCCATCGTTTAAAAGTTACCTTCAGCTACTTGAAAACAGGTAAGACCAAGTGATCGCCACATTTTGACCACTTTGTCCCTATCATCAAAGACACACAAAACTTCTTCTCTATAATTGGGATAATGCTCTTTAAGCCAGATTTGTTTCAATTCTTCATCCGGTGTGTAGCACCCCGCCTCTCTCATGGTAAGTTCATCGTATTGCACAGAATGGTTTTGAAGCCAATCAACCGTTTCATCATAAGCAATCTTCCCTCTGGCAGAGAAAATATGCACCAGATAGCCCGAACTCCTGAGGGCGTTCACAGAATGAATAACAGGGAGGTTAGGAGCATCATCCGAGCAAGCGAGGAAAAAAGAATCCCAATCAGGGGCTGAACCGTCTTCAGGGTAAATATAGTGGTAACGATGCTTATTCAAGGCGACCGTTCCATCTAAATCAACAATTACAACTTTTTTCGACATATGTACCTATCAGGTTAACTACACTAGATTTTTCTCTATGTGCTCAACAGCTTCAAGAAGTTCATTTCTCAGCCTCTTAAACTGTTCAAAGTCATATTCAACGGGTCCATCTCGACCGTGCAGCACCATTTTTCCTTCGTTTGTATACTCGTCCTTTTGGTGCGCCAGATTATTTCTCTCTACCTGAACCTTGTGAATTGTAGAATTGTTATCAAGAACCAGGTATGGGCTACTATTTTTTCCAAATTCAGACCGAAGCATAATTCTAACCACATCAAAATTTGTCGAAAAATGATCGCCCACAGCAGTAACAGGACAGGTTAACTCCTCAATTTTCTTCTGTTGTTTTGTGATGCTTTTAAGTAATCTAGCTTTAAGGCTATTCAAGAATTGAGAGGCATCGTCAGGTGTCTTAGATTCAACTCTTGATATCAAAATCTCTCTCAAAGAGTTATCTAGGGAGCTTGTCGCTGACATAGCCACACCCCTGATATTATTAATATCAGACATTCTCTTAATATGATCTTCGATAAGGGGTTCTATTTCGTCAAAAAAATTGTCTCTGTGTATTACAAAAACCCCGTCGACTTTTTCTTCATAAAGATACCGCCTCAAGTCATCAGGAACTTTTCCACTGTAAAATATCATATCCGTGTAAATCGAAGCTCTTAACTTGGTCGCTATTTGCAACCCTCCAGCACTCGCAGTTCCTAAATCATAATCAAAAATAATTAGATCATACGGATTATAGCTATCGAGCCTGTGGGATAGCTCGTCGATTTCACCTTCGGTAATACCAGTTCTACGCTCAACTATCGGGATAAAACCATGCTCGCGAACAAGCCCGCATATACTTTGAATATCGTCTTCAATATATTCAAACTGATCCTCAAACCATAGCACCTTATATTCTAACTTCATGACTTCCTAAATCTCATAACCAATTTAAATCCCTTTAGAGGTTGATCTTCTGACACCACCAACTCCCCACCCATTCTTTCTACCTGCTTTCTACTATGATAAAGCCCTAGACCTGACCCTCTTGTTTTAGTAAAACCTTTTTCAAACACTCTATCAGGCTCACTAATACTCCGATCAAGTCCTCGTCCATTATCTTCAACAACAACCTCTAAAACTGATGACTCCGGTTGATTGATTTCAAAAATCACTTGAGATGCCCTAGACTTTTTAGAGTTATTCACAAGATTATCCAACACCATCCCTAATTCAATTGGCGTAAACCCAATCACAAACGGCTTAGAGTTTAAAGTAGAAGATATATTTATTCTGTGATTGTATGCTGTTGATACCTTCTCCAGGTACTGCTCAATATACAAACAAATATCATCTTCAATTTCAGCGGAATCAAGTTTGAAATTCGCAAATGTTGCAAATCTTGAAGTCGTAATTAGCTTTTCAGAAATTTCCAATAATTCTGACAGTGTCTGGGAGGCTTCTTCCAAGCTATATTTATTATCACCTGAATATATTTTCTTTAGTGAAGAACTTATTTTCTGCTTACTAGAAGATGCATATATAACAATCTGATGCAAAAAACTCTCTAACTGTTCTTTATCTCTTGATTCAGTTGCCACCAAAAAGAGGTTTCTCTTTTTCTCTTCTTCAAACTCTTTTTGGGCAACGTCAGCTTTTACTTCAGCTTGTAATCGCTGCTCCTTCTCTTTTAACGCACCAATTTCTGCTTTTCTTCTAGCATCCGCCTCTTGATCCGCAAGCCTTAACGCCTCTTCCTCAGCGTTCTTTAATTCAATGAATCGCTTTCTTGCTGATTCGATACTACTTTTTAAATCAGTGTTATCAGTTCCATCAGCTAAACCTTCAAGCTTAATTAACGATTCTTCGAAATAGGCGGACTTCTCACTCAACACACCGACTAAATTATCGTTGTATTCTATCAACTCGATTGAATCAGATCGGGACAAACTCCCTACAAGATCAATAATTCTAGTTCTATTTTCATCAAGCCCCATCCTCTTAGAGGTATCATGCAGCTTGTCAAGCTTGTCCTTCCAGGTGACCCCAACAACGTAATTTTCCAAACGCTTGATACAATAATCCCACACACAATCATTTAACTGCTTTGCAGCGACTGTTTCAATCAAACCTTTATCACGGCTAGACGCCTCTTTAAACTTCTCTTCTGGACCAAAGATATCAACTCTCCCCATGATATCTCGAGTACCAAAATAACGCGCATAACCCTGCTGCCTTCTAAGATCGATTTCCCATGTGTCATCACCTACTTCACCAACAGGAAATACTCTAAAACCATTTCTAAAAAGAAAGAGAGAGCCAAATTTAGTTGATGCTAATGACATTCGTCTTGTAAAGGTTGATTTGGCGGATTTATTCAGATAAAAAAGCTGGCAGTTAAAGTCACTGCCTTTCAACTCCGGAAACTTTTCCGCCGATTCTTTTATCTTATAAATCAACTCACCTCGGTCAACAAGTGAACTATAGAAATACCCATCCGAATTAAGACTGACTTCTATCGATGTTGTTTTATTTCTCAGCGTCTCAAATATTCGATTTCTAATTGAGCCATTTACAACATCAACAAAGTCCTTCTCATTAGCTTTCTCTTCTTCCTTTTTATCCTGTTTAAGCTCCCGCGTGCAGTGCAATCTGATATCAAAAGAAGAAGAGGCATCACCAAATGGATCTATTAACTTGGTAAGATGGCTTTTGAGTCGAAGAAGTTTATTACGATCCCAAGACTCGGGCTGACGAAGATCAGACATTTCCAGAATAACACCATGATCCAGAGCCCTTTTTTCTGGCGGCAATAAAAAGTCATCAATCTCGTCATGACTTATTTTTATTTTTTCAAAGATCGTTTTTGAGTTTTTTTCAAACCTTCCCCAATCCACCTCCAAAAAATCTACTGCACCAAGGCTTTCAGTTCTTGTTTGCAACTTGAGTTTTCCACCTAGTCGATCACAAGAAAAACGACCAACTCCCTTATTTCCTGCATAAGTACGTCCTTTGGATGAATCTTCTGTACCATCTTGTTTTGCCGAGTAAGCAACAAATAACCACTTTTCCGTTATATCCGAATAAGACATCCCCTTGCCGTCATCAACAACATATATTTTGGGGTCTATCTTATTGGAGAAGTCAAAGATTATGTCTACTTTGGTAGATCCAGCATCAAAAGAATTTTTTACCAATTCAAATATTGCCACAAAATCGTTGGTAATTAGGTCTCTGCCAATAACGGACTTTAAGGCTGAGCTAACTTTAAAATTTAGTTCTTTTGGCATCTATTAAACCTATAACCTTCCATGTTGAAGTTTGCTGATTAAAGAGCCTAAGATCTCACCTAAAAGCGGCGGAACTGCATTCCCGACCTGAGTGTATCTAGGACATTCTTTAGTCCTATCTTTTCCGCCTGTCGTATATTTACCCTGAAATTTAAAGTCATCTGGGAACGATTGTATTCTCGCGCTTTCTCTTACCGTCAAGATTCTTGGTTCTTTGTAATGCAATATATCATCAGGGAGTGTAGTAATAGTCTTAGATGGCTTTTTAGGATCGAGAACACAAATTGCTTGCTTTCTCGTGCCGACAATCTCCCTTTCATACTCACTCAGAGTAACTCCTGGGCGAGAGATTTCTTGAATTAACTCAAATTTTTCGATGGTTGATTGTTTGTGTCGGGCTAAGCGCATACTACAAGGTTTCACCCCGTTAAGCCCTTTTCGCATTAGAGACTGATAAGCTGTCAAATTATCGGGAACCTGATAATCCAATTGCTTGAAACCTTTAACAGGAGAACCTGAGTGTTCAACTAGTTTTGCACCTCTGCGGCGAGTTTCTAAGTCACTAATAGCATCTTTTACTGCAACAGACTTTTGCGGAAGCCCCTTATCCTTGAGAAAACCCTCACGGAGATCATCTAAGAGATTGAAAGGATTTATACCTTCATTACCCTTGATAAGATCCTCACGAATCCCAATCATAATAAAACGGGTTCTCTGCTGTGGCACACCAAAATCTTCGCTGTGCACATAATTTTTGAAGACCTTGTAGCCTAGCTTTTCAATCGATTCCTTTACTATTTGGGAATAAGGAATTTTTTTTGCTTTACCGACACCATTTTTGAAAACAGCGTTAAAACCCCTCACGTTTTCGAGCAAAAGAAACTTGGGTTTAATGATCCCAACCATCTTTATGTACTCTTGAGACATTTTATTTCTTGGGTCATTTGAATTGCGCATTCCCGCCAGAGAAAACCCTTGGCAAGGTGGTCCACCAGCAATAAGGTCGACTTTCCCCTTTAACTTAGCAAGCTGATTGGGGTATTTCTTGAGCAACTTTTGAATAGTTGTAGCTTCCTGTGGAAGCCATTTTTGCCAATTGAAGTGAGCGTACTTACCTTCCTTGTCAATCATATTGTGTTTAAAGGTTGAAAAAGCCATAGGGTCTTTTTCAACGGCAAACAAACCTTGCCAACCTGCATAACCCAGTCCTAGGGAGAGGCCTCCACAACCAGAAAAAAGATCGATATAAGTT
Source organism: uncultured Porticoccus sp. (assembly GCA_963974675.1). Classification (GTDB taxonomy): domain Bacteria; phylum Pseudomonadota; class Gammaproteobacteria; order Pseudomonadales; family Porticoccaceae; genus Porticoccus. The sequence goes on along the minus strand of CAXBDQ010000039.1, from coordinate 4,088 downwards.
CCAACCGAAGGTTTATTTCTATCATCCATAAAAAATATATTCCTGCTGAAACTTAAAGTTCATCAATAACGCAGACACAGTTATCACCGTCAAAGCGAACCTTGCCTGAAGATAGCAACGCCTGCTCAAGGGCTTTCGCGGTATTAATTTGCGCACCACGCCCTTTTTCAAAATTAGAGACTGTATTTGGCATTACATTCGCCTTTTCAGCTAACTGCCGCACAGTCCAGTCAAGGGCGACGCGCGCCATTTTACACTGCCTTGGGGTCAAAACGATACCTTATATTGATATTTTGATACAAATTATTGATTTATTGTTTTGTATCACTTATGATATGTCATATCGATAGTTTGATACAAATATACATTTGTGTCTCTCGATTATGCAACAGCTCCTGAGTCTGGAGCTTGCCTTAGCCGTTGCGCCCACCCGGTAAGTTCGCAGCTCACCAGATGGACGACTAATCACAACAGATATCGGAGTATCAGTTATGACCGAACCGAATTGTAATCGAATCGCGCCTAAAGCGCTTCCCAGCTATTCCATTATCGCTAACCGCCCGTACGGTGGAGGGTTGAAATGACTAAACGATACCCTACTGTTGACTGCCTTGAACCGAATTGTGTATTGCCGCGCCATCCATTCTTTGGCACGCCTAAAGACCAAGCTAGCTTTGTCGACTGCATTGATGCTATTGACCGTGTTAAAGCAATGATCGAGTTATGTGACTTTCTGGAATTAGACGATAATCGTGGAGGCTTATCACCCAGGGCAGCATTTGGATACTACTGGATCACCGTACTTACGCGAAGCACTCTCTCTTATGTCAGTGACCGCTTGATGTTACTGGATAAACAAAAGACGAAGAAGCACAAGCAGGAATCGGCCTACCTTTCCGCTCTGGTTAAATCGCTCCATAGCCTGGGCCGGGAGAACCGAGAACGCTTCCTGAATGTAACCGTTCATTCTGAGACGTCATTGATATTACGATCCAATACTGATCGTAGTGGATTATCAGCGAATCGTTCTTTCCAAGCTCTTGGTGTTAGCTCTCCAACTTTGCTGGCCGGATGCTCGCTAACTCGTTGCAAAACATCCGTTAAATACCTGTGAGGGTTGATACCCTGTAATTTACACGTACTGATCAAGCTTTGGATAATGCCAACATGTTCCGCCCCCAGCTCTGTCCAACAAAATAGCCAATTTTTTCTCCCCATAGGAATAGGTCTCAGCGCACGCTCAAGGTGGTTGGTATCCAGTGGGACATCGGGGTCCTCTAGAAATACGCGTAACTCAGACTCCCTATTGCGAACATAATTTAGCGCTTTGCTTAGTGGATGGGCCGGGGTGAGATCATGGCGCTGGCATTGTTTGTGACACCAGCTATAGAGCTCATCGACGAGCGGCTTGCTGTTCTCTAAACGGTATTGACGTTTCTGATCGCCAGACAGTGATTGCTCTTGAATCTTTTTTTCACCCTGGTATAGCTGGCCAATCAAATCCAGCGCCAATGCTATTTCTTCAGGGCTTGATGATTCGGCCTCAACAAACTTTCTACGACTATGTACCCAGCACTGGGCATGGGTCACCCCTTTGGTTTTTTCAACATAACGTGCATAGGCCGCATAACCATCGGTTATCAACGTACCTCGAAACTGCGCCTGTAAGGTCGCTTCAATCTGTTGCTTGCCCCGGCTTCGATTATAGGTAAAGGCAATTTCATGATCCTCCCCATAAATGGGCCAGAAGTACGCTTGCTGCATTTTCCCTTTTTGTTTTCTCCCGGCTTTTATCGGCGTTTCGTCCATCGCCAATACTTTGCTCAGTAGAATATGCTTCAATTGGCTCTCTACAATCGGTCTCAGCAGCTCAATCGCCCGTTTCACCCAATTGGTTAGCGTAGACCGGGCAACAGTGATGCCCGCTTGTTCCATGCGTTGGTGTTGGCGGTGTAAGGGCAAGTGATAAAGAAACTTGTCGAGTAATAAACCGACCAACACACTGGTATCGGCAATACTATTGTCCAGTACCTGATCGGGCATAGGCGTCGTGGTCAGCGTTTGCTCTTTCTTGTGCTTGATGACGGGTATTTCGTATTGCAGTACCACATAACTGGAAGGACGCTGGGCCAGTTTGTAGCTGACCTTGGTATCAATGATCTCGTAGTCACCAGCGTTCTCACCCTCAAGCTCAGCGGGTGTTACTGCAATCACTTCAACGGGCACTTCATCAGTAAAGCGTAAGCCGGTATCGGTAGCACAGTCATCGGAGCGTTGTTTTTGGGCTTTGCCTCGCTGGTAAGTAATCTGGATCTTATCGTCTTTAACGGGGTCGGTGGCGACAGGTTCGCCCAGCAAACTGGGCTGGTGCGGATTATCGACAGGGCGTTTTTCCGATTTCTGTCCAAACAGCTGTTTTTCAAACCACTCGACACGCTGTTTTAACTGCTGGTTTTCTTCGCGCAAAAAACCTACCTCGGCTTCCAGTGAAGGAGGCGAGTCCGGGGTGGTACTATTGATGGGTTCGCGGCTTTCCATAGCCGTGGATTATACTCGAACCGTCTTATCTTTTGTGTTGATAGCGTTTATATTGCCGGTGTTTTTCTATTTTTATGCCCTCCAGTAGCAGTTTGAGCTGTACCCAGCTCAACGCTTTTTTACCCTCCGACTGAGGATGAGAATTGAATTGCCCCTGCTCCAAGCGCTTGCTCCAAATACAGTAACCGCTTCGATCAAAGTACAGTACCTTCATCTGGGTTTTACGTTTATTAATGAAGGCAAACAGATGGCCACTCAGCGGATCTTCTTGCAGCAGGTTTTTGACCAAAGCACTGAGCCCATCAAAGGATTTACGCATGTCGGTGGGCTGGGTGCATAACCAGATACGAATATCAGCCTCGGGGAGAAACATCAGTGGCGATTCAGTGTCAGTGAAAGTCCATCACCCAGGTTAAGAACCACTGTCCAAGTTGAATGATTCTCTGAGGAGCCCAACGCCGATATATCAATAAAATCAGGGTCCGAGGTCGCTGGTATTGTCTTGCCAGCGTCATCGACACTGGCGAGGCGTTGTCGCCACTTATAAAAACTGGCATTGCCGAGACCGTGCTGTTCACAGAAAGCGGGAACGGATAAACCACTTTGCTGCCATTGATCTATGAAGGCTTGCCATTGTTCAGGGCTGCGGCGGGTATATTTTGGGAGGGTATCTGTCATGGGTGTTGCCTCGTGTCGGGATCATTCAGTGAGGCAAATATATCGCGTGAAGATTAGGGAGAAAATAACGTTTCAGAATGAACGCTTACTCCTGAATAACGCCTCCTCCCAGATGAATATAAAGCGGTCAGCGTTGGATAGGTTTGTTCGTAAAAGGAGCAAGCAATAATTAAAATGCTGTCGCCCAAAAAAACTACCGAGTAAACCTCGGTAGTTGCCTTTCTGGTAACCCGTTTATTATCACCAAGCTATTTAATATGTCGACGGTATCAACATAACCACATTTTATGTCGATATTTCTTGAAAACGTCGACACATTCAACCTCTTAACTTTAGCTGCCTATTGCCTGCCCTATGAATCGCTGAAAATTCCTAGATAGTTGGCCTTACACTCCTTTCTTTCTCAATAATTGCCATTTTTGAGAAGGTCAGGATCAATTACTCAATTTGAGGAAAAAATGAGCGAAGAGCGAATATGTATAATTTTCGCTTTTTTCTATACATATCTTGGCTTCATGTATAGAAAATCACTATATGCTCGCTGGTGCTGATAGCGGCTGATTGGCTACTAGCTTTCCGTCTAATTGACTGGTTTGGCACCTACAGCTATCAAAATAGATAAAAATGATAGCTACAGTAACCAAGCACCCACAGACAACCCGAACCATGCTTCCGAGGGTTAAATAGCCGGGTAAAGAAGGAAGCAAACTTGAACCGGCAGGTATTAGGATCTTTTGTGGGACACTGGAAGTAACACAGCGATTTTTGGATTTTTCGAATAATTCAATGAATACAATTGGTTTCCTATTTTTCAGGCGTCCTCTCCTGGCACCTTATCAATATCGACGTCTGATAAAACCAACCAATTAAAC
>CAXBDQ010000038.1:0-18007 GCA_963974675.1 uncultured Porticoccus sp. | reverse complement strand
CGGTGGCGACGTACACCACTAATACCGGTGTCAGCGACAGCCTGACCTTGAGTGTAAATCCGACGCCAGTTAATACAGCTCCGTCTATAACAGCAATGACGGCCGTTGTTTCTGAAGAAGGGCTAGCCAGTGGTAACCCTGATACTCAAGGGATACCTTCTGACAAAACAGATAGTCATAGTGATACTGGAACTATGGGTATTTCTGATGTCGATGGGGATTTGCTAGTAGTAACACTTAGTGAACCTGTTGCTGTGCTTACTTCGGGGGGTACCCCTATTGTTTGGAGTGGTGATGGTACGAGTTCACTTGTCGGCTCGGCCGGTAGTGATGAAATTATACGCATTGAGATCGACCAGAGTGGAAATTATTCAGTGACCCTTTCTGGGCCATTGGACCATCCAGTGGTGAACCAGGAAGATGTGATTGAATTTGACGTTAATGTAATAGTTAATGATGGACTTGCTCCTTCTATTGCTCCTCTGACGATTCAGATTGAAGATGATGCTCCTTCAGGCGAAGGTTCGATTTCAAATATTTATGTGGGTGTTGATGCGTTAGCTATTCAAAACCTCCAACTGGGTTGGACTGATCCTGTCTTTCATGGCGGTATAGGGCAAGTGACTGAAACTAATACGGATAGTGACCCTTTTACTGATAACTTAGAGTGGGGTCAACCGGCTTCTGGTAACGGTCAGTCAGGTTATACCCTAGTTGATAATTCTTTATATACGGGTGATACGGGTTCTTCAATACCCGTGGGCTCAAGTTTTAAGTTGGCAGATTTTCAACATCTTAATTATCCGATTAATTTAAACTCATCGATTCTTGATGAAGTTACTATGACAGTAAATATGGATGTTGTGGTTAATGGTGTGGCGGTTCCAATATCTGTAAATATTCTTGTCGACCATAATGAAACTGATAATGCAGGTGGCGATCCCCGAGATATTATTACGCTACCTTCTCAGTCTATTTCTGTGCACGTAAATGGACAATCATATGATGTTCAAATAGATGGCTTTAGAGATGCAGATGGAAATATTGTTTCTGTCATTTTAACGGACGAAAACGCTACTAATTCGTTTGAAATTATGGGAAGTATCATTTCAACAGATTCACTGCCAACAGTCACGGGTAGTGTTGGTCTGGCGGGAGGTGATGGCTCTGTAGATAACGTGGTTTGGGGTGATACAGGCAGTGATTACGGGACGATGAGTGTCGACGCTGATGGTAATTATTCCTTTGAAGTGTTTAGGGATGTTAAGGACGGACTACAGCCTGGCGATAGTATTTCTGAGACATTTTCGTACAGTCTTACGGACCAGGATGGGGATACCGCAACTGCAACGCTAACTATCAATATCGGTGGATATTTGAATGTACTTGGCTCTGACGGCGTTGATAACCTGAGTGGAACAGCGTTAAATGAATACCTTGTTGCAGATGACCAAAATGACTCCCTAGACGGTGCAGAAGGGAATGATGTTCTTTCTGGAGGTTTAGGTAATGACCTGCTAACAGGAGGTTCAGGTGAGGACACTTTTCTGTGGAAATTCGGTGATGCTGGCGTTGGTGCGACAGATACTATTACTGATTTCACTCAGGGCAATAATGGTGACATCTTAGATTTCAAAGATCTTTTGGAATCAGAAAGTACTACGAATTTGTCTGAATTTTTGAGTTTCAGTTGGGATGATTCAGATACAACTATTACCATTGACGTGGATGGCTCTGGTGATGGGGTTGTTGAGCAGTCAATTGTTTTACAGGGTGTTGATATAACGGCTAACAATACACTGACGGGGACAGAAATTATTGACAATCTCACTTTGCAGGGAAATATAATTACGGATTAATAGGTAGTTACAAATGGGGGTATTCTTTATCCTGACTCTAGATGCAAGTGCGGTTATTTCTGAGAGCTATGGATAGCTATATCCCTTGAAAAAACTAGCGATATTCCGCATTTATTCTTCGCTGTACATCAACCCATAATGTTAATTGTTTGGGATTTCCAGCCTTAAGTTCTTCATTACGTGATCGCGACAACCATAGATTGTCGGCATTGAAACTGTAGACAGGTCGAAGGTCTTTGCGTTCTTTTGCAGGACGAATGCGTCGATTAAGATTGTCTAGAATTAATGGGTCAGCAGAAGGCGTTGGGTAGTATGCAAGCACCATATGCGCCTGATTCAACTTTATTGCTTTAACATAAGTGATACGTAGTTTACTGGTATCTACGCCCATTAGCTTTAGTGCATAGTACTTTGCAATTGAAAAGTCCTCACAATCCCCCGCATCGCGACCAATAAACTCTATGGGTGTGGCCCAATAATCAGTGGTCTTCCAGATGTCGATATCCTTGGCAAACCTTGCACCATTGAAAAAATCGTTAACTAAGTTAAGTTTACTTACCTCTGGTGCCGTAAGATTTTCATGAATTAATTCATCTAATTTTATAACTCTTTCCTTGGCCAGCATCCCATATTTTTTTTCAATTTTGACAAGAATTTTAGTCGTTAACCCCGTGTGATGGGCAACGGTTGATGTCATAAATAAAGCAATAAAAAAAAATATCCATGCCTGTTTTAGGTTCAGGGAAAGATAAGGGGATAGGGCGCAAGCCAAACTGGTGTCTGTGAGTTTTTTTAACAATGGTTAAAAAAACCTTGCTAGGGAAGAATTTGGCTTCATTGTGAAGATATTTAAAGCCATAGCTCCTCCTCCAGCTGTACACAGTTCAAAGTTAATTGGAATGTTTAGTATATTGCCTTAGACTCGGGGAAACGCAACAAGAATATTGGAAATTTTTAGTGACCCTTTTTCGTCAATTGATCATCGCGATAGTCGCTCTTTTTGTCATCCTCTACAGTGTAGACGTTGGCATTGGCCTCTATCAATCTCGTCAGCTGGTCGAGCAGCAAATGAAAGTTCATGCTCAGGATGCGGCAACCTCTTTGGCGCTTTCTATGTCTCAGGCCGCAGTCGAACAGGACGTAGCGACACTTGATACTCTGTTTAATGCAATTTCTGACAGCGGTTACTACCAACGTATTTATTTTTCAAATCTGGAAGGGAAGGTGATTATTGATCGCTCTTTCCCTGTTCAGGTTGAGGGTGTTCCTGAATGGTTTGTTCACCTTGTAGAAATATCCCCTCACCATGGGAAGGCAGAGGTATCATCCGGCTGGACAAGGTTGGGTGAATTGACGGTTGTCAGTCATGCTGGCCAGTTCTATTTGATATTATGGGAGCAAAGCAAAGAACAATTATGGTGGTTTAGTCTGGTCACGCTCGGTGTTTGTGTTTTATCCGTGATTGCTTTGGGTCTTATTCTCCGGCCTCTAAAGCAGGTTGAAAAACAAGCTAATGCCATATGTGACAAGGATTTTGTTGTTCAGGAATCACTGCCAAGAACTAGAGAGCTTCGCCTTGTTGTTCAGGCAATGAATCGAATGGCGAAACAACTAAAAGGAATTTTTGATAGTCAGTTAAATTTGATTCACCAATTACAACAAAAATCACTGAAGGATTCTGTTACTGGTCTATCTAATCGGGCTGATTTTGATGCTTGCTTTGACAATTTGACTAATCATGACATAGGGCCCACTTCGGGTGCACTTTATATTATTGCTCTATCACAGTTTGATCTGGTCAATGATAAAGCTGGCCGAGAGGAGGGGAATACGATTCTTCGGCGGATGGGTGAAATATTACAACAAGAGATAATTGACCTTCCCCAAGCATTGATTGGTCGCCGCCAAGGCACGCAGTTTAGTTTGTTTGTCCAAAATTTAGTTAAAGAAGACGCCTTACATCTCGCTAAAAAAATCTATGATGCGGCTTTGACTGTTGAATGGAAATTTCAGGATCAGGATCCTCTCGTTATCCATATGGGAATGAGTTTTTCTCATGAGATTGAAAATGCACGAGACCTATTGGTGGAAGCTGATTTGGCGCTAAAAAAGGCCCAGTCAAACAGGCAGACGAGTAGTTGGGCAGAGCTTGGGAATACGCAAGAAAGTGGCAATGTGCCATTACTTTCTCGGCCTATTACTGAGTGGAGAACATTGATTGAAGCTGAACTTGAAAACAAGACATTACCCCTCGCTTTTCAGTCAATATTCTCTGCGGATAAGCAGGTGATTGGTCAGGAAGTTTTTGCGAGATTGGAAAGTGATGGCCGATTGATTACCGCGGGAATTTTTATGCCTCTGGTTGAACGTTTTGGCTTGTCTGTATCGTTTGATCAATTAGTTTTAGAGCGTGTTGCCAGCTTTGAAGATACTGTTTCAAAAGATCAATTTATTTGTATTAATCTTTGTGTTGGTTCTATCCAAAGTGAAGAGTTTATATCTTGGCTGGATGACTGGTTGGCTAGCCATTCAGCACTTGCGATTCGTTTGATTATGGAAATTCCTGAACATGCCATGAGAGTGATAGAACCCGTGCAGATTCTTGCACAGCTGTTGCAGCGTCACGGTGTGCGCTTGGGGATAGACCACTTTGGCCTGGATTCTACTGCTTTTGGCTACTTGGCATCACTGCCTTTGCATCATGCTAAGGTTCATCGCAGCTTCATTAAAGATATCGATAGCAAACCCGATAATCGTTTTTATATTGAATCTCTTGCTCAAATTACCCGCAGCCGTGATATTTTGCTCATGGTAGAAGGGATAGAAAATCAAGAGGAATGGGACACCATAGTGACCCTTGGTATTGATGGTGTTCAGGGTGTTGGTGCAGCACAAGGTTTTTGGTTGGACCGCCCTGAAACTGAATCACCCTAACAGCATCTTCCTTTGGAAAAGTGTCTTTAGGGACAGAGAACAAAGTGATTGCCCCAATAAAAAACGTATAATGCCAAACCTTAATGTTTTTCATTGGCGGAACATCTGAATGCCCATTCGCACCCGTATTGCACCATCTCCCACTGGAGACCCCCACGTAGGCACCGCATATATTGCCCTATTTAATTTTTGTTATGCCCATAGCTTGGGTGGGGAGTTTATCCTTCGTATCGAAGATACAGACCAAGCTCGCAGTACCGGCGAATCAGAAAAAATGATTTTGGATTCACTGCGTTGGCTCGGCCTTGAGTGGTCAGAAGGACCCGATGTAGGCGGAAAATTTGGTCCTTATCGACAAAGTGAACGCATGGATATTTATCACCAATATGTGATGAAGCTGGTGGAGAAGGGGCATGCCTTCTATTGTTTTGCGACGCCAAATGAACTGGATTCCATGCGAAAGGAGCAGATGGCTCGGGGTGAAACCCCGAAATACGATGGTCGCAGCTTAGCGCTTTCTCAAGCTGAGGTACAAGAGCGCCTCGCCGATGGCATACCCTATGTGATTCGTATGAAGGTGCCAGAAGAGGGTGTTTGTACTTTCAGCGACATGCTTCGGGGTGAAATTGAGATACCTTGGTCCCAAATTGATATGCAGGTGTTACTTAAAGCAGACGGCATGCCCACTTACCACTTGGCCAATGTGGTCGATGACCATTTGATGGAGATAACCCATGTGATTCGTGGGGAAGAGTGGATCAATTCTGCTCCAAAACACCAGTTGCTCTATGAGTATTTTGGTTGGGATATGCCCAAATTGTGTCATATGCCGTTGTTAAGAAATACGGATAAAAGCAAGCTCAGCAAGCGAAAGAACCCCACGAGTATTAATTATTACCGCGAAATGGGTTATTTACCTGAGGCCGTGGTCAATTACCTGGGAAGAATGGGCTGGTCTATGCCCAATGAGGCAGAGAAATTTAGCCTTCAAGAGATGCTGGATAATTTTGATATTAATAATGTTCACCTTGGTGGGCCTGTTTTTGATACAGAAAAATTGGATTGGTTGAATGGCTGCTGGATTCGTGAAAATTTGGATGATGGCGAATTTGCAACTCGTGTTGCTGATTGGGCCATAAATCGAGACAATTTGTCCCGCATGATTCCACTGATCAAGGAGCGTGTTGAAAAGTTTTCTGATATTGCTCCTTTGCTCGGTTTTATGCTGTCAGGTATGCCACCTTTGAACGATGTCAGTTTCGAACATAAGAAGCTAGATAATGAACTGGCACGCAGGGTGCTCCAATACAGTGCCTGGCGACTTGATGGGCTTCGTCATTGGTCTCGTGACGGTCTGTATCAAGAATTAAATCAGATCGCCTTATCGGTTGATTTAAAACTCAAAGACTTTTTGTTCCCATTGTTTGTCGCTGTGACTGGCTCACCATCAGGGCCTCCGTTGTTTGATGCAATGGAAATTCTTGGTCCAGATATAGTTCGGGCGCGAGTCAGGCATGCGTTAGAAGCCGCTGGTGGTGTTTCTAAAAAGCAATTAAAAAAATGGGAAAAGGAATATCAGCAAATCTGTATAAATCGAGTTGAGCATCGTGAAGAACAAGCTTGACTCTTATTGGGGCAATACCTAAAATGCGCAGCCTCTTTTGGGGCCTTAGCTCAGCTGGGAGAGCGCAACACTGGCAGTGTTGAGGTCAGCGGTTCGATCCCGCTAGGCTCCACCAAATATATATCCGACGGCATCCCAAACCGTCACTGAAGCCCGCATACAGCGGGCTTTTTCGTTTATACTCCATCCTAAATGATTCTAAGAGATACCCCCAAAACCTAAAGATATGGGGGTATATTTAGGGGTATAAATTGAAATTCATGTTTATATGCTCATAATATACCCCCAAATGGTGGATATTATGGCGCTAACAGACCCCAAGATTAAGCAGGCGAAGCCCAAGGATAAAGACCACAAGCTCAGTGACAGCAAGGGTTTGTACCTTCTCGTCACTAAAGCTGGCTCTAAATACTGGCGACTAAAGTACCGCTTCCTCAATAAGGAAAAATTGCTGGCTTTGGGGGTATACCCAGATGTTACCTTGAAGCAGGCTCGCAAGGCTTGTGATGCCGCCAAAGAGCAGCTTGACCAAGGTATTGATCCTTCGCAAGCTCGTAAAGCCAAAAGGGTTGAACTCACAGAGGCGCAGTCTAACAATCTCGAAATAATCGCCCGCGAATGGCATTTACAGCAAACTAAAAAGTGGTCACAAAGCTACAGTGAAAAGGTGCTTCGTTCTGTTGAGCGTGATTTGTTCCCTTATCTTGGCACCTTGCCCCTTGATCAAATTACACCTCCTCAGCTACTTGCTGTATTACGCCGCGTTGAAAGTCGTGGAGCCACAGAGAGCGCCCACAGGCTCAAGCAAACAGTTGGGCAAGTATTCCGCTTTGCTGTCGCTACAGGCCGCGCACAACGAGATATTACGCCAGACCTTAAAGGAGCACTGGCAACCCATAAGAAACAGCATTTTCCTGCGATTACTGAACCTGCTCAAGTTGGCCGCTTGTTGAATATGATTGATAACTACGAAGGCACCTCTACTGTTAGAGCGGCCTTGAAGTTAGCGCCCTTGGTGTTTGTGCGCCCTAAAGAGCTACGGCATGCTGAATGGCAAGAGATAGACACCGACAAGAAGGAATGGCGTATACCGGCATCTAAAATGAAAATGGGTTGATCACATCGTACCCCTCAGTCGCCAAGCACTTGAGGTGCTAGAGGAGCAGCGCTGTATTACCGGTCGCTGGGATGGTTATGTATTCCCGTCGGCCAGAAGCCCGCGCCGCCCTATGAGTGACAATGCCATACTATCGGCCTTCCGTAATATGGGTATTAGTAAAGATGAAATGACCGGTCACGGCTTCCGTGCAATGGCACGAACGATCCTTGATGAAGTGCTAGGGGAGCGCGTCGAGCTGATAGAACACCAACTTGCACATGCAGTTAAAGATTCGTTAGGCCGTGCATACAACCGCACTACACACCTGCCGAAACGTAAGGAGATGATGCAGCGCTGGGCTGATTATTTGGATGATCTGCGCCTGCAGGCTAATAGCTCCAATGTCGTTACCGCAAACTTCACAAAAACCAATAGCTAAGCGTGATTAGCCATTTCCTTGGCTAAGGCTTGAGCCAGTGCTGTTACATCGGGCGAAGTGGATTCTAATCGCGGCTCTTTAAACTGCTTAAAAATATCAGCCTGTCGGCCTTCTTGCACATCACCATAGCTATAAAAGGTTGTTAAAACTCCCTCATGGCCTAAGTTTTGGCTCCACGCTTTAAACTCTTCCGCTGAGTGACAAAGGCTTTCACCCAGTACGGCCAATGTATTGCGAAAGCTGTGAGGGTTAAAGCTGGGTAGCTCAGCCAAGACAAAAGCTGTTTTGAATATCTTGCGTATTGCGGCGGCGCTGCTCCAATGTTCAGAAGTTAAGCCACTAGTCTGAAAGTTATTATCGCTACCTTGGCTCATTTTGGTTTTAGGGAATAGTGGGTCGTCATTACCAAATAGGCATTCGCTTTTAAGGTATCCCACCCACTCAAACACTATATCTCGTACCTCATCGCCAACAGGGAAGAAGTAGGTGGTAAAGGTCTTGCTGAATTTGGTATTTACCTCCCTAGCATCCTGATAAAGCATATCTGCCTTGAAATCGACATGCTTCAGCTTGAGCGAGGCAATAGCGCTATCTCTTGCGCCGGTTAACAGGGTGAAGGCGATTAATGCTCTATCGCGCTTCTCGATTGGAGTGCTGTTCGGCATTACCGTTAATACATGCTTTATTTGCTCAACACTTGCCACAGGCTTTTGACGTTTAGCCCTGGCGGTACGAGTGTCTTTTTCAGATAGGTTGAAATACTGAGCATCCGAATATTTAATGCGTGATTTATATCCCGTCTCTTGCGATAGCCATCCGATAAATGCTTTTAAATGCCGGACTGCACCATTCATGGTGGCAAGGCTTAATGGCCTGCCTGTTTGGTGATGAGTTTGGCTGGTTAAGTGTTTTTTAAAGCCTATGGCTTGCTCAAAGTGAAAGGCTTTAAAATCCTTGTGCTTGTTGTAAGATTCAAACCTCGTAATGGCTTTAGCGACGGTATCAATAGAGGCTTCATTTTGCCCCTTAGCCTGCTTTAAAAAGGTTAGATATTTACGCTTAATTCTTTCGTTTTTGGCGTTGTGTTTATTCATAGTTTTAGCTCACCTTTTGAAGTCACTGTTTAAGAGGGGGTTGCTACAATCGTTTAATGTCATTGACCTACATTCTTTATCCAGTGATGAAACCCAAATTTTATACCCAGAGATATATCAATGGCTTTTTGAGAAAGTTAAGCCAAAGCGAGATACGAACAGCAGGAAAACCCGTCGAGAAAAATGGTGGTTGTTTGCAGAAAACCAGCCAAAGATGAGAAGTACAATTAAAGGATTAAACCGCTTTATAGCAACTATTCAAACAGGGAAACATAAATTCTTCAGTTTCTTAGATGCTGAAATAATTCCTGACGACAAGCTAATTGTTATTGGAGTGGATGATTTATCAATTTTTGGAGTGTTAAATAGTCGAGTTCATGTCGCATGGGCATTGCGTGCTGGTAGTCGCTTAGGTGTAGGAAACGACCCTGTTTATAACAAGACTTCTTGCTTTGAGAAATTTCCGTTCCCCGATCTAACCGAGCATCAAAGAGATACTATCAGCGACTTATCGGACAAAATTGACAAGCATCGCAAACAGCAGCAGGCGCAGCATCCCAAGCTGACTTTAACCAACATCTATAACGTGATGGAAAAACTGCGCAAAGAAGAAGCACTCAACCAAAAAGAGCAACTAATTAACCAGCAAGGTTTGGTTACCATTCTACGTGAGCTGCACGACGAGTTAGACCGCCAAGTGTTCGCTGCTTACGGCTGGCAGGATTTAGCAGATGCCTTGGTTGGCAAAGCAGGTGCCACCACACCACTGCCGGATAAAAGCGACGAGCAGGCGCTAGCCGAAGAAGAGCTGTTAAGCCGCCTAGTCGCCCTAAACCACCAGCGCGCGGCCGAGGAAAAAAACGGTGAAATCCGCTGGCTGCGCCCTGATTATCAGAACCCCGATGCCAAGGTGGAGGAACAAGCCAAACAGACAGATATGGCACTAACCGATACTCCGAACACAAAGGAAAAAAACAACGTATCCAAAGCACCCACAAAAGCCACATGGCCCAAAATACTCAGCGAGCAAGTCGCTGCAGTGGTTGAATTGCTAGAAACGCCCGCCACCTGTGAGCAAGTAGCTGAAAACTTCAAACGCAAACCGATCAAGCAGGTACAACCAGTACTCGAAGCACTGGAAGCTCTTGGCCGTGCGCAGCTGTTAGGTGGTATATGGGAGTTAATCTAGCGCTTATAGCACAAACTGCCACCTGTCATTATCTGGTTGTTTAGAACGATGACTTTTCGTCTTAGTGGTGCCGATAGTAGTATCTGAAGAGGTTACGTTGTCTTCATTGCTGGCATATCACAAGAGAAAGTTTGAAGGGGTAAAAAATCATTTGGGGGTATAAGTCGGGGTACACCTTGTTATTGGTTATATTATTATTCATTAATATCAACATGTTATAATTGTTAGTCGATAGAGCTAGGCCCACCAAATATTGCAGCATTTAAAACCCCCGTAGGCTAATAACCACGGGGGTTTTTACTTTCAGCCAATAACAATTTCCTCTAATTCGTCTACCGCTTGTTTTGATGTTGATAGCTCATTGTGACAAAATGCCGTCAAGCTTCGACGCAGAGTCACGCCGGTTCTTGGGTACCAAGTGCCCATACTCCTCAGTTTGTGTAATGAATGCGCATAGCTAAAAATTGCATGTAGTAACTTAGATTGTTCGAGGACGGCAAGGTACTTGTTGAAAAAAGAATTGAACTATTGTGCTGCGGTGCGCTCTATGCGCCCGTAAGGTAAATTAATCCCTTGTTAGTGAACCAAATAATGCGGATAGCAAAATACAGGAATATGATCGTGGCGCTACTGATGATGCTTTTCATCGGTCAAGTGATCGCATCGACAACTGTATCCTGCCAAAGACAGCCTGCATCACCTCAATCTCATGAACAAATGATAGATTCCGGTATGATGGATCATTCCCAGCATATGATGAGTTTAACCACATCATCTGCAGACGACGCTACTGGCTCTGTGTGTTGCCCTGATTGTGACTGTAGTTTAGGCGGTTGCTCTACTATAGCGGTATTGCCTTTGGGTCAACATCTGTACACACCTGATATAGGCTCACTGACAAGCCAATATAATGAACTGCTTGATGGCCAGTTGATGGCCTATTTTTTTCGTCCTCCCATTTCCCGCTAACACGGGGTAAGTACGCTTGAATTTTGGTGTTACTTGTTCATATGCTGAATTAGCGGGAGACTCAAAAGCTCCCAATTGAAAAGCCTGAAGAGGCCTCAGTTTTTTGGGAGTTATCATGGAACCGGTTGTTAGAAAAATGCGATGGCTAGTGGCCATCATTCTGTTCGTCAGTGCTGTCGCTTGCTCGGACAAATCTGATTTAGCCAATACAGCGACAACCAAAGACTCTTCGATCGAGAAAGTAACGCTGGATGTTTACAAAAGCCGAACCTGTCGTTGTTGCAGTAAATGGGTAACACATGTTGAAGCTTCAGGCTTTGAAATGGATGTACATCACCCCGAAAATTTAAATAAATTAAAGTCTGATATGGGAATTTCTCCTCGTTATCAGTC
This sequence comes from uncultured Porticoccus sp., assembly GCA_963974675.1. GTDB lineage: Bacteria > Pseudomonadota > Gammaproteobacteria > Pseudomonadales > Porticoccaceae > Porticoccus. The sequence goes on along the minus strand of CAXBDQ010000038.1, from coordinate 6,407 downwards.
CTGCCATACGGCAGTATCGAAAGATGGCTATGTATTTGAAGGCCATGTTCCAGCTGACATTATTCATCGGTTTCTCACTAATCCTCCCCCCAATGCTATTGGTTTGGCCGTTCCCGGCATGCCAGTGGGCAGCCCTGGAATGGAGATGGGTAATCGACACGATGAATACGATATCTTTTTACTCAACAAAGACGGCAATGACGTAGTCTATGAGCATATAGGTGCGAGTGACTGATGCGCCCCCGCCTTATTTTGAGAAGTATGATTTGAAAAGTATGATTTGAGAGGTATGAAATGAAAAATAGTTTACCAGAGCCAGAATTGTTGGATTTACCCTCAATGTCACGCCGCCGATTTGTGACTGGCATGGCTGCGGGGAGTGTTTTTTTGGGTCTGGGGCTTGGTTCCGGTTTGTCGTTTGCCTCGCCTCAAAGTCGCATTGGTCCAACGACTCTGCGAGGGAGGCAATTTGACCTTAATATTGGTTACCAGTCCGTCAACTTTACGGGTAAAAATCGAATGGCTACTGCCGTCAACGGTTCTGTGCCCGCACCGATATTACGATGGCGCGAGGGCGAGCGAGTTACGTTGAGAGTGAAAAACAACCTTGCCGAGGATAGCTCTATTCATTGGCACGGAATTATCTTGCCAACGGATATGGACGGCGTTCCGGGTCTTAGTTTTGGCGGTATCAAGCCGGGAGAAACCTATGAATATCAGTTCGATGTCAATCAAAGCGGCACATTTTGGTATCACAGCCATTCAGGGTTTCAGGAACAAACCGGCATGTACGGTGCGATTGTTATAGACCCGAAGGAACCTGATCCGGTGAGCTGTGATCGCGACTATGTAGTGGTTCTATCGGATTGGTCGGACGAGTCGCCAGAAGATATTTATGCCAAATTAAAAAAAATGGGCGACTACTACAACTTCCGTGAGCGCACAGCTGGGGATTTGTGGCGGGATATCAAGGAAAAAGGTGTGGCGCAAACCTGGAATGAGCGCAGTATGTGGAATCAGATGAGAATGAGTGACCGAGACCTTTCCGATGTCACCAGTTACACCTATACCTATTTGATTAACGGCGTCACACCTGAGGACGGCTGGCTGGCTTTGTTTAAGCGTGGTGAAAAAGTCCGGTTACGCTTTATCAACAGCGCAGCCATGACCATTTTTGATGTGCGTATTCCCGGCTTGAAGATGACCGTTGTCGCCTCCGACGGTCAAAATATTGAGCCTGTCACCGTCGACGAGTTCCGCATCGGTGTCGCGGAAACCTATGATGTCATTGTCGAACCGACTGGTGACAGTGCCTATACCATTTTTGCCCAAAGCATTGATCGAACGGGTTATGCGCGAGGTACATTAACGCCGGACGCCAGTTGGACTGCGGCAGTGCCCGACATGGATCCAGCTCCGATATTGGGACACCGCGAGATGGGCATGGGTATGGGTATGGGCATGGACCATAGCATACACGGTATGGCAGGGATGACTGCAATGGGGACGATGGATCATAGCCAACACGACATGAGGGATATGTCAGGCATGGATCATAGCCAACATCAGATGGGTGGTATGAAAACCATGGAGTCTAAAAGTCATGCGGGTCAGGGAGAAACCCTGACTAAAGCTGGTTTTGCTAACACCCTAGCAAGTAATACCGGCGACGTAACTCATGTTGCCAGTGAAAAGGGCCCTCATGTGGATATGCGAGCCGAGAGTCCTCAGAATGGTTTGAGCGATCCAGGTATTGGCTTACGCGATCATATGCAGAACTACGGCCGAAAGGTGCTCACCTATGCCGATATTAAAAACCTTTATCCAACCTCTGATTCACGTGAGCCTGAAAGAGAAATAGAGCTACACCTAACGGGCAATATGAACCGCTATATGTGGTCAATGAACGGAATTAAATTTGCCGACGCTGATCCGTTACAGCTGAAATACGGTGAGCGTGTCCGCATTACATTGGTCAACGACACCATGATGAGTCACCCGATGCACTTGCATGGCATGTGGAGCGAACTAGAAACCGGTGATCCAAAATACATTCCGCGCAAGCATACGGTTATCGTCCAACCGGGATCAAAAATCAGTTATCTGGTCACTGCAGATGCTATTGGGCGTTGGGCCTATCACTGTCATTTAATCTATCACATGCCGGGTATGTTCCGTGAAGTGCGGGTGAGCTAAGGAGAGTTAACGAATGAAGCGAGTTATAAAACTACGAAAAAAATTACCCGCGAGTAAACGTGGAACTTTCTTGTCTGCCTTGTTGCTACTCGGTGCTGTTAACTTAGCGCTAGCTGGAGTCGAGGATGATCCCTTGTTGGGCAAGGTTATGATTGATCAGTTAGAGGTGCGTGATGCCGATGAAAACAACCCTGTGGTATTGGCGGCACAAGGCTGGCTGGGTAAAGACCTACAAAAATTATGGTTTAAAACCGATGTGGAGCGAGTTGATGGTGAAACCGAAGAGGCAGAGTTGCAAGCGCTCTACAGTCAGGCGATTGCGCCGTATTGGGATGTTCAAGTTGGAATGCGGCAGGATTTTCAACCGACCCCGAGTCGAACTTGGGCTGTTATTGGCCTCCAGGGTCTCGCTCCCTATTTTTTTGAAATTGATACAGCATTATTTATCGGAGAGAGTGGGCGCACTGCGTTACGACTAGAAGCCGAGTATGAACTGTTGTTTACCCAGAGACTCATTTTAACACCGGAGATTGAGGTTAATATCTATGGTCAAAACGATGCCGATATTGGTATCGGTTCAGGGTTATCTGATATTGAAGCTGGCCTTAGGCTTCGCTATGAAATTCGTCGAGAGTTTGCTCCCTACATTGGCGTTAACTGGAATAAAAGCTTTGGTGATACCGCCGATTTCGCACGTAGTGCAGGAGAAGAAACCGATGATCTCCAATGGGTAATTGGTGTGCGTGTATGGTTTTGACCGATCTTTAACAAAGACCTTTTTAATTAAATAAACTCTAAATCAATATGAGGATTTACCAATGAAGAAAATACTGATGACTACTTATTATCTGTTGATAGCAAGTTTTTTTGCAATGTCATCTGCGCAAGCTCACGACCCATCTGAACATATGACGAAGACGGAGAAACCAAAATGTGAGGTGATGAAAAATACGGATCATTCAAAAATGGATATGAAAGACCCTGTCATGATGGCGATGATGAAAAAGTGTATGAGCGAAGGATCTACTGAAAATCACCATACAGAGGATGCTATAAAAAGCCCTACGGATGACAGCGATAAGAAACAAGTGGATCAACACGACAACGGTCATAACCATTAGCTGTGACTGCCACTCCCGCTATTTTGAACGCAATTATTCATGTCGCAAAAGGTATGTCTTATGAAGACTTTGAAATATTTAATGCTTATCGCTATAACTGCTTTCGTGGTGGCGGGTGTTTTTATCTATTCAGGCATTTATCCGATGGGGGCTGATGTACCTCACAATAAACTTGCCTATTGGTTGTTAGAAACAGTGCGCGAGCAATCGATAGGAAAGGCATCAAGGAATATTGAGGTTCCTCCCTTAGCTGATCCAGAGCTATTGCTGGCGGGAGGCCCAGACTACAATGATATGTGTGTGGCTTGTCATCTAAAACCAGGAAAAATGCAAAGTGATATGAGTGTTGGCTTGTATCCTTCACCACCAAATTTAAGTAAACGAGAAGACGAGCATGGTCATGATCATAGTGACGATGGTCTTAGTGATCCGGAGCAGAGCAGTAGGCGTCAATTCTGGATTATCAAACACGGTATTAAAGCATCGGGTATGCCTGCCTGGGGGCCAACACATGATGATCAACGTATCTGGGCCATGGTGGCCTTTTTACAGAAATTGCCTGAGTTGACTCCAGAACAATATCAAATTCTTACGGCACGAGACGAATCCAATGTCTCGTCTCATCATTAATCAGAACGAGAAAGCAATGAAAACTATTTACCTTTCAATAGCACTATTGTTTTTATCTGGGACGGTGAGTGCGCATAACGGTGAAGACCCGGCCAGGAAGATAGCAAAAAAACGATCCTATGTACTTCAATACCAAAAGGAGTACCAATCAGCGTCCAACAGAGTGGAAAAAATAAGTAATATTAAAAAGCAAGTTTCGACACTACAAAGCACCATTCTGTTGCTGAGGAATTCATTAGTTAAAGAAAATAGTTCAATGCGTGCTGACATAAGTAAGTATGACCTAGACTATTTGGTGATAATGAAAAACAGTCTGAACGATATGCAGAAGTTACTTAAGCAACTAGATGCAGCTATAGAAGATTAGCCTGATATATTGTCATGATAGTGGTAAAAGATTGGGGTTGTGTCTCAAAGTGGTAGAGGTAAAACTTAGGAAAAGAACCTATGTTAACCTCACTTGATTTAGGTCATTCTTTGAAAATCTTATGGCTTTATACTATAATTGTTTTGTGTAGAGCTAAGTTTATGATTCGTTTTGTCAGTATAGTAATAGTCATATGGGGGTTGATTTTTCAGCCGCTAATGGCTGCTGTTATACCGGCAAAAATGATGACAGATAATACTCCTCATTCATCCATGGTTGCCGATAGGGTTGCCGGCGTAGATACATCGATTCATGCCGAACATCATGATGACATCGTTCAATCACTGGGAGATTCACCAAAAGCTTCCTGTCACGAAAAAAGTGCTGATGAACCTTCGTCAAAGCATTGTGATAACTGTGATAATAACTGTGCGAATGGCTCCTGTGCTACCTCCTGCGTAGCTGGCAGCAGTGTAGCGGCAGTTCATAATCTGTTGTTAAATATCAGTTTAAATGGCCGTACATTCGCAATGACCACTAACGGAGCTTGTATCTACCGGCTTTCTTCTCGCATTTTTCATCCCCCCAAACACGCCTAATTCTTCTGAAGAGGTGCTGCCGCACCTACTATTTCGGATTTCATAGACATTTGATACATGGAGTTATGTTTTTTTGAGTATTATTTTTATTAAAAACCAAAGATTTTGAAGCACTATTTAAGAGCAGGGCACCAAGAGGGTGCGACCAAAAAAAGACGCTTAGTATTAAGTTGGTGCAGGCAACCCTTTATGGCCTCTTAAAAATATAAATATAGCGTCAGGATATTTTTAGTTAATTAATTGTTTTTAATAAAAAATATTATATTTTTGGTGAGATATTAAAAAATGGCTCAGTTTTTGCCGTTGTACTTCTATTAAGTTGTACTTCATATAAGCAGTACTTGACACTATAAGTGTGATCAAAATACCCGATAAGCACAAACGCAAATATGAAGGGCGTTATGAAAACAGTCTCTGAAATAGCTCGACGATTTAATGTCAACACCGACACGATACGACACTACACCAATCTGGGTTTACTTTCCCCTGGCAGGGATACAGTCAATGGTTATCGACGTCATGCATGAGTGCGAATCATACCGTTTATGGGTTTTGGTTATTTGGAATTTGGCAGTGGAGCAATAACGATTGAATGGGGGGGACAGTTGCCTATGTAAGAGTAAAGCGTAATTTCCAGTGAGTGTGAACAAAAACATTAAATGATTAACGGAGAAAATCCATGAAAACTTTATTACTACCGATGGCCGTATCCATCCTGATCAGTCTGCCTACTATAGCGTTGGCGCAGGAGCCCCAGCCTTCTGGCCAAGAGCATGAAGTGAATCAGTCTGAGCAGCAGGATAAGTTCAAGCATGATCACCGCAAGAACAAGGGACTGCCATCTGCTACGCAATCAAACGCTGCAGATAACGAGCAGAATTCTGACACAAAGGAAAAGAAGAAATTGCATGACCACAAGGAGGTGCACAAATAGTCGTTTGTTTGATAATTATCAGGAAGGTTCAATTTTGATTCCTGCCTAACCGTGCTCTGTTCCATCTGAATGGCTAGGCAGGAAAAACAATGTAAAGGAGCATTTATGAGCGATAAGCAGCAACACAAAATCGGAGTGAATAAAGACTCTTTAATGATACGGCATTTGAGATTAGAAGGGCCGGTACATGACAACTACCAACTGATTGTACAAGAAATTGATCAGCTGTTGGGTGTCGATGCTGTCTCGATTAACGCATCAGAAAGTTTGCTCAATGTGGCCTATGACGCAACGAAACGACAGTTGGACGAAATTGAAGAGATTGTCAGGAAGTACCAATGCGACATTGCCCATGACTGGTGGACACACTTTAAAGAAGATTGGTATCGATTCACTGACCAGAATGTGAAGGACAATGTCAGCCATAAGCCAGTGAGTTGCCATGAACACCCGTCTGGTCGGTAACAATTCTTTGTAGGGGAGAGAAAACATGAAAATCAAAGTAAAAGCATTAGCAAAAGCTATAGGTGTTGGGGTGGTCGCATCTGCGGTATCTACCA
>CAXBDQ010000037.1:0-18074 GCA_963974675.1 uncultured Porticoccus sp. | reverse complement strand
AAAGATCTAGGTTCAGATGTTGATCGTTCGCTGTATGTAGCACACCCAATCCGCCACCTATATTGACGGATTTTACAGCGGGAAGCTGCTCTATAAACCAGAGACTCTGTTGCAGAACCTTTTTCCATTGATCGAGCTGTTCATTGAGATAACCGCAACCCGTATGATAATGAACTCGCACCACGCTCAGTTGAGACTTTGCCGCTAAAGCCAACGCTTTGGAGATACCTGTTAAGCTTCCGCAACTAATCTTGTTTCCCTGACTGCCCATTACCAGTAAAATCGCGTTTTTTTGTAATCATTACGGAGTATTACCCTTATGGGCAGAGCGTATCAGAATCGCAAAGAATCGATGGCAAAAACCTCTGATATGAAGGCGAAGGTTTATAGCCGCTATGGCCGTGAAATTTATGTCAGCGCTAAGTCAGGGGGTATTGATCCCTCCGGAAATCTAGCCTTACGCAGCCTGATTGATCGTGCTAAAAAGGATCAAGTGCCGGGCCATGTAATTGATAAGGCCATTGATAAAGCAAAAGGGGGTGGGGGTGAAGACTTTTCTCCTGCACGCTATGAGGGTTACGGCCCGGGTGGGAGTATGGCAATTATTGATTGCTTAACCGACAACCCTAACCGTACTTTCGGTGATGTTCGTCAGGCGTTTACCAAAACCAAATGTAAAATTGGTACGCAGGGTAGCGTAAGCCACATGTTCGATCACTCGGCGATTTTCGTTTTTAAGCACGGTGATGAAGATGCTGTTCTCGACGCATTGATGGAGGCAGATGTTGATGTGACAGATATCGAAAATGAGGATGGCAAACTATCAGTATTTGCACCAAATACCGATTACTTTAAGGCCAAGCAAGCATTGCTGGACAGCTTTGGTGAGATCGATTTTGAGGTGGATGAAATACAGTTTATTGCCCATAGCTACATGTCTGTCAGTGGTGACGATGTAGAGCTATTTGAGAAGTTTATTGCCATGTTGGACGATTTGGATGATGTGCAGCAGGTCTACCATAATGTAGAACTCACCTAGATATTGTTTGTTTCCAATAAAAAACCCGGCAATGCCGGGTTTTTTATTATTACCACGAAGATCATTATTTTTTTAAGGGAGTCTCTATTGAAACGCCCTATGTCAAATAATTAGCCTTCTTCTTTCTTAGCTCTCGTTCTGAAGATAGCGCGCGCGAGAAGCATTGATTTCTGCACGGGCTGCATCGGCATTATCCCAGCCTTCAACTTTTACCCACTTGCCAGCTTCCAGTGCTTTGTAGTTTTCAAAGTAGTGCTTGATTTGATTAAGCAAAAGTTCTGGCAGGTCGCCAATTTCCTGAACGTGATCGTACAATTTGGACAATTTAGTGTGAGGTACGGCAAGTAGTTTGGCATCGACACCGGACTCGTCACTCATGTTGAGTACGCCCACGGCACGACTGCGAATCACTGCGCCAGGCATCACGGGGTAAGGGGTTACAACCAATACATCCAAGGGGTCGCCATCTTCAGACAAAGTCTGAGGAATATAGCCGTAGTTCGCTGGATAGAACATCGGCGTTGCCACAAAACGGTCAACGAAGATTGCATCGCTGTCTTTGTCGATTTCGTATTTGATCGGGTCGTGGTTGGCAGGAATTTCAATGACCACGTTGATGTCGTTTGGCAGATCGTTGCCAGCAGGGATTTTGTTGTAACTCATGTTTTCTTTTATCTCGCTATTGGGGATGGCAGTGGAAATGCACACCCGTATGTCTTTAAAGACAGGGTCCGGTCGGCGGTTTCCAAGAGAGGCGGAATTATACTGTTGGGTACGTTTGAATGCTAGTTGCACTTTGGTCCAATAGACTGTTCTAAGTGGGCTGAAACTGGCTGGTAGCCTGACGAACTGTTTACTTGATGGGTATCAATAGAGTATTTTTTGGCTACGTTACAATAACAGCCTGTCTTTATTACCTTCCAGGATTTAAAAATAATGACTTCTTTGAATACCAGTGTTGGGTCAAATTCCGTCGTTTGGGATCGTAGCCTGATTGATCGTTATGATTTGTCTGGGCCACGCTACACCTCTTACCCCACAGCGCCCCAATTTCATGAGGGATTTTCTGAGGCAGAGCTTTGTGCTGCTATAGAGAGAAGCAATAGTGCTGGTAGACCACTGTCACTGTATTTCCATATCCCATTTTGTATCACCGTTTGTTATTACTGCGCCTGTAACAAAATCATTACCGCGAACCGCAAACGGGCGATGCCTTATATTGATCGATTAATTAAAGAAATTGCCATGCAGGGCAAGCTTTTCGATCGTTCCCGGCCGGTCCATCAACTGCACTGGGGTGGCGGTACGCCTACTTATATCAGTGATGATGAAAAACGCCTGTTGATGGCAGCTATCCGTGAACACTTTAATTTGCTGGATGATGATACCGGTGAATATTCCATCGAAATCCATCCGGGGGAAATGGAAGTCAGTACTATCGCCTGTTTAAGGGCGTTGGGTTTTAATCGCTTGAGCATGGGCATTCAGGATTTTGATCCAGTGGTGCAAAAGGCCGTTAACCGCTTTAACTCAGTAGATGAAGTTCGTGAATTGGTCGAAGCTGCCAGAGTTGAAGGTTTTCATTCTATCAGTATGGATTTGATTTATGGTTTGCCCCATCAGTCATGGAAGACTTTTTCGAACACTCTGGACAGTATTATAGAGCTTAACCCTGATCGTCTGTCGGTATTCAATTACGCCCATATGCCGCATTTGTTTAAGGTGCAGAAACAACTTGATGAAACGGCGTTGCCCAGTGCTGAGGAAAAGTTGTTGATGATGGAGCGGATGACAGAAAAGTTACTGGGCGCCGGTTACGTGTACATTGGTATGGATCATTTCGCCAAACCTGATGATGAACTCGCGGTGGCCCAGCGGGACGGAGTGTTACAGCGTAATTTTCAGGGTTATTCCACCCATGGTGGCTGTGATTTGGTCGCCTTTGGGGTTTCTTCCATCAGTGCCATCGATAATGTGTTTGCCCAGAATCACAAGCAAATAGAAGATTACCAAAATGCGGTAGATGCCGGTAAGTTGCCGGTAGCTCGCGGTTTTGAGCTAAGTGCTGATGATTTACTCCGGCAAGAAGTGATCAAGCAATTAATCTGTCACTTTGAACTGAATTTTGCAGATATCGATGAGAAATTTTCTATCTGTTTCAAAGACTATTTTGCTGAAGAATTGGAACAGTTGCAGCCTATGGTTGCAGACGGTCTGGTGGAAATAACAGAGGCTGGTATTCAAATCAGTTTGGCTGGGCGGTTATTAATACGTCGTATTTGTATGACGTTTGATGCCTATATAAAAAAATCTTCAGCAGAAATTCGCTATTCAAGAATTATCTAAAAAAGATGGTTGAGTTAGTAAGCCATTTAAGTAGAATGGCGCTCTCACGCTGCACTTGATAGTTACTGCTTATCAGATGGGGCGCGATTTTCCTAAGGGGAGGCGAAAGCCTGAGACATCGTTAGATGGACCCTTTGAACCTGATCCGGATAGTACCGGCGTAGGGATAGGACGCAACAGTATGTGTTTGTTCAGTATTGTTGATTAAGTATCGTTCCATCTTTCCCATATCCGGGTCTCTTTAACCTACGTTAATGAGGCTCAACCCATGAATGCAAGCGTAAAGTCCAGTCTTTTGACTGCGATGATTTTAATTTCCCCTAGTGGTTTTTCTGCGGATAGTAGCTTTGCTACAGATGTAGTTGCACCAGCTCTAACTGAACAAACTGTATCTGAAACAGCTGATACCGAATCAACTAGAACCAAACCAGTCATTCTAGAAGAGGTCATCGTCACCGCTGAGTTTCGGGATGTTTCGGTGCTGGATACTGGCAACAGTATCAGTGTGATAAGCAGTGAGACCATTGACCGCCGCGAAGCGCGACACTTGGAGCAGGTGTTAAACCTTGTGCCCAACGTCAATTATTCCAGCGGTGCCTCTCGCGGTCGTTTTATTCAAATTCGTGGCATTGGTGAGCGCAGTCAGTTTATTGAGCCGGTTAACCCCTCTGTTGGTCTTCTAGTCGATGGCATTGACTTCAGTGGTATTGGTGGCGCAGCAACCACGCTGGATGTACAGCAAATAGAAATTTTTAGAGGACCCCAAGGCACACTCTTTGGCGCGAATGCCTTGGCGGGTTTGATTGATATGAAATCAAACGATCCTTCTGAACATTTCGAAGGAAGCCTGGAAACGTCTTTTGCCGAATACGACACTCGTACCGTCAGTGGTGTTATTAGCGGGCCTGTAACTGATAATTTGGGGTATCGTCTTGCCGTGCAGCAACACAAAAGTGATGGCTATGTGGAAAACGACTTTCTTAATCGTGACGATACTAACAATATTGATGAGCAGACTGTTCGAGGAAAATTGCATTGGCAGGTTAACGATGAATTAGAGATGAAATTTACCGGTTTCTATGTAAATGCTGATAATGGTTATGACAGTTTCACTCTGGATAATACCCGCCATACTTTATCGGATCAGCCCGGCCATGATCGCCAGGAATCTACCGCATTTTCTGTGGAATCTACCTGGAAGGGCATCCGACAATTTGATGTAATTTCCCAGATAAGCTATGCCGAGAGCAATCTTGAATACGGCTTTGACGAAGATTGGACGTTTACCGATATTTGTTCTGGTGAGCCCTGTGATGGTTGGGCATGGACATCCTTTGATAACTATCTTCGTGACCGAGAAACTAAAACTGTTGATTTACGTTTGGTGTCTAGTGAACAGGGGTTGCTATTTAATGATTCAACAGATTGGGTGATGGGTGTTTATTACCGAGACCAAGAAGAATCATTATTACGGAAAAATACAGGTAACCCTGATTTTATTAGTGATTTTGATACTAAAAATTATGCGGTTTATGGCCAACTGGGCAGCCAACTCTCTGACAACTTGAGGCTGACGACGGGGTTGCGCTTGGAGTACCGAAATGCGGACTATTGGGACAATGATGGTGTTAATAATGATAAAGGCGAGCGTCTTTGGGGTGGTCGGTTAGGGCTGGAATATCAGGTGACAGACAATGCCATGATTTACGGTCTGGTTGCCCGTGGTTATAAAGCCGGTGGGGTTAACAGTGATACCTCCCTAGCAGAGTCTTCTCGTACATTTGGTACTGAGTACATGTGGAACTTTGAAACAGGGATTAAAGGTGACTGGCTGGAGGGGACGTTACAAGCTCAGCTTGCTTTGTTCTATCAAAAGCGCAGAAAGATGCAGGTTAAACAGTCTCTTGTTGAGCCTATATCTGGTAACGATTGCCCTTGCAGCTTTACCGACTTTATCGATAATGCTGAAAAAGGTGCTAACTATGGAGCTGAGCTGGAATTCACGTGGTTAGCATCGGATGTGGTGCAATTTTACGGCAGCCTAGGATTATTACGGGCAACCTTTAAAGATTTTGAAAGTTTTAGCCATGTGGATGCAGACCCAGCCAGCGGTGTTGCCAAGGATCTCAGCGGTCGCGAACAAGCCCATGCGCCTTCCTATCAATTTGCTTTGGGTGTTGAGCTAGCCTTGACTCATAACCTGACAGCAGGATTGGAGCTAGAAGGCAAAGAATCGTTCTACCTGTCATCACGACATAATGCTAAAACCAATCGCTATGAATTGATTAATACCCGCTTAAATTATCGGTTAGCAGATTGGGAAGTATCACTTTGGGGCCGCAATTTGGCCGATCGTGATGTGATTGTTCGGGGCTTTGGTAGTTTTAATAATGATCCTAGGGATTTTTTTACAGGTATAGAACCTTATTACCAATACGGTGAGCCCAGAATATTTGGTGCTTCGGCCAAATACCACTTTTAATGATTAGAATCCATGGCTAGCCAAGGTACATTGGGTTGGCCATGATTTCCAAAAAGGAGTAGGAAATATGCAATTAACGATTGATGTCAGTATGTATCCTAACCGAGAGGATTTTATTCCTCCTATCGATGGATTTATCGAAAAAATTAACCAGTACAATAATCTGAAAATAACTACATTCCCCACTAGTACTGTGGTGCAGGGGGAATATGAGCACGCTATGAAAGCGGTTCAAGAAACCATTGCTGCCTGCTATAAAGAGTTCGGTATGGCAGTGTATGTGGTGAAATATATTCCTGGTTATGAGGCGCTTTAATCTATGTTTGAATGGGCTTCATTAGATTGGGTAGGTTTTCACTGGGTAACCCTTGAAACCCTGGCGGTGGTTTTTTCCATCGCCTACTTACTCTTTGCTCTCAAAGAAAACAGCCTGTGTTGGTATTGTGCTTTTTTTAGTACGGCAATTTATACCTGGATATTTGGTGATGTCCGCCTGTATATGGAGTCATTGCTGAATGTCTATTATCTGGTGATGGCTGTCTATGGTTGGTACCAATGGCGACGAGGAGGGGAGAGCCATCAGGGTCTTGAGATTTCTATCTGGTCTTTCCGGCAACATGGCTTGGCTATCGTAGCTGTTATTCTTATCTCTGTTCTCACCGGTTATTTGTTGACCCAAAACACGGATGCACGATTACCCTATTTAGACTCCTTTACCACTTGGGGTGCAGTATTAACAACGGTTATGGTGGCACGGAAAATTCTGGAAAATTGGCTTTACTGGATTGTTATTGATACGGCCTCTATCTATTTGTATTTAGATCGTGAACTGTACCAAACCGTTGTTTTGTTTTCCCTTTATGTAATTTTAGCCATTGTGGGTTATGTCATTTGGAGACGACGCTATTTGGGTCAGCAGGGCTTGAGTAGCGGCGTTTTTGAATAGGGAGGACTGAAGAAAATGTCATTAAACAGAGAGGATAGATTGTTACAGAAAACCCTGTCTGATTGGCAGGGTTGGTCCATTTCCTCTTCAAAAAAACCTGTTGTTGTGAGCGAGCTTAAAGGTGGAAAAACAAACCGTTCATTTTTGGTAGAGACTACCTACGAACAGGTTGTGGTCAGAATTAATGCAGCCAACGGCCGAAGTCTTGGTGTCGACCGTCGGCAAGAGGCTGAAATACTCTCACGATTACAAACCCTAGGTTGTGTGCCGAAAATATTTTTTATATCTGACCAGGTGTTAGTGAGCGAGTATATTCCAGGTCGTTGCTGGGACACGGAGGATCTGAAAAAGAAAGATCAGCTGAGAAAACTGTCCAACCTAGTGGAAGACCTTCAAGGGATTTCTTTACCTGAAAATATTACCCAACGAAATTATGTCGCTTACTGCCAGCATTATATTCAGCAGTTGTCAGTGGTAGTTCGACAGTCTGAGAGAGAGTTTATCGAAAGAGTACATGGTGCCGCTAAGACGATCGATGAGGCCCACTGGAAGCCTGTGATCAATCATCATGATCTAGTGCCAGAAAATATTATTGAATCAGAGCGAGGTTTGTTTCTATTGGATTGGGAGTATGCGGCTTACGGTCACCCAGGCATTGATTTTATTAGGTTGTATGGGGAGGAATATTCGTCCTTCGTCAATACATCGACATTAATGAAAGAGCTACTCACCCTTCAGCAGGGAATAGATAAGCTTTGGAGCTGGGTTAATTATTAGTCACAGGTTGAACGGGTAGTTAGGAGGTTTACAGTTTAGGTTTCTTTCTTCTCTTTTGGTCTCACCATTCGCCCAAAGAAAACACCGACTTCAAATAACAGCCACATAGGCACTGCCAGTAAGATTTGGGAAATAATGTCGGGTGGTGTTAGCAGCATGCCAAAGACAAAGCACAGGACAAAAACATAGGGTCTTTTTTTGGCAAGATCATCGGGATCAACAGCGCCCACCCAAGAGAGAATGACTACAGCAATAGGGATTTCAAAACTCAGGCCAAAGGCAAAGAAGAGCTTTAGGACAAAGTCCAGATAACTGCGGATATCGGTCATCACCGCCACGCCTTCCGGGGCGATACTGGTGAAGAATAAAAATACCAGAGGAAACACCACATAGTAGGCAAAGGCCATACCGCCATAAAACAGCAGAATGCTGGAAAAAAATAGAGGCAGCATAATGATCTTTTCTTTCTTGTAGAGCCCCGGTGCAGCAAATGCCCATACCTGATAGAGAATAAAAGGCATGGCAGCAAAGAAGGACAAGACCAGTGTTAATTTAAAGGGCGTAAGAAACGGTGAGGTGACGTCGGTAGCAATCATCGACGATGTTTCAGGGAGGTGTGCTCTCAGGGGTTCTGAGACATAAAGATACAGTTCGTTGCTGAAGGCAAACAAGCCAATAAAAATGAGCAATATGACGACTAAGCAACGAATTAGGCGATTCCTTAGCTCAATAAGATGTGCTGTAAAGGATTCGCTAAAGAGGAATTTATCCGTCATTTTTGGTGTCGTCAGGTGATGTGTTGTGGCTTGGCTTATCCGAGCTCGATGTTTCGTTACCAGAGGACTGTTTTGATTCTGTGGTTTTTATCGTATTTTCGATATCAGCCTTGGTCTCTCTCAGGTCTTTGAGAATGGTTTCATTGTGCAGTTGGCGGCGGACATCGTTGATTCCCATTTCATTTTCCAACTCACTGCGTACCGTTCGGTATTGTTGGCGCATTCTTCCAAACCAAAGGGCAAGCGTCCGCAGGGCTTGAGGAAGACGCTCTGGCCCCATGACGATCAGTGCAATCACTGCAATAACCAAAATTTCTGAGAAGCCGATATCAAACATTGGGTAGGGGGTTCGCCGTTATATTGTGTATTTTCAATGGAAAATATTGTGTCCGGTATTACTCTGCTGTGGAGTCTTTTTTCTCCGCAGTCTGACTAGCGTCAGCGGTGGCACTTGTAGTGTTTTCGAGATTATTGCTGCTATTCTCTGTTTGGTCGTCGTCGGATTTTTTCTCGGTCTCTTTCTCTGTTTCTTCGTTAGAGACTGAGTCTTTGAAGCCTTTTATCGCACCGCCGAGGTCAGAGCCGATGTTACGCAATTTTTTAGTGCCAAAAATTAAGGCAACAATGACCAAGATAATTAATAGTTCTTGCCAGCCAAATCCCATAACAGTCTCTCTTTGTATTGAAGGGTTAGTGTAGGTGAAGTTATGTTTCAGTCGTTAACTTTATTTACGACTCGCTTTTTCTTCAAGACCGGACAGGTCAAATCGACGCTCCAGTTCATCGAGCACAGATTGAGCATTTTCACCCAAATGGGACAACATCACCAATGAGTGAAACCATAAATCTGCCGTTTCATAAATAAGTTTATCTGTTTGACCACTTTGTTCAGCATCGCGAGCTGCCAGTATGGTTTCTATGCTTTCTTCTCCCACTTTTTCAAGAATTTTGTTCAATCCTTTGTGGTGAAGGCTGGAAACATAGGAATCTTCGGGTGAGGCTTGTCTGCGAGCTTCCAATACTTCCGTTAATTTTTTTAATACATCGTTGTTCATGAATACACTTCTTGGGTTATCACTGCATGGCTTTTACAGCCTGCCAGTCATGAGTAAATATCATCGGGATTTTTTAGCACGGGGTCTACGGTTTGCCACTCGCCGTCACGAAGTACCCGATAAAAACAAGATTCTCGCCCTGTATGGCAGGCAATACCACCGACCTGTTCAATGTTTAGTACGATCACATCGCTGTCACAGTCCAAGCGGATCTCTTTTACATGCTGAACATGACCTGATTCTTCACCTTTACGCCATAACTTTTTACGGGAGCGGGACCAATATACTGCGCGCTGTTCTTTGGCTGTCAGGCTTAGGGCTTCACGGTTCATCCAGGCGACCATAAGTATACGGCCAGTAATGGCATCCTGCGCAACAGCGGGCAGTAAACCATCTTCGTTCCAGGTGATGTCGTCGAGAAAGTCAGTCATGGTCGCCATTATGACAGTTGTGGCTGTATCAGCAATATGGATTTTAAGGCTTTGGGCCGGAGGCCCGCTTGCAGGGTTTGGATAGGATGAGTACTGGGGGAGGGCTTTTATCCTTGCCCGCTATCTAAGCAGCGGTTCTAGCCATTAACGTAGTAACAATATCATCATGCCAAAGCCTGCCAGAATAAGGCTGCTCACAGGCATTTGCTGAGCACTTTCGGCCCAGTGGGGGAAGGCTAACCCCAACCCGATGCCAATGAACGCTGAGCCCATCCAGGTTTGCAGCCGACTTTTAGAAGCTTTTGGTTCAAGGGCGGGGCGTGGTTGGTAGGCTATACGGTCGCCTGCTTGCAGTCGCTCAAGACTTTGGAAAATAAGTTGTGGCACCTGGGGGAATTGCTCCAGCCACTCAGGGCCATGTCGTTTCAGCTGTTCAACGAGCGCATTGGGTTGGAAGCGTTCTTTTAGCCAGCGTTCCAAGAAGGGGTGCGCGGTTGCCCATAAATCCAGATCAGGGTAAAGCTGTCGTCCCAAGCCTTCGATATTCAGTAGGGTTTTTTGTAGTAGAACTAGGGAGGGCTGTACTTCCATATCAAAACGGCGGGCGGTACGGAACAAATTGACCAATAATTGACCGAAGGAAATTTCCCGTAATGGGCGTTCAAAAATAGGTTCGCAGACGGTGCGGATAGCCGCGGTAAAGTCGCCTATATTGGTGTTTTCTGGCACCCAGCCAGATAGCACATGAAGCTCGGCTACTTGACGGTAATCACGACGGAAAATAGCCAGTAAATTGCGGGCCAGATAATACTGATCGGCTTCAGCCAGTGTGCCGATGATGGCGCAGTCTACTGCCAGATATTTGGGTTGTTTAGGGTTGCTGGGGTCCACAAAAATATTGCCGGGATGCATGTCGGCGTGAAAAAAGTTATGTTCGAAGACCTGAGTAAAGAAGATTTCAACGCCGCGCTCAGCCAGTACTTTAAAATCGACATTGTTTTGTTGCAGTGTTTCTATGTCGGTAACGGGTGTTGCGTAAATTCGCTCCATCACCATGACTTTTTCATTGGTGTGTGACCAGTAAATTTCTGGGACGTAGAGCATCGGTGAACCATCAAAATTACGACGGAGCATGGAGGCATTGGCTGCTTCACGCTGTAAATTGAGTTCATCGAAAATGGTATTTCGGTAGTCGCTGACGATCTCTGTCAAACGCATTCTTCGACCGTCAATGGTGTTGGCTTCCAGCCATTTGGCCATTGAGTGCATCAATTTGATGTCTTGTTCGATGGTTTTTTCAATACCGGGTCGAATAGCTTTGACCACGACTTCGTGGCCATCGTGGAGCACGGCAGCATGTACCTGCGCGACGGAGGCCGATGCCAGTGGTTCACGATCAAATTGCAGAAATAAATTATCGATGCTGTCGCCAAGAGCTTCTTCAACAATGGCTACAAACTGATCTTTGTCGAAAGGGGCAACGTTGTCTTGAAGGTGATCCAGCTCTTCGCAGATATCGGGAGGGACTAAATCCGGGCGAGTGGAAAGCAGCTGGCCAAATTTGATAAAAATAGGGCCCAAATCTTCCAGGGCGTGACGAAGTCTTTCTCCCCTTGGTTGGGCTGCTGCTGGCAGCAGTTTATTGGCCCGCAACAGGAGTCGGAGGCCACGAGGAAGTTTGTCTTTGTCGAGGAAAGTATCCAGCCGGTAGCGTAGGGCAATGCGAAGAATGGTCGCCAGTCGATTAATTCGTGACACGCTTATTTATCTCCGCTTTCTTGTTTATCCAGCGTTACTTTTAATTTGTTCATGCGTGCAGCCAGTCGGTCCACATCATTAGCGAGATGTTTGACTTCACTATTAAAGTGGTCAGTTTCATTGCGGCTGGGTGTTAGGCGGGCTTCTTCTTGACTGAATTCTGCAGCAGTGGCACTGGCCCGCTCGGTCACGTCTTTTTTCCATTGGGCGGATGTGCGAAGGGATTCCCCTATTAAATGGGCAGGCACATCACCAATGAGCTGAGATAATGCGGCTTCCCAGTCCACATCTAAATGTTTAAGAGTTTTTTTAATTTGACGGAGCAAGTCGTGGTCACCACGAACTTCAACGCCGGTATCAAAAAAAGACACTCGGTCCTGACCATCTACCGCAAGCGCGGCCAATGACAGGGAGGTTCCTCGCAATGTGGTATCGGCCTCACCCTCGTACTGTCCCATTAGGCTGATGTCTTTTTCGCTATGGATGACATACAACTTTAGGGGCGGAAGCGAACACTCAATGGCTAATACTTTGCCTGCCAGTGAGCCAATGGCATTTTGAGTGGCGGGGTCGTATTCCAGTGCTTTATTGATAGCGGTTTCTATTGCCATCAGCGCTGTAGTTTGCACCGCTTTGATCGGATTGTTTGACAGGAAGTCGAAAATCAAGGTTTAAAGCCTCGGTGTAAGGCGACAATGCCCCCCGTCATATTGTGGTACTCGGTATTTACAAATCCGGCTTCGTCCATCATACCTTTCAGCGTTTCCTGATCGGGGTGCATTCGAATGGATTCTGCCAGATATTGGTAGCTGTCTGTATCATTTGCGACCAAGCCACCAATTTTGGGTAGTAGCTTAAAGGAGTAAAAGTCATAGGCCTTTTCTAGCAGGCCGTTAGACGGTTTTGAAAACTCCAAGACAAGCAGTCGTCCACCGGGTTTTAGAATTCGGTGCATGGACCGAAGGGCCAAATCTTTATCGGTCACATTGCGCAGACCAAACGCAATGGTGATGCAATCAAATGTATTATCCGGAAAGGGCAGATATTGAGCATCGGCTTGGGCGTAGCGCACGTTGTGGGCATACCCTTTGTCGACAAGTTTGTCTCGACCAACCTTCAGCATAGAGTCATTGATATCGGCCAGGACAACTTCACCTGTATCACCGACCAATTTGGAAAATTTGGCGGTGAGGTCGCCGGTGCCACCGGCGATATCCAATACCCTATGGCCGCGTCTAACACCGGAAAGTTCGATGGTGTAACGCTTCCAAAGACGGTGAATACCTCCAGACATCAGGTCATTCATAAGGTCATATTTACCCGCGACTGAATGGAATACATCGGCCACGCGCGTGGCCTTCTCCTCAACGGGCACGGTTTTGAAACCGAAGTGTGTGGTTTTATTGTCTGTCATCGCCAAAAGCCAGGTTTTTAGAGGCCAACATTGTACACGCCCTTTGGTGAACTGTCCCACTGGTGGTTTGTTACAGGGGGTTGGTTTCCTCTGTAAGTGGGGGCATTAATTTGGATCGTAAATCGGAGGGAATAGGTGCTGAATTCACTAAAAATGCCTGTAAAAACAACGTAAAGATGTGCCCAGCCCTATTGTGAATGAAGGCGAGGATAGGTGAAGTTGTCCTGGCTGACTTTAAACGCATTACTTTCAAGGAGTTGTATATATATTTGTTTTTTTTATCATATTTACTTATTTATTTCCCATAAATGTTTTACAGGATGTTTACGGTTTCCTATAGTATTTAAATGGTTAAGTTCTAATAATTACTGTCAGAGATATTTTTTGACAGGAGATAACAAATGGTGACTAAACTATCCGATGGTGACTAAACTATCCGAAATAGAAGGAATTGGGAGTTTTTACGCTAAAAAACTGGTTAGCTGCGGCTTGATGACTCAGGATCAGTTACTAGATGTGGGTTCTACACCATTAGGCCGAAAAACAATCGCTGAAGAATCAGGCATCAGTCCGAAATTAATTTTGAGTTGGCTGAATCGCGCTGACCTGGCTAGAGTGAAAGGTGTAGGTAGTGATTATGCTGATCTTCTCGAGCACTCTGGTATCGATACTGTTCCTGAGCTTGCTCAAAGAAATCCATCGAATTTATATCAAAAAATGACCGAAGCGAATGAAACAAAAAAATTGGTTCGCAATGTACCCTCAGAAAATCAAATAGCTGATTGGGTTGAGCAAGCCAAAATTTTTGGCAGGGCAATGCATTATTAGGTTTTATTTTTTTTATGCTACAGATGGAGTTTGATATGGAATACATAGAGAAATTTTGGCAGGACTATAATTCTGCCATCTTAGGTTTTGTTACTGCGTTGGCTTTTTTATTGGCAGTCTATATCGTGGCGAGAATTCTTCGTTCTGTGGCGCGAAAACTAATGAAAAAAACCAGCGTAGATAATAAATTTATTCAAGTCATAGGGTTGAAGGAAAATTTCCCTGTGGAGGCAGTCGTCTCAGGTGTAATTTTTTGGATTGTGATGACTTTCGGTTTTCTCATGTTTTTCGACAAACTTGACCTGGACACGGTTGCTCATCCAATCGATACATTTTTAACAGAAATTTTTGCTTATCTACCAAAAATTGGTGCTGCGCTTGGCTTGATGATTCTGGCATGGGTGATAGCCAGTGTTGTGAAGCTAACGATTTCAAAGGTGGCATTGTTGTTTGGTGTTGATCGTCGCCTTAATGACCTAGAGGGGGATGATGCTAAAGAGAGTACGGCTACCGTAGAAGAATCTCTTGCTAACGCTGGTTATTGGTTTGTTTTTTTACTGTTCCTGCCATTGATTCTTGGTGCTTTGGGTATGGAAAGCCTTGTCGCGCCATTGCAGGATATGTTCAGTAAAGTGTTCACATATTTGCCCAATTTATTGTCTGCAGCGTTAATTTTTATCATAGGTAACTTTGTTGCACGTATCGTTCGCAATATTATCACTAACTTACTGGCATCGGCTGGTGTTGACAATTTCGGTAAAAGTCTTGGGTTAAAGCAAGGAGTATCTGCTTTGGTTGGGACATTAACTTTTACCGTTATTTTATTGTTAGTTATCGTTCAATCTTTAGATGCTCTGAAAATTGAGGCGATATCTGGTCCGTCGAAACAAATGATCACCATGATTTTCTTGACTGTTCCCGGTATTGTTTCAGCCATATTGGTGTTATGGGTTTCATACCTCATTGGTAAAATATTATCTGGGATGGTGTCTGATTTACTCACCACGGCGGGTTTCAATGGCGTTGCTGAGAAAGTTGGACTTACTTTGACTGCCACTAAAACACCTAGTAACTATGTGGGTTTACTCGTGCAATATGGTGTGATTCTTTTTGCCATTCTCGGCGCTACAGAGCTACTCGGCTTTGAGCCACTGAGCAACATTGTTTTTTCACTCATTCACTTTACAGTTCAGGCTCTACTAGGTGCGATGATCTTCGGCATTGGAATTATGATAGCCAAGAAGGTGCGTGACGTGATTCGTGGTACCGCTTTGAACAGCCTTGCAGCTACTCTGGCATATGCCTCTATTCTGACGCTTTCCGGTGCAATGGCGCTACGCCAGATTGGTCTTGCTGAAGACATTATCAATTTGGCCTTTGGTATTGCTCTGGGGTCGATTGGTATAGGTGTTGCAATTGCTATTGGTTTGGGCAGTAAAGACGCGATTGGTGAGGAAGTAAAAGGATTTATCGAGAAAGTTAAATCAAACTAGTGGGGTTTATTGATTAGAGTAAAAAAGGGTTGCGGTGCAACCCTTTTTTATTTGATTGAGATTGTGGCTCTATTTTAGTCTGAGATTAGTTATCAGAACCCATATAACGTTCTCGCTTCGAGGCTTTCAGTCGTGCTAGGTCGACAATAATCAGGCCATCTACACAGTTAGCAAAGTTGGGGTCTATATTGAACCCAGCAAATTGCACGCCACCGAACTCGCAGACCTCTGTGTACTGTTTGTACAGTGTGGGTACACTTAAATCCATATGAGCCAATTCACTTTTTAATTGGGCGAACTCGGATTTTTGATCAACCCCAGGAAACTTTTCAGCTAGCTCTTGGGTCCGCTCAGGGTTAATGCTGTAGGGAATAGAGGGCTCTGCTAGGGTTTGTAGACTGGGGTAATGACGACTGTAGAAGTACACCAACATTTCCATAGCCCACTCGGGGTATGCATTGCTCAAGGTGACGGGCCCGAGTAAATAACGATAGTTAGGATTTTTTCGTAAAAAGGCACCGATGCCATACCAGAGGTAGTCCAAACTCCGTCGTCCCCAGTATTTGGGTTGAACAAAACTCCGGCCAAGCTCCAGGCCCCGTTCTAGGTAGGGTTTCATAGATTCGGTGTAGTTAAACAGTTCGCTGGAGTAGAGTTTGGTTTTGCCGAGATCATCCACACAGGCTGTGGTGTCGCAAATACGATAGGCCCCGGCGATTTCGAGTTCGTCGTCGTCCCATAACAGCAGGTGGAAATATTGGTGGTCATAGCCATCGATATCTCGACGGTTGCCGGTACCTTCTCCTACGGCTCTAAAAGCAATTTCACGCAACCGGCCCACTTCACGCATGATCAGGGAGTTAGGCTCGTAGCGATACAGAAAAATCAGCTTGCCATCACCGGTTTTACCTAGTAGCTCACAGCGTTTCACTTCATCGCGTAGTAATGCACGGTTTTCTGGGTGGGCAATGGCTGTTTCTGTGTAAAAGATGCCGTTTCTATTTTGTCCGATGCGGTAAAGATGCCGCTTAAAGAGTTTGGACTTTTCCTTGATCGTGACGTTAATGCGTTGGTAACTGTCATAACTGATCTGTTCGCCAATGCGTATTTCAACGCAGTTGCGGGCTTGCTTAAACATTTCCCGAACGAGCAACAGGGTAGATAAGGGTTTTGCCACTATCGATACGCTGTAAAACAGAACGGAATTTTTGCCATCCACAAACACCGGTAATACAGGTGCTTTACTGTTCACGGCCATACGTAAAAAGCCACTATGCCACTTGCCATCTCTAACCCCTTGGGGGCTCAAGCGGGAAACTTCTCCTGCGGGGAAGATAATCATTGCCCCTTCGTTATCCAGATGGTTGCGAATGGCCGTGAAATTTTGTCGACTGGTATTGCCGCCCATATTGTCAACGGGAAGCAGTAGGTTATGCAGGGGTTTAAGGGTGTAGAGTAGTTCATTGGCAACGACTTTGACGTCGGAGCGTGTCTCGCGAACCAACTTCAATAATGCCAGCCCATCCAGAGAGCCAATGGGGTGATTGGCAATAATAACTATTCGACCTTGAGTCGGGATTCTCAGTCGTTCATGATCACGCACACTATAGTGAAAATCAAAGTAATCCAGTACCTGCTCAACGAAATCAAATCCCTCAAGATGGGGGTAATCAGCTTCAAATTGTTGAAAGCTTTTTTCCCGAAACAGCATTCTGAGAATGCGTATCAGAGGGCGTACCAATCGGGGGTGGCGTTGGTAAAAGCTAGGATATTTGTCTTGAAGAAAAGTTTCTACGTTGAGCACGGGCTGGATTCCTTATGAATGTTTCCAGCCTATAGCGATCTTGTGACAAATTTATTAAGAATAGATGTCAGAAATATTTCAGCCGTGCTTACCAATATATGGTGCTTAAGTAACAGTGTATTAACTGAAAATAAAAATTTGGGGCTGTCCTAGATAAAATTACTTATCTAGGACAGCCCAAAATTTTTATTTGGTTGGAAGCTCATCATGCTTAACCAGTCCACTGGCATCCTTGTACCACTCTGCTTTAGAGTCCCAAAAAATATTTTGAAATGGTTTTATGACTGGGTCTGAGTCTAGTGTTCCTGCCGGCACTACGATGGCTTTCTGGCTCTTACCCAACCAAGGTAGGGAGGATCCGCATTTTTTGCAGAAGGATGTAGCAAAGTGTTTTGTCTCTTTGGGTTCAAATCGTCCCACCAGAGTTTCACCGGAAGTCCATTTAAAATGTTCAAGAGCGACAATGATATTTGACGCGTGAGCACTACCGGTAAATTTCCGACACCGACTGCAATGACAGTATTGGAATATCCCTAAATTACCGGTAATTTCATAGGTAACTTCACCGCATAAACAACTACCATTGGCTACTTGAGGACTCATAAATTATTACTCCTGATTGCTCTATTCTACTGATGCCACTGTCGGGGGTCGGCTTGATAGTATAGGCGTAACTCTTCGTATAGTTCTGGGTGTTTCTTGTACAACTGTTGGGGTTGCTCAAAAAACGTTTCCGTAGCAACGGCAAAAAATTCAGCAGGATTGGTAGCGCCATAATAATCCATCACCGTTTTATGGCGACGAAAACTGGCCCCCCTCAGTTTTTCAAACTCCTCAGACAATACTTTTGCCCAGGACACGTAAGTATTACGCCGTAGAGGTGGAGCCCCATTGGTTGAGCCTGATTGAGCGTCTAGTTGATGAG
>CAXBDQ010000036.1:0-18130 GCA_963974675.1 uncultured Porticoccus sp. | reverse complement strand
GTGAAGGTGG
The DNA here is from genome assembly GCA_963974675.1 of uncultured Porticoccus sp. Taxonomy (GTDB): domain Bacteria; phylum Pseudomonadota; class Gammaproteobacteria; order Pseudomonadales; family Porticoccaceae; genus Porticoccus. The sequence continues at coordinate 18,120 of CAXBDQ010000036.1, read as the reverse complement.
TCGTACCGTCGGTGCAGGTGTTGTGGCAAAAATTATTGAATAATTGATTGCTTTCAGTAAGCAGAAGCCTATCCTTAGGGGTAGGTATCAGATTAGAAGGCCGCCCTTATGTTGGGTGGCTTTTTTTGTGGTTGAGGTGGTGTTGTCTTAGCAGTTAGGTTTGATTGCAGGAAAACATAAAAAGATTGGGATTACCGCTTGACAGTAGAGTGCCTCAGCCTTAATATCTCGCCTCCTTTTTTCAGGGTCCTGACAAGCAGGATCTGTAGGTTCTTTAGATAGTTGGAGTTTGATTCCATGCAGGATCAACGTATTCGTATTCGTCTCAAGGCATTTGACCACAAGTTGATTGATGCTTCGACGCAAGAGATTGTAGAGACGGCAAAACGTACTGGCGCGCAGATTCGCGGACCAATTCCTTTGCCGACTCGTAAAGAACGTTTTACCATTTTGATTTCTCCGCATGTAAATAAAGATGCGCGGGATCAATACGAAATTCGCACCCACAAGCGGTTGCTGGATATTGTAGAGCCAACAGAAAAGACTGTTGATGCTTTGATGAAGCTGGATTTGGCGGCTGGTGTTGAAGTTCAGATTAGTCTGGCGTAAGTAAAAGAAAAGTTTTAATAGATGAAACCCAGGCTCGGCCACCGTTGAGCGGGTGTAACGCTCTGAAATGGGCGGCCATAGCGGGTAACAGCCCCGTACACTATGAGGTTATACAGATGGCGATTGGTATTGTCGGCCGCAAATGCGGTATGACACGCGTATTTAATGATGAAGGTGCTTCTATCCCTGTTACAGTGGTTGAAGTAGAGCCTAATCGTATTACTCAAATCAAAACTGATGAAGCTGATGGTTACACTGCTGTGCAGGTAACTGTGGGTGCTCGTCGCGCTTCTCGTGTCAGTAAGTCTCAGGCTGGGCATTTTGCCAAAGCAGGTGTTGAGGCAGGTCGTGGCAGTTGGGAATTGCGCGTTGATAGCGTTGATGAAAATTTAGAGGTTGGCAGTAGTATTGCTGCTGATCAATTTGAAGTTGGTCAAAAAGTGGATGTGACGGGTACTTCAAAAGGTAAAGGTTTTGCAGGTGTCATCAAGCGCTGGAATTTCAGTATGCAGGATGCTACCCACGGTAATTCTATTTCTCACCGTGCTCCTGGTTCTATTGGGCAGTGTCAGACGCCTGGTCGTGTTTGGAAAGGTAAGAAAATGGCTGGCCATATGGGTGCTGAGCGCGTGACGACTCAAAACCTTGAAATTGTACGTGTTGATGCCGAGCGCAACCTGCTCCTTATTAAAGGTGCGGTACCTGGTGCGCCCGGTGGCGATGTGATCGTTCGTGCAGCTGTTAAGAGCTGAGGGGATCGTCGATGGAATTAAGTATTGCAACAACTAAAGGTACCGCTGGAACTGTAGAGGTTTCTGACGTGGCCTTTGGGAAAGAATTTAACCAGGATTTGGTGCATCAGGCGGTAACTGCTTATTTGGCAGGTGCTCGCCAGGGTACTCGTGCTCAGAAAACTCGTTCTGAGGTGTCTGGTGGTGGTCGCAAACCTTGGGCTCAAAAGGGTTCTGGTCGTGCTCGTGCGGGTACTATAAGAAGTCCTCTCTGGCGTTCTGGTGGCGTAACCTTTGCTGCACGCCCGCAGGATCATTCGCAAAAACTGAATCGCAAAATGTACCGTGCTGCATTGCGCTCCATTTTGTCAGAGCTGGCTCGTCAAGAGCGTTTGGTTGTAGTTGAAGAGTTTGATCTCGACGCACCAAAAACTAAAGTGTTGATTCAAAAGCTGGGTGAATACGGCTTGCAGGATGTGCTGATTGTGACGGAAGAGGTGAGTGAAAACCTTTACCTGTCATCTCGAAACCTCCATAAGGTGGATGTTCGCGATGTGGTGGGAGTGGATCCGGTCAGTCTTATTCGTTTTGAAAAGGTGTTGGTGACTGTGCCTGCGCTGAAAAAGATTGAGGAGATGCTGGGATGAACCAAGAGCGCATCTTCAAAGTGCTGCTAGGGCCGCACTTTTCAGAAAAGTCTGCGATTGTTGGTGACAACAATAATCAGGTTGTTTTTAAAGTTACTACAGACGCTACAAAGCCTGAAGTAAAGGCTGCAGTTGAGCAGCTCTTCAACGTCAAGGTCGCAGGTATATCTGTTGCCAACGTGAAGGGTAAAACCAAGCGTGCGAAGCACGGTATGGGTAAGCGCTCCGACTGGAAGAAAGCGTACATTCGTCTGGAGCAGGGTCAAGAAATTGATTTTGCTGTTGTGGAATAGGGGTTGTTGAGATGCCAGTTGTAAAGAGAAAGCCAACGTCTCCCGGTCGTCGCTTTGTAGTCAGTGTTGTAAATCCTGACTTACACAAAGGCGCACCACATGCTCCTTTGCTTGAAAAAAAGTCAAAGTCGGGCGGTCGTAATAACAATGGTCGTATTACCACTCGCCATATTGGTGGTGGTCATAAGCAGCATTACCGGCTTATTGATTTCAAGCGTAACAAAGATGGTATTCCTGCGACGATTGAGCGCTTGGAATATGATCCAAATCGTAGTGCATACATTGCATTGATTTGCTATGCCGATGGGGAGCGCCGCTATATTATCGCGCCTAAAGGATTGAAGGCTGGTGATACAGTTCAGTCTGGTATGGCTGCACCAATAAAAGTAGGTAACGCTCTGCCACTGGCAAATATTCCAGTGGGTAGTATTGTTCACTGTGTTGAGATGAAGCCCGAAAAAGGTGCACAAATTGCCCGTAGTGCTGGTACGTCGGCTCAGCTGATTGCTAGAGAGGGTCAGTACGCTACCTTGCGGTTACGTAGCGGTGAGATGCGTAAGGTTCCTGTCGTGTGTAGGGCGACTATTGGTGAAGTATCCAATAGCGAGCATAACTTGCGTTCTTTGGGTAAGGCTGGTGCTACACGCTGGCGCGGTGTTAGGCCAACGGTTCGTGGTGTTGCTATGAACCCGGTTGATCACCCGCATGGTGGTGGTGAAGGTCGTACTTCTGGTGGCCGTCATCCGGTATCGCCTTGGGGTACGCCTGCTAAGGGTTACAAAACACGTAAAAACAAGCGGACTAGCAATATGATTGTTCGTCGTCGCGGTAAGTAATTAGTAGAGAATGAGGAAACAATAGTGTCACGCTCTCTCAAAAAAGGCCCATTCCTTGACCTGCATTTGGTTAAAAAGGTTGATGAGGCATTAGAAAAAAATGATAGGCGTCCAATTAAAACTTGGTCTCGTCGCTCTATGGTAAGCCCGGATATGGTGGGTTTGACTATTGCGGTTCATAACGGTCGTCAGCATGTGCCCGTTATGATCAACGAGGAAATGGTTGGACATAAACTCGGCGAATTCGCCCCGACACGTACCTATCGTGGTCACGTGGCGGACAAAAAGGCCAAGCGTTAAGCCGGCGGATTGAGAGGTAAATGACTGTGGAAGTAGCAGCTAAATTGCGCGGAGCTAGATTGTCGGCCCAAAAGGCTCGACTTGTTGCCGACCAGGTGCGCGGCAAGCCCGTTGACGTAGCTTTAGATATTTTGGCCTTTAGCTCTAAAAAGGGTGCGGCCATGATTAAGAAGGTGCTGGAGTCTGCCATTGCAAACGCCGAGCACAACGAAGGTGCTGATGTAGACGAACTGCGTGTATCAACTATTTTTGTTGATGAAGGTGCGACAATGAAGCGTATTAAGCCCCGTGCTAAGGGTCGCGCTGACCGTATTTTCAAGCGTAGCTGTCACATCACTGTGAAAGTTGCCGACGAGGAGACCGTTTAATGGGTCAGAAAGTACATCCAACTGGTATTCGTCTGGGTATTGTTAAAAAGCATACTTCAGTGTGGTACGCAGGTCAGAAGGACTATGCCGATAAGTTAAACGCCGATCTTGAAGTGCGTGAATTTATTAGCAAAGAATTGAGCCACGCATCTGTGAGCCGGATTGAAATTGAACGTCCAGCTCAAACAGCTCGTATTACCATTCATACCGCACGTCCGGGTATTGTGATTGGTAAGAAGGGTGAAGGTGTAGAGCGTTTGCGCAATCAGGTGTCGGCCAAAATGGGCGTGCCTGTGCATATCAATATTGAGGAAGTGCGTAAGCCCGACCTCGACGCGATATTGGTAGCGCAAAGTGTTGCCCAGCAGCTGGAGCGTCGTGTGATGTTCCGTCGCGCCATGAAGCGTGCAGTACAAAACGCTATGCGTCAGGGCGCAAAGGGTATCAAGATTCAGGTTGGTGGCCGTCTTGGCGGTGCAGAGATTGCACGCTCGGAATGGTACCGCGAAGGTCGCGTGCCCCTGCACACACTGCGTGCAGATATTGATTATGGTACCGCTGAAGCTTCAACTACTTATGGCATTATTGGTGTCAAGGTGTGGATCTTTAAAGGTGAAGTGATTGGCGGTGAAGAGGCGGCGCAAGCGCCAGCTAAAAAATCACCGACCAATAAGAAGTAAGTTTGCGAGTTAAGGGTCAAGCGAGATGCTGCAACCGAAACGTACAAAATTCCGTAAGCAACACAAAGGCCGTAATCGTGGTCTTGCATTGCGCGGTAGTAAAGTAAGCTTTGGCGAGTTTGGTTTAAAAGCCACTGGTCGAGGGCGCCTCACTGCTCGTCAGATTGAATCTGCGCGTCGTGCGATGACTCGCCATATTAAGCGAGGCGGTAAAATTTGGATTCGGGTGTTCCCTGATAAGCCAATTACCAATAAGCCTCTCGAGGTAAGGATGGGTAAAGGTAAGGGTAACGTCGAATATTGGGTTGCTCAAATTCAGCCTGGCAAGGTGTTGTATGAGATGGATGGTGTTTCCGAGGAATTAGCTCGTGAGGCATTCGCCCTGGCTTCGGCTAAATTGCCGATTCAAACCACCTTTGTTACACGATCGGTGATGTGATGAAAACCAGCGAACTTCGTGAAAAATCAGTTGATGAACTGAACCAAGAGCTCAATAGCCAATTGGAAAAGCAATTTAAATTGCGTATGCAGGCAGCTACTTCTCAATTGGGTCAGAGTCATCAAATTAAAGAAGCACGCAAGAATGTTGCGCGCATCAAAACAATACTGAACGAGAAAGCGGGTAACTGAAATGACTGAAGCAGAGAGCAAAGCTAGTACTTTGTCGGGTCGTGTGGTCAGCGACAAGATGGACAAAACAGTGACGGTTCTCGTTGAGCGCCGTGTGAAGCACCCTATGTATGGCAAAATCGTTAACAAGTCTTCGAAAATCAAGGCTCATGACGAACAGAATGAATGTCGTACTGGAGATGTTGTAACGATTGCAGAAACGCGCCCACTTTCCAAGACAAAGTCTTGGTCTCTGGTCAACATCGACGAGCGTGCCGCCGAAATTTAAGCCGGCAGGCAGCAGTAACGGGTTCGGAGATATACGATGATTCAAACAGAAAGTTACCTGGAAGTGGCAGATAACAGCGGTGCACGTCGAGTGATGTGTATTAAAGTTTTAGGCGGCTCCCACAGACGTTACGCCCGTATTGGCGATATTATTAAGGTTACGGTTAAGGAAGCAATTCCTCGCGGTAAAGTTAAAAAAGGTCAGGTGATGAACGCTGTAGTTGTTCGCACTAAGAAGGGCGTCCGTCGTCAAGATGGCAGTCTGATCAAATTTGACGATAACGCTGCAGTGTTGCTGAACCAGCAGTTGGCTCCCATCGGAACGCGTATTTTTGGACCGGTGACTCGTGAACTGCGTAGTGAACGCTTTATGAAAATTATCTCTCTGGCACCTGAAGTACTATAAAGGCCAGAGGCGAGGAAGGGGTTATGTCCAAGATTAAACGTGATGATGAAGTCATCCTTACTACCGGTAAAGATAAGGGTAAACGCGGCAAAGTGCTAAAAGTGCAAGCCGATGGTCGCCTGATAGTTTCTGGTGTCAACATGATTAAAAAGCACCAGAAACCAAATCCGCAAATGAATATTCAGGGCGGAATCATTGAAAAAGAAGCTGCAATACAGGCTTCCAATGTAGCTATCTTCAATGCGGCCACCGACAAGGCTGATCGCGTTGGTTTTAAAGTACTTGAAGACAACAAGAAGATTCGTGTTTTCAAATCCAACGGCGAAGCCGTTGGCGCCTAATTTGACAGGAAACTGACATGGCAAGGCTGAACGAAATATACAAAAATGAAATTGCTGTCAAGTTGAAAGATGAGCTTGGTTTGGCAAATGTAATGGAAGTCCCTCGGATTACCAAAATCACTCTCAATATGGGTGTTGGTGAAGCGTTAGGGGATAAGAAAGCGCTAGAGCATGCTGTTGCTGATATGACGAAAATTGCAGGTCAAAGACCTGTTGTCACAAAAGCTCGCAAATCTATTGCAGGGTTTAAAGTACGTGAAGACTGGCCGATCGGTTGTAAAGTGACCCTTCGCAGAGAGCGTATGTATGAGTTTTTGGAGCGTTTGATTTCGATCGCTATTCCTCGCATCCGGGATTTCCGCGGCATAAGCCCGAAATCGTTTGATGGCCATGGCAACTTTTCCATGGGGGTAAGCGAGCAAATCATTTTCCCTGAAATTGAATACGATAAAGTGGACACACTGCGTGGTATGGATATCACCATTACTACCAGTGCCCGTAATGATGATGAAGGCCGTGCTCTTTTGCGTGCCTTTAGCTTCCCACTGAAGGGTTGAGGTAAAAAATGGCAAAAGTATCCATGATCGAGCGCGAGAAAAAACGTGCCCGCACCGTTGCAAAGTATGCAGAGAAGCGTGCAGCCCTAAAGGCGGCGATTGCTGACCTTTCTCTTTCTGATGAAGAGCGCTGGGAAGCACAACTGAAATTTCAGCAGCTGCCTCGCAATGCAAGCCCTAGCCGCCAGCGCAACAGATGTCGTCAGACTGGACGTCCTCATGGTGTCTACCGGAAATTTGGTTTGTGTCGTATCAAGCTCCGTGAAGCTGCGATGCGTGGTGATGTGCCCGGTCTGGTTAAGGCCAGCTGGTAAACAGCGTCTCGAATTGAGGAATTGAACTGATGAGCATGCAAGATCCACTAGCAGATATGTTGACCCGTATTCGCAATGCGCAAATGGCGGAAAAACAGACTGTTTCCATGCCTTCTTCTAAGCTTAAAATAGCTGTCGCCGAAGTGTTGAAGGGTGAAGGGTATATCGCTGGTTTTGGTGTTGAAGAAAGTGCCAAACCGAAACTTACCCTAGAGCTAAAGTATTTTGAAGGTAAGCCTGTTATTGAAGAGATTGGTCGTTATAGTCGACCTGGTCTGCGTCAGTACTCTGGTTCGTCCAAGCTGCCAAGTATTCGCGGTGGTCTAGGTGTGGCCATTGTGTCTACGAGCAAGGGTGTAATGACTGAGCGTGCTGCTCGTGCTGCTGGTGTCGGTGGCGAAGTTCTCTGTACAGTATTCTAAGAGATAATAGAAATGTCTAGAGTTGCAAAAAATCCGGTAAATATACCCACTGGTGTTGAAGTAAAAATCAGTGCTGGTGAAATTTCTGTCAAGGGTTCCAACACTTCATTGGCTATGACTGTCAATGCAGATGTAGAAATCAAGCATGAAGATAATGTTCTGACGTTTGAACCAAAAGATAGCAGTAAAAAATCTAACGCCATGGCGGGTACTACTCGTGCCCTCGTGAATAATATGGTTGTTGGTGTCTCTCAGGGGTTTGAGAAAAAGCTGCAATTGATCGGTGTTGGTTACCGCGTTCAGGCAAAGGGTGATGTACTTAATTTGTCGTTGGGTTTCTCCCATCCTGTTGAGTTTCAGTTGCCAGAAGGTGTTACTGCTGAAACACCTAGTCAAACTGACATTGTGCTGAAAGCAGCAGATAAGCAATTGCTCGGTCAGGTCGCATCGAAGATTCGTGCTTTCCGGCCCCCAGAGCCCTATAAGGGTAAAGGCGTACGTTATGCAGATGAGCAAGTACGTCGTAAAGAAGCCAAGAAGAAGTAGGTTAGGATCATGAGCAAAAAGAAAGAATCTCGTCTGCGCCGCGCACGTCGTGCTCGTTGCAAAATCAGTGAGCTAGGCGCCAATAGGTTGTGTGTTAATCGCACTCCTCGGCACATATATGCTCAGGTTATTTCGCCAGATGGTGGGCATGTATTGGCTTCGGCCTCTACGCTCGATACTGCATTGCGCAGCGGCCAAACTGGTAACGTTGATGCGGCTAAGAGTGTTGGTGCTCTTGTTGCCGAGCGTGCAAAGGAAGCGGGCGTCACTGAGGTTGCTTTTGACCGCAGTGGATTCAAATATCACGGTCGTGTTAAAGCACTAGCTGATGCTGCACGTGAAGCCGGTCTTAAATTCTAAAGGTTTAGCGATATGTCGAGAAATCAAAGAGAAACAGAAACATCTGATGAAGGCTTGCAAGAAAAGCTGGTTCAGGTAAACCGTGTTGCTAAAACTGTTAAAGGTGGCCGTATTTTCGGTTTCACTGCTCTCAGCGTTGTGGGCGACGGTAATGGTAAGGTTGGATTTGGTCGTGGTAAGGCTCGTGAAGTGCCACAGGCTATCCAGAAAGCAATGGAATCGGCTCGTCGTAATATGATTCATGTGGACTTAAAAGGTACCACTATTCAATACCCGACAAAAGCGAACCACGGTGCCTCAAAAGTTTATATGCAACCTGCTTCAGAGGGTACTGGCGTTATTGCTGGTGGCGCTATGCGCGCAGTTCTGGAAATTGCTGGTGTACAAAATGTACTGGCAAAATGTTACGGGTCTACCAACCCTGTTAACGTTGTCCGGGCAACATTCAAAGCGTTGCAAGCAATGAGTTCTCCAGAAGGTGTAGCTGCCAAGCGCGGCAAGACTGTTGAAGATATTCTGAATTAAGTTCGGCTTTTGTCGAACGGATGATAACGGAAGCTTTACCATGGCGAAGGCTAATAAAATTAAAGTTACCCAGGTGCGCAGTACTAATGGCCGCTTGGCATCACACAAAGCCTGTGTTTCTGGACTGGGGCTGCGTCGAATCAGACACAGCGTTGAGGTTGAAGACACTCCGGCAGTGCGTGGCATGATTAATAAAGTTCACTATTTGGTTAAGGTTGAGGGAGAGTAATTATGCGTCTTAATACGCTAAGTCCCGCACCCGGCAGAATTAAAGAAGGCAAGCGTGTCGGTCGTGGTATCGGTAGCGGCCTAGGTAAAACTGCTGGCCGTGGTCACAAGGGGCAAAAATCCCGATCTGGTGGCAGTGTTCGTCCCGGTTTTGAGGGTGGTCAAATGCCACTTCAAAAACGTTTGCCAAAATATGGTTTCACCTCACGGATTTCTCGTGTGACTGCTGAGATTCGTTTGGCTGAGATGAATAAAGTAGACGGGGATGTTGTGGATATCCAATCTCTGCGCGCTGCAGGATTAATTACAAACAACATCACTCGCGCTAAGGTATTTCTCTCTGGGGAATTGACTCGGCCGGTAACAGTTAAAGGCCTTCGTGTTACTAAAGGTGCTCAGTCTGCAATTGAAGCTGCTGGCGGAAAGGTTGAAGAGTAAAATTTAATGGCCAAACCCAGAGCACAGCAACAAGGTAATATGAAGGGTTTGGGCGAGCTGTGGGCTCGCCTTCGCTTTTTGTTTGTTGCGCTTGTTATTTACCGAATTGGTACTCATATCCCTGTGCCAGGTATTGATCCAGACCGATTATCTGATCTGTTTGGACAAAACCAGGGTACGATCATCGGTATGTTCAATATGTTCTCCGGTGGTGCACTGGAGCGCATGAGTATACTTGCGCTGGGAATTATGCCTTATATTTCTGCCTCTATTATTATGCAGCTAATGTCGGCGGTTTCCCCTTCGCTTGAGCAACTAAAAAAAGAGGGTGATGCCGGTCGTCGTAAGATTAACCAGTACACTCGTTATGGAACGGTTCTTCTGGCGACTATTCAGGCAATAGGTATGTCTGTAGGGCTGGCCGGGCAAGGACTAGCCTATACGCCAGATTTTAGTTTCTACTTTATTGCTGTTGTCTCTTTAGTTACGGGTGCGGTATTCCTGATGTGGCTTGGCGAACAGATTACTGAGCGCGGTGTTGGTAACGGTATATCGATGTTGATTTTTGCCGGTATTGTCGCCGGAATACCTTCTGCCATTGGTCAGGCATTTGAGTCATCGCGCCAAGGTGAATTACATATTTTGGCGTTGCTTTTGGTTGCTGTGCTTGCTGTAGCCGTTGTGTACTTTGTTGTTTTTATCGAACGAGGCCAACGCCGGTTAACAGTGAATTACGCACAGCGCCAACCGGGTCGCGGCCCAGGTCAGGCAAGCCACTTGCCCCTGAAGGTCAACATGGCTGGCGTCATCCCAGCAATTTTTGCCAGCAGCTTATTGTTGTTTCCGGCATCGATTGCTCAGTGGTTTGGTCAGGGTGCAGATTCTCCTGATTGGCTGCAAGACGTTGCGTTATTTATTGGCCCAGGACAACCTCTGCATGTACTGTTGTTTGCAGTGTTGATTATTTTCTTCTGTTTTTTCTATTCGGCATTAATGTTTAATCCTAGAGAAATGGCAGATAACCTGAAACGTGGTGGTGCGTTTTTGCCGGGCATACGGCCTGGGGAGAAGACGGCACAATACATAGACGGTGTTATGACAAGATTGACGCTGGTCGGCGGTCTTTATATTACGGCGGTGTGTTTGCTGCCACAGTTTTTAAATGTTTACCTGAATGTGCCTTTTTATCTGGGTGGTACATCTCTATTGATCGCGGTTGTAGTGACAATGGATTTTATGTCTCAGGTGCAGTCACATCTAATGTCTCATCAGTACGAGTCGCTGATGAAAAAATCAAATCTTAAGGGCTATGGCGGCGGAATCCGCTAGTTGAAGTTGAGGTTTCCCTATGAAAGTGCGTGCTTCTGTAAAAAAAATGTGTCGCAACTGTAAGATCGTTAAACGTAAAAGTGTTGTTCGCGTGATCTGTAGTGCTGAGCCCCGCCATAAACAGCGTCAGGGTTAATTGCATAGAGTTATTGATTTTTATTGTAACCAACGCTATCCTCTTGCGCCTTTTTGGTCAGCTCCCTTTTGGGAGTTTAGAGATTGTAAGGTTACAGCCAAACATTAAAGTGGAGTGAAATGATGGCCCGTATCGCCGGTGTCAACATCCCCGATAATAAGCATGCAGTGATTTCTCTCACGTATGTTTTCGGGATTGGTCGCAGTACTGCTAGTGCTATTTGTGCTCAAGTAGGTATTGCTGAAAACGTTAAAATTTCTGATTTGACGGAAGAGCAAGTGGACGCCATTCGTGGTGCTGTTGGTGAGCACAGCGTTGAAGGTGACCTTCGTCGTGAAGTCAGTATGAATATTAAGCGGTTGATGGACCTTGGTTGCTATCGCGGCCTTCGTCATCGTCGTGGTCTGCCTCTGCGTGGTCAGCGTACAAAAACAAATGCGCGTACCCGTAAAGGCCCTCGCAAGCCCATCAAGCGATAGGAAACCATAGAAATGGCAAAGCCTGGACAAAAAAGCACTCGTAAAAAGGTCAAAAAGACCGTGGTGGATGGTGTTGCGCATATACATGCGTCTTTTAATAACACCATCGTGACAATTACTGACCGTCAAGGTAATACCTTGAGCTGGGCTACTGCCGGTGGTTCTGGTTTCCGCGGATCACGTAAAAGTACTCCGTTTGCTGCACAGGTAGCAGCTGAGCGTGCTGGTGCAGCTGCACAAGAATACGGTTTGAAGAACCTAGATGTTGAAGTAAAGGGTCCTGGACCCGGACGTGAGTCCGCTGTTCGTGCTCTCAATAATGCAGGTTATAAAATTACTAATATTACCGACGTGACGCCTATCCCTCATAATGGTTGTCGTCCGCCGAAAAAACGTCGCGTATAACGAGGATAGTTGAGAAATGGCAAGATATCTCGGACCGACATGTAAGCTTTCCCGCCGTGAAGGCACGGACCTCTTTCTAAAAAGTGGCATCCGCCCGTTAGAATCCAAGTGTCACGCAGACAGCGTACCTGGACAGCACGGGCAACGTCGCGGTCGTCTTTCAGATTACGGTGTACAGCTGCGTGAAAAACAGAAAGTTCGTCGTACTTATGGTGTGCTGGAAAAGCAATTCCGTAATTATTATAAGCAAGCTGCCAATATGAAAGGAGCTACAGGTGAGAACTTGTTACAGCTTCTTGAGCAGCGTTTGGATAATGTTGTTTACCGTATGGGTTATGGTTCAACACGCTCTGAATCCCGTCAGCTGGTTGCTCACAACGCTATTTTGGTTAACGGCAAGAAAGTGAATATTGCTTCTTATCGTGTTGAAGAAAATGACGTTGTTAGTATACGTGAAAAATCTAAAAATCAACTGCGTATTCAATCTGCTTTACAGATTGCAGGCCAGCGTGGCTCTGTGGAATGGATCGAAGTAGATGCGACTAAAATGGAAGGCACGTTTAAACGTGTTCCTGATCGCAGTGATCTTCCCTCTGAAATCAATGAAAACCTCATTGTTGAGCTTTACTCTAAGTAAGGTTCTACAGAATTGAAGGCCAGTTAAGTAATACGAGACAGGTACGGATATGCAAACATCAGTAAATGAGTTTTTGACACCACGCACTATTGACGTAACCGAGTTGAGCCCTACTCGTGCCAAGGTTGTACTTGAACCCTTGGAACGTGGTTTTGGGCATACCTTAGGGAATGCTTTGCGTCGTATCTTGCTTTCTTCCATGGCTGGAGCAGCTATCGTTGAGGTCGAGATAGAAGGTGTACTGCATGAATACAGTAGCATTGAAGGTATACAGGAGGATGTGATTGAAATTCTTCTTAACCTTAAAGATGTCGCGATTGTGTTGCATGAGAAAGATGAAGTTACTCTGACGCTTAACAAGAAAGGTAAAGGTGTTGTTACTGCTGGTGATATCCAAGTAGACAGTACCTGTGAGATTAAAAATCCCGATCATGTTATTGCTAATATCACAGGAAGTGCAGAGCTTAATATGCAACTGCATGTAATGAAGGGTCGAGGATATCAGCCCTCTAATCTTCGTGTTAATGATGAAGAAGAAACACGTGCAATTGGTCGTTTGCAATTAGATGCTACGTTCAGCCCGACTAGGCGTGTTGCTTACGTGGTTGAAAGTGCTCGTGTTGAGCAACGTACTGATTTAGATAAGTTGGTGCTGGATTTAGAAACCGACGGCACTATCGACCCAGAAGAAGCTATCCGTCGTGCAGCTACTATCTTGCAACAACAGCTCGCCGTATTTGTCGATCTTGAAAGCGAAAGTTTGGCAGAGCCCGCAGAGAAAGAGGAAGAAGTAGATCCCATTCTTCTTCGTCCCGTTGATGATTTGGAGCTCACTGTACGTTCAGCCAACTGCTTAAAAGCTGAGAGTATTTATTACATTGGTGATCTTATTCAGCGCACTGAAGTTGAGTTGTTGAAAACACCAAATTTGGGTAAAAAATCACTCACTGAAATTAAAGATGTTCTGGCTTCACGCGGTCTGTCTTTGGGTATGCGTCTAGAAAACTGGCCACCCGCTAGCCTGCGTTCAGAAGGCGAATTAGTTTAATTATTCATGTCGCTCTTAAATTAGGGTGTATTGGATGTACAGAGTTTATTGCTGAGATAGCAACACTTTTGAAGGAAGTAGAATCATGCGTCATCGCTATAGTGGCCGCAAACTAAGTCGTACTGGTGCCCATCGTCGTGCTATGTTCCGTAACATGATTACATCTTTGGTTGAGCATGAGTTGATTAAAACAACCTTGCCTAAAGCAAAAGAGTTACGTCGTTTTGCTGAGCCGCTGATTACTCTGGCCAAGCAGGACAGTGTAGCTAACCGTCGATTGGCATTTAGCCGTCTTCAAGATAAGGCTGCTGTTGGAAAGTTATTTAGTGAATTAGCTCCTCGGTACGAAAATCGTCAAGGCGGTTATATCCGTATCTTGAAGTGCGGTTTCCGTTCTGGAGATGCTGCACCAATGGCCTATGTTGAGTTGGTTGATCGTCCAGAAGTAGAAGCGGTTGAAATAGAGACTGAAGTAGAATAACTTCCATCTGTTAATTGCTGAACGTTAAAAGCCGAACTTTTGTTCGGCTTTTTGCTGTTCGCCATTTAATAGTTGACTACGTTACTATAGTCGTCGGTATGTATAATTCTCCAATCTATGATATTTATCTGATCTGTTGGGCATAAACCTTATGAAGATATTGGTCACCGGTGGTGCCGGTTATATTGGTAGTCATACTTGCATCGCTCTGCTTGAGCAAGGCCATGATGTTGTGGTGTTAGATAATCTCTCTAATAGTTCTTCAGAATCACTTGTTCGGGTCACTAAAATAACGGGCAAGAGTTTTTCTCTGATTGTTGATGATATTTCAAATCGTAAAATATTGGATAAAATTTTTATAGATCATAGTATTGACGCGGTGATGCATTTTGCGGGAAAGAAAGCGGTGGGTGAATCTTGCGAGCAGCCACTTTCTTATTATCAAAATAATGTTGCTGGTACCTTGGTGCTTTGCGAGGCGATGCAAGCCAATGGCGTGAACACCCTTATATTTAGCTCTTCTGCTACCGTTTATGGGGACCCCCTTACTACACCCGTCAGTGAGGGTTTTCCTCTCAGTGCGACTAATCCTTATGGCCAATCAAAGTTGATTGTGGAGACAATTCTGCGTGATCTGGTGTGTGCTGATAGGCTAACGGGTAAACAATTTTGGGATATTGGAATTTTACGTTATTTTAATCCCGTTGGAGCTCACAATAGCGGTCTGATTGGTGAAGACCCCCAGGGTATTCCCAATAACCTTGTTCCGTATATTGCACAGGTTGCAGTAGGAAAATTAAAGAAACTCTCCGTTTTTGGTGGGGACTACCCGACGCGTGATGGCTCAGGTGTAAGGGATTATATCCATGTAATGGATCTCGCGGAGGGTCATGTTAAGGCATTGGAATGGCTTCTGGCGACAGATGATCGAGACTGTTTTACTTGGAACTTGGGAACCGGTCATGGCTACTCTGTATTGGAAATGATTTCAGCTTTCGAAAATGCGTCTGAAAAACCTGTACCCTATGAAATTGTTGCCCGTCGGCCAGGTGATATTGCCGAGTGTTGGGCGGATCCTTCTCAGGCCGAAAGGGACTTGAAGTGGAAGGCTTCTCGCGGGCTTGAGACGATGATGGAAGATACATGGCGTTGGCAAAACCAGAATCCAAACGGATTTCATGATTAAGGGGCTTATATTGAGCTATATTGAAGACCTGTCCTGTACCCGCCGAGTTTACTTCTACCTATACATTCTTACCTTGTCGAACCTACTATTTTAGGAAAGGGGTAGCTGTATATGAAAAGTGGTTCCCACATCTATATCTGAGGTTATTGCCAGTTGACCCCGGTGTTGTTCGGTAATAATAAAGTGTGAAAATGATAGCCGCTTTCCAGCTGCATAATCATTATTTGATGCCTTATTAGTAAAAAATGGCTCAAATATAAATTGTTGCTCCTCTTTGCTGATACCTAAGCCGTTATGCTGAATCTTGATCCATAGGGCTTCGTAGCATTCAATAACCTGTATTTTTATCGTCGGGGTGTGCTGGTCTTTACTTATTTCCCCAAGTGCGTGGCAGGCATGACGAAACAAGCTAAGAAAAACCTGTTGGAGTTCGGAAATAAAACAAGGAATTTCCGGAAGGTCTTTATCGTAATCGCGCTCTATCGTAATGTCCCTAAACCTTAACCCGGAAGGGACGGAGAGTACATCATTGGCCAATGTTAGGGCATGATCGATAATGCTAGGTATACTTCCTTGCTGTTTTTTTCCTCCTCGGCTGTGAGAAAAGTCTAGGAGGTTGTTGATAATAGCGAGAACCTCTTGGCCGCGTTTATTCGCGTTAGACAGCAGTGTCTTCAGTTCCGGGGTGTCTTGTTCATGAGGGGCACTTTCTAGTGTTTCGATACCATTTCTTAGATCTTTCAAAATTCCTTGTAAGGGGGCATTGATATCATGCGCCATGGTCGAGGCGAGTTCACCCATAGAAGACATTTTGTCTCTTTGGATAAGCATATTGGCTGCAAGAATATGTTCAGTGACATCATCAATTAAGATAACAACGCCGGTTCTTCTTTGCTCTTGAAGGGGATAGATAGTGATATCAAAGTGGTACTGTCCCCTCTGGCTATGTTTAATCGTTGTTGGTTTGTTTTGTATTTGTGCCTGATGAATTTGATCTGGTGTGATAGTGATGGCGGGATAAGTTTCCCAGAGATCCTTACCTAATGCTTGGTGGGATGTTATGCCGGTAATAATTTCAGCTTTGTGATTCCACTGGGTTATTTGTCCATGTTGGTTTAACCCTATCAGCATAAGAGGCATAGAGCTGAGAATATCAGTGATGTAGGCCTCTGAAGAGCGAAGACGATCAGTTGTTTCCTTGTGCTGGGTTATCTCACCTTCTAGAAGCTGATTTGTCTGTTGTAAGAGTTGGTTGGACTGATCCAGCGTAGCTGTGCGCTCTAATACACGTTGTTCTAACTCATTGCGAATAGCCTTCAATGCTCGATTGGATTGGCGTGTCTGTCTGCGACTAAAAAACAGTGTAACTGCTGTAATTGACAGGAGAATAATGAAAATTCCGCTGGACCAATTCGCCAGGTGTTGCCAATTGGTATGGCCATCACTATCTTTGAAGGGGCTTGTTATTCCTGCATAGAGGGGTTGGCTAGAAGCCCAGATGATTGCAGAAAACAGATATTTTTTCATGTCAGAGTGGAGCCTTGATAAGGGGCGATCGTATTCTCTCCCTTAGTTATTTGAAAATTGACGAATGATGTTCGAGATTGAAATATTATAGCGTTAAATCCGAGTTTCTTAACGTTATTTACAATTTGAATTCTATAGAACCGGTTTACTGTTCTACCACTATGGGTGATTTAGTCGGCGAGCACAAATTGCCTGAGTGATTCTGTCGGGATTCGCCTCTTTACCCTCAATAAAATCTACCACGTCAAGATGTTGTCCTAGCGTGTCGAATAATTCATTTTTATGAAGTAAAAACTTTGGATTGCTCGGCCTTCCAAACTGCTCATTGCCAAAGGCAAATGTTTTATAAATTATTATGCCGTTAGATTTTAATGAGGTGGGTAAATATGGCAATAGAGGTCGGTGTAAATAGTTAATGACAACGATTCCAGAAAACTGATTATTGTGGAAAGGCCAAGGGTTGTCGTTCTCCAAGTCATATTGCATGAGCTGGGCCTTGGGGTGATTTTCCAAGTCGGTTACCCCTGAAATATCTCGATCTAAAAAGGTAACTTGGTATCCTCTGGAAAGAAGATACCGGCCATGACGCCCGTTGCCGCAGGCTAGGTCAAGTACCGGGCCTAGGGGAATACGCGGTGAAAACCTTATCACCCAAGGTTCGGGTCGTGTCATGGCCAACATAGAAACCTTTATTACAACAGAAACACCATGCCGAGAGAGTACACCAAGCCTGACCAGAGCAGTGCTACGGTACAGTAGCCCATAATATCTTTAATTCCGAGTCTGGCGATGCCAAGTAAGGGTAAGGCCCAGAATGGTTGAACCATATTCGTCCAGGCATCCCCAAAGGCCACGGCCATGGCCGCTTGATTTAAGGGGATCCCCAGAGCTTGTGCTGCGGGTATGACGATAGGCGCTTGTATCGCCCACTGACCGCCACCGGAGGGAATAAAAAAATTAACGATGCCAGCACTGAGGAACGTGAATAAGGTAAAGGTTTCGGCAGTGGATATGCTGATAAACCATTCAGACATGGATACGGCAAGTCCAGAGTGTACCATCATACCCATAATTCCTGCGTAGAGAGGGAATTGTAGGACAACACTAGAAACACCTTTTACTGCTTCGTTGATTGCTGTGAGATAGCTGGCAGGTGATCGGTGGAGTAATAGACCCATGACGAGAAAGATAAAGTTGACGGTGTTTAAACCCACTTTGCCGCCAGTAATGAAATAATCTACCAAGTAATAGCCACCGAGTAGGCCCAGTAGCAGCGTCGGTAGACGGTGGTTTTCGATTCGGTCTGCTGGGGTATTTGTTCGGACAGGTATTTCTTCCAAAGTGCCAGATTGTTCTGGATGGATTTCAATTGTTTCGTGAGGTTCTGGCATCAT
>CAXBDQ010000035.1:0-19371 GCA_963974675.1 uncultured Porticoccus sp. | reverse complement strand
CGTTTCAACAAATTGGTGGACATTGACATGTGAATCCACATTTTCTTCCCGATGAACGCTGACTACAAAATATTTCTCCGCCTCAAGGCCTAGTCTTTCTATGACCCTGGATTGCGCAATCTTCTCACTGCAATAGGAAAGCACCTCATCCATGGGGCTCCCCGTCTTGACGATCATCTCCGGGCGTACCCCTTCTCGCAAAAGATACTCTCGGGCTATGTCGCTGTATGGCATGTTGATATCGGAGATATGATCAACAATTTTCCGGTTTATCTCCTCCGGCACGCGCAAATCGAAACACCGGTTTCCCGCCTCCATATGAAAGATTGGTATTTTCCGACGCTTGGCTGGAATTGCAGCCATCGCGCTATTTGTGTCCCCGAGTATCAATAAGGCTTCAGGTACAAAGTCCTCGAACACTGCGTCTGACTTGCTGATCACCTGCGCAATCGTTTCTGCGGCTGTCTTACCTGCACACTCCAAGAATACATCGGGCTGACGTACTCCAAGATCCTCGAAAAAAATCTGATTGAGTTCGTAGTCGTAGTTCTGACCGGTGTGAACAAGCACATGGTCACAATAGCGGTCGAGCCGGTCTATTACCCGGCACAGCCGAATAATTTCGGGTCGTGTGCCAACGATTGTCATCACTTTTAATTTTTTCATGGTTTTTCTCTAGCTTGGCATGTTTGACGCTAACAATTACCAAGTGCCGATAAATGAGCGAACATTCTCAAAAGGGCCTTGGTCAGTTACTTTTTACCCAAAACTCAGCATAGTAATCGTGCATTTCTTTGATCAGATCCTGCCAAGGCTTGGGCGAAAATCCAGTCCTCTCACGAAAACTATCCGAATTAAGTGAGCGATCGATAACCAACTTGTCATCCGGAATTATTTCGATGTCTTTTTGGTAAACATCAGCAACAAGGCTCAACAGGTCGTACTTGTTGATTGGGTCCACAGATAAGTGGTAGAGCCCTTTCAATTCCGGGTTCGGAATCACCAATTCGCGCACGACGCGAGCAACCTCGATCGTTGGAAGACCGGAGAAGATTGCTTTTTTGAACCCTTTAATCGCACCAGTTTGATTAAGAAACCAATCTACCAGGCTCTTGTTACTACTCAATTCATGCCCAATGATCGACGTTCTCAAGGTCAAGGTATTTGCATAGTCGACCTCGCCGAGGAATTTAGAGCGACCATAAAGGTCATATGCGTCCGGGAAGTCGTTTTCCTTGTAATGGCCTTGCTTCCCGGAGAAGACACAGTCGGTGCTGAAATGAACTAACCGGGCGCCAGCTACACTGCAGTAATTTGCCAGTCGGTGCGGCAGGCTTGCATTGATTGCAAGGCTCTCGAGGTGATCGTTTGAGTTAGGAAGTTGTTTAATAATCCCAATACAATTTATGACGATATCCGGCTGGGCGATGGAGAACGCCGTTAACAGGCCCATCTCACCCTCGAGGTGCACATTGGGGATCAGAGTGTCGTGAAGCTCCGCCGCAAAGTAATCTGCACCTCTGGCATCACGCATCGTTCCGAAGGTATCAAGATTTCTATCGGCGCTTAAGGCCCGGAACAAGGTCGAGCCAAGCATACCGGTCGCGCCAAATACAAGAACCCGCGTCTTTCGCTTAGTCATCTTACGGCTTCCTCAAAGATTATTGGTGCTGTATTGCAGACTGGATCATTCCTCGGAATCAACCTGTTCCCCCCGCAGAATCGCCTGCATGAATCGAAGTTTCATCAACAGCGACTGCATGCCCGGCACATCCAGGCGAATGGTATTATGTGAGGTGTATTCGATTGCTTTCGAGATCTCTATTTCACCCTGTTCGAAATACTTCCCATAGTTCAAATCACGCAGGTCCGGGGGGACACGATAGTAATTACCCAGATCTTCCGCAGCCACCATTTCCTCGCGGCTAAGAAGAGCTTCATATAATTTCTCGCCGTGACGTGTGCCAATAATATCGATCCGGTGATCCGGCTTGCTGAGCAAGTCGGTAAGCGCTTTCGCCAACGTCTCGATCGTGGCGGCCGGAGCTTTTTGCACGAAAATGTCTCCCGGCCGACCGTTCTCGAAGGCGAAAAGCACGAGATCGACAGCATCGTCCAGTGTCATCATGAAGCGCGTCATAGACGGGTCAGTA
Organism: uncultured Porticoccus sp.; assembly: GCA_963974675.1. GTDB lineage: Bacteria > Pseudomonadota > Gammaproteobacteria > Pseudomonadales > Porticoccaceae > Porticoccus. Next base: position 17,218 of record CAXBDQ010000035.1, on the reverse strand, counting down.
ATCGTTATCGGCTGGTCGGCACGGATCTGGTTGGTGAAAAGGGGAATGACCGACCCACGCGATGCCATCACATTGCCATAACGGGTAGCGCAGATAACCGTGTCGTTACTCGACCGAGACTTGGCGACAATCACCTTTTCCATCATCGCTTTGCTGATGCCCATAGCGTTGATCGGGTAGACTGCCTTGTCCGTGCTAAGGCAGACAACCCGATCTACACCTGCCTGCGCGGCTGCTTCCAGCACGTTTTCAGTGCCCAGCACGTTGGTCTTGACTGCTTCCAGAGGATAAAATTCGCAGGACGGCACTTGTTTAAGGGCTGCTGCGTGATATATGAAATCTACTATTTTTTAAGGAATTATAAATGTTTGAAAATCGCGGACATCCCCGATGTAGAACTTGAGCTTGTCGCTCTTGTACTTCTTCCGCATGTCATCCTGTTTCTTCTCATCCCGGCTAAAGATACGAATTTCCCTAACGTCTGACTCCAAGAAGCGCCGAAGCACGGCGTTGCCAAATGAGCCTGTGCCGCCGGTAATTAATAGCGTCTTATTTTCAAACATTTATAATTCCTTAAAAAATAAACTAATGCGAACTTTTCAGTATTACTTAACGCATCTGAAAAAAAGAAATTGACTCCTTCCGAGCCGAAAGGGATGAACTTCGCCAAACTGTCTCAAACACACATCAATCGAGGGATTGAGCAGTTGAATAACCGACCCGAGAAACAGCTAGGCTACCGAACAACGAAAGAGATGTTTTGGGGGTGAGTATTCCGGAGCACTATAAATGGTTGGGGCTGCGATTATTAATTGAATCCAAGACATAGACTATCAATAATCAATTGATGTCCTCGATTTTAGACTCGCTAGAACAATACACATTCGGAAACTCAAAAGACGATATCGATATATGACGTTGACCGGCAATACCGCAATCGGATCATTCGAATTAACCGAATGTCTTACCAGGTCTGTGCTGTTGTCGCTGAGAAATCGCATTTCTATAGACCTGTAAAAGCGCGTCAGCATTTTTCTTTATATCAAAATTCTGATGAGCCAGCATTTTTGCATTATTACCTAGGAACTCGAGTTCCTCCCGGTTCTTAAACAACCGTTCTATCGCATTGGCGATCAACCGCCCGTCCGGTTTATCAATACAAATGCCAGTCTCTCCGTCGACTATGGTATCGGGAGGCGGGTCCTTGACAGCTACGATACTGGGCACGCCATAAAAGGCCGCCTCGAACACGGGCCTTCCTGCCGCGTTGAGATGGGAAGGGAAACAGAGCACGTCCAGATCAGCGTAAATGCTTTGCACATCATCAACAAAGCCGGTGACAACAATGTGATTCTGCAAAGAATGAGTCGCCACAAACGCTTCTATATCGCGACGCACATCATGAGCTAGATCCAGCATATCCAAAATTACAGCCTTCAACCCTGAGAGCTCTCTTGGGTTCTCACCAACGATGTAAAACTCTATGTCGTATCCTCGTTCCCGGACCAAAATACGCACAGCCTCCAGAAACTCATATATTCCCTTTAATTTAAGAAGAACCCCAACAATAGCAACACGAAAACGAGTGCGGAAACCGTCAGATAATTGTCTATTCACATCCACTTCCAGGCTGTTGTGAATGACGGTTACTGGAAGTTCCTTTGGGAGTGAGCTTCTTACAGTCTCATCAATCGCGATTATTGTGGTAACATCATTTTTAAGCATGCGATAAAGCCAACGAGTCCTCTTATCTTTCGCTCCTTCTCGTTGTAGCGACCTAACATGAATTATGATTGGAGCATCAGTAAATCGGCTAATTAGTCCCGCCCAAGGAGCCAATGTAACTTCATTTAGATGAATCACATCAAAATTATTCCTTAAAATCTCTCGCTTAATTGAACTATAAGAATGAAAAAAATAAAACAATTCTCTTAAAACTACAATCCAACGTACTTTTTTATAGAACCCATACTTCGTATTGTCAAATTGAGAAATATGCCGAACTAAATTAACCTTGTAATGATTATCAAGGAAATGTTTGGCTGCTGAACCAGCCGGACATATTACAGAATATGGACTTAGTTCTTTCTGAAGAAATTTTTGCAGCGTAATTATACTTTTCGAAGCACCACCGAAAGACCCGGATGGATGAACTGTTAAAATCTTCAAGCTTTACACCGATCTGATTTTTTTTCTAAAACGGTTAGTTTAGCCATTAAAAAAACGAGAAATATACTGGCCGAAAAGCTCAAGATTAGAGAAATATGAAAAAGCTGGACAACTGCCCCTCCTCTCAACCATGGGAATAGAAATACGCTGAAATAAGTGGCCCAGAATGCGCAAAGCAGCCCATTACCCATAGCCAAACTCCTGTCTATTCTATTAAAAACTATCGCTGACAGCCCGCCAGAAAGTACCGCCATAAACAAAACGCCCCCTGCCCCTCCCATGATAACTCCTTCCGTAAATGGAGTACCGACAATACTATGCCCAGCCTGTGCAACTGACTGAGGCACGCCAGCCACATCATTCAATAACATATCATAATGAATTGAAATCCACTCATTATAATTACTCTTATCAAAACTGAAAATATTTTCCAAGACAGTGTCGCCTAGAGCAGCTGCTAAAGTTTGACCATACGGTGGTAGCTCTACGCCAGTTTCATAAAGACCCCAAACATACCACGCTACATCCCCTTGAATTACCGTAAGTCTCAAAAATATGGAAGAGAATGCTGACATTAAAGACTGAGAACCATCGAAAATAAATGCGAAAACCAAAATTACACTCAATGAAATTGTCGAAAAAAATACAATATTAATAAAACTTGATGACCATAATAAAATCAAGAATGCAGGTAATATTATGGTGATACCGGTGGCCTTAAAGCCCCAAGTGGAGCCTAAAACCATGCCCAAAACAAACAAAACTGCTAACAGGCTCGCTTCCGATAAACCACGATTGCTCGATTTATATAGAAAGGCGGCATAAGCCAAAGACAAAGGCGCTATGTATTTTGTAGTCAGATAGGCAAAGAAGCCAAATGACCCCAAGCTTGCTCTAAACTCACCCTTTCCGATTTCACCATACCAAACTCGGTCTGCATTGAAGACAAACAACATTACACCAACAAGAAATGAAATTAAAATCAATACTCGAAAACAATATCGATAAAACTTAAAAGGTCTAATTTTAGTCAGCTGGATCGATGTAGCAGTTCTTTTTTTTAACATAAAGAAAACAAAAATAGAAACTACAGTGTAAAGTAAGAAAATAGATAAAGATCCATTATCATAGCCCTGCTCACCTACGGAGATACCGTAGGCGCCATTATACATCAAAATAATCCCTATCAAAGGAAGGATTATTGCGGAAAGATAAATATAACTAAACATTTTTTACTAACAGAACTCGATGCACCAATTTTACCTATTTTCTTTAAATCGATGATACATACGTCTTAACAGCTCCCATTGAACAACACTACTGGGATACTCATCGTGAGCCATAGGCGAACGTGACAAATAATCAAAAAGATCGCTATTTTCCCAGCCCATCTTCTTTAAGAAATATTTCTTATCGGATTCTAACTCTTCTATCGTCGCATAAGGGGAGTGAGACAAGCGCTCTGTTGCGTCAAGTCTGCTCATTTGGTCACTCATTACAAGAGTAGACAGGTGTAACTTACGCTTATCTACGCTGAACTTTTCTGGAAGTATGTAGCCTTGATAAAAACGAGTAAATATGGACTCATAGTGTTTGTAAGGATAACGCTTATATTCATAACGAGTCTCAAGAAGATCTAGCGCAGCATCTTTACGATAGTCATAGTAATCGAGGTAAGGTACCCATTGAATTCCACGAATCAAACGATTAGCCAGATAATCAACAATCCCGACCGAAGGGAAAGTTTTCAGCTTTACTCCGCCACGCTTTCCGATAGCCTTTATATTCTTTTTGTCCCACTTCTTCCAATTCCAACCTTCTGGCATAGGCATTCCTTCCGTGGCAGAGTTGCTACCACTCAGAATGTATTTGATACCGTACTTTCGCGCTTGATTGTAGTTGACAGCCAACATTGCATTGTCATACAGAAGCTCAACATCGATAACATCGGCATCAAAAAACGATTGCATAAGCTGTTTATATTCTGGCCAATTAATAACGTGTGTATGGAGATCAACGTTGAGGCCTGACACAAGATTCTTTATATTGTTTGTGGCTAACTCTGAATTCCAGTTATTGTCCATATGAACTGCTAACGGCCTTAATCCCTCCTCCAGAGCGAGATGAAGTGCATAAGAGCTATCCACGCCTCCAGAGAGCCCCATTACGCAATCGTAAGGTTTGTTTTTCCCTGCAGCTTTTACCTGTTCGATGAACTCCTTCCGCCTGACAGAACGCTCTTCATCGGATTCGAATACCACATCGTTAACATGGTTCTCAAAATATGTGCAGTAGTTACAGACACCGTTTTCATCAAACGTAATGTCTCTTGCCGTGGTATCCATGACACAACGGCTACATACTTGATGATTATCTGGCACCATAATTCATTAACTCCGGAATAGTGATTCAAGAACTGAGTAGCGAGGATAACTGATGAGGACTGCGCGGTGGGGCCCCTGGAATACGAACAGACTACCCGCCGCCACAGCGGAAGCGCCAGAGTCTACCGCAGAAACGAGATGTTCAAGTTTACCAGCGCCGCCAAGAGCGATTACCGGTACCGGGAGGGCCCCGGCAGCTGCTGATATTAGTTCTTCGTCGTAACCTTCCTGGGTGCCGTCTCTATCTACACTATTAAGCAAAATCTCACCGGCACCAGCCTCAACATACTCATGCAGCTTATCTAGCCAGGGCCGATCGAGTTTTTTCCGTCGCGTGGCCGACCATGCTTTTGCTCTACCTCTCCAGTCTCGTTTGATGTCGATCGAGGCAATTACACTTTGAGAGCCAAAACGGTTCGCGATATCAGAAATAAGTTTTGAGCTGTCGAGTATTGCTGTTTGAAGAACAACTTTTTCTATACCCAGTGAGAAAAGGATACGCGCCTGCTCTACCGTTTGAATACCACCTCCGTATGCAAGGGGCATGAAGCATTCGGAAGCAAACTCGGCAATCGCGTTATAGTCCGGTTCACGATTTTCACGTGAGGCGTCAATATCCAGCACAACCAACTCGTCCACTTCTTTCTCGTTAAAAATGCGGATTGCGTTTACAGGATCGCCCACATATTTCGGTTGTTTGAATTTCGTGGTTTTTACCAATCCTCCTTGACTCAGAAGAAGAGCAGGTATTACCCGATGACTTAACACCTCATACCTCCAGGAAGCGACGAAAGACTTCCATTCCGAATTTGTGACTCTTCTCCGGATGGAACTGGAGCCCCCAGATATTATCCCTCTGAAATCCTGCCACGAAATCATGACCATGATGGCACTGCAGAATGACATCTTCCTCACGCGCGCAGCTTACGTAATAGGAATGCACGAAATAAAATCGCTTCTCAGTTTCCGGATCATTGCTTACGAGCGCATCTGGCTTTGAAACTATGACACGGTTCCAGCCCATGTGGGGGACTTTGAGTTTGCTATCATCTGGGAACGCGAACCTGCGAGCAGACGCGTCTACCCAGCCAAGCCCAGGTCGATGCCCCTCCTCGCTGCTTTTGCACATCAATTGCATACCAAGGCAGATTCCCAAAGTCGGTGTGCGTTTCATTTGCACACACTCGTCCAGAACCGGCAGCCAACCTCCCTCTTCCAAGCAAGACATGCCATGGTCAAACGCACCTACACCCGGCAGAAGGATTTTGACGCCGCATTTCAGCTTATCTGGAGAACTGACAACGTAGGGGGTTCCACCGACATAATCGATCATGTTCGCGACGGAGGCGATGTTGCCCGCGCCATAATCAATTATTTGTATAGTTGATTGCGTCATCGGCGTACACTACCTCCCTCAAAAACTCCAACAAACTCTCTTCAGGCTCCACCGTTTGAATGCGGTGCCGCGATTTCAGAGCGCTTACAATCCACCCCTCAATGTCGGACTCGGTTTGTTTCACCAAGCTCGCGACACCGATTTCCCTCTCCTCTTTGAACAGGGTTTCTATCCTTTCGCCAGGTCTCACAAAAGGATTGAGGATCGCTGACGGGATGCCATACCAGGCCGCCTCGGTCACGACTGTGCTCATGTCAGTAATATGGAGTTGACTATGCTGCAACACGACAGGCAGGGGTAAACAACTCGATTCTTCCCATTCCACGCCTATGAGCTGGCCAAATTCCTGATCGAGATACTCTCGCGTTTCTCTTCCTGCGATACCGTGGAGTTGAACCGGATGAAGTCGCAGCATCCAGTTATAGTTTTGGTGAGTTTTCTTGATGATTTTGGATAAGGCACCACACATCACATAGTTAGACTTAGTGTCCGTGTAGTAATGCTCACCTAATCCCCATTGAAGTGATACAAGAATAGTAGGTCTTTCATTCTTGAAAACTAATCTCTCATCGAGTGCCTTACATACCAAATAATCGTGTGGCATCCGGTCTTCAAACCTCTTAAACCAGGGGTTTCCCAGAACGCGAACCTTCACATCGCGCTTGGGTGCCCAAGATTTGAGGGCTAAAGCACTCGTTTTGTCCCAGCAAAGTATGCCACTTGGTAGTTCATCGTCCGGTATTTCTCTGGGCAGAATGTTACCGTACCACCAATGGTCAGGCGCAATCACTCCATGCTGGTAATCGTAAACAGGTATATCCATGGCCTTGCAAGCCGCACACAGATATCGACTCGGTTGAATACCGATAACTACCTTGGGCTGTGCCCGATTCAGTATTCTCTTCCATGCCCTAATGCTGGCTGTCCGTTTATAAACAAAAGCACGGCTGCGGCCAAATACTCTCCCATAAAGTGCCGAGGCAACGGCGATCCGAAGAAAGGTTCGGTTAAATACCAACGGATCATTATGAGCAGATGCTCCAAAGAAATGACTGAACGGAGCCGAAATACTTGAAGTGTCGATACCATGGTACGAAGCAAGATCGCCTAGTGAATCTATAATTTGTGAATACACCCGGCCTTGATACTTATAACCACAATCCGCGTCATGTCGCACCAATAAAATAGAAGTTTTTTTGATGCTCGAATGCTTACTCTGCAGATACCCTTGAAGAATGCCCGAGTGGTAAATTTTCTTTACTTTATTCATTTTTCTCAAGCAATAATTGACTGAGTTTAAAATCCATTTCAGTATCGATATCTACCGAACATTCAGCAGGCATGACATACGCTCTACTATTTGGCATGAAAAAACCACGATATTTTCTAAATTCATCAACATCCGCAACATATATAGCACCATTTAGCCGGTAGTAAACCGGCAAATCCTGACTTCGCTTATTAAGTAACTGAGACGGAATGAATTCTTCCATATCGCCCTTTTCATTCAGAACATTTGTCCATAAAGGCGAGTGTTCACACTCACAGACACTGATTACAGAACAGGCACCGCTCTCTTTCTTTAATGCCAAAGCCCGATCAATGTCCTCGGCGGTGCGTAAAGGGGAAGTGGGTTGGAGTAGCATTATTTGGTCAACTGCTATCTCCTGTGAAGGAAGTAGATCCAGGCAGTGAAGCAGCGTATCGAAGGTCGTAGCAGAGGACGTTGCAAGATAATCCGGTCTCTTCAGGACTTTGACCGGGTACTTCCTTGCCTCATTAAGAATGTCTTCATCATCGCTGGAAACAACGATCCCATCCAAAACCCGACTGTTGAGCGCCGCTTCGATCGTCCAAGCGATCAGAGGTTTCCCTGCCAACAACTTAATGTTCTTGCCTGGGAGGCGATGACTGCCACCTCTGGCAGGAATTATCGCGACGACGCCACATTTATCCATTATTACACTCAAACGCTTCCGATTGCGCTCGATGGAAGTCATCCATACGCCCTATGTCCAACCAATACTCATGTACTGGGAACATATTGACGGGCCTACCTTCTTCAATCTCTTGTTCGAGCAATGTAGGCATATCAACCCGGACTCCATGCCCAACACCTTTAACCAACTCCGGATTGAGCAGATAAATACCCGCGTTCACGAAAAACTTGTGTACGGGCTTCTCAATCATTGACTTAATCTGGGTTCCCTCACTGGTAATTACTCCATAAGGAACTTGATGCTCATACTCCCGCACGCACATGGTGGCGACGCTACCATGGTTTTCATGAAACTCGAGAAAACTATGAATATTCAGGGAGGTGAGTAGATCTCCATTCATCATGAATAGGGGTAGATCAATTTCCTCATGTGGCAACAAGCCTAAAGCGCCGCCTGTACCTAGCGGCTCATCTTCGTGAATATACTGAATAGATACGCCCCATTTTTCACCGGTTCCAAAGTAATCCCGAATCACCTCTGGCATATAATGCGTCGATATGTAGAAACGATGAAAACCCGCATTTACAAAGCTCAGGAGAATCTGTTCCAGAATCGGTTTGTCACCAATTTTCAACATTGGCTTAGGACAGTTGTTAGTAAGTGGGCGTAGCCGAGTACCAAATCCACCAGCCATAAGAAACACAGGGTTGTCGTGGCGGTGCTTGTTCAGCACGTCGTGTAAGCTTGTTAAGCCTACCACCTTTCTTTCTTTATCAATTATCGGCAGCTGAAGCAAGTCATGCTCTTCTAGCATTGAAAGTATTCGACTCTCGCCCCAGTCCTGTTCTGCGGTTTTTGGACTTCTGTTCATCACTTGGCTAACTGGCACACTTAGCAATCGATGTTTAAGCAAAGCTCGACGTACATCACCATCAGTTAGAGTGCCCACAAGCCGGCCTTCTTCATCAACAACCAATACGATACGGAGCGCAGCTTTATCCAGAGCTTCAATAGCCCGTTCTAAAGAAGCATCGCCTTTAACGACGGCGTTACGCCATGACTTCATTGGTTTCTCCATACCTTAAAAAACCGCTTTAGTCGGTAGGTTATAAAACTGTTTTTTCAGAATATTATCCAAAGGATAGTCTGCCAGTATTTTTGCAACGTTCTCACTAGCACCGCCACTACCGTATGGGTTGCTGGTCAACTTCAAGGCTTGCTGAAACGTGGGCGAATAAACACGTTCCAACGCACATAAAATCGCCTGCTTATAGGGCTCGCAATCAATGATGCTGGTCGCTTGCAGGCGACCTTTTTGCCGATCGCCAATGTTGACTGTGCCAATACTAAACGCAGGGGCTTCCAATAGACCACTTGAGGAGTTGCCTACAACGCAGTCAATCTGTGCCAAACAAGAAAAATATCGCAGCTGACCCAAAGACGTAAACACACAGGCATTATAGTGGTTATTAACAAATTCCTGCACTAGAGCATTCAATTCACGACCGCCGGTATCGGCATTAGGCATGGTAAATATCAGGCGTGTATCTTCAAGTTCGCTCAGCGCACCAAGCAACTCAATCATTTGCTCAGAAGAACTAGCACCTCTCTCCAGTGTGACCGGGTGAAATGTAATCAAAAGATTCTTTTTGTCAAAGTGAAAACCAAGGGATTGCTCAAGCTCTTCACGTTCCAGCAGTTTAATCCGCTTTATGGCATCAACGCCCATTCCACCTACGTTGAACACACGCTCTGGCTGCTCACCCAACTGAATTACGCGCTGTCGGTAATTTTTAGCGGCCACAAAGTGCAGGTGCGACATTTTTGTAATCGAGTGGCGAATCGCCTCATCAAAAGCACCTTCAGTCGTTTCACCACCGTGAATGTGAGCAACAGGAACTCCGGCAATCAAAGCAGCGGACGCGGCTGCAAAGATCTCGAAACGATCGCCCAATAGAACAATCACGTCTGGCTGCAAACGCTCGTATGCATCAGCAAAACCAATAACGCCCAAACCCATGGATTTGGTGACTGCGGTACTCGTATCCGCACTTAAGAGCATCTCGACCCGAGCATGAATGGTAAAGCCCGCATCTTCAATCTCGCGATAAGTAGATCCAAATTCCGGCGACAAATGCATCCCTGTAGCCACTACCTGAAGTTCTAACTTTGGCTGCTGGTCGATTTCCTGCATTAACCAACGCAGCAGACCAAACTCCGCTCGCGTGCCAGTCACCACACAAATCTTGCGGCTCATAACTCAATCAACTCATCTTCATTGAAGTCTCGAGGCGCCGATCGGCCGATTACCTGGTCCCACAGCATCGGAGAAACTCCCGTACCTGGGCGTTTTGTTGCCAGGTTTTCGGCACTAAAGAGCTCGCCCGCCTTAATGTCTGCTGCGGCTACCAACGATTTTCTGGCGATAGGTTTATTCTTCAGTTCGCTGAGACTTGGGCGCTTGATACCATCACCCAAAGCGCGCTCAATATTACGAATGCCGGCTACCATGGCATTCAGTTCGTCTGGCTCTAGGCTTGCGCGGTGATCAGGCCCGGGAAGGTTACGGTCAAGGGTAAAGTGCTTCTCTATAACCGTCGCACCCAGCGCTACTGCAGCAATAGGTATTTCAATGCCCGGAGTATGGTCTGAATAACCCGCTTTCACACCCAGTGCGTTGCTTATATTGACCATTGCCCGAAGATTTACATCTTCCATTGGTGTTGGGTACTCAGTAGTACAGTGCAATACAGTAATATAAATTCTTGGTGTGCCTGCTTCTTCGACAATGTTGATCGCCTCTTCAATTTCTCCAAGGCAAGCCATGCCTGTGGATAGAATTACATCTCGTTTGAATGAGCCGATGTGGCGAAGGAGTGGAAGGTTTGTTAGCTCTCCTGATGGAACTTTGAATATTCCAACCCCAAGCTTTTTCAGGTAGTCGATACTTGCGATGTCGAACCCCGTCGACAGGAATCCTATATTCTTCTCGGCGCAGTAGTTCCACAACTCTTCATGCATTTCTTCACTGAGCTCTAGCCGACGAATCATCTCAAATTGCGACTCCCCCGCTCCGGCATTCTTAACTTGATATTCTGCCTTCGGCGCATTGGTAGTTAACAGACTGTTTGCCTTAAAAGTCTGAAACTTTACAAAGTCAGCACCTGCATCCACCGCAGCATCCACTAAGGACTTAGCAAGCTCCAAGCTACCGTTATGATTTACGCCCGCCTCGGCGATAATAAGCACGCTCATTCCAGCCTATCTCCCACGCGTATTTTAATATCACTACTCCACTCAACAACTTTTACAAAAGAGTCTTCTGTTTTTACCAACAAATTACCACACTCAACTCCAAGAACCGCGCCTGGAATTCCTTTATAAATCGGGGCGTCAGGGACCAGCTCAATTTTATTTATTTTTATCTCGGTTCCAGCTATAAACGCTCTGGCCTGCGGTCCCGGAATGCAGAGAGCGCGAACAAAATTAAATATTTCTCTCGATGGCTTCTCCCAGCTAAGAATCTCATCACCCACCATTCTTTGACTACAATAGAAACCTACTGGATGAATATTTCTCTGCGAAATCCGTTTTGCTTGACCTCTTTTCAAATCCAAAAGAGACTTGTACAAAACTTCCGAACAATACCCGTACGAACGGGCCAGCAACGTAGAGTAGTCGTCATCGTCAGTGATGGAATAAATTTTCTGATTAATAATGTCGCCTGTATCTACGCCCTCATCGACATAGTGTACTGTGACACCAAAATCTTTTTCGTCATTTATCAAAGCCCAATTTAAAACATTCCTACCACGATAAAACGGGAGCCTTCCAGCGTGACAGTTAATTATTCCATTTGATGTTTTATTAATGATACCGGATTTAAATATCTGATTAAAAGACATAGAGACATAAACATCACAATCGTATTTATTTAAATCTTCAAGAAACGCATCTGAGTTTATATTTTCATTTATAAAAAATGGAATATCTAAGCCTGATGAAATCTCTTCCAACATAGGATCAGGATTGTCAAAACGTGCACAAACAAACTCTACAGAAAACGCTTTATCAGAAAGAATTTTTTCTAAAGCACGATGGGACCACGCCCCATCCGCAAAATAGCCTATACGCATTTGGCGTCTCCAAACATTCATATCTTGGGAGCGGAAGAAGTTAAGGATAAAACGCTACTCGGCAGGTTCACCACTCGCGCCTCCAACCACTCCGAATTTACAAGGTTGCCTCGACGGCAGTTCTGATACATCGTAAGGTGGTTCATCAACGCCCAAATTGGCCTAGTCATTACGTCCGCATCATTCGTAGTTTTTAACAACCTGTCTCGATGAGATTTATCCTCACAGATCACCGCATTCAACCAATAATTGGAGCGACAGTCATCAGGCTCAGTTACAAACTGCAAATCCGTGCCACTAAAGAGTTCAACATAGCTGGCCGCCAATGCCCGCTTGGCTGCTATAAATTGTTCAAGATGCTCTAACTGAGCACAACCAAGCGCCGCATTTAAGTTAGGCATACGATAGTTGTAGCCAACCTCGTCATGAATATACTCATAAGTATGGGGCTTTTTGGCTGTAGTGGTCAGGTGTTTGGCGCGGTCAGCCAAAACCTCCCCCGCTAAAATCATACCACCGCCTCCAGTGGTCATGATTTTGTTGCCATTAAAACTCAACGTGCCCAGCGACCCGAAGGTGCCCGTGTGTTGACCTTTGTAGAAACTGCCAAGAGATTCTGCCGCATCCTCTACGAGGTGAATATTCCAACGCCGGGAAACCTGGCATAAACCATCCAGATTGGCTGGGTGACCAAAGGTGTGCATCGGCACACAAGCGCGTATCGCTTTACCATCCAATTTCGTGCGGCATACGCCTTTCGCATCCAATTCAGCATTTTCAATTAACCATTGCTCCATTGCGGCTGGAGACAACCCTAAGGTGTCGCGATCAACATCCACGAAAACGGGTTCGGCACCACAATAAGCAACGGCGTTGCAGGTAGCCACAAACGTTAACGGCTGGGTGATAACCAAGTCTCCCACCTCAACTCCGACTAGCTTCAAGGCTACGTGCAAGGCGGCTGTACCGTTTACTGTGGCAATTGCCCGAGGTGAGCCGGTATAGCTACCTATATCCTTTTCAAAACGATCAACATATGCCCCAACACTGGAGACAAACGTGGACTCGATGGTATCCAACACATAATCTTTCTCTCGCCCCGGAAAGATTGGTGCGTGCAGCGGGATGAACTCGTTGGTCCCGAAATAATCCCGAACGAACTGTATTAGGTGCTTGCTCAAAATGGCCTCACATCTTGCTGTCGAGGTATTTCCCCGTTTCTTTGTGACCGAAATCCGGAATCATGCGAAAGAACAACTGGACGAGATCATCTTTACTCCAAGCAAGGCTATTTTTCAGCGAAACAATACGCTCTTCGAATTCATCAATCAGAGCTTCATCATATATCGCCTCATTCTTGATAATGCCAAGATTATTGAAACGATCCATATCCAGCACTTCATGATCTGTATAGAATTCTTCGAAGTCTTTTTCACCAGTGGTATCACTGTTGGTGAAAAGACAAGGCCACTTGCCTTGCTCCGGCAGGGTCTTGGCAAGCTCCCTGGCTTCATCTTCATCGTGACAGAGGATTGGCTCAAGACCTTTTTGTTCAAGGTACTTCACTGCGATGTCTGCAAACGAGATCAGGTGGAGTTCTTCACTGAGCTTCGGGAAGAAGATATCCCGGTTTTCCCCAAATATACACGACATCAGGCACAACTCGCCGGACTCCTTGGGCGTCACGAAGTATCGGCGAACGTCTTTAGGGGCAACAATGGGCTGACGTTTTTCCAGACGCTGGTTAAAACTGTGGAGCAGTGAGCCGTCTGAAAACGCAACGTTGGCAAAACGAGCGGTTGAAATGTTCATATCTTGGCTTCGGCGCATCAAGAACATTTCCATAATTCGCTTGGAAGCACCCATCATGTTGACCGGGTTGGCGGCCTTGTCCGTGGACACGCAAAAATATTTTCTGACTCCCGAATCAACCGCCTGCTTCAAGGTTTTTTCGGTATTGAAGATGTTTACATCCACCATACGCATCAGCGTGTAGGGGTCTTTTTCGCTGCGTACATGCTTGAGTGCTGACAGGTTCAAAATGTAATCGTAGGCACCGTCGGCCTTGAAGAAAGCGTCATACTCTAGAGAGCCAATGTCCAAAGCGAAGGCACCGAAGTCACCATCGATGTACCCAAAGCTGCTGCGAATATCCCTGATCAGCTCAACGAGGTTATTTTCACTGATATCAACAACGTGGAGTTTCGCAGGATTACGCTTAAAGATTTCTTTGGTGACAGCTTGACCTATAGACCCTGCACCACCTATAACCAGGAAGCGAGACTTGCATACGATGTCAGACAGTTGGACTTCTTGATTTTTGACGTCAGTAGAGAAAAGCTCTTTGTCTCTACCGATGAGACTTAGGATTGAGTTCATGCATCATTCCATAATGGTGATTTTTTTACAGAGTGCAAACCAAGGCATTGGGTGACGCCTTTGAGCAACATACCAGGAAAGCAGGAAGCGGAGTGCCGTAGCTAAGCAAAACGCATACGCTGCGCCTTCAATGCCTAATTGGCGGACCAACACTATAAGCAGAAAAAAGTTCACTAGACCTGAGAGTATGCTTGCCAAAGACAGAAGACCGGTACGCTTGGAGAAGAAAATGTAATTCGTGATCATTAGGTACATACCATTAAAGACTTGCCCCAACACTAGCCACCCAATCACATCTCCTGCCCTCGCGTACCTCTCCCCAGCAACCAATGTTATCAACCAAGGCCCGACGATAAATGCTAGTCCGGCTCCCATAAGGATAAAGCAATACCATGCATAGGTGTAACGCACGATCTGGCGCTTCTCGTTGTCGTTATCACGCTTTAGCCGTTCAAAAAGCCAAGGAACATAAGCCTTATTTATGGCATCAAACAGCAGCGAGAGTGCCATTCCAAACTGAACAGCCACCATATATATCCCAGCTTCAGCCAACCCCAACTCCGAATTGATCACGAAGCGATCGACAGTAGTTAACAAGAACATCCCACCAACATGAGGGATTAAGGGCACCCCAAACCGGAGAATTTCACTAATATAGCCAGGTCTCCAGACACAAAATCTGATCAGTTTGTCTCTTTTTAAGAGCCAGAGAGACAATAATGCAAAACTTCCTGCCGCAATAATTTGAGCCCCGATACGGCCATCGGAGCCCTGCACAAAAACCACTACCAAAAGAAGTGACACGCCACCATCGAATAGACTTCTGGAGACCTGCAACGCTGCATATGACTTTACTTTCTTCCTAACCTGCCATTGCACGAAACGAATTTGAACAACCACTGTTGCTGCAGTTGTTAGCGTGGCCATAAGAATCCATTTGGGATCCAATCCTAACCACTGCGAAAACTTACCACTGCACATCAACAGAACACTGAAAGTAATTAACGTTGTTACACTAAGAATTTGGAGGCAAGCACCAATAAATTCCTTTAGATCATTCTCGGCCAGGTTTCCATCATAAAATTTCCGACCTGCAGCGCCATGAAGGCTTAGGCCGATAAATGCTGTCAACGCTCCGAGTAACGTTTGAAACATCGCTACTTCGCCGTATTCTGATGGACTGAGGAGTCGGGTCAGTATTGGAAGTAAAACAAAGGGGATAGCCGCATTCAGTATGTTAGAGCTTAAGTAAACAGCAGTTCCGGTAAGGAAAGTATTGCTCCTTAGTTTTTGGTTTATCGCCACGGCACGTGCCCGCTGACAATGATCACAAGACCGCTCACCGCGTAATAGCCTCCATTACCTTTTTTTGATCGCTTTTCGACAAGTAAGGATGCATTGGTATACTCACTACCCTTTTTGCCACCTCATCCCCAATTGGCAACTCTGAAGCTCGATCTTCAACGGCCGGCTGCTGGTTTAGCGGAATCGGATAATGCACAGCGGTTGGGATGCCGGATTCCTTAAGTTTGGCCTGAACAGCTTCGCGGTTGTTTATGCGAATGGTGTACTGTGCCCAAGCAGATACGTTGCCTCCTTCCACAAACGGAGTGGTGTCTATACCGGCCTCGTTCAGCAACCGCGTGTAGTTTTCAGCTACTTGGCCTCGCAGTTGAATTTCTTCATCTAGGAGATCCAGCTTAGGCAGCAGAATGGCCGCTTGTAATGTATCCAAGCGGCTGTTTACACCCACGCGCACATGGTGATAACGACGATCTTGGCCGTGGCAGGCGATCTGACGCAAGATCTTAGCCAGTGCATTATCATTGGTAAACATCGCACCGCCGTCTCCGTAGCAGCCAAGAGGTTTACTAGGAAAAAAGCTTGTAGTAGCAATGGCGCTAAGGTTGCAGGATTTTTTACTTTTGTAGCTGGCGCCGAAACTCTGAGCACCGTCTTCAATCACGGGGATTCCGTGCTTCTCGGCTATGGCATTGATGGCATCGAAATCCGCGCATTGACCATAAAGCGATACCGGAATAATGGCTTTGGTTCGCGGTGTAATAGCCGCTTCCAATTTACTCGGATCCAGATTGTAGGTGCGTGGGTCGATATCTACGTACACAGGTTTTGCTCGCAGCAACGCTACTGTTTCCGCCGTCGCTATGTAGGTGAACCCTGGTGTGATAACTTCATCTCCGGGCCCAATCCCAAGCGCCATCTGCGCAATTTGCAGGGCATCGGTGCCATTAGCACAGGTAATGCAGTGTTTTGCGCCAGTGTAAGCCGCGAGTTTTTCTTCCAGCTCAGTTACTTCTGGACCCAAGATGTATTTTCCATGGGCAAGAACTTTCTGAATATTGGCGTCGATTTTATTTTTAATTCTGGCTTGTTGTGCCGCCAAATCGATAAATTGCATTGGGGAGACCTTTTTAACTACTAAAATCATGAAAGACCACGAAAGCAGATAGCGAACCTATTTCTTTATGACTTTATTGCCTTCAAGTATGTAAAGGGTACCAGTGTGGGGGCAGGCGGTGTCGGCTTGGCCAGTTAGTTGCAGATCAAGTTGTTCACCAAACTCGCTCATCCAGCCAATTTGTTTCGCGGGCACACCCACCATGAGCGCATATGCTGGCACGTCTTTATTAATGACCGCGCCAGCGCCTACGAAGGCGTACTCACCTATGGTGACACCGCACACCACTGTACAGTTTGCACCCAGGGTGGCGCCTTTTTTCACTAGGGTCTCCAAATATTCACTTTTTCGCTCTATGAGTGAGCGAGGATTGTATACGTTGGTGAACACCATAC
>CAXBDQ010000034.1:0-21110 GCA_963974675.1 uncultured Porticoccus sp. | reverse complement strand
TCGTCCAAGTCGTGACCTAATTTTGAATCTGAATATATTTCATTACAAGTGGGAAAATATTATTCAATTTGTTCCTGCTTCAGGTGCAGACGTAGCGCAAAATGCTGGGGAACAAACAGGTCATGGCGTGGAGTTTGAGGTGACATGGCAGGCCTTACGTGATTTAGAGCTTTCCAGTAACTTTTCCTGGCAAAAGTCTGAAGATAAAAACTTGGATGCGAATGCTGCCTATTCTCCTGAAAAACAGTGGTATATGGCGGCAAACTGGCAGCCTAAAGAGTTGTGGAATATCCATGTTCAGGCTAACTGGGTTATGGATCGTAATCGGGCGGCAGGCACAGGTGATTTTCGTTCAGATGTGGATAATTACGCACTCGTTGATCTAACTATAAGACGCAAATCATTATGGGATCATGTGGATGTTGCCCTAATAGTCAAAAATCTATTTGATGAAGATGCGCGGGAGCCAAGTCTTGCTGGAGGTGTTGGCGTTCCTGTTCCTATTGAGAATGATTTGCCGCTGGCCGGGCAACAGGTTCTAGCTGAAATACGTTACCGTTACTAAGTTCTTATAGACCCTAACTTAAATACGTTATTGCTCTCCAACTTAAGTGCTCAATGAACCTATTATGGAACTTAGGGATGATGTGCTTTCTATAGATAGAAAGCACATGGCTGTGTCAGACTTTGAGGTGAAGTTTCTAACACAAGGGGCATTCGCCTAAGTTTTTCTCCTGTCCATTGGTTCATCTGTGTGATAATCCAGCTTTCGAACCAGTGAACAATCATCATGAGTCAATTTTTTTCTATACACCCTGATAATCCCCAGCAGAGATTGGTGCGCCAAGCTGCCGAGATTGTGCGTAAGGGCGGAGTCATTGTTTATCCAACAGATTCTGCTTACGCACTTGGTTGCCATGTGGGGGACAAAAAGGCTTTGGATAAAATTCGTCAGATCAGACAGTTGGATAAAAATCACAACTTTACATTGATGTGTCGTGATCTCTCAGAGCTATCAGTTTATGCCAAAGTTGATAATCAATTGTATCGTTCGCTCAAGGCTCATACACCCGGGCCGTATACCTTTATTCTGGAAGCAACGTCTGAAGTGCCTCGTAGATTAATGCACCCCAAACGGAAAACTATTGGTCTGAGGGTGCCGGAAAACCCCATCGCTTTGGCGCTGTTGGAAGACCTGGGTGAACCTATTATGAGCGTCACGCTGATCATGCCAGGAGATGAATATCCCTTGACGGATCCTTATGATATTCGTGACATGCTTGAACACCACGTAGATTTGATTGTGGAGGGTGGTTACTGCGGGCTTGAGCCTACCACTGTCGTCGACCTCAGTGGTGAGTCGCCAGTGATTGTTCGTCAGGGCATGGGGCAGTTTGAAGACTTTTTAGCCTAAGCTACTCTGTTTTGCTATCTCGCTAGCTGAACGGGTGAATCCCAGTATAATGACTCACTTAGTTTTATTACCGTTAACTGATAACTTATGTCTATAGAAGCCGTGTCTGATTTGTCTGAAAATGCTCTTGGCGCAACAGCCAGCAAGCCCCAACCGATGCAAGAAGAGATGCCTTTTGCTGTCGTTATGGGAAAGCAGATTACAGCACTCCCCAAGGACTTATATATTCCTCCAGAAGCGTTGGAGGTCTTTTTAGAGGCATTTGAAGGGCCTCTGGATCTGTTGCTGTATATGATTAAGCGACAAAATTTAAATATTCTAGAAATTAATGTGGCTGAAATTACCCGTCAATACATGGGTTATATCGATATGATGAAAGCCATGCAGTTTGAGCTGGCTGCGGAGTATCTGTTGATGGCTGCTATGCTGGCAGAAATCAAATCCAGAATGTTGTTGCCTAGACAGACGGTAGAAGAAGATGAAGAAGATCCGCGGGCAGAATTGATTCGCCGGTTACAGGAATATGAACGTTTCAAAAAAGCTGCTGAAGATATAGATGAGTTGCCTCGCCTTGGTCGTGACGTTTTTGTGGCAACGGCCAAGGAGCCAGATCGTTACAAAGAGCGCCCGCAGCCAGATGTTTCTCTACAAGAAGTACTGATGGCGCTTTCTGATGTGTTGCACCGCGCAGATATGTATGAAAGCCATAAAGTGGAGATGGAGCGTCTTTCGACCCGAGAGCGGATGTCGCAAATTTTAAATGTACTCTCAGGTAAGCAGTTTGTGCTCTTTGTCAGCTTATTTAAGTTGAGTGAGGGTAGAATTGGTGTCGTTGTTACATTTTTGGCCATTATGGAGCTAATTAAAGAATCTCTGGTAGAAATTGTTCAGAGTGAAGCCTATGGCCCCATCCATGTTAAGGCGCAATCCTAGAATGCTGGTTTAGGTTAAAAGAATGGAAAGTAATCAACTGAAAATGATTATAGAAGGTGCTCTCCTGGCGGCAGGTCGCTCTCTGGATATGAATCAGCTAGAAAGGCTGTTTGATGAGGACTTGTTTGGGAAAAATGGGGTGGGCAATAGTGGTCTTAAAAAAGATCAGTCTGAAAAAAATGGGGTTGGAAGTGAAGCCTCTCATGGAGAGCCGCGTCCCCCTCGCGACCAGATTCAAGCTGCTCTTGAAGATATTGCATCGGATTGCAAAGGGCGAGCTTTTGAGCTGAAGAAGACGGGCAGTGGATATCGTTTTCAGGTGCGAAATGAATTCTCAGAATGGATTAACCGGCTTTGGGAAGAAAAGCCTAAAAAGTATTCTAGAGCGCTGTTGGAAACATTGGCGCTAATTGCTTATCGGCAACCGATAACACGTGGCGATATAGAAGAAATTCGTGGGGTTTCTGTTAGTTCAGAGACCGTCAAAACCCTGCTTGAGCGTGATTGGGTCAGAGTGGTGGGGCACCGAGATGTGCCTGGGCGGCCGGCGCTGTATGCGACAACAAAACAATTTTTGGATTATTTTAGTCTCAAAAACTTGGAAGACCTGCCCGCACTCAATGATATTAAAGACATCGAAGAAATTAATCCGGAGCTTGCTCTCGAGGTGGCTCAACAAATGGTAGCTAATGCTGGGCTAGCTGCTGATGAAGAAATTTCATCAGCAGAAATGCATTTGAATGATGACTCAGATGATCTAGTCGAACTGCCGGTGGTAGTTCCCGGGCTGTTTCAGGCAGAAGGTTCTGCGAAAGAGCACTTTGAGGAAGAACACTCTCAGCTAGACGAGTCATCGTTAGCGTCGCCTCAATTAGATGATGCTCAGCAAGAACCTTCTCAGCCACAAGATCGTACACACAATCAAATGATCCAAGATCATCCAGAGACCTAAAAAACTGATGTCAGAGAAATTACAAAAAATATTAGCAGCGGCAGGTTATGGCTCGCGTAGGGAGCTGGAGCGATGGATAAGTGATGGTCGTGTCAGTATCAATGGCAAGGTAGCAAAGCTTGGGGATAGGGCTTCATCTGAAGATACGCTTTTAGTTGATGGTAAGCGTGTTCGACTGCCTGCCCAGCAACGCCTCAGAGTTATCCTGTACAACAAGCCGGAAGGTGAGGTTTGTACTCGGTCTGATCCGGAGGGTCGTAAAACCGTTTTTGACAGCCTGCCAAATTTTAAAGGTGAGCGTTGGATTACTGTGGGTCGGTTGGATATTGGCACAACAGGATTGTTACTGTTTACCAACAATGGTGATTTGGCCAATAAATTAATGCATCCCTCTTCCGAAATTGATCGTGAGTATTTGGTGCGTATACATGGCGCTGTTGATGACGATATGTTGCAGCGATTGCGTGAAGGCGTGTTGCTTGATGATGGAATGGCTAAATTCAGTGATATTGTCCCCGGGGAGCGAGTGGGTACTAACGGATGGTACACCGTCGCATTGATGGAGGGACGAAACCGTGAAGTTAGGCGTTTATGGGAATCGCAGAATGTTGAGGTAAACCGTCTAAAGCGAGTACGTTTTGGACCGATCTTTTTACCTTCTTATACTCGCTGTGGCCAGTGGATCGAGTTGGATGAAAAGCCGCTAAATGATTTGTTGGCGGCAGTAAAAATGTCTGTGCCTCGAAGTAAAAAAATACTGCCGCCAAATGAACAGCAGCGAAGAGATCGCCAGTTAAAGCGGCTGCGTTCCGGTGGTTCAAAAGAGAGAAAATAACGTTCTTTGTGTACCAGTCCCCAGCCTCCGGCGATTTTAGGAGCGGGTACATCTGTGAGGGTTTTACTGTGCATCCAGAGATTTTCCGGTCACGCCTTGGCTGTCATCACCTATTAGGTAAAGGTAGAGCGGCATAATGTCCTCGGGGGTTTTTATTGTTGCGGGATTCTCGGCAGGAAAAGCTGCTGCACGCATACGTGTTCGTGTGGCGCCAGGGTTAAGGCAGTTAACACGAATATTACTCGTCCCTTCCAGTTCGTTGGCTAATACCTGTGCAAGACCTTCAGTAGCAAATTTTGATACAGCGTATGCGCCCCAATAGGGTTTGCCGACCCGACCGACACCTGAAGTGGTAAAAACCAGGGAAGCGCTCTCTGATTTTTCCAGTAGTGGCAGTAAAGCTTTGGTCATCATGAATTCAGCCGTCACATTCACTTGCATGACTTTTTGCCAAGAGCTGAGTTGGTAGTTGGCTATGGGTGTTCTTTGACCCAGCTCTCCAGCATTATGAAGCAGCCCGTCAATATGCCCGAAAGTCTCTTCAAGTCGGTCGTGCATGTCTTGATAATCTTTTTCTGCTGCCCCCTCTAAACAAATGGGATAGATGGCGGGCTGAGAACCTCCCGCAGCTTCAATGGCATCATAAACCTGTTCTAGTTTGGATACTGTGCGGCCAATCAATATCACTGTTGCGCCATAGGATGCAAAAGTTTTTGCAGCAACGGCACCAATGCCATCACTAGCGCCGGTGATAGCAATAATTTTTCCTTTTAAAAGGTCTTCGGGGGCGCTGTAGTGCTTTGGGTCCATGGCAATTTATTCTCTTTGTACGTTGTGTTTTCTTTAGCTGTTGTATCAGGGGCGAAGTATTAAGTTCTGTAGCTCTGTGGCGCAGTTAACCATGTGATGTGCTCCCCATGTTAAGGGGTCTTCATCTTTACCAATGTAGCCATAACCAGCGGCAATAGTGGTTGTACCTGCACTGAGACCTGCTTCGATATCCCGTAGGTGGTCGCCTATATACACTGTGTTTTTTGGTTCGACCCCTAGCTGGTTGCACGCTAAAATAATTGATTCTGGGTCAGGTTTGGTTTTGGTGACATGATCTGGACATATGATGGTTTTAGGACTGGTAGAGAACGGCAGTTGATCCAGTATAGCCAACGTGTAAAGTTCTGGTTTGTTGGTCACGATACCCCAAGGTATGTCATGACTTTTTAAGGTCAGCAGTAGTTCGCTGATACCAAGAAATGGATGCGTTTTGTCGGCCAGACAGTCCCGATAAAACGAAAGTAGCTCCTGTCGGGTTGACTCGAAATCCTGATGGGTTTCGTTCATGTCAAAGACGTTGCGAATAATGCCGGCTGACCCATGTGAAACAAGTTGACGAATACTGTCTTCAGCAAGTAAGGGTAGTGCTCTTTTAGCGAGGAGCTGATTGGTGGCAGTTAAAAAGTCTGGGGCGGTATCAAGCAGTGTGCCGTCGAGGTCAAATAATACGGCTTGGAAAAGTGCTTTACTAACGGGAGTTGTTGCGGATGGCATCATTATTCTCAAGTAAATTTACATGTCTCTTAGGCCGGTTTTCGGGCATAGGCTAGGTAATTAACACCTACATCATTGTTGTTGAGTCGGTAGTTTTTGGTTATTGGGTTGTAGGTCATTCCTGTCATTGCTTGTAGTTCAAGGTCGCAGTCCCTGATCCAATGACAAAGTTCAGACGGGCGAATGAATTTACTGTAATCATGGGTGCCTTTTGGTAAAAGTTTTAGCAAGTATTCGGCACCAAGGACGGCAAAGAGATAGGCTTTTGGGTTTCGGTTAATGGTTGAAAAATACAGGTGACCGCCAGGTTTAACCAACTTGGCGCATGCGCGGATGACCGAGCTTGGGTCAGGCACATGTTCCAGCATTTCAAGGCAGGTGACGATGTCATATTCTTCAGGATGTTGGTCCGCCATGTCTTCAGCAGTGCAGAGCTGATAATTCACGGAGATACCTGTTTCCAAGCTATGGAGCTGGGCTACAGCGAGAGGGGCTTGTCCCATATCAATACCTGTGACATCTGCGCCTCGCTGAGCCATCGACTCAGCCAATATGCCTCCGCCACAACCGACATCTAACAGTTTTTTCTCTACGACAGGTGAACGCTCATCTATCCAATTCGCTCGCAGAGGATTAATGTCATGCAAAGGTTTGAACTCGCTTTCCTTGTCCCACCAACGACTTGCTAGTGCTTCAAATTTGGCAATCTCAGCGCGATCAATGTTTTGTGATGGTAAATTAAGTTCTGGCATCCAGTAAGTTCCGTATTGATTGCTGAGTCATTTTTTGGCCTGCTGACGTTTTTATGCGGGCATCTATCTATCTGTTTGATTGATCTGATAGCCCATTTAGTCTAGCTACGATGGGAGATCTTTCGTTGCCACTGTTTGGCCTTTGCCAGTATTTCGTGTTCATTTAAAGTTTTTAATTGTCGCTCTACCATTAGCGCTGTCCCATTGACCCAAAGGTGGCTAACGCGACTGCTGGCATTGGTGTAGACCAATTGCGATGTGAGATTATACAGGGGTTCAGATTCTATTGTCCCCCATTCTACCGCTATCAGGTCGGCGGCTTTACCTATTTCGATGCTGCCTATCTTATCGTCCCAACCCATGGCTTTGGCTCCGTTGATAGTCGCCATCTCTAGTGCTGTATGGGCATTAACAGCACCGGCATCACCGGATACCGCTTTGGCGACGAGTGCTGCTGTAGACATTTCGCTGAACATATCTAGGGAGTTGTTGCTGGCGGCGCCATCTGTACCTAGGGCCACATTAATTTCTGCAGAGAGCAATTTATCTACTGGGCAAAAGCCGCTGGCCAATTTTAAGTTGGATTTTGGGCAATGTATGACATGGGCGTTGTGTTCAATGAGCGTGTGGATATCTTGGTCATTAATTTGAGTCATGTGGACGCATTGGGTTCGTGGTGACAATAACCCAATATCAACTAGCCTCTGGATGGGGCGTGTGCCGTGCTCATTGAGGCTGTCAGAAATTTCTTTTGCCGTTTCATGGAGATGAATTTGTATGCAGGTATCGAGTTCTTCGGAGTAGGTGGCTATTTTCTCCATGGGTTCTTTGGATAAGGTATAAGGAGCATGAGGTCCAAAGGCAATGCGGATCAAGTCGCGATCTTTGTAGTCATCATGTAATTGAAGCCCTTTGTGTATGTAGTCATCAGGTCCCCGGCCCCAAGGCGAAGGAAAGTCAAACACGGGGAAGGCAATTTGACTGCGAATACCCACTTGATTGACCGTTTCCGCTACGTTGTCTGGAAAGAAATACATATCGGAGAAGCAAGTTGTGCCGCTACGTATCATTTCGGCAATGGCTAGCTCGGCGCCATCTCTCACAAACTCGGGGTTAACCCATTGGGCTTCAGCGGGCCAGATGTGTTTTTCTAGCCATGTGTGTAGAGGGAGGTCGTCGGCAAATCCCCGAAATAAGGTCATTGCTGTGTGGCCGTGTGTATTCACCAGGCCTGGCAGCAACACGTGTTGGCCGAGCTCTATATGCTCTCTCCCGGTGTATTTTTTTCTTGCTTCAGTGCTAGGTAGTAGGGCTACGATAGTACCTTGATCTACTGCGACAGTGCAGTCTTCAAAAATTTTCCCCTTGGGGATTATTGGGATAATCCATCGGGCTGAAATGAGGAGGTCAACTGATATAGCTGCCATTGCAAGGGTATTCCTTAGGCGACAAATAAGACGGGCAGTATACCCTCACAAAAAAGATCATTAAACAAAGACATACGGGGATTAAGATTGGACATTTTGTGGTATCATCCCGCGCTTATTTGGGCGGCTTGACCGTCGGTGAACAGAAGAGGAATCAGCAGTAGCATGGGTGAATTAGCTAAAGAAATCCTGCCTGTAAATATCGAAGACGAATTGCGACAGTCTTATCTCGATTACGCCATGAGCGTGATCGTTGGTAGAGCGCTTCCTGATGTGAGAGATGGCCTGAAGCCTGTGCATCGTCGAGTATTGTTTGCCATGAGCGTCCTCAATAACGATTGGAATAAGTCTTATAAAAAATCTGCGCGGGTTGTTGGGGATGTGATTGGTAAGTATCACCCCCACGGTGATTCTGCTGTGTATGACACGATTGTACGAATGGCGCAGCCTTTTTCTCTTCGTTATATGTTGGTGGATGGTCAGGGTAACTTTGGTTCTGTGGATGGTGATTCCGCAGCTGCGATGCGTTACACCGAAATTCGTATGGCCAAAATTGCTCACTCACTGTTAGCGGATCTGGATAAAGAAACCGTTGATTACGTGGAAAACTACGACGGTAATGAGCTGATTCCTGTGGTGATGCCTACTAGGGTGCCAAATCTTTTGGTGAATGGCTCATCCGGTATTGCTGTGGGTATGGCAACCAATATCCCCCCGCACAATCTAAAAGAAGTCGTCAATGGTTGTTTGGCACTGATTGATAATGCTGATATCACCATTGATGAGCTGATGGAGTTCATTCCCGGTCCAGATTTTCCTACCGCCGCCATTATTAACGGCAGAGCAGGCATTATTCAGGCTTACCGCACTGGGCGTGGCCGCATCTATGTGCGAGCTAGGGCGACGGTGGAAGTCAATGAAAAAACCAGCCGTGAGACCATCATTATCACGGAGCTTCCATACCAATTGAACAAAGCCCGGTTGATTGAACGCATTGCCGAGCTGGTAAAAGAAAAGAAAATCGAAGGTATCTCAGAACTTCGTGATGAGTCGGATAAAGATGGCTTGCGGGTGGTGATTGAGCTGAAAAGAGGTGAGGTGGGAGAGGTGATCCTCAACAACCTCTATGCCCAAACACAATTGCAAAATGTATTTGGCATCAATGTCGTTGCATTGGTGGATGGGCAGCCACGAACCCTTAATTTGAAAGAGATGCTGGAGGCTTTTGTCCGTCATCGCCGTGAGGTGGTGACACGTCGTACAGTTTATCTGCTCCGAAAGGCTCGTGAGCGCGGTCATATTCTGGAAGGTTTAGCTGTTGCTATTGCCAATATTGATCAGATTATTGAATTAATTAAATCTTCTCCGTCGCCGGCTGAAGCAAAAGAGCGTCTGATTGCAAGAGGCTGGGACGCCAGAACGGCTGCTCAACTGCTGGAGCGTGCGGGGAGTGATGCCAGTCGTCCTGAAGACCTAGAGCCAGGTTATGGCTTGCGTGAAGGGCAATATTATTTGTCCCCGGCACAAGCTCAGGCAATTCTAGAGTTACGGCTACACCGCCTTACCGGTATGGAGCACGACAAGTTACTTACTGAGTACCAGGAAAAGCTGGAAGAAATTATTGAATATCTAAGAATTCTCGGAGATTCGGACGTTTTGATGCAGCTGATTCGTGAAGAGCTGCAAGCTGTAAGCGAAGAGTTTGGCGATGATCGCCGTAGTGAAATTGTGGAGTCACAACATGATCTCACGATTGAAGATTTGATTACTGAAGAAGATCGTGTGGTGACAATATCCCATGGCGGTTATGCAAAAACACAGCCGTTAAGTGATTATCAAGCTCAGCGTCGTGGTGGTATGGGTAAATCTGCTACCGCGGTGAAGGATGAGGATTTTGTCGAGCACCTTCTCGTTGCGAGTACTCACAGCACAATTCTCTGTTTTACCAACTTAGGTAAGGTTTACTGGTTGAAAGTCTATCAAATTCCTGTGGCTGGTCGTAACTCGCGTGGGCGACCCATGGTGAATTTGTTGCCTCTTGGCGAAAATGAACGTATTAGCAGTATTTTGCCTGTAGATGAGTACAGTGAAGACCGCTTTGTCATTATGGCGACCGCCAATGGCACGGTGAAGAAAACGTCGTTGGAGCAGTACTCTCGCCCCCGCAGTGTTGGGTTGCGTGCTGTTGACCTAGTGGAAGGTGATTATCTTGTGGGTAGTGCTATTACCGATGGCAATAGCGACGTTATGCTGTTTAGTAGTGAAGGTAAGGCCGTGCGGTTTGCTGAATCGGATGTGCGGGCCATGGGAAGGGTGTCTAAAGGTGTTCGCGGTATGCGGCTGCCAGAAGGACATAAAGTATTATCTATGTTAATCCCTGAAGAGAATGGTTGTGTGCTGACGGTTTCTGATAATGGGTATGGTAAACGTACGGCCTTAACCGAATTCCCCACGAAAGGTCGTGGTGGTAAGGGCATGATTGCTATTCAGGCAAGTGAGCGGAACGGTCCTTTAGTGGGGGCAGTACAGTTGTTTGAAGGTGATGAAATTATGCTGATTTCTGATCAAGGGACCATGGTGCGAACACGCAGTGAAGAGATTTCAATGTTGGGTCGCAATACCCAGGGTGTTCGAGTGATTCGCTTGAAAGAGGGCGAAACCATGGTCGGTCTGGCGCGTATTGAAGAACAAGACCCTGTAGATGTTGTTGCTGATGACGAGTCAGAAGTATAACTGTCAGAACTACATGGGCAGGTAAATAGGCAGAAAACATGGCAAATGATAAGAAACTTAGCCAGCTGCGTGAAAAAATTGATGCCATAGATAATCAACTGTTAGCGTTGATCAGTGAGCGTGCAGGGTGTGCGCAACAAGTGGCAAAGGTTAAGCAAGAGGCGGGGGATACTACCTACTTCCGTCCTGAGCGTGAAGCTCAGGTGCTGCGTAATATCATGGAAAAAAACCAAGGGCCGTTGGGTAATGAAGATGTGGCTCGGTTGTTTCGTGAAATTATGTCGGCTTGTTTGGCTTTGGAGCAGCCCATTAAAGTGGCATTTTTAGGTCCTGAAGGTACGTTTACTCAGGAGGCCGCACTGAAGCATTTTGGTCATTCAGCGATCACTGTTCCCATGAATGCGATAGATGAGGTTTTCCGTGAGGTGGATGCGGGAGCGGCTAATTACGGTGTGGTTCCAGTGGAAAACTCCACTGAAGGTGTTATCAATCATACCTTGGATACCTTCCTAGACTCATCGCTAAAAATTTGTGGTGAGGTGGAGTTGCGTATCCATCACCACCTATTGGTGGGGCCGAGTACTCATACAGAAAATATTACACGGGTGTATTCACATGCTCAGTCATTAGCACAATGTCGCAAGTGGTTGGATGCTCATTACCCGAAAGCTGAAAGAATTGCTGTGAGTAGCAATGCTGAGGCCGCTAAACGTATTAAAGGTGAATGGAATTCTGCTGCCATTGCTGGCGATATGGCTGCTGAGTTGTATGGTCTAGAGAAGCTCTCTGAAAAAATTGAGGATAGGCCTGATAACTCTACACGGTTCCTTATTATTGGCAGAGAGAGAATTGCACAGAGTGGCGAAGACAAAACGTCGATCATCGTTGCGGCGCGAAATGAGCCCGGTGCTCTGCACAGTCTATTAGAACCTTTTTATCGGGAAGGTATTGACCTCACTCGTGTAGAAACACGCCCCTCTCGTACGGGTAAATGGACTTATGTGTTTTTTGTCGACTTTAAAGGCCACAAAGATGACCCTAAGGTGGCTGCAGTTCTGGCTGAGGTCAGTCAGGTCGTTGCTGACTTGCGTGTGCTCGGTTCCTACCCCAAAGCTGTGTTATAGCTTAAATATCTGGTAAGTATTATGACTGTGGATTTAAAAAGCCTGGCTTTGCCCGGCGTGCAGCACTTGAAGCCTTACCAGGGCGGCAAGCCTATTGAAGAAGTTGAGCGTGAACTTGGCATCTCTGGTGTCATTAAGCTTGCCAGCAATGAAAACCCCTTGGGGCTTAGCTCTATTGCTCGTGCGGCAATAGAGGCCGCCTTGGTTGATGGCGCGCGTTATCCTGATGGTAATGGCTATTATTTAAAGTGCAAATTGGCAGAAAAGCTTTCAGTGAATCCTGATCAATTGACCTTGGGTAATGGGTCAAATGATGTATTGGACTTGGTGGCTAGGGGGTTTTTGGGGGCAGAGCATAATGCTATTTTCTCTCAGCATGCCTTTGTGATTTACCAGTTGGCGGTTACCGCTCAAAGTGCCAGGTCAGTTGTTGTGCCTGCTCGTAACTGGGGTCATGACTTACAGGCCATGGCTGATGCGGTGGATGACAGTACCCGCTTAATGTTTGTTGCAAACCCTAACAATCCTACGGGTACTTGGGTGGGGCTTGATGAAATTAAAGTATTAATGGCAAGGGTGCCTAGCCAGGTACTGGTTGTTATTGATGAAGCCTATTTTGAATATGCGGATTTGCCTGAATATGGCTCTGCGTTGGAGCTGCTAGACCAGTATCCAAACCTGATCATTACCCGGACTTTTTCCAAAGCCTATGGTTTGGCCTCTTTGCGTGTTGGTTATGCCATTTCACACCCGGATGTGGCGGATATTTTGAATCGCATTCGTCAGCCTTTTAATATCAATAGTCTGGCCTTGGCGGCAGCGGTTGCTGTTTTGGACGATCAAGATTATCTCGATCGCAGTATTGATATTAACCGTCGGGGATACGAACAGTTAACCAGCAGGCTGAATCAGATGGGTCTTAATTTTATTCCCTCAGCAGGCAATTTTGTTGCGGTAGAAATTCCCGGTGATGTACAAAGGGTGTATCAAAATTTGTTAGAAAGGGGCGTGATTGTACGCCCTGTCGGACTCTATGAGATGCCTGATCATTTGCGCGTATCCATTGGTTTGCCCGAAGAAAATCAACGTTTTCTTGATGAGCTAGATACATTACTCAGTGCTGGAGAAAATCGCCGATGACACAAAAAATAAATCGGTTAGTGGTCATTGGTCTTGGGCTCATCGGTAGTAGTTTGGCAAAAGCTGCTCGAGATCGAGGGCTTTGTCATGAGGTGATTGGAAGTTCACGTAGCCCAGAAACACTGGTTGAAGCAATAAAGGCAGGCGTTGTAGATCGGGTGGTTAATCGGATCGAGGATATTGCCTCAGAGTTGGGTGAGGGTGATGTCGTTGTTATCGGTGTGCCGACCCTCACGGTGCCGTCTATTGTTCGTCAGCTGCAATCATTACTTGCTGAAACTGTCACCATTACCGATGTGGCTAGTGTAAAAGGTAGCGTGGTAAAGGCTGTTAATGAAGCTTATGGCGCGACACCTTCACAGTTTGTACCTGGACACCCTATTGCTGGATCAGAAAAAAGTGGTGTGGGTGCGGTAAATCCTGCGTTGTTTGACGATCACAGGGTGATTTTGACGCCGTTACCGGAAACGGGCATTGATCATGTGTTGCGCGTGAAAGCGTTGTGGAGTGGTGTCGGGGCTGTTGTGAGTGAAATGTCAGTGGTGGAGCATGATGAAGTGTTGGCTGCCACCAGCCACTTGCCCCATATGTTAGCTTACGCTTTAGTCGATACTCTCTCGAATATGAGAGAAAATCAGGAAATTTTTCGTTATGCTGCCGGCGGTTTTCGGGACTTTACCCGTATTGCTGCCAGTGATCCAGTTATGTGGCACGACATCGTGATGGCGAATGATAAGGCTGTTTTGTCTGTTTTAGGGGATCTTACGGATCATATGGAACGGATAAAGCAGGCTATAACCTCCGGCAACAGCGAGTACCTGTTGGGTGTTTTTACCCGGGCCAGAGAAGCTCGTAACCATTTTACAAAAATGCTTGAAAATAAGGCTTATTTGGAGCCCATGACAGAAATAATAGATTACAGGGTGGCCCCAGGGGGTTCCGTCTCTGGAGAGATTCGTATTCCTGGCGATAAATCAATTTCCCATCGCTCCATTATGCTGGGTTCACTTGCTCAAGGGGTCACAGAAGTTACGGGTTTCCTTGAGGGTGAGGATAGCTTGGCGACGTTGCAGGCATTCCGTGATATGGGTGTGGTAATAGAAGGCCCCAGTGATGGTCGCGTGGTCATACATGGTGTGGGATTGAAGGGGTTAAAGGCTCCATCTGGACCACTTTACCTGGGTAATTCTGGTACCTCCATGAGGTTGTTGTCAGGCTTGTTAGCGGCACAGTCATTTGATGTGGAGTTAACGGGTGATGATTCGTTGTCAAAACGTCCCATGGAGCGGGTGGCGGCACCTTTGCGTCAAATGGGGGCGGTGATAGAAACAGAAGAAGGTGGCCGTCCTCCGTTGCGTATTAAAGGTGGGCAATCACTGCAAGCAATAGATTACAAGTTGCCTATGGCCAGTGCGCAAGTAAAGTCCTGCATATTGTTGGCCGGTTTGTATGCCAATGGAACAACCTCTACAACTGAGCCTGCTTCTACCCGTGACCACACTGAGCGGATGCTGACAGGTTTTGGTTATCAGGTGGATAGAGAGGGTGCGGTGGCTAAGTTGGTCGGGGGTGGTGAGCTTACGGCTACCACTATAGATGTCCCTGCCGACATTTCTTCGGCGACTTTTTATATGGTGGCAGCGTCAATAGCGCCCGGCTCGGATATTCTTCTTCCCCATGTTGGGATCAATCCAACCCGTATTGGTGTGATCAATATTTTGCAAATGATGGGCGCTGATATTCAACTGTCTAACCAAGCTGAAGTCGGAGGCGAGCCCGTGGCAGATATTCGAGTTCGCTATGCACCCCTTCATGGTATTGATATTCCTGAAGATCAAGTGCCATTAGCCATTGACGAATTTCCTGCGTTATTTATTGCCGCGGCCTGTGCGGAAGGGCAAACAGTACTTTCTGGTGCGGAAGAGTTAAGAGTAAAGGAGAGTGATCGGATACAAGCCATGGCGGACGGTTTACAAATATTAGGCATAGATGTAACGCCAACACCTGATGGTATTGTGATTCAGGGAGGGTCAATAGGGGGAGGTGAAGTGGATAGTGAAGATGATCATCGTATTGCTATGTCATTTGCCATTGCAGCCTTGCGGGCAGAGAGAAGTATTTTGATAAAAAATTGTAACAATGTTGCGACATCATTTCCGGGGTTTGTGGCGTTGGCTAACAAGGCTGGATTGAGCATTGTTGAGGAAAAGCGATGAGTGAAAAACGTGTACCTGTCATTACCGTTGATGGGCCAAGTGGTTCAGGTAAGGGGACAGTTTGCCAACTAATGGCAATTAAACTTGGGTTTCACTACCTTGATAGTGGTGCTCTGTATCGCTTACTTGCGCTTGCTGCAAAACGGCATGGAGTGGAATTAGGCAATATGGAGTCCTTGGCTGTATTGGCTGCTCATATGGATATTTCTTTTCATATGCGGGATAACGCTCAGCCAAAAGTTTTGTTGGAAGGAGAGGATGTTTCCTCCTTGATTCGTAATGAGGGCGTTGGGACTGATGCCTCTATCGTGGCGGCGTATCCGGAGGTTAGGGCGGCATTGCTTCAGCGTCAGCGAGCTTTTGCTGTCGCTCCTGGCCTAGTTGCTGATGGACGTGATATGGGTACTGTTGTGTTCCCCGATGCTGACGCTAAAATTTTCCTCACGGCTAGTCCTGAAGAGCGGGCTGAAAGGCGTTATAAGCAGTTGAGAGATAAGGGGGAAAGTGTTAGTCTTGCCGCCCTCGTCGAGCAGGTCCAAAAACGGGATGAGCGGGATATGAACCGCAAAGCTTCTCCGTTGGTCCCTGCTGCTAATGCCGTCGTGCTTGATAGCTCAAAGATGAGTATTGATGAGGTGTTAAGTTCGGGGCTTGAAATCGTCGAAAAAACGGTATTCAGTCACGGCAATAATATTCAGTAACGACAAATGGGTCGATGCGGTAACAAGCCAGAAATGGCCGCATTAGCCTTTAATTAATAGCCCGCATAACTGGTAATGCGGTTAAAGAATTTATGGTTCAAGCCTAAATGGCAATACCCCATAATTCTTATTTTCATAGGTATCCCTCCATGAGCGAAAGCTTTGCAGAATTATTCGAAGAAAGTTTAAAAACCGTTGAACTGAAAACTGGCTCAATTGTTACCGGTGTTGTCATTGATATTGATAAAGACTGGGTGACTGTTCACGCCGGATTAAAATCCGAAGGTGTGATCGCCAAAGATGAGTTTTTTGATGACAACGGTGAGTTAAGCCTCGAAATCGGTGACGAAGTACAAGTCTCCCTCGAAGCCGTTGAAGATGGCTTTGGTGCCACTCGGTTGTCCAGAGAAAAAGCCCGTCGTGCAGAATCCTGGATTGAGCTTGAAGCTGCCCATACGGCAGATGAAGTGGTGACCGGTATTATCAGCGGTAAGGTTAAAGGCGGCTTTACAGTTGATGTAAATGGCCTACGTGCCTTCTTGCCTGGTTCTCTGGTAGATGTTCGTCCGATTCGCGACACAGCTCACTTGGAGAACAAACCTCTCGAATTTAAAGTGATCAAGCTTGACCAAAAACGTAACAACGTTGTGGTATCACGCCGTGCAGTTATGGAACAGGTCAATACAGAAGAGCGTGATGAGCTGTTGGCCAAATTGGAAGAGGGTATCACTCTTAAAGGTATTGTTAAGAACCTTACAGATTATGGTGCTTTTGTTGATATGGGCGGAATTGATGGCTTGTTGCACATCACCGACATGTCTTGGAAGCGTATCAAGCATCCGAGTGAAATCGTGAATGTTGGCGATGAAATTGATGTAAAAGTATTGAAATTTGATCGTGAACGTAGTCGCGTATCACTTGGCATGAAGCAAATGGGTGAAGATCCTTGGGCAGATATCTCCGGTCGCTACCCAGAAGGTGCTCGTGTTAAGGCTACGGTTACCAACCTTACTGACTACGGCTGTTTCGCTGAGTTGGAAGATGGTGTAGAGGGACTGGTTCACGTTTCTGAAATGGATTGGACCAATAAAAATATTCACCCATCCAAAGTAGTTCAGTTGGGTGATGAAGTAGAAGTAATGATTCTGGATATCGATGAAGAACGTCGTCGTATTTCCTTAGGTATCAAGCAGTGCTTCATGAATCCTTGGGATGAGTTCGGTACTACTCATGCTAAAGGTGAAAAAATCACTGGTAACATTAAGTCTATTACTGATTTCGGTATCTTTATTGGTCTTAATGGCGGTATTGATGGTTTGGTTCATCTCTCCGATATCTCTTGGGATGAAGTGGGCGAAGAAGCTGTTCGCAACTACAAGAAAGGTGACGAAGTCGAAACAGTCATCTTGTCTATAGACCCTGATAGAGAGCGTATTTCTCTGGGTATGAAACAGCTGTCTGATGATCCTTTCTCCAATTACACTACTGAAAATGATAAAGGCGCAATTGTTACTGGTACCATTAAAGAAGTGGATGCTAAGGGCGCAGTTGTTGTGTTAAGTGAAGGCGTAGAGGCGTATCTAAAAGCTTCTGAACTTTCACGTGAAAAAGTAGAAGATGCGAGCAAGATCCTTAATGAAGGCGAAGCAGTAGAGGCTAGAATTGTTAATGTGGATCGTAAGAACCGCACAATCAACCTCTCGATCAAAGCTAAGGATGTTGCAGAAGAGAAAGCAGCGATTAAAGAGCACAAAAAGTCTGAAACGGATAATATTTCCCCAACGACTATTGGTGACTTGATCAAAGCTCAGATGGACACAAAAGAGAAGTAATGGTTAGATTGGGGGTAATGGTGACATTGCCCCCTTTTTCATCGATAGTAATATTGTTATGACAAAATCAGAATTGATCGACCATATTGTGACACAGCAGGATCAACTTCCCCCAAAGGACGTTGAACTGGCGGTGAAAATGATTCTAGAGCGAATGACCCACTCTCTGGTAAACAACAACCGGATTGAAATCAGAGGCTTTGGAAGCTTCTGTCTTCATTACCGCGCACCGCGCGTTGGTCGTAACCCGAAGACTGGGGATTCCGTAGAGTTGTCTGGAAAGTCGGTTCCTTATTTTAAGCCGGGTAAAGAGTTGCGTGAGCGAGTGAATGATAGCTTGACGAAAAAATAAGCTCTTCGTTTGGCATTTTCTCTCGATTTTCGAGGCTTATGACAACAACTTTGGTTACAATCAACGGTAAGTCATATGACTTACCGTTTTTTTATGGGGACTTCCATGGCATTGTTAAAAAAACTCTGGTGGCTGCTCATCGCGATTACCGCAATTTGGTTGGGTCTTTGGGTCGTTATTGATAACCCAGATCCTGTTACTTTCAAAATTTTTGGATTTGACACAAAGCCTTTTCCCAGTGGGCTCTGGTTATTAGCTACATTTGCTATTGGGTGTGTGGTGGCGTTGTTAGCGAGTTCACCAGCCCTGATAAGACTGAACCATCGAGTTAGGCG
This sequence comes from uncultured Porticoccus sp., assembly GCA_963974675.1. GTDB lineage: Bacteria > Pseudomonadota > Gammaproteobacteria > Pseudomonadales > Porticoccaceae > Porticoccus. The sequence goes on along the minus strand of CAXBDQ010000034.1, from coordinate 2,819 downwards.
TTTAAATAAACAGCTGATCAAGTTGAAAACTTCAACAGAGAAGAGTGCTGATGAAGTAAAGCTGGATTAACCTAGTTTCGATCATGCCCGAAACTCTCTCTATTTTTTTGCTGCTTTTGTTGGTTGCGCTGGCCTGGATTCTTGGGCGCTCCCATGGTCTTCGGCAAGTACAAAAGAAATTGAATGGAGACCTGTCAAAGCATTATTTTCAGGGTGTTAATTATCTCCTCAATGAGCAGCCAGATCAGGCCATTGATATTTTTATACGCTCCGTTGAGGTGACGCCTCAGACCCTTGAAACACATTTGGCACTTGGTAACTCCATGCGGCAAAAGGGTGAGGTTGACCGGGCCATCCGGGTACACCAAAATTTACTTTCTCGTCCTGGCCTCAATCAACACCATATTCGACAAGCTCACCTTGAACTGGCGAGGGATTTTCTTAACGCTGGTCTATTAGACAGGGCCGAGCGCTTGTTTTTGGAGTTGGTGGACGATGCTTCTGGAGCCTTTCGGCAGCAGTCTTTACGCCATTTGGTTCAAATTTATCGGGATGAGCAAGAGTGGGATAAGGCAATACGTGCTGCGAGTATGATGGAGAGAAAGCTGTTCGGAGGTGGTGAAGATCTCGCCGTAGAGCAAGCGCATTTTTGTTGTGAACTTGCAGATCAAGCTTTAAATAGGGGTGATCATCTTGATGTCCGCCGGCATCTAAAGGCGGCTTTGAAATTTAACAAAAACTCTGCCAGAGCAAATGCCCTGTGGGGTGACCAAGAGGTGGCTGCTCTCAATTTTCATAAGGCACTTAAACGTTATCGGTGTATCCCTCAGCAGCAACCGGATTATCTGCCAGAAGTCATAGAGCGGGTTCGGTATTGTTATGAGAGTTTGGGTGACCATGAGGGGTTATTTAGGCAATTTAAAAATTGGCTTAAAGAATACCCAGGCAGCAGTATTTTAAAAGCGTTTGTCGAGGTTCTTCGTAAAAAAGAGGGGGACGATCAGGCGGCTAATTTTTTGGCTGAATATCTTGAAAATTTTCCTTCATTAAAAGGGGTGAATGTCCTCCTTGATATTCATATGAGCAGTATAGAAGGCGTAGCGAAAGATAACTTGTCACTACTTAAAAGTATTTTGAATACCATATCCATAAGCCAGCCTAATTATCGTTGTAAAAACTGTGGTTTCAAAGGAACACAATTACATTGGTTATGTCCCCAGTGTCGATGCTGGGAAACAGTTAAGCCTATCCGTAGTGTTATTGGGGAATGAGTAATGAATCGCTCTTCTGCTTCATGATTAAAGAGATCTGGTAATGAAAACAAGTAATGCCAAAACTAATAATTCCAAAATTATTGTCGCGCTAGATTACAACAATATAAAGATGGCTAATCAATTTGTCGATTCGATTTCATCGGAACTGTGTAAGCTTAAAGTAGGCAAGGAGTTATTCACTTTGGCCGGCCCCGATTTTGTTTCAGGGCTTGTGAATAAGGGCTTCGATGTTTTTCTTGATTTAAAATTCCATGATATTCCCAATACGGTTTCTAGTGCTGTAAAAGTTGCCGCTGACCTAGGAGTTTGGATGACTGATTTACATGCTTCTGGCGGACGGCGGATGATGGAAAGTGCCAAAGAAGCGCTGGAACAGACCGGCAGCGATATGTTGTTGATTGCGGTGACCGTATTGACCAGCTTTGATCAGAGCGATATGGATGAGCTTGGTTTTAACTGTAGCCCAGAGGATCAAGTTCGCCGGCTGGCGTCTCTGGCAAAAAATTCGGGTATGGATGGGGTGGTTTCCTCTGCGATGGAGGCCCAGGGCTTGCGTGAAGCACTGGGTGATGAGTTTACTTTGGTGACACCGGGTATTCGTCCTGCTTCTGCTGTTGGTGATGATCAGCGCCGCGTCGTTACGCCCTCTCAGGCGATGGCTAACGGTAGTAGTTACTTGGTAATAGGCCGGCCTATTACTCAATCTGATAACCCTGTGGAGACACTACTTGCGATTAATCAGGAAATCTCGCACTATTAATTCCAGCGGTACATGAAGTGCCGTGTAATAAAGAAATGGAGTGCCTTTGAGCACAAGGAGTTCGACATGTTACAGATAAAATCTTTCATTAAAATTTTGTTACTCTCTTTCGTCGCAGTATTGCCAGTGTGGCAAGTGTCAGCGCTTGCTGCTGACAGTAAGCAGCCAACAACAATACATCCAATCTCCTCGGTTAATATCAACACCGCTAATGCAGAACAGTTAGCCGGTGGTTTGAAGGGTATCGGTATGACTCGTGCCCAGCGTATCGTTGAATATCGGGCAGCCAATGGTGCCTTCACATCGCCAGAGCAATTGCTGTCTGTGAAGGGCATTGGGGAAAAAGTATTGGAGAAAAATAAGGGGCGGATAGTGTTAAAGTAGTATCCGCTTCTTTTTTATAAGGTCAGCCAGTGCGGCTGGCCTTATATTCATCCCCTCGCTCTCCCGTCAATAGAACTTTAGCTTTCCTAATAACCAACGCTTTACACGACACAGCTTTTTATTTTGGAGTTTTCAGACCTTTTGAGAGAACCTTGATATTTTAGGTTCCAGTCATTGATTGAAAGCATAAAGGCTGTGAGTCTATTGCAGGTTGTAGCGTTGAGTTTCTCCAGAAAACAGATTAGATTGGCTGGAATGATTACGGTTTTAAGATAATAAGCTTGGTTCTCCTCTTTAAAAAGAATAAGAGCCATATTTTGTCATAGGTTTCATTACCCAATATAACTTAAGGGGCTGACCCAGATAACATGAAATTATGTTATACAGGCAGGCATGAGAAA
>CAXBDQ010000033.1:0-21231 GCA_963974675.1 uncultured Porticoccus sp. | reverse complement strand
CGGCGATCAGGAACCTTAAAAGGCGGTCACCCCTATTGGCTGTTTGGATCAACCATTCTGGCAGCTTTTTGTGCCGCATATGTAGCTTTTTCCTATGCTGGGAGTTTAGGTGTTGCCTCATTTGTTGGGCTGGTTCTTGCGGCTTATTTGGGTGGCCAATTGTTCCGTCGTAATACCTGGATGGCCATTGGCTTCTGGGTGATTGCCGGGGGTATTTTTTTAGCAATAGCCGTCAATGCTCACTTCAGTAGTCGTTGGGTAGATAGGTCTAGCGAGGCGGCCCTTATTGTCTCAAGCCTGCTGTTATTCTTTTACTTATTGGTTGGTTTTTTGTTTGTTAAATTAAGGCATCAAACTGAGTTCAATAAACTTTTGTGGGTTGCTCTGTTGGTTATGCTGCCTGCCGGTTTCTCAATGGCCTTTGGGGGATATAAGTTTAATGAGCGAATGGAGAATGTTTCCAAGGATATGGGCTCAAGAATGATACATTGGCAAAATGTGATCGACAGTTCTGGTGATGATTTAAAGCAGTCTTTGCTTGGCAATGGACCGGGGACTTTTCCCGCAAACTATGTATACCGTTTTCCTGAGGCTGTGAGCGACATAGGCAGCTATGTTGTTCATCAAGAAGGCTATGATGCCTATTTAAGTATGGGGCCTGGTGAAGACTTGGCCTTTGGGCAGCGCGTATCCATACAGTCAAACACAACCTATGACCTAGTGCTCAAAATTAGGGCAGAACAACCAGGTAGGGTTGCCTTTTTTCTCTGCGAAAGGAATCTTATCTTTGCTAGTAATTTTATGGCTAATTGCAAAGTGTCAGCTGTTAAATTTAATGCGACTTCGGGCGAGTTTATTGAAGTCTCAACAACACTTGATTCAGGGAAGGTTGGTGCTAGGCACTGGTTAAACCGGTGGCCAACAACCCTTTATTTGAAAAATTTTTCAAAGGCTGGTGTAGTTGACATCAAAGAGATTTATTTTGGGCATCAGGGAGAGCAATTGCTGGAAAATTCGCAATTTTCTAGGGGGACGGATTCTTGGTTTTTTTACAATGATTTTGCTCATTTACCTTGGCATATTAAAAACACCTATCTTCAGTCTTGGTATCACTTCGGTTGGCTGGGTTTTGTTTTGTTTCTGGTTTTAGGTATTGCTACTGTCGTCTCTGCTATCAGGATACAGGAACGGGGATCAATGATTAATATGGCTTTTGCAACGGGTATTATTGCTATCGCTGTTTTTGGGGTTTTTGGTTCTCCTTTAGATTCGCCGAGGGTCAGCTGGTTATTTTATTTTTATATTTTTGCTTCATTACTTAAATCAAAAAGTGATGTTTCAAGGCGAGTAGGTGTTAGGCGTAGTCGTGATATTTCTGTGGAGGATTAGTGAAGAAGATCTCGGTATTAATGGTATGCCGTCACAATATTTGTCGTTCTCCTATGGCGGAGGGTTTACTAAAGCACTATCTTAAAGAAGAAGGGCTGGATAGAGCGATTAAGGTTGATTCAGCAGGAACCCATAGCGACATGGTTGGTGTGCGTGTTGATGAGCGAGCGGGGAAGGTTGCGTTAAAATTTGATATAGATTTAAAGCGGAGAAAATCAAGACAAATCAAGCCCAAGGATTACCTGACATTTGACTATATATTGGCAATGGATCGAGCCAACTATCAGGTGTTGCTAGAAGAGAGTCCGGCAGAGTGTCATCAAAAAATTGCTTTGATTATGTCCTTTGCACCGGATCAAGATAGCCTTGAAGTACCAGACCCTTATTACGGAAGTGTTATTGGGTTTGAGCAAGTATTTTTTTTGTTAGATGCTGCGATAGGTGAGCTGGTAAAGACAATGGTCATAAACTTGGGTGAAGATAGACGCTGTTAAATATTCAAAAATAAAAGTCATCTTGGTGTAAGTTAGGAGTGATTCATTTGTTTGAGTAAAGCTAGTAGTATGTTTTAACTGCGGAATTTAGGTGTTATTTATGATTGAGCGTAATGGCGTGAAAGGGGATCAAGGTGAATGCTAGAGTGGAGACTTTGGCTGAAAGGTTTCAGCGTTATTTTTCAGTACATTTCGCAACAACGCCTGAGCAAAGGAACGATGTCTACAAAATCAGATACAAGGTCTACTGTGATGAATTTGGCTATGAATCTGCCGAGGAGTTTCCTGAGAATTTAGAGCACGATCAATTTGATGAGAGTTCATTACATTGTTTGATTAAACATAGGGGCTCCCAGCGCCCAGCAGGTTGTGTGCGATTGGTAACTACAGGTGAGAATGGACTGCAAAGTTTACCGTTGGAAACTTTTTGTGCCGATAGTTTAGACCGTGAGCTTTTAGGAAACTTGAATCTTCAGCGTACCTCAATGTGTGAAGTTTCGCGTTTGGCTGTTGATGGAGCCTTTAGGCGAAGGGCATCTGAATCCATAACTAGGTTTGGTGATATGGATGCTATTGATTGTTCTAGCCATGAGCGCAGAACTTTTTCATTAATTTCTGTTGCCGCATTTTTGGCGGCGACCTCACTAACAGAATTGACCAAGCGAACCAATGTCTTCGCTATGATGGAGCCGTTCCTTCCCAAGCTGCTTGAGCGGTCTGGAATCAATTTTCGAAAAGTAGGTGCGGATATGGATTATCATGGCCATCGAGCGCCGTATTTCGAGACGACTGAGTCTGCTTTAATTAGTATGGCGCCTGAACTGCGAGCGTTATATGAGGCTATATCCTTTGATATTTCTGAGGATTTTAAAAAATTAAGACAATGATAAGGCCTTTGCCAAAAATTCAAACTAGAAAACAATTCCTGTTCTTCTTATCTTGGAATACAGTGTTGTGACTAGCACGTTTAATTATCAGTCAGCTTTTTCACGTAATTTAGGTTGGGTGACAGAGGGTGAGCAAGAGCTGCTGGCAACAAAACGTATTGCCATTGCTGGTCTGGGTGGTGTTGGTGGAAGCCATTTGTTGACATTGTCTCGTTTGGGGATTACACAGTTTAACATCTCTGATTTTGATGAATTTGAGCTGCCTAATTTTAATCGACAGGTTGGGGCAAGCATGTCTCACCTTGGTCGTTCTAAGCTGGATGTTATGACAGAAATGGCTAGGGATATCAATCCTGAGCTTAATATCAAGCCATTTCCTGGTGGTATTAATAACGACAATTTGGAACAATTTCTTGAGGGTGTTGACCTCTATGTGGATGCGTTGGATTTTTTTGCGCTAGATGCTCGTCGGGCTGTTTTTGATGCCTGTGACAGGCTAGGTATTCCTGCGGTTACAGCAGCACCATTGGGGATGGGGGTTGCTTTACTTTGTTTTTTGCCGGGTAAAATGACTTTTGAGGAATATTTTCAATTAGAAGGTTGTTCTGAAGAAGAGCAGCTACTCCGATTTTTGCTGGGGCTTTCTCCCTCGATGTTACAAGCAACTTATTTGGTCGATGAAAGCCGTGTGGATTTGGCTGCCCATAAAGGCCCTTCAACTGTGATGGCCTGTGAATTGTGTGCGGGGGTGACGGCTACTCAGGCACTCAAAATTTTGTTGAAGCGAGGCAAGGTATATTCCGCGCCCGTGGGGCTTCATTTTGATGCTTATCGAAATAAACTGAAGACTACATGGCGCCCATGGGGCAATCGAAACCCTCTACAGAAGTTGGGCATGAAAATAGCCAGAAAAAAACTGAGCAAGAAGTTAGGTTCAGCTGGCATTTAGGATCACTAAGGATGAGTTATTCTAGGCCTTATGCCCAAGTTCATTGTTTCGAGTGATCTGAAAATACAACGTGCTCTGGTAATCTTAGGGATTTAGGCGGGTTGTTTCTTTTTGGGTAACCTATCCTCATCAGCATGTGCAACGTTTCTCCTTCAGTGATAGAGAATGTTTTGGTACAGTCTCGCTTAAGGCTTGTTACCCGCGGGGTAAGCTTTTCAGGTATGACGCCAGCTTCAAGTCGTGCAAGTTGGTCTGCGACCACATAGTACGGATGAACTGCTATTCCTTGCTCATTGAGATAAGCCCAACTTCTACAGAGTAGCCTACCTGCATCAAGGGCACCTTGTGGCGTTGCCGGTGCTATCAGAGCGACAATTGCGGGTGCCGCTTTAATGGGTGCCGCATCTATTTGGGCTAAAAAACGATACATACCCACTCGGTTAAGCACCTTCATTCGATTCCAGCTGCTAATCAGCTTTAAAAACATTGAACCTCCGGGCGGCAGATCCAATGTGCGTATATCGAGCCCGTCAGCTTTCTTTACATCTTCTTTGGTAAACCGCAGGCATTCTCCCAGCCACTCATGTACTTCTTTGGTTTGAAAGCGGATTTCTGATGCAATTTTGATGAATCGCGCTATCTCTCGAATAGGTTTCTGTGAATCGAAGAGGTGAATCCGTGCACAGCCTTCCTTGAGGTGAGAAACAGAATCAATCACTGGTTTCGGCAAGGTTGTTTTATGGTAGGGAAATCGGTTGGTGTGTCGTTTAAAGACAGGGTGGTTAACATAGGGGCTTATCAAGTCGGGCGTATTTGGGCATTGGAAACTAAATTTTACGTTGCAAGACGTTGTCGATAGTGTCTCTGGGTTCCAGGAGACCTCAGTTGATAGATTGTAATAGGTTGAAATTTCTATGATATTTTCTATTACTGTCCCTAGTGATAGTAGCGTTGCTGGGCTGTTAGCCGGAAATGTCCGCCCAGCAACCCTGGCTGTATCGTATTGTACAGACAGCGCTGTACCGTTCCATTCAAAATGCCAAGGCTGCGAGTTGTCAGCCGAGGGTGCTTTAAGCCCGCACTGTATAAGGATGTTAATAAGATCAATCGTAACCATGATGAGATTATGCTGGTGGACGAGGTTGGGGTCAAAAGATCAGTTCTCAAAAAAAGTATTACTAGTATATCGAGAAGTTTGAAAGAGTCGTTTGAGGGTTGGCGCATGATGCAACAGGGGTGTCAGGTATATTTACATATTGCTTGTCCAGCAGGGATTATTTGTTGATGTGGTTTGTTTGATTTTAAAAAATTATATAAATATCATTAAGTTAGTGTAATCTGTTATTTTTGGCACACCTTGTGCATTATGTTGTTCAGTAACACAAGATCGTGCTTGAGAGTTTTCAAGAAAATGATTTTAGGTTTGATATAAATACTGATTTAATTTATCGAGGAGATATACATGAAAATGTCCACGCTATTTAAGCAACTAGCCGTAGGCGTAGGGTTTAGTACAGTTCTGGTCGGTTCAGCAATGGCGGGAACATTGATTACATCCTTCGATTACACACAAGAATTCGAGTTTGTTAATCCGATTACTCCTGCATCTGTTAATAAAGAAGGCACCACTTCAACTTTGGATGATGTTGATGGTTACACTAAGCTGAGTTGGGGTACTGAGTCTAATAGCTTCGATAAAATTAGTAGCTTGGTTATCAACCCGGAGGCGCTTGATAGAACCACACCAAGTGGTAACCTAAGCCAGGGTACTGTAACTACAGCCACTGACATTAATGCCATGGTTTTTGAGCTTGGTCCGATGATTACTCACAACAACTTTGTGATCACTGGTAGCTCTTTGACTAGTGCAAGTGCACAAGATAATGTAATTCTGACTCCATTTGGTGGCGGTGTTGATCAAACTCAGGCAATTACTTTTGGAGTCCTGTTTGAAGAAACGCCTAATGCTCAGAATCCTTGTAGTTCAGGAGCGGTGAATAGCTTTGGTTGTGGTGACATCTTTGTTCTGTCTGGTGGCTTGCTTGGTATACCCACTATCGTGAATAACACTGAGCTGGCGTTCTTGATTGATAGTTTTGTTCGTGATGGCTACCTCTACCAAGTCTTTTTGAATACAGTGAGTGGTGCATTGGGTCAACTTTCAGACCTTGCTTGTGCCGAAGCTGGTGCTGACTCAGGTTGTATTGGGTTCACTACTTTTGAGAATCAAAGTAACTCTTTCCAACTGCAGTTTGCGATGCTTGCTACAGAGCAGATTCCTGAGCCAGCAACAATTGGCTTATTGGCGGGCAGCCTATTGCTAATGGGTTGGGTTCGTCGCAAGAAAGTAAATGGTCTTTCTGCTTAAGATCATGTAAGTAGTAATTTGTAGAACGGCGGCCAATAGGCCGCCGTTTTTCGTTTGGGCCTAGGTATTTTTTGTAATTGTTATATAAGTTTTATTTTTTAGTTCAATGTGCATTCACGCACAACTTTCAATTTGTTCATCTAGTCAGTTTGATTTACCCTTCTCAGGTTGATTTTTATTACCGTATACTTGGTGACTTGTCAGTTTATAGGCATAGTATCTTTAAGCTTTGGCTTAGGTGGCTCCTTACTGTTGATTCAAAGGGAATTTTTTATGGGTATTTGTTTCCGAAATTGCGTTCTGGTTTTTTTTCTGTCTCTTTTATTTGCATGTTCTGACGACTCGTCTGGTGACAAACAGGTTGAGGAGGCCAAGGCCTATTTATCTGGAGGAAAGAAAAATGCAGCGATTATCGAATTAAAGAATGCGCTGCAGAAGAACAGTAATCATCAGGACGCTCGCTGGCTCTTAGGCCAGGCTTATTTTGATAAGGGTTTATATGCAGATGCTGTTAAAGAGCTGACGAGAGCAAGAGAGCTTGGTAAGTCTGATGATGAGGTGTTACCGCTATTATCCCAGGCGCTATTAAGTGTGGGGGATATGGAAGTACTGAGTGCTATTTCAGTGGAAAATGTATCGGATACTACTCGTTCTTTTGTTCTAGCCTCTCAAGGTATGGCTGTCCTTAGGTCCGGTAAAGGGGTAGATAAAGCAGAAATACTCATTGATCAAGCTGTTGAGTCTAAGGCTACTGCATATGCATTAGAATCGAAAGCCCGGTTGATGGGTTATCAGGCAAAGGGCGACTGGACATCTGTGCGGACACAATTGCAGAAAGTATTTGAGGTTGATCCTGAGTATGCACCAGCCTGGAGTTTACAAGGAGATATAGAACTTCGTAGCCTGAAGCCAGAAATGGCTGAACAAGCATACAGTCGGGCCATAAGTAGCAGTAATTTTCGATTGGATGACTATTACAAGCGTGCTTTAGTTCGCCTTCAGATGGAAAATATAGAAGGTGCAACTGAAGATATCGGTGTGTTGGCAGCGCGTGCACCTAATAGTCTTAGTACGCACTATTTACAAGGTATTCTTCATTTCCGTAATGGCAATATCAAGGATGCAATCACTGCGTTTGATGTCGCCCAAAATGATGAAGATCGTTACCCAATGGCACTGTTCTATCTTGCAACAGCCCATAATATGGAAGGAAATTTTTCACAGGCAGAAGATTTTGCCTACCGGTTTTTGGCAATTTCTCCGAATAATCCGGCCGGTCGAAAACTATTGGCAACCATGAAATTGCAAAGTGGCGATAGTGTTGAGGCAGAGGCGTTGATAAGGCCTGTTGTCGCTATGGATGGTCAGGATGTTAATGCACTAAACCTATTGGCTAGCGCATTGCTTAAGCAGGGTAAAACTGACGAGGGGATAGCGCTCTTAACTAAAGTTACTCAATTACAGCCAAACTCTCCTGAAGCTAGGACTCGTCTGGGTGCCGGCTTATTGGCGAGTGGTGAGGTTTCCCATGGTTTAGAACACATTGAAGCCGCTTTGAAGTTGGACCCCTCATTTCAGCAAGCTGACCTGCTGTTGGTATCAGCATTTCTAAGACAAAGAGATTTCGATGGTGCTTTAAAGGCTGTTGATCAATTTGAAAAGAAAAATCCGGATAGTTCCATCCCTCATAATTTGCGTGGCCAGGTTTATATGGCTGCTGACAGGACGAGTGATGCGAAAATTGCATTTGAAAAAGCGTTGGAAATTTCTCCTGGAGATCTGTCTGTTATCCAGAATCTTGCTTTTTTAGCGATTCAGGATAAAGACTTGAGCTTAGCCCACAGCTATTATCTTAAAGCTTTAGAGCATCACACAGACTATCTGCCTGTTATGTTGAAGCTTGCGGCTTTAGCAGATATACAGGGAAATACGGATGAAATGGTCAAATGGTTAGAGCAGGCAATGGCCGCACACCCGAAAGAGGTGCAGCCTAGAGTAATGTTGTCCCGCTACTATTTGAGCCGAGGTAAGCCAGAGCAGGTTCCTATTTTGATTGGTGGGCTGGAATCATCGCTCAAAAAGCAACCGGATGTTCTTAATGTTGTTGGTTTATCTCATTTACAGCGAAATGAATTTCTCGATGCAAAAGCTGTTTTTGGGCAATTGTCCCCACTACGCAGAGATGCCCCTCAGCCTCATCATCATATGGGTCTTGCACTTTTGGGCCTGGGTGAGAAAGAGGATGCAAAAACAGAGTTTGAGAAAGCATTGGAGATTTCTCCTTCCTATATAGAGCCTCGGATAGAACTGATTCGATTGCTGTTACAGCGTTCGGATAAAGATGCTGTTCTAGAGAACTTGGCTATTTTGAAAGAATTGTCACCAGAGCACCCAGAAGTTATTCAATTGGATGCGGTTCGTGCTCGGTTGGATGGCAATCAAAAAGAAGCTTTGGTGTTAACCCAATCTGCTTTTGATAAGGCACCTACCACCCGAAATATGCTGGTGTTAGCACAACAAAATTGGAGTATGGGTAAGAAAGTAGAGGCTGAAAATATACTAGATAATTGGCTGAAAGAGCACCCAAAAGATGTATTGGCTCACCTGGAGTTGGCTGATATGTATTTGGGGCAGGGTGAGGAGGTTAAAGCGGGTAATGAATATAGTAAGGTTTTAGATCTTCAAAATAATAACCCGTTAGCTTTAAATAATTTAGCCTGGTTGTTGCGCGATAAAAAAACAAAACAAGCATTAGAATATGCTGAGCGTGCTGTTGAGCATAGCCAAGAGTCACCTTTGGCGTTAGATACGCTCGCTGTTGTTCTACTTAAAAATGATGAGTTAACTAGAGCGCAGCGCACTATTGAGCGAGCGATGAAGAAAAATTCAACGAATCCTTCTATCAAGTATCACAGTGCCATGATTAACGCAGCTGCTGGCGATAAGGCCAAGGCAAAAAAAGAATTAATAGAACTTTTATCTGAAAAGGATGATTTCCCTGAAAGAAAAGAAGCAGAGCAGCTGTTAAAGCAGCTCTAACAATAACTATTATTGGTCATACATTTTATAGAGTAAGAAAAAACCAGCCAATTCGGCTGGTTTTTTTAGGGTCTTGGGGTGGCCAGTTTGGGTGAGGGGATTTTTCTACGAAAGATGAGTATCAATAGAGCTGGAAGTAACAGTAAGTCAAAAATTAAAGCAGCGAGTAGGCCCACGCTAGTTAACGCGCCAAAGTGACCCATAGGTACAAAAGCACTGGCAAGTAATAAAAGGAATTGAGAGCAAAGAATGAGGGTGGTCGTCATGACTGCTCGACCTGCTTGATGGTAGGTTCGTGCCAAGGCAAAAACGGGATGAATACCGCTTCTAACTCGATGGATAAATCCGTGGTAAATATGGATGGTATCATCAATCGCAATCCCCACTGCAACACTGGCAATCATTGCCGTCGCCATATCAAGCCATATGCCTAGCGCGCCCATAATAATAAAAATAAGCAAGACGGGTGATAGGTTAGGGATCATACAAATCAAAGTATCTTTGACCGAACGCCACAGTGCCAGCATGAGCAGAAATATAAGCAGCAGTGCTCCGCCAAGACTGTAAATTTGTCCTTTAATTAGTAATGTTTCTTGATCGGCAAATAAACGACCTGCTCCCGTTATTGTCCACTCAGATTTAGTGGGTGGGTTTTTGATAAGAAATTGTTCGATTCTCTCCATCAGGTTGCTGATTTGATTTGCGCCATGGACATTAACATTCATGGCTACTCTGGCCTGTTGGTAATCCTCGCCAATAAAATCGAACATGTCCTTACCGTCATAGACAAATAGGTATTGGCTGATGAGATCAGAATTATCTGGAATGGTTAAAAATTCATTTTGTTGTGCATGAAAGCCCCAGTTCATTTCTTCTATAAAATCAGCAACAGAAATGGTTTTATCTACCTCGGGTTGTTTTTCGAGCCAAAGTTGAAGGTCTTTCAAGTAGCGAAGATATTCGGGCTGGATTAACGTGTCAGGCTCATCAGCTTGAAAAATAATTTCCAAGGGTGTTGTCCCCACCAGTTTTTCTTCAACGTGATCTGTTGCGATTCTGAGCGGGTGAGTGGGTAGAAAAAATTCCTGAATATTTGTTTCAACCTGTACTTTGAATATGTATGGAGCGGTTAAAGAAAGCATAATAAAAACAGTGCATATAACCCATAAAGGGTATCTTATCCCCAGATGAAAGAGTTTATTTACCAGGGTATCCATCAACGCTAACCCAGATTTTCGGCTTGGCCAATGGTGAGTATCAAAACGCGAAAAGATGGGGGGAAGTACGTGGATAACAATCAGGTATATCAGTAAAACACCGACAGCTGCCGTGAGTCCAAAAACGCTAATGGGTGGAATTGGGCTGAGTCCTAGGGAAGCCAGGCCAGCCGATGTCGTCAGTGCGCTAAATAAGGCTGGTCTCCGAATTTCTTCAAGAGCTGCTTGTACCCGCTCTCGTCCTGAAAAACCTCTCTTGGAAGCGTAGTGGAGGGCATTAAACAAATGAACCAATGCCGCGATAGTTAATGCAGATAAGAGCGGCGGAATAATACCCGAGATAGAGTTAAAGGGTTGTTGGAATAAAACATAAAATGCGATGGTTGAGCTGACAACAGCACCTGTTGTGACACCGGTAACAATTACCGCAATGACGCGGTGGAACAACCACCAAATCAGCAGTAGTCCGACAACAACTGTGGCTGGAATAAAAATCATGTTATCCCTGAGAATTGCTCTCATTTGTGCCACATCTGTGGCAATTTCGCCGGCCATGACGGAGAGATAGCCATCAAGCTTATGTGCTTTCACAATGCTCAGAATTTCTTCTTCCAGTGCAAGGTGTCGAATGCTGTCATTCAGGGCTTGGGGGATAATGACCATGGCTATGGCTGAGCCATCTTCTGCTACCAATGAGTTTCTTGCAAAACGATCAGAAATGACGTGTTCCAGTCGCTCTTTAGGCAGAGACTCTTCTAATACATCCACGTCGATTAAGGGTGCAACCAGAAAACCATCATCTGAACCGCTGATATGGTCCTGACGAGTTAGGCTGATCACGTCATCAATTAATTCGTGCTGATCGAAAGATTCTCCAAGTTCATGGTAGGCCTTTAAGAAGCCGTCGGAAAAAAGTGCGACGCCCTCGAACAACAGGATAATGACCTCATCGTCTGGAAAGACTTGGCGTATCTGGTTGTCAAAAACGACTGATGGTTCGTCTGAGGGTAAGAATGTTTTTGGGGCGTTATTGATGTTGAGGTTGGGTAAAAGAACATTGGGTAAAATAGCGACAACAAGTAGGCAAAAAAAGCTGAAATAAAGCTTCCAGGGCAATCTGGAAATTCGACCGGTTAACTTTAGGTCATCTTCTGTGAACAACTGAAGCTCTACAATATTCTCACCGTCGACGTGACGATGGCAGGCATGTAATTCAGCTTTTTTTTCAGTGCCTGCCTTTTGTTGGATCTGTACCTCAGCTTTGGGGATATTTTTGTCGTGGTTTGCCCCTAGTTTGGCTTTGTTGAGGTAATCTCGAAGCTGATGCTTACTCAACCCTTTTATTACATCCATTAGTGGGGTTGATATGATATCGCTCGGATCGTCGTACCCTAAACGTGAAGCAAAAGCGCTATTGGCAAAGACAATAATACCGTCATCCAGAATAGCCATGGCTTTACGCTCATTGGCTAATTTCTGGCGGTATTGTGAAGGCCCTTTATTAATAGCTGTATTCCATATAGCAGCACCCTTTGGTGAATAAATTCACACTAAAATAGTGACTAGAATGATACTCTCCATCCCAAGGTTACAATGGAGTTGTCCTGATAAAACCCTCCTGGTGTGCCTTTATCTCCATCAAAAAAGTGTAGTTCAAGATAGAGTTCTTGGGACTCCCAGCCGATGAAGGCAATTTCGGGATTCAGGTAGACGTCTTTTTCATCCAGTCCCACATAAAAGCGGGTTTTTGCCCTCCAGCGATTGTTAGCAAACGGAACTTCATAGGTACCGTTAAAGGTATACGATTCTGCACGATCGATCACAAGGGGGGCGCGCATCAGTTTTGTACCTGTGAGCTGAAGGTTTAATCGACTATCGCCATCACCGGGAAATAGCTCCAGTGCAGCACCCCAATTGACACTTTTAACGGTGGTATAGATGCCGTTCTTTTGGGTAACGGGTGTATCGCTTAACCAGGAGGCTTCAAACTTCACTGTTCCACCCAAGGCCTCAAATCCCACGTCACCACCGATGATCCAAGTTCTTGGGTATTCGCCCTCAATAGTATTCGTTGCAGGGTTATAGCTGAAGTAGGGGAGTGTTTGACGCCCTTTTTGGACGGACAGAGCGTAATCCAGAGTGGAGCCAATACTGCTGAAGCGTAGACCAAATCCACCTTCAGAGTCAGGTGTGTTTTCCCGTATGGGGGCATTTTTTACCACAGCTTCTATAGCTGCATTGGTTTCCAAGCCGAGAATTTCCCCCGATTGACGATTAACGGGATACCAAGTGCTATCTTTGTCTGGAAGTTGCGCTTCTCTAAAATCAGGATAAAGCACTAGATCAAGTTTTTTATCGCCAAAAAAATGTTCCAGCCTGAGAGCAAGTGAGGCTAATCGTCTATCCTCAAGGTCATCAATAATAAAACGTCTCAAGTCTTGGGTGCTGAGCCGGTCAGTGGGAGGGAATTCGTCGATACGTCCCCACAGAATTTTTTGTGCCCCAAGGGTGACGGTAGACTTCTTTCCTTTGTAGCGGAGGTAGGTTTCATCATAGTCGAGATCAATTTCTCCCCAATCATCGCGTCCAGCTTCAAAATAACCATCGGCACGTGCGGATATTTTCACCTCCCACTCGGGAGACGGAGACCAGTCAAATGTGGCAAGGCCATGGCCATAGCCCTGGTAATTTTTTCCTGAATGACTCTGGGTAAAGAGACCATATTCAACCCAGAGACGATCCACTTTCAAACTTGGAGTAGAGGCAATAATGGGTGTTTGACTGAAAGAAGGCTGCTCGTAATCATCGCTCTCATCAATTGACATCATGTTGGAGTCTTCATCCTCCGGGGCTAAATAAACATCGACGTCATCGATAGTGCCAGAGTTGTCTTCTTCAATAGTGAGAAGTTCCTCCTCATCATCTTCGAACAGTTCCAGTAAGTTATCTTCCTCCGATTCATCCATAATCAACAGTTCGCTATCGTCATCCTCAATCATCAAGACATCATCATCTGCTTGGCTAGCCGAACAAAAGTGAAGTGCCAGTAGAGTGAAAATGGTCGATGTGATTTTGTACTGAATGGGTCTCATCTAGTCTATTCCTTTAATTTTCTTCCCCTTGGGGGCGAAATGGTATTTCTCGGCTATCATCCGATAAACCCCTTTGGCTGAACAGTGTATCGGGTATGCCCTGATCATACTTTATGTGGGTGGTGGCTAACTTGGTACTGTGTCCTGTTTTTAAGTTATACATGGTGCTATCAAATATCGTCCAGTAACCCTGCACTTTTTTTATTTTTCTCGCTTTTAATCGTTTGATAGGCTTTGTCTTATTGTTTTCATAGTAATCAATACGCAAGGGAATGAATATCCTAGGGTGAATGCAGCTAATACGTTTTGAATAGATAGAATTGGTCTTTTTTACGGGGATACTTTCGAGCAGGGTACATCCGATGCCACTGACTTTATCCTTTCCAAGAATGCGATGATTATCCATATTCACTTCGCGGTCCGTCAAATCCTCATATTGAAAGTCTGATCCTACAAAGCGGCCACCTTTTCGTGAAGAAGAAATGCGGCGGACTCTGTCTAATGCGGGAAGGTAGAGCCATTGGTCACTTTCGTCACCAGTGTAATCTTTGGTGAGTAATCCAGTTTTTTCTACATTATTGGGTTTAATAAAACGCAGCAGAGTCCAGCGTTCAGCAGCCCCCTTATCTTTTGCATAGCTGTAAAGGATTCGTTGTTTGGGTTTTTTCCCTTTGCGGGCAAGCAGCATTTCTACCCTTGAGCTGGCATCACCACTTGTTGATTGATCGTAGACGGCTTGGGCAAGTCTGTCTCCATCAAAAGCACTGGCGGGTGGTTCTGATGAGGCGTGCGTGACACTGAAAACAGACGACACCAGTGCTGCTACGCATAGATAGTTGTAATACGAGAGGGCCATTTTGGCAGTACTCACTCCATCGCCCCTGATGGGCTAGTACAGACCATTCTATCTGGCAAACTGATTTACTCAAACTCTGGTTTAAAGAGTTGCGACGTTTGGAGCATATATTTTTCTTTTGAGGGGTAAAACCTAGGTATTTTTTTGGGGCGAGGGTTCTCCTTTTGGCGATATTTGCCCGGAATCTGGTGCTGTGAGGCCGGTTTCTATCCACAGACGGTACTCTGGGAATGCCTCACAAACAGCAACAATATGGTCTTCGTTAACCTTTTGTTTGGCATAGCGTACATTTCGCCAGGTATCACGATCAATACCGGTTTTGTCTTCCAGTTTATTGGGCATGCCCCTAATTTCTAAAAGTCCTCGGACCCGATCACCAATATTCATAAAATATAAATAATACTCTGTACTATTAACATAAAATTTGTGATAACGTGTAATTGTTACAATATATGTTGTTGTGTGTTTTTGATTCTATTTGACGCAGTGATAAATCACAAATGGAACTTGATAAAAAAATAAATCTTGTCGCTATTCCTCCGCTTCTTTCACAGGTGCGTTTTGCGGAACTTGTTGGAAAAGAACCTAAAACCATTCGCTCCTGGGTCATCACCAAAGCCATACCTACTGTCAAAGTAGGTGGATCTCGAATGATTAATATCGAACAGTTGAGAAATGATCTGGGGGTGGGAAAGAAAACGTTTATAGCGGGCGATTATCAGGATGATTGAAATCTTCGGTTGCTGTGGCCTACGATAGAAGGCTAGAAAAATGGAGAAAATACTAATATGGATGTTATGGAATTGTTTTTTGTTATCGCGGCTTTTTATATTGTAGTTTTTCTTATTTCGGATAAATATGTGTTGCCGAAATTAGATAGATATTTGGATTACCGTAATAGTTTACGTAATAAAAAATCCAATAAAAGGTAAGGTGGCATGAGTTTTTATCATGAAGTTATCTGTCAGAAGAAGAATGTCTTGCTGATTAAAAAAATTGATAGGAGTAAAAAAAAGCCATTATAGAAGCCCTTTTAAATAGGGCCGCTATGGTTTGATTTGAATTAGGAGTTCTAGTGGACATTTTAAAAATTATCAAAACAGCAATCGTGTTGATACAAAGTAAGACAGGTATTCCTCTGATCAAGCCAATGATAACGGGGAAACGGAAAATTCCAGCCACAAAAAAATGGTGAAAACCACAATCGAGAAAGATAGTGGCAGAGAGAGCAGCGACGGTGAAAAGAACTAGCAGTATCAGCGAAATAAAGAAGATGTCGGGTCAAGGAGTTCGGGCATGCTAATGCATATCGAACAGGTATTCGATAAAGCCGCCGTAAAAAATTACCGGCAGCAACTCGATAGTGCCCAGTGACGGGATGGAAAAATAACGGCAGGCGACCAAGTTTTTCACGTTAAAAATAACCAGCAAGTTGAAAATTTTAGCAATATTGCACTAAAGCTGGGTCAGTCAATCTTGCAAACCCTGCCTGCCCACCCGGTGTTTATTTCTGCCGCATTACCAAAAAAAATATTCTCTCCAAAATTCAACCGCTACAGGGCTGGCGGTCATTACGGTCTACACGTCGATAACGCTATTATGCATTTGCCAGACCACCAGTAATGCGTACAGACATTTCTGCCATCCTGTTCCTATCCGAACCTGATGAATATGAAGGTGGCGAATTAATTATCGAAACCGACTACGGTATACAGGAGGTAAAGCTGAACGCAGGCGTCATGATCCTTTATCCTGCGACAAGTCTTCACGAGGTGAGACCAGTCACTGATGGGGTCAGGGTTTGTTCCTTCTTTTGGGTGGAAAGCATGATCCGTGGGAGTCAACAACGAGAAATTCTTTACGATCTTGATCAGAGTATACAGGTGCTTAGTGTCGAGAGAGGTTCTGACGACCCTGAAGTTAGGCGCTTAGCTGGTATCTATCACAACCTGATAAGACGTTGGACTACCAGCTAAAAATATTAGTCTCTAAAAGTGCTGATTAAACACTGCTTAAGCGAACATTTAGTGTGTTAAGTAACAACTTTTTGACACAGTCATTTTTTTAAATAGTTTTTTAGTGGTAAAAAACAACCTTAGATAGATGAACATATACGAGATCATATGTCCTGAATTTCAGGCATCACGTTTCCATAATTGACCTAACAGAAAAATAATTAATAAACCCGCTAGTATGCCTGGCAAGCCTTCATAGACGACTGTATGTAGGCCAGCAATACGCCACGCAACAGATGTAATAAAACCTACGATAACGGCAATGATGCTAACGTACTGAGATGGTCTCCGTCCAATTGCCAATACAATCAATAAAGGCGCAAAAGCACTAGCTAATCCAGACCATGCCATGATCACCATGTTAAATACGCTTTGATTATTTACTAAAGCCAGCCCTAACGCGCATAGAGTAATTAATATGGTTGTAATTTTGAGTAAATAGGTACGTTCAATATTGTGTGGGAACAGGTCGTGAGTAATAGTAGATGAACAACTTAACACCAATGAATCTGTAGTTGAAATAGTCGCCGCAAAAATACCCGCCAACACCAAACCTACCAGTACCGGTGATAATAATTGTTGCGCCATAATGGGTAGTGCCAGTTCAGCATCAAATTTCCCCGTATCAGCCAGATATACGCGAGATAACATTCCTACTCCAATCGCGGCACTGTAAAATACGATAAACGATAAGTAATACCAGATTTTAGCGCGGCGCATATTCTGTAAATTATTCAGCGTCATAAAACGCACCATAATATGTGGCTGGCCAATCACAGATAAACCAGCAAATAACCAACTGACGATGAAGAGTGTTCCACCAGCAATACCGGGTGCGACAAGATCCTTGGGAAACCAGTTCATATACCCATCAACTTGATGCATTTGTGTAAGTGTTCTATCAACCCCTCCTAAAGAATGGATGGCAGACCACAGCAGTAGGCACATGGACACAATCATCACTATTGACTGTGCCGCATCAGTCCAAATGGATGCGCGTATGCCACCGGCGACACAATAAATAGCGACGATTACGGCCCCTATAACGGCGCCATACCATAGTGGCCATTCAAACAATACATGTAATGCTTTGCTCCCAGCCACTAGTTGTGCGCTGGCGTAAACTAGTAAAAAACACAAAGATAGAAGCCCCATAACCCGCTGTAATTGTTCATTATTTTCGCCATGCCAGTGACTGATCACTCCGGCATAACTGACTTCACCGGATTCTGTGGTTGCCTTATTCAAGCGTGCGTGTATATAGAGTGAGGCGAGAAAATCGCCAGTTATCCATCCAATCATTAGCCAAACTGAGGCCAGTCCGGTGACATAGGTATAACCAATCACTCCGATAAACATATACCCACTGTTATTGGTGGCTACGGCCGATAGCCCTACAAGCCAAGGTTTAACACTGGCACTTGCCAGATAATAATCTTCTTTAGTGTTACGGCTTTTGAATGTTGAAGAAATTCCGATTAAGGTAAACAGCACTAAAAAGAAAACAAACGAAATAATCATTATTTTTTGTTTTGATTGTTAATTTACTTAATAAGGTAACATAGCGAAAAAAAACTGACAGCCCAAATTTATTATTCCTAATGGCTTAATCGAAAGGATAGAAGAAAAGCATAATCAGCCACGAGGCTATTTATGACGCGCATTGATTCAACCAGCACCTTTCAATGAAATCAAAAATATCCTCAATAGACTTGTCTAAATATGCAAAAACTATCAGTAAAACATATAGACAGCTATAGAAGGCTATTGCGTATTTATTCTTAGGTATAAAAGGGTTAAAGCTGAAATTTTTCATGAAATATGGTTTCTTGTCACTTAACTGTACAAAAAGGATAATGCTTTGATGGCAATAGCAAATAATGAAAAAAAATTGATTAAAATCAGTGGCGTTATCTTGCTGGGGCTTGTGATTGTTTTATGGGCTGTTCCAGCCGATGTGCCGGACTTCACCGAATACGAAGCGGGTACTGAACGCAAAGAAGTGTTTCTTAATTATTTCTTGCCGCTGATCGAAGAGCATAATACTGCCATCCTTAAATCACGTGAGCAAATAAGTGATTGGAGCCAGGATAGGGATAATATCGGCTGGTGGGGACGTCTTCAGTTGGAAAGTCTTCTAGCAACCTACCAAGTGGATAACTTTGACGTTAATAGCGACGAGGACTGGGCCACCTTGCTTCGTCGAGTTGACGCGGTGCCAGTTTCACTTGCTCTTGCGCAGGCCGCCAATGAAAGTGCATGGGGCACTTCCCGCTTTGGTCGCGAAGGATACAATTATTATGGGCAATGGTGCTACAAACAAGGCTGCGGTCTCGTACCCCGGAAACGTGGAATGGGAGATGATCACGAGGTTGAAGTGTTCACTTCTCCCGAGGACTCTGTTGAAAGTTATCTGCGTAATCTCAATAGCAATAAAGCTTACACCTCATTACGCGAGATCCGTGCAAGACTGAGAGCCGCAGATAAACCCATCACCGGCATCGAGCTGGCTAGGGGGCTTGGTAAATACTCACAGAGAGGCGACGACTACATAAATGAGCTGCGTTCTATCATTCGACAGAATGATTTACTGCAACACGATGTAAAGAATTAGTATTACAATTTTCAAATAATAATAAATACAAGAGGTCGCTTTGTTGACTACTTAGATTAAGTATGCCGATCTATGGTATTGTTTTATGTTCAAGCTAAACCTTCTAGCAAGGAGGTTTAGCTTGAACATAACTATTAACTTCTATAGCTCTTTTAACTTACATGACAAATCATTGCATTTTTCAGCCTGATTACTGGGTTACTTGCCCCTTACCTGAGCGTTAATTGTCTTAATCCATAGGGGAGTGGGTACTTAAATTGGAAAATATGCATTAGCGCCATCATTGGCAACCACTTAGAATTGGCAACCACTTAGAGATCGAACTAGAATTCACGATCATCAGCATTGCCTCATTACACATTGAATAGGATACAAGCATGGCCAAAGGTATTATAAAACGTTACGATTTTCGCAAAGGCTTCGGCTTTATTGCCGACGACAAAAATGGTGAAGACTTCTTTTTCCACAAAAGTGAATGGCAAGGTGATGGCCCTATTCGCCAGGGTTTAGCCGTTCAATTCGTCGACACAGATTCAGATAAAGGCCCTCAGGCTGAATCCGTTATTCCTTTAGACGGTGGTAGCAGTAAATCTTCTAGCAATAGCAAATCTGTCGCTAAACCTGCTTCTTTAGAAAATCGCGTAGCGTCTCTAGAAAACTCTATCGGTATCTGGAAAGTTTTGAGCTTTTTAGCACTTGCTGGTGTTATTGCTCTAGCGGTTGACAAGTTCATACTGTAAGTGCTGACCTCCAACAAAAAAACCAGCACGGGTAAACCTGATTATAAGAAAGAAATGATAAGGAAATTATGCGTGTTTTTACGTTGCCAGTTAAGAGAAAAGGCCGATATTCTAAAGGTGAAATATACGTAGATCTTATGTGATAAACAAAAATGAAATAAGTTGCAGGCTGCTTAAACTGTCTATCTAGTAGCTAATTCAAAGGTTATCTATGACCAAACGATATACATCGCAAGCAGTCCTGCAATTTTGTCAAAATAGTTTAAAAAATGTGTCTCTATGACGGTCAGAATGAGCGATTTTTAGAGTATCGTGATGAGCTATTGTCATGGGTAGTGTCAATTGTGTCTATCTTTTCTGTAAGGAGTTAATGATAGATAGTTATACAGTTTTTTTTCAGTCTTAAAAAAAGCGCCAAAATTATTGGCGCCCAGTACAAACCTAGCTTTTTTTCTTTCTTGGTTTTACCTCATTGTCTTTATTTGATTCTTTTTTTAATTTACGTTTTTCTTTTAACGACATTATTGGTTTCTTCTTTTCATTTTTCGGCATCTTATTACCTAACAATAAATAGTAGATTAAGTTACTTGTATTTTTTTTAAAAATTACAATCCATAAAAACAAAGCAAGTCAATCACCTCCTTAATGATGATTTGTTAGTTCATATTTTTTATAACTTTTTTTTCTGCCTTCTTGAAAATCATGAAACGCTTCTCCATTCGTAGCAATTAGAGGAGTTCCAGATGGGGGAAGCAGCAGAATGACAGAGTTTAAGCAGTGTTTTGTCTTGTGGAATCATGGTAGCAGTCGGCTCTTTTAAGTGGATATGTCGCAAATAAGCACTTTATCCAATGCGAATAAATATCAACCATAAAACGGTTTTAATTAAAATTTAGTTAGTGTTTTTAGCTGTAATCTGTAAAAGACAGACGAGCGCAGAAATGCGCTCACTTAAGAGGGGAATTTAAGGACGAGGCTCCCTATGAAAAAAATATAATGAAGGAATGCAGTTGAAGTTTTCATTGCTCAAATATAACAGCTTAAATATTAACTTCAAGCCTATCCAAAATTGTTTTTAAACAAGATGTGGTAGCCAATTTCAAAAAAAATGGCAGCTCGTAAGAACCATAAATTTACAAGTATAAAATGTCGTCGCCAATGGGGTAAGCATCCGGAGTTTGTGTTTGCTTATACCTCGGGGAAACCGGTAGATCGCATCAATACGAAGGTTTGGCGTCGAGCACGAGAGGAGATAGGAATTCCTCAGGTACGAGTGCATGACTTGAAGCATACTTTTGGTAGGCGGTTACGTGCCGAAGGGGTGAGTCATGAGACGCGACCGGTATTGTTGGGCCATAAGAATGGACAGATCACTACGCATTATTCTGCGGCTGAAGTTGGAGAGTTGCTCGGTGCTGTAGAGAAGGTGAGTTGGTCTGGAAGCTCTACACCGGCTGTGACGTTATGAGGATGAGGAGTGAAAACTCCCGCAATTTTCCCACAATTGGGCGAAGAGGGAGCAGGAAAGCGGTTTGAAAAGCCGGTAACCTATTGATTTGTATGGTAGCTAC
>CAXBDQ010000032.1:0-22880 GCA_963974675.1 uncultured Porticoccus sp. | reverse complement strand
AAAACAATGGGTTAAAGATAATACGGCTTAGTTATCTGGGTCAGCCCCATAATTTTATTAGAATGAATATTTTTTATCGGGTTTTATAACATAGGCTCAAATTTATACCGACCAATTAATAATACTGACAACTAAGTTGGCTCAAGCTGTTATTAAACTGGGACAATATGGTTCTCTCCCTTTTATCTGTTCAGCTTAAACACCTCTACGAATATCAGACTATATAAGATGTCTATTTTGTGGCCGATGCCATAGCAACAACAAAGGGACAGACACTTCAAAATAGCTAAAACAATATCACTACATTAACTTCAATGCACATACTTAACAAAAGGAGTACGCTGATTTTACCCAGAAAAATACTGCCTGTATCGACGAAACACCGACTACAACCATATTAACTACCGCTATGTACGCCGCTCCTTTTTTGTAGATCTGTGGAACACTCCAATTGTGTAAGATAAATAAGGATTTTAGGGTGGGTAAAAATATGTTTCTTTCCTCGTAAACTCGCTATTTTTTCTTTCTTTAACCTGCAGGAAATCGTGTAGATTATTTCACCTAAGACAAAATCAATTTGCATTTTGTGACCGTCAGTCATATTATGACCAGTAGTCTACATAAGGCCTAATATGACAAGTCCCTCTAGAAAACAGCGAGAGTTTGAACGCAGAGAAGAAGATATTTTCGATGCTGCTTTAGCACTTTTCTCACACCCCAAATGGGAGTCTGTGACTATTGAGCAGATAGCCAAGCGGGCTGGAGTAGGTAAAGGCACGGTATACAAACATGTCTCGAGTAAGGATGAATTGCTTTTTAAGCTCATGCTTCAATTTTATCGGGGTCTGTTACAAAGCTTTCAACTAGAAGACACAGAGAGCAAAGATGTACTCCAAAGCTTTAAACATATCTTCAAAATTTCCTTCCAGTATCACCTAGACCACTGTGAATATCGGTACATCGTCGAACACACCAATAGAATTGACTTCAAAGAAAGAGCAGACGAGCGCTGGCATGATGCTTTTTTGGAGTTGGACACCGCTTTTAGCCAGTGGGGAGACCCTCTACTGATTGAGGCGATGGACCAAGGGTTAATCGCCCGACGTCCTCTCGACCATATCAGCATAGGCATGCATGCCTGCTTTGATGGCACCGTCAATATGTTGTGGTCAGGTAAAGATTGGTGCTCTCACGGCAGTAAAGAAGACATTATCGAGGCTGCCACCGAATTTATGATGGCTGGTCTTGTTGGGAAAAACTAATCGATTATGACCTCTCGTCATCATTAGCCAGAAATTAGATTGAGATGATTATGAAAAAATCGACATACCTTTCATTGGGACTATTACTCCTTGTTGTTGTTTGGATGTTAAGTGGCATATTTGCAAATACATCAGAACCCCAAGCAACCACAACATCCTCATCTACAAGTCCAAACAAACCACTACAAAAAATGACCGTTGGTGTTCAGGATATTGAGTCAGAAGATGTCGCTCGAGAAATTGTTATTCAAGGGGAACTCGAACCCTTGAGAGAAGTGGAGATCAGGGCCCAAACCACCTCACGCGTGCTTAGTCTCCCCGTAGAAAAAGGTGAATACGTTGCCGCAGGTACCCTGCTTGTTCAACTGGCCACAGAAGATCGTATCGCCCGACTCAAAAGTGCTGAGGCTGAGGTGACCAGTCAACAACTCGAAGTAGCGGGCGCAAAGACACTCCAAAAACGTGGACTACAATCGGAAAATCAGCTGAGGTCCAGAGAAGCGGCCCTCGCAGTTGCTGAAGCCACATTACAAACAGCCGAACTGGAACTTGAATACATTGCTATCAAAACGCCCTTCAACGGTATCCTTGAAAGCCGCTATGTGGAGCTTGGCAGCCACCTAGAAAAAGGGGATAAGGTTGCGTTAATCATTGATGAATCCACCGTCAAGGCTGTGGGTTACGTGTCACAACAAAGTGCTGGCCAACTACTTCTTGGTCAGCAAGTCCACATTCGCTTACTTGATGGCCGGGAAGCCTCTGGCGAACTCACCTACATATCCAGTGTAGGGGACCCTCAAACCCATAGTTTTCGTATTGAAGCCAAAGTGGATAATACCGATGGCATGTTAAATGCTGGCGTCAGTATTGAATTAAGTATCACTACGGGCTACGAAGCGGCTCACTTTGTTTCTCCGGCCGTGCTCTCTCTTAATACCAGTGGTGAAGTGGGCATTAAAAGCGTTAATGAAGATAGCATTGTTAACTTTCACCCGATTAAATTACTTCGCACTGGAGCAGACGGTGTCTGGGTCACAGGTTTACCCGATAAAGTACGCATCATTACTCAGGGCCAGGGCTTTGTTAATGTTGGAGAACCCGTAACAGAGGTTCCAGCCTCTTGAGGGTAATAATATTATGAATGCCATCATTGATCTTGCCTTTTCCCGAAGCCGAACCGTATTACTCAGCCTGCTCTTTATTCTGGTTGCGGGTGCCATCGCCTACCAAAATATCCCTAAAGAAGCTGAACCAGATATTACGGTTCCCTTTATTTATGTCTCTATGACCCATGAAGGCATCTCGCCAGAAGATGCAGAGCGCCTGTTAGTTAAACCCATGGAGAAAGAACTCCAGTCCATTGAAGGACTGAAAGAAATGAAGAGCACGGCTGGCGAGGGCCACGCCTCGGTGCAATTAGAATTCAGTGCAGGGTTTGATAGCAAGCAAGCCCAAGCGGATGTCCGCGAAAAAGTCGATATCGCCAAAATAGAACTTCCAGAAGACACCGATGACCCTGAGGTCATAGAAATCAACGTTGCTTTATTTCCTGTATTAACAATTTCCCTCTCCGGGCCTCTACCAGAACGTAGCTTGGTTAACATCGCCCGAGAATTACAAGACCGCATTGAAGCACTACCCGGTGTATTGGAAGCTGCCATCGGCGGCGATAGAGAAGCACTGCTTGAGATCATCGTAGATCCCGCTGTAATGGAGACCTACCAAGTTCAATATGAACAGCTGTTTTCCTTCGTTAGGAATAACAACCTACTGGTCGCGGCCGGAGCAATGGACACGGGTGCAGGCCGCTTGGTACTAAAAGTACCGGGCGTTATTGAGGACTTAAACGACCTATTGGGTATGCCCGTTAAAGTAGATGGAAACCGCGTGGTGACTTTTGGGCAGGTGGCCAACATACGCCGAAGCTTTAAAGATCCCGAGAGTTTTGCCCGTGTCGGAGGACAGTCTGCCGTCACCCTAGAAGTAAAAAAACGAGTCGGTGCCAATATCATCGAGACGATTACTCAGGTGCGGCAATTGGTTGAAACCAAACGGCAACACTGGCCTGAGGCACTTGACGTTGCTTATATGCAGGATAAGTCGGATCAAATTCGGGATATGTTAGGCGACCTGCAAAATAATATTCTGTCGGCCATCATTTTGGTCATGATTGTGATTATTGCCGCCCTGGGTTTACGTTCCGCCTTTCTCGTAGGACTCGCCATTCCCGGCTCCTTTCTGGCCGGTATCCTCGTACTCAATGCCATGGGCTTTACCATGAACATCGTCGTACTGTTCAGCCTTATTCTCGTGGTGGGCATGTTGGTCGATGGAGCCATTGTTGTTATTGAATTGGCTGACCGACGAATGAGCGAAGGTCAGCACCCAAATACAGCCTATGCCTCTGCAGCCAAACGTATGGCTTGGCCAATAGCGGCCTCAACCATCACAACCCTTGCCGTCTTTATGCCACTGCTATTTTGGCCAGGGATGGTAGGGGAATTCATGAAGTTCCTGCCCATTACCGTCATCATTGCATTATCCGCATCCCTCTCTATGGCACTGATCTTCATTCCTGTCTTGGGAGGAGGTATTACCCGAGAACAAAACCATCCTGAAAAAATGGTTGAAGGTCCAATAACAGAAAATTACGTCCAGCTATTGGGTAAATTATTAAAACACCCAGGTAAAACACTCATGGTGGCCATCGTCGTGATGGCCGGTGTTTATATCGTTTATGGGAAACTTGGCAAAGGCGTTGAATTCTTCCCAGAAGTCGAACCCGAACTAGCTTTGATTCAGGTTCACGCTCGAGGTGATCTTTCTATTTATGAAAAAGATGCAATCGTCAGGCAGGTCGAACAGCGTGTACAAAACCTGGATGAATTACAGTCTGTCTACGCCCGATCTTTTAATAAGGACAACGGCCAAAATACAGCGGAAGATGTCATTGGCATTATTCAATTAGAATTTATTGATTGGGATAAACGACGTCCAGCGGCAGAAATTCTCAATGAAATGCGTCAGCTGACTACAGATATTCCCGGCATTCAACTTGAATTCCGGAAGGCTGAAAACGGCCCCTCCGAAGGAAAACCGATACAAATTGAATTCAGTGGGCGCGACTTTTCGCGGGTACCTGCAGTCGTAGCACAAGTCCGCACTATCATGCTGGAGCAAGGTGGGTATGTCGATATAGAAGATGACCGGCCACTACCTGGTATCGAGTGGCGTATTGAGGTAAATCGAGAACTTGCAGCCCGCTATGGTGCAGACATAGCGACATTGGGTAATGCCATACAAATGATTACCAACGGCATTAAAGTGACGGATTATCGTCCCGATGACAACGATGACGAAGTGGACGTCAGGGTCCGTTTTCCTACCAGCGATCGCCATTTGGGACAGCTGGATCAGTTACGTATCGCCACACCTACTGGCATGATTCCTATCAGTAACTTTGTCACCATCAAACCCGCACCAAAGAGCGGCACCCTAACCCGGGTAAATGCCCGTAGAACGACGACAATTAAAGCGGATGTTGCCGAAGGCGTGCTTCCCGATAGCCAACTAAAAAGTTTGTTAGCCGTCTTGTCAAAAACCCAACTCGACCCACAGGTCTACATCAATTTCAAAGGAGAAGATAAAGACCAACGTGAGGCCATGGAATTCCTTATGGGTGCCTTCCTGACAGCCCTCGTCCTGATGGCCTTAGTATTAGTCACCCAATTCAACTCGATTTATCAGGCGTTCTTAGTACTGTCAGCCATCGTTTTTTCCACTGCGGGGGTTCTTCTTGGACTTCTGATTACGGCACAGCCCTTTGGTATTGTCATGGTCGGACTGGGTATCATCGCTTTGGCGGGTATCGTGGTAAACAACAACATTGTCTTAATTGATACCTATAACCGAATGCGAAGAAATGGACTAGATGCCATCAGCGCAGCACTGGAAACAGGCCGTCGCCGGCTTCGTCCGGTATTTCTAACGGCCTTTACAACTGTCCTGGGTTTAATGCCTATGGTGCTGGCCATGAACATTGACCTGATCAACCGTGATATTAGTTTTGGTGCGCCTTCAACCCAATGGTGGACACAATTGGCCAGTGCAATTGCTGGTGGCCTATCATTTGCCACCCTATTAACACTGGTTTTGACCCCATGTTTATTAGTGATGGGAGAACAAATTCTAGAGCGTATTTCTTCGATAAAAGGACGTATATCGTCTTTTACATTCAAGCTGTTTAATCGAGAAAAAACAGATGCAGAGAGTACCCACTGATTCTGTTAAAGTGGGTCCTGTTTGGCTGGCTTCTATTTAAAACTACCGGCCACCCCACTCTTTAACAACACGCCTACACCCTTTGAATCAGGAATACCCCATTGTCTCTGTTGCAATCTTTACCACTACATAAACAGCTTTTTAAAGCACTTGAAAAGCTCACCTTTACTGAAGCGACCGCAGTTCAGGAGCAAGCCATCCCCCCGGCTCTCGCTGGCAAAGACCTGATGGTGTCAGCACAAACAGGTAGTGGTAAAACCGCCGCTTTTCTATTACCCATATTACAGCGCATGTTGACGTTAGATTCACCTAAGAGCGGAACACGGGCATTGATATTGTTGCCCACTCGAGAGCTGGCGCTACAAACTCAAAAGCACTTTGAGCAATTGGCAGCGTTTACCTATATCAAATCTGGCTTAATTATCGGGGGAGAGGCTTTTAAACATCAGATAGCAACACTCAGAAAAAACCCAGAAGTATTGATTGCTACACCCGGGCGGCTAGTAGAACACCTTGAAAGAGGCACGCCTGACTTTAGTGACCTGGAAATACTGGTATTGGATGAAGCGGACCGCATGCTCGATATGGGTTTCGCCATTGATATGCACACCATTGCTGAAAGCTGTAATAAACAGCGACAAAACCTATTATTTTCAGCCACACTCAATCACAAAGAATTGGGGCGAATAAAAGCCACTTTTAAAAACCCAGAGTTTATTGAAGTGGATTCACACCGGCAACAGCATCGCCAAATCACCCAGCAACTTATATTGGCAGATGACAAAAAACACAAGGAAGCATTAGTCGCGGCACTCCTCGCTGAGGAAAACACACATAAAGTCTTCATTTTTTGTAAGACACGCTTACAGTGCGAACAATTAAGCAACGTTTTAAAATACAAAAAATTTAAAGTGGGCTGTATCCACGGAGAAATCCCACAAAGTGGCCGAAAATATATCATGAACCAGTTTCGGCAAGATAGCATAGAAGTACTCGTTGCTACCGACCTTGCCGCTCGCGGGCTGGATATCAATGACGTAGACCTAGTCATCAACTTTAGCATTGCGCAATCTGGCGATGACCATATACACCGTATTGGCCGGACTGGCCGTGCAGGAAAAGAAGGCAAAGCCATAACCATTATTGATTCCAACGAATGGAATCAGATGTCCAGCATCGAACGTTATTTAAAAATACGGTTTGAACATCGAGTCATTCAAGGCTTAAAAGCCAAATACAGCGGTCCTAAAAATGTTAAAAAGTCTGGAAAAGCCGCAGGTACAAAAAAGAAAAAAAATGACGATAAAAAAGTAGGGTCTAAAAAAACTAGCGCTAAAAAGCTGACCCAGAAAAAAATGGACCAGAAAAAAACCAACGCAGCAAAACCCAAGCGGCCCAAAGAGAATGACAGACAAACAGGGTCCGGTGATGGCTTTGATGTTTTGATAAAGAGAAAATAGAAAATTTATTTATAGAGTTTCAACGCTATTTCTGCCCCGCTCACTAATTTTGAAACAATAAGTAGCCAATATAGGCGTGAGTTTGACGAGTTCAATCAGCGAGATCGCATCCCTGACTGGACTCTCTATAGCCATGATAACCAAGGATTTTCTTTAAATGTAAGCCCTAAATTATAAGAGAAACACCTTCTACTTGCGACACAGACCTGGCCTCTGTTCGCTCAATCATTTTAACGATTGCTGACTGAATAACCTCATCTTCTCTAACATCACTTTTACTTGAAAACCTTTCCTCCAGAGGTTCTTTGCCCTCCTCCAAAATAAAGGTGACCAACACTTCACTCGCATGGTTAGCAGTTCCACCATAATACTCTAAGGTGATTTTTGGATAACCTTGAAAGCCCATTTTAACTTTCTTTGCTATACGCTTTTTTGACTTTTCTAAATTCATATCTAATTCTCAGGAAAAGTATAATGCCTCAACAATGTAAGCGAGTCTCATGCTACCAACCAAATTTTTTTCGTTTCTCTAACACCACACTGATGCCATAAAGAATATCTGACAATAACGTACATTATTCATAAAATCCTAGAGTATATTCCAGCTCACTTGACTTGTAATGTTAAATAACTGACGACGATATAGCGCAGTAGTTTTCCGACGGCAACCAAAACAACAAACCAAAATAGACGAATTCTTAAAATGCCTGCTATAACAGTTAATGGATCACCAATGATAGGAACCCAGGCAAAACATAGAGAGAACATTCCATATTTTGTGAAACGCTTTTCTGCTCGAACAAACTCATCTTCTGACAGTTTTAACCACTTTTTTATCACCTCCAAGCTAGCCCAATAACCCAATGCATAATTCGTCAATGAGCCCAACACATTTCCAGTTGTTGCAATAATAACTAATGCTGTGGGTGATAAACCTTTCATCAACAAAACGCCCAGAACAATTTCTGAGCTTAAAGGTAGAATTGTCGCCGCCAGAAATGCTGAAACAAAAAGGCCGAAATAGCCGAGCTCAGTAAAATAATCCATTGTTTTGATGCACTACATTTGTATATCTCACCTGCTCGATAACAATGTTAGTGAATCCTCCCCATCCATCCCAAGTTTAACTAGATGATTTATCTTTTAGTCTATTACTATTTTATGAAGTAAAAGTGAAAAATTTATGGCGTATAAACGTGCAATATCATTCAAAGAAACATTTGAACGTATCTCAGGGAATAAAGACTTGGAAAATGAAAAACTGGATTAAAAAAGCAAAAAACTGAGTCTGCCCATAATCGGAAACACCCAACATGGGCAGACCAAATCTGAAAAATTAAGCCGAACGCAGACCGCCGAGCAACTTATCAACACTGTCCTTCGCATCGCCAAACAACATACGGGTATTCTCTTTAAAGAAGAGTGGATTCTCTACGCCCGCATAACCTGAGGCCATACCACGCTTGAGCACCACTACCTGACGCGCTTTCCATACCTCCATTACGGGCATACCGGCAATGGGGCTGTTTGGATCTTCCATTGCTGCCGGGTTAACGGTGTCATTGGCGCCAATAACCAAAACCACATCTGTGGTTGGAAAGTCATCGTTAATCTCATCCATTTCCAACACAATGTCGTAAGGCACTTTGGCTTCCGCCAAAAGTACATTCATGTGTCCGGGTAAACGTCCCGCCACTGGATGGATACCAAAACGAACCGTTACACCCTTATCCCGAAGCAGTTTGGTGATCTCTCCCACTGCATTTTGGGCTTGCGCTACAGCCATTCCGTAACCTGGAACAATGATGACTGATTCTGAAGAGTTTAACTCTTCGCAGACATCCTCTATGGAAGATTCCTGTACCGTCAGATCTGAATCAACCACAGCACTGGCGCCGTTAGAAGTTTGACCAAAACCACCCAGAATAACGCTGATGAACGAACGATTCATTGCTCGACACATGATGTAACTCAAAATGGCACCACTACTACCCACCAGAGCACCGGTCACAATTAACAGGTCATTACCCAACATAAAGCCAATGGATGCCGCAGCCCAACCGGAATAACTGTTAAGCATCGACACCACCACGGGCATATCCGCACCACCGATGGCCAAAATCAGATGAACGCCCAATATTGAGGCAACCACCGTCATAATAATCAGAGGGAGCATACCCCCGGCGGTAGTATCCGCCCCCAAAAACCACGCACCCAACAACAAAGTGAAGCCCAGCGCGATCAAATTCATGAGATGACGGCCTGGCAGCGTCAAAGCGGAACTGGAAATACGCCCGTCTAACTTACCGCAAGCAATCAAAGAACCGGTAAAGGTGATCGCACCAATAAAGATGCCAAGGAAAACCTCCACCAGCTTAATGGTGTGCTCTGCACCATGAGTGACAACCAATGGGTCGAGATAACCTGAAAAGCCAACAAAGACCGCCGCTAAGCCAACAAAGCTATGCAGTAAGGCCACAAGCTGTGGCATCTGGGTCATTTCTACTCGATTGGCAAGAAACATCCCTACACCAGCACCAATCAGTATCGCAATAACGATGGAGGCAATACCCGCTATTCCCATACTGACACTGGCAATAGTAGCGCCCACAGCAATAAGAATTCCGGCTATTCCGTAGAAATTACCACGGCGCGCTGATTCCTGATGGCTTAATCCGCCAAGGCTGAGAATGAATAATACACTGGCCACGACATAGGCCACACTAACAAATCCTGTACTCATGATCTGGTCTCCTATTTGCGGAACATTTTGAGCATACGATGGGTTACCTTGAACCCACCTGCTATATTTATCGTGGCAATCAACACCGCCACAAAAGATATAATGCCTACGCCAGCATTACCCGCCTGAACCAAATGAAGAATGGCTCCAATTACAATGATTCCGCTAATTGCATTTGTCACACTCATTAGAGGGGTATGCAACGATGGCGTCACATTCCAGACCACCTGCCAACCAATAAAACAAGCCAGCACGAAAACGGTGAAATGACTAAGGAAACTCTCGGGAGCGTAGCCACCAATACCGAACAGAACGGCTACTGTTACTGCTAGCAATGACCCTTTACCCATCCACTTTTTAGCCCAAGATTCTGGCGGCACCTTACCTGCGGGAGAAGGCTCTTCTGTGCTGGGGGGCGGCGCGGCTACCGACACCTCCACCTTGGGTGGTGGCCAGGTAATTTCACTGTCCTTGACAACGGTAACACCACGTATGACCGTATCTTCCATATTAACTTGGGGCTGCCCGTCTTTTTCTGGGGTCAAATCAGATAACAAATGTACTAAATTACTGGAATACAGATCGCTTGATACCTTTGCCATACGGCTAGGCAAATCGGTATAGCCAATCAGTGTAACATCATGGTCCACAGCCACTTTTCCTGGCACGGTAAGTTCACAGTTACCACCTCGCTCGGAGGCTAGATCCACTATTACACTGCCCGGTTTCATGGATTGAACCATGGCAGCGGTTATCAACTTGGGTGCAGGTCTACCAGGAATAAGCGCAGTAGTGATAATAATGTCTACTTCTTTGGCCTGCTCTGCGAACAGGGCCATTTCTGCTGCGATAAACTCGTCACTCATCTGCTTGGCATAACCGCCACCACCGCCGCCTTCTTCATCGGGGAAGTCCAACTCAAGAAATTCGGCGCCCATACTTTCGACTTGTTCTTTCACTTCCAGCCGGGTATCAAAGGCTCGGACGATAGCGCCCATACTGTTAGCAGTGCCGACAGCAGCCAAGCCCGCCACACCAGCGCCGATCACCATCACTTTAGCGGGTGGCACTTTACCTGCCGCAGTAACCTGGCCAGTAAAGAAGCGGCCAAAATGATTCGCGGCTTCGATAACGGCTCGGTAACCTGCAATATTAGCCATCGCACTCAAGGCATCCATTTTCTGTGCACGACTGATACGAGGAAGACTATCAATAGCAAAAACTGTCGCTTTCTTCGCGGCAAACTGATCGAGTAATTCAGAGCTTTGGGCAGGCCAAATATAGCTGACAAGATAGGCACCCTCTTTCATCAGGTCGACTTCATGTCGATCCAACTCAGGATGCATCATCGGGGCACGTACTTTCAGGATAAAGTCTGACTGTTCCCAAAGGGAAGGAGCATCTACAGAGATAGCAGCACCTGCCGCCATATAGGCATCATCATCGTAGTGCGCAGACTCGCCAGCACCAGATTGAATCACAACCTCATAACCAAGCTTGATCAACTTCTGGACAGAGGATGGGGTCGCTGCGACCCGCCGCTCATCCAGAAAAATTTCTTTTGGTATACCTAACTTCATCATCAGCACTTTCTCCCCCAGTCAAACTTTCTCAAGCCATAAATCTCAGTTAAACCAAACGCGGTTAAAAATACAGAAGTACCCTTACTGTAATGAGCACTTTCAACCGTAACGACATCAGCTATCAATTAAAACCATTTGATAGTCAAAATACACAAACTGTGTAGCAATCCCCTATGGATGGATTATTTAGGTCGTCACTACAGACCTAACACCCCCAGCTTGGTCAAAAAAAGCCTCTCCTATCAAGTGCCGTTAAAACAGCCTAATAGTACCGGATTAACACCTCGCTCAAGCAAACTACATGAATTATTTTTAATATGAAACAATAAATAGAACTATAAATGAAACTATAAATGAAACCATATCGGACTATTATTATCTTTATCATCTGCCCTGAGCTGATCTTACTTTATAACATAACTTTCAGTATGTTACTGACTATTATCAAGGATAATAAGTTTTCCATAAAATCATTTCGCCAGATAGTTAGTCGGAGCAACCCATATTTTTATTCTCCTCGTCAACGTCTGCATCAATCTTAGTTGTTTACCGGCATACCCAAATTGTACGCATCGTTAACAAATTTAATAGCAGGAGGAAAACCAGCCTCTGCCGACTGCATGTACCAAGCCTTCCCTATGTCCCTGTCCTCTTTGACACCTAGGCCATTAAAATACAATCCCCCCAACCCATACATAGCAGCAGAGTAGCCTTTTTTGGCGGCTTCTTCGTACCACTTGGCAGCTTTGGCATAATCCTGGGTGACTAGCTGACCGGTTTGATAGAGCACCCCCAAATCAAACATCGATCGTAGATGTCCTAGTTCAGCAGCTTTTTGATAGTACTCAATTGCCTTCTCACTATTTTTTTCTGTTCCCCAACCTTCTTTATAGAGAAGAGCAAGCCCATATTGAGCCCTAGAATCTCCCTGCTCGGCAAGGGGAAGAAGAATCGAGTAACCTTTCTCAGGGTTGCCATTTCTGATGGTATCGTATGCCTCTTTAACAGCATCCCCATAGGCTCCTGCAGAAAAAATAACTACCGCAACCACACTTAAATAAAGCCGTACATATTTCATCATGTCTTCCTTATTACTAATCCATAACAACTTATTAAAATTTGTCATGTTTGCTTAAACAATCCCCCCTTCTTTATAAGTCCGCTGACAACTGCTGCAGCGATACTCAGGGGTACGACATGGTAAGGTATAATTTTCAGAAAGTTGACCTTTCACGCAGTTAGGACAGTGTAATTTCACACAATAATTCACTACATTCGTCAAAACCCAACCCAGCCCAAATGCAACGAAAACACCAACAAATACACCAATTAATTCGGGCAGATATCGCATTATGACGAGAGCTACCGCGCCTGAAAAGAGATATGCAAGTAGCATATACACCATTTTCATACGTTGCTTTAATGCCAAGGCTTCAAATGCTATCGTCATTTATACTGATTCACTGCGTTTAACCAACACCATTTATCTGACCTTAAATTGCTGTAAAAGTGCCCACTG
This sequence comes from uncultured Porticoccus sp., assembly GCA_963974675.1. Classification (GTDB taxonomy): domain Bacteria; phylum Pseudomonadota; class Gammaproteobacteria; order Pseudomonadales; family Porticoccaceae; genus Porticoccus. The sequence continues at coordinate 10,032 of CAXBDQ010000032.1, read as the reverse complement.
GGAAAGATCACAAGAGCAGAGGGTCTGATATGAGCATTGACTAGGTTATCGTAGGCTTTCGTTAATGGTATCTAGCGACTTACTACCAGGACAAAGTACAGCCTCATCAAGATCACGCAACGGTTTTTCAACAGAACCAATAATTTCGTGTAAATCCTGACACTCTGGATCAAGGTACAACAAGCCAGTGAGGATCTCGCCCTTTTCTTTACACCGATGTATGGCTTGTAATGCACTCAGTCGGTCATGAAGGTTAAGGGTTTCATCCTTTTTGTAAAGGTTTATGACGGAACCATCATGCAGTGTCACCTGTTGGGTAAATCCAGGCTCATAGTCCGTGATAATTTCCTGCCTAACAGGGATAAAATCTGTTTTTCCCGTCGCTTCAATATGTTCACGAACAAATTCATAACTTTTGGTAGAGGTTGCTGTGTTATTAAATGTGACGCAGGGAGAAATAACATCAATAAAGGCAAAACCAGAATGGCTGATAGCTGCTTTAACCAGAGGGATTAATTGTTCCTTATCGCCAGAAAAACTGCGAGCCACAAATGTAGCGCCCAATTCAAGTGCCAGGGTACAAAGGTCAATGGGCTCAAATGGATTCGCACTGCCCTTTTTACCTATGGAACCTATATCTGATGTAGCGGAATCTTGCCCTTTGGTTAGACCGTAACAGCCATTATTTTCGACCAGGTACAACATATTCAAATTACGCCGAACCACATGCACAAACTGCCCCATTCCAATGGAGGCAGAATCACCATCACCAGACACACCAATATAGATCAACTCTCGATTAGCAAGATTGGCCCCTGTAGCAACTGAGGGCATTCGGCCATGCACCGAATTAAAACCATGGGAATTACCTAAAAAATAAGTTGGAGTTTTTGAAGAGCAACCAATTCCCGATATCTTTGCCACTTTATGTGGCTCGACGGACAACTCAAAACAAGCCTGAATGATCGCAGCACTAATAGAATCGTGGCCACAACCAGCACAAAGGGTAGAAATGGCCCCTTCATATTGCTTTCTGGTGTAACCCAGCTCATTAGTGGGAAGTTCCGGATGGCGGAACTCAGGACGCTGATAAGTCATGCCGTCACCTCCTTAGAAAAAGGTATTACATTGTCCTTCCCGCCACCGGTAATAGCATCAACTATCCAACGGGCTGTGACGGGAAGCCCGTCGTAACACAGTAGCGGCTTCAACTTATTTCGATTGATTTCGCATTCGTTGATCAACAACATTCTTAGCTGGCCATCGCGATTTTGTTCAACCACATAGATCTGGTCATGATTTTCAATAAAAGCCTCAACATCTGCATTAAAGGGAAATCCACGGACACGTAATGCGTCAAGATGAATACCTTTATCACCCAAGATATCAAGTGCTTCTTCAGCCGAAGCCGTGGTGGTGCCAAAATAAATCATCCCATTTTGAGTTGGCTTTGCAGCCGAAACAATTTGAGGTTGTGGCACATAGTCCTTAGCTGTTTCCCACTTAACCAGCAGGCGTTTCATATTCTCAGCATACTCATCACTACTTTCAGTGTATTTTGCGTACTGATCTCGGGATGAACCGCGAGTAAAAAAAGCACCTTTGGTGGGGTGGGTTCCAGGGTATGTGCGATAACAGATGCCATCTCCATCTATATCCAGATAACGGCCATAGCGTTCAGACATGGCTTCTAACTCAGCCTCAGAAAACACCTTTCCACGATCGTACCGTTTAGAGTCATCCCACTCCAACGGTTCTGAAAAATGTTCATTCATTCCCAAATCAAGATCACTCATCAGAATGACCGGAGTCTGTAATCGATCGGCAAGGTCGAAACTGGCGGCTCCCATCTCAAAACACTCCTTGGGAGTAGCGGGAAACATCAACACATGCTTGGTATCCCCATGAGAAGCATACGCCGCCAACAATACATCTGACTGCTGGGAGCGAGTGGGCATACCCGTCGATGGACCTGCTCGTTGTATATCAAACAGTACTACTGGCACCTCGGCAAAGTAAGCCAACCCCAGAAATTCGTTCATTAATGACACACCAGGACCAGAGGTTGCAGTAAAAGATCTAGCACCATTCCACGAAGCACCAATGACCATACCAATAGCTGCCAACTCATCTTCGGCTTGAACAATGGCGTAATTGCATTTCCCTGAGACTGGGTCGTGCCTTAACCGCTTGGCATATTTTTCAAATTCCTCAACCACGGACGTTGATGGAGTGATCGGGTACCAAGCCGCTACGGACGCACCTCCATATATCGCGCCAAGTCCAAGCGCTGCGTTCCCTTCCATCAGGATATGATTATTAACCATCTCACGCCGCTCTACCTGAATACCGAGGGGGCAAGAAAAATTTTCCTGTGCATATTGATAACCTAGCTCCAAAGCATGAAGATTAGGTGCTATCAATTTTTCTTTGCCCTTAAATTGATCCTGTACCAGAGCTTTAAGGACATCAAATTCAATGGCTAACATGGCAGCTAATGCACCAATATAGATAACATTTTTAAATAATTGGCGCTGACGCGGGTCGCTATATTCTCGCCGAGATATGTCCGTCAGAGGAATACCGAGAAGAGTGATATCGTCACGGTGCAACGTTCTATCCAGAGGTTTTGTATTGTCGTAAACGAAATAACCACCAGGCTCCACGGTCTTAATATCCTGAACAATACTTTGGGGATTGATGGCCACCATAATATCTACGCCGCCACGGCGACCGACGTAACCCTTATCATTAACCCGCACTTCATACCAAGTGGGCAGCCCTTGGATATTGGAAGGAAAGATATTTTTTGGGCTTACAGGAATACCCATGCGAAAAATGGTTTTGGCAAACAGATTATTTGCACTAGCAGATCCAGTACCATTCGTGTTCGCAAAACGTATCACGAAATCATTGACGGACTTTATTTGCTGCATAGTTATTTACTGCCTGTTTATTTGTTCTCTCAGTTTTATTTTATTTAAACAGTGGAGCAGCCTTAGTCACCTGATAATAAAATTGCTGCATATCCCAAGCTGCTGTTGGGCAACGCTCAGCACAGAGCCCACAATGAAGGCATACATCTTCATCTTTCACCATAACCCTACCGGTATTGAGATCACCGGACACATAAAGGTCCTGATCTTCATTTCGTGCTTTTACTCTGAGTTGTTGTCGCAACTCAGTTTCTTCACTATTGCCAATGAAATTAATACAGTCCATCGGGCAAATATCGACACAGGCATCGCATTCAATGCATTTGTCATCAAAAAATACCGTTTGCACATCACAATTTAGGCACCGTTCCGCTTCTGCAAAAGCTGTCTTAAGGTCAAAACCCAACTCAACTTCTAACTTACGATTCTGCAATGCGCTCGTCAGTTCCACGAGCGGTACTATTTTTCTCAGGTCAGTCGTGACATCGTTATCGTAACTCCACTCATGAATACCCATTTTTTGGCTAATCAAGCTGGAACCTGGCGGGGGCCTCTGGTCGACCTGCTTGCCCTCGCAAAACAAATCAATGGAGACGGCGGCTTGATGCCCATGGGCAACAGCAGTAATGATATTTGTAGGTCCAAAAGCAGAATCACCACCAAAGAACACTTTTGAACAAGAAGACTGGAAGGTTTGTGGATTCAAAACAGGCATGCCCCAATCATCAAATTCGATACCGGCATCAGCCTCAATCCATGGAAAAGCATTTTCCTGACCAATAGCCACCAACACCTCATCACAAGGGAACAGAACAGGTTCATCTCCTGTCGGGACGAGAGAACGCTTACCGCTATCATCGTAAGTAGCACTCACTTTCTCGAAACGCATGCCCACCAACTTGCCGCCTTCATGTACAAATTCCAATGGCACATGATTTTCAATAATGGGGATACCCTCATGAATGGCATCCTCTTTTTCCCAAGTGGAGGCCTTCATCTCCTCAAAAGGACTCCGGACAATGACTTTAACCTCGTCTCCACCAAGGCGACGCGCAGTACGGCAACAATCCATCGCCGTATTACCACCACCCAGAACAATGACTCGCTTACCAATTTTCTCGACATGTTCAAATGCCACACTGGCTAACCAATCGATACCCACATGGATGGATTTGTCACCTTCCTGCCGGCCAGGCAACGTGGGTAAATCACGGCCACGAGGCGCACCAGAACCTACAAAAATAGCATCATAATTCTGACCTATGAGTTCTTTCAGGCTATCCACGTAGTGATTAAAGTGCGTCACCAAGCCCATGCCTAAGATATAGCCCACCTCTTCATCTAATACCGTTTCTGGCAAACGAAACGAAGGGATTTGGCTGCGCATGAAGCCACCGGCTTTTGACTGTTCATCGTAGACATCTAATGTATAGCCTAAGGGAGCCAAATCCCGAGCAACGGTCAAAGAGGCAGGACCTGCACCAATCAAAGCAATTTTTTTGCCATTATTTTGGGCAGGAATAGTCGGTAAGCGAGATTTAATGTCGTCTTTAAAGTCCGCAGCAACTCGCTTCAGGCGACAGATCGCTACAGGCTCAGACTCAACTCTTCCACGACGACATGCGGGTTCACAGGGACGATCACAAGTACGTCCTAATACACCGGGGAAGACATTGGACTCCCAGTTAATCATATAGGCATCGGTATATCGCTGTTGTGCGATCAGTCGAATATATTCAGGGACTGGTGTATGCGCAGGACAGGCATACTGACAATCCACTACTTTGTGGAAGTACTCTTGATCTTTGATGTCTGTAGGCTTCAAAAGAAATCCCCATTTCACACAAAATCAATTTCATTAACAATACTGCTAGTTTTGTTACGCTGCAACAATGTCCCATGTTTTTTTTCGCTATTTATACGAAGTGAAAAAAAATTTAGTAAAAAATAGAGATCCGATATCGTCCATAAAATGACGAGGACTGGGGAATAAGTACCCCAACAAACCCCAATTGACTCGGTGTCACTCGTTCAAAATGAATGCATTACTGGTCAGTAAAAGCGTTTTCTTACTCACATTAGCAGTGTTTTTACTTTATATAAAAACAATCAAGCCGCCTTCTTTCGACCCTGGATACTCACCTCAAACAATTCTGGTTTTAGCAAATACCGTCATGCCCACACCGAGAAACCTGTTGGCATGTTTTTCGCTAATCCTGTTGGCATGTTTTTCGCTAATAATGCCATGGCCTAATAAATAATATGAAAATAACTGATATAGCCATAACCCCAATATCGGTGCGCCAAGCAAATCAATGCCATTACCACCAACCAAAAACTAATAAGAGACATATCCACCTCTTTTAGTTCTTTTATCTTCAATATACGACTGATGGAAAACAATAAGACTGTAATAACAGCAACAAAACTGCTGAAAGAAAGGTAGCCATAGCAGGAAGATGGTGCCGTTTTATCAAAAATAAGTTGATAAGTAAAAAGACCGAATAAACCAACGATAAAGCAGAAAAAAAAGAAATCTAGAATCAGTACTTTCCAGCACCTTTGGCATAAACTTTTCTATACCAATATTCCAACAAACATGCGGCTAAGACAGTCCCGTATTCCATAAGATAAACCCACAAGGGCAATTCAAAGGGCTCATATTGGGTGGAACCTAAATTGATACCAATGGCATCGGACAGCATTACTGAAGCAGAAAAGGTCCAACTCCACAAACTTGGGTAAAGTACGGCAAATGGTAATAACCACAGTAAATACCAAGCGTTAACCACTGGAGCTACTAAGAAAAACACACCAAAAATTATATCGCCGCGGGGTATTTTCCACACGCTGTTTTGGCTATGCAGCCAGAACAGCCGCACGTAAATCACCAAAAAACCAAACCCTAACAGAAGCTTTACAGACAAGGGGCCTAGCCACTGCACCATAACGCCATACATCGAGCTATTAAATTGCCACTCCCTGGCAAAGACCATTAACCCTGAAATATCTGACGCCCCGTGCCAGATAAACGGCCCATAAAGCGCCAATAACGTTATGACAAACACAACCCAATAACGTAGTCGCATACGCCACAACACAAAAGGTACCAACAGAAGCGCAAAAACTTTGGCCCCGACACTTAGCCCAAGCGCCACCGCTGCCAAAGTAAATTGCTGACGATAGCGGCCATACAAAGCCCCCACCAGCAACATAGCACCGAGACCATCCGGATGAGCAGTAAATGCCAGCTCTTTAATAACCAGTGGCGACCACGCGTACAGTAACACCCATCGTATATCGGCCTGTTTCAACGACACTAACTTCAGTAACAGGAGTATCAAGGCCATATCTACCACAACATACAACAGCTGTAATGGCCATATTTTTGCGGGTGCTATCACGTACCCTAACAAAAAAGTGTATTCAACCGTAGGGGCATAAATGGTGGGAACATTGGGATAATTAATTCTGGCCAACAACTGTCTAAATTGTTCAGGAATAGACCCATCACCAAAAAAATCAGAGGGTGCTATACCGTAGGGAGACCCAGCCTCAAAAAAAAGATATCCATCCCAAAGGTAACGAAAAAAATCACTCTCCCACAGAGGGTCTCCCAGAACACCAATAACACGAAAACACAAAGCCCAAATCAAGATCCTGAATGGCGTCAAAGCCGCCACGCTTGAAAACCCAAACACCACCAGAGTTGCCACAAAGCTGAGCGCCAGTAGCGCGTAAAACTCCCACAAGGAAAGGAATTCGGGCTGCACCGAGAGCCAAGCCAAGATGCCATAGGCAATGGCACAGACTAAACCAGCACCATCTTGCCACCTAATAGATAAATAAAAATCAGGCCTTAAACCGAGAAATTTCTTGGTATCTCTGTAATCTGTATTTTCGGCCGTCATATGAATCCAGTTTTTTTATCATTTTTTTACCTCCAAACTTTTCATCTCTCAAGCTTTTACCTCAAAAAATAAATAGCAGCATACAAATGCTGAAGTGAGAGTTCGCTATCGATAAAAAATTTCCTCTTACCCATGTCCTCTTATCCCATGAACCATCAACCATCAACCATGAACTAATTTTATAAGAACTATTTTCTATTCCCAGACTCTACACTGCTCACAATAACGGTAATTTACTGATAGCTTCAGAAAAACTGAGCATCTCTTTCGGCACACAAAATCAGGCACACAATGAAAATAATACATTACCGTCTACCTATGTTATTTCTACCATTGCTGGTATTCGTCGGACTAGCCTCTTCAGCATCTGCCTCCGTCAACCTAGCGCCCCCTTCACTAGATGACCCCTACTATCTTGGTCAGCTTACCTATCACAAGAAGCTAGCCTGTGGCACCTGCCCTCTAGCAAAAACAACTTTAGATGCGGAAAAGGCAAAAGACTTTATTAAATCCCTTAAAACTGACAAACAGTTTTTAACGATATTAACGGATAAAGAACGCTCAGCTGTCGCCTTTTATATCGAAGAGTTTTTTGCTCCACGCTAGCCCTCAAACTGACATCATAAATTCTCGAGGAAATGATTTGACGTATCAGAATCAACAAGTTGCCTGCATCATTCCCGCCAGAGATGAAGCTAAATCCATAGGGTTTGTAATTAAAGGCCTTCAGCAATTAAAAAATGAAGCGGGACACTCGCTGATTGATAAGATCGTTGTTTGTGACAATGGATCAGTCGATGAAACAGCGAGCATAGCTCAAGCTCTGAATGTACGGGTTATTAGCCAGCCTCAACCCGGATATGGCATCGCCTGCCTTACCGCACTGACTCAAACTACAAACGCTGACATTGTTTTATTCATAGATGGCGACAATGCCTTTCGAGCAGAACAGGCCATATTACTCATTAATTCAGTAGCGAACGGTATAGACCTCGCCATTGGATCACGAGCTTTAGGCAGCATAGAACAAGGAGCCCTCACGCCCCCCCAGCGTTTTGGCAATTGGCTTGCCTGTTATCTGATTCAATGGTTCTGGAAAAGAACGGTCAGCGATCTAGGACCCTTTCGGGCTATATCCCAAGAAGCCCTAAAAAAATTGGCCATGGAAGATAAAAGTTTTGGCTGGACTATAGAAATGCAAATAAAAGCCATTCAAAAAGGAATGATGGTCGTTGAACACCCCGTGGACACCTATTGTCGCTTGGGCCATTCTAAAATCAGCGGTACAGTTAAAGGGACCATAGGTGCTGGGGTAGGTATTTTATCGATAATAGCAAAGCTCCGGTGGCGCCAATTCCGAAACAACTCTGCCTCTTCCAGCCGCTCATTCTCTTCATACTCAGGAACAACTCAAGGGAGAAATCCATAGTGCCCATACCCACACGATATACTGTCAATCTTCGTACGTACTTGTTAATAACAATGCTCGCCTTTCTTTCGGTTGTTTCTCAAATAACCTATGCAGCCCCCACCAACAAACCTTTAATATTTTGGGTAGATAATGACGAAAACAATACCCATAAAATAAATCACGGTCTGTGGCAGGCGTTACTAGACAGTTATCTAACCAGTAATCACCCTAGCGGGGTTAATCGTTTTAATTATGCGATGGTAACTTCTGGTGATCGCAAAAAATTAAATGATTACCTTAACAACCTGCAACAGCTCGACCCTCGCACCTATAACCGAGCTGAACAACAAGCGTACTGGATTAATCTCTACAATGCGTTAACTGTTGAATTGATACTAAAGAACTACCCCGTGGAATCTATCACCAAGCTAGGTGAAAGTTATTTTAGCTTCGGCCCATGGGATGACAATGTAGCCACTATTCAGGGGAAGAAGCTTTCCCTTAACAATATAGAACACGGTATTTTAAGGGCGCTATTTAAGGATAATCGTATTCACTACGCAGTTAATTGTGCCAGCATCAGCTGCCCCAATTTGGCAGCACAAGCCTTTACTGCAGAGAATACCAACCAGCTTCTTGATCAAGGGGCAAAGCAATATGTCAATCACCCCAGAGGGGTTGTTTTCAAAGACGATACGCTCAAAGTATCGAGCATTTATCATTGGTACAAAGTTGATTTTGGTAATAACGACGAAGCATTAATCCATCACCTGATCAAGTATGCCGAACCTGAATTGGCAGATAAATTACAGCATTACCAAGGCAATATTGAGCACCATTACAATTGGTATCTCAACAAACCACTGCAACATAATAAGACTGGATAATTAATGAAAACCTTCTTTCAAATCGTTGCTTTTTTTATCATTTCATCAATGCAGTCCTGGGCAGAAACCACTGAAAAAATAATAGAAAAAAACAACACGTATAGCAATGACCAACCCAGCATCAACTGGTCATCTCCAGACGACATTAAAAATCATATGGTATACAAGCTCATGCCAGTTAAAGGGGAGGCAACCTTTGCCCCCAATCTTGTTTTATTAGATCCCGCTCTCTCTAAAAATTTCTCAGAAATTTACCTAGTAAGAACTGAGAATTTTGAGGAAGGCGAGGTCTTCACCTTATATGTCACCGCGTTATACCACGATATCAAGTGGCGCAACTATACAAGTGTAACAAGCCCAAGGGCTGATGATTTATTTTTCACCTCAATAACTAAAAAAGTTCATGATTGTGACAAAAATATCTCCTGTCAATACGAAGAAAAGATGTCCATAGAGATAGGGTTTATAGAAATAATAGATTCGCTAACAACCAATCTCGAATTAAATATCATTGGTGATAAAACACAAGAAATCACCCTGCCAAGCAACTATTTATTGGCGATGATGCGAACCATCAAGTCCGAATAAACACAACTTGGACGGTTCAGCGGGCCGCTGGAATCACCGTGAAGACGAAGACTATTATTCTAAGCCAGGCGCTCTATTCCGTTTGATGACATCAAAACAGCAACAGGTATTATTTGATAATACGGCACGTTCTGTTGGTGGCGCTAGTGAGGACATTCAGCAGCGGCATATTAATCATTGTACTAAAGCTGATCCAGCCTACGGCAAAGGTGTTGCAGATACTCTGGAAAGAATGAAGCTATAAAAAACTAGGGGCTGACCCAGATAACATGAAATTATGTTATACAGGCAGGCATGAG
>CAXBDQ010000031.1:0-23217 GCA_963974675.1 uncultured Porticoccus sp. | reverse complement strand
CCAACTAAAACAATGGGTTAAAGATAATACGGCTTAGTTATCTGGGTCAGCCCCAGTTTCTATTCTGGTATGTGATCTTTAAGTTTTTCTTCCATTACCTAATAGTTAAAGGTACGGAAATATCTAAATAAGAAAGCCGTTAGCATCTGGGTGTAGAGTGATTCTGTGTTCACGATGTTATGTTGTACATAGGCAACAGCCATGACCACAAAGGCTCATTCTGCTTTGCCTAACATAGCCAATACATAGATCTGTACTGATATTAAAATGGTTATGAATATCAATTTTTCGATTGTGGTGAAACTAAAAATACTTCTAATACAGCAGACCGTTCTATTATCTGTTCAGCCCGTTTGCTTGAATGATGCGGGTCAGTGAATGCCATGCATATATTTTTTTAAAAACGGGCTTAATAACAATAGAAAAACACCAGCCCCAGACCCCACCCAAAATAGTGTATTAAACAGTTCTGTGTAGTTGGCGAGTAAAGATGATACATCCATTAGCTGAGCATTCATTAGTTGAACAGTGGTCGTGTCGATAGCGGCCAGTTGAGCGATTTTCGCAGCCATAAATTCTGAATAGGCTGTCGCAAGAAACCAGGTCCCCATCATCAATCCGACAATGCTAGGCACTGATAATTTGGTGACAGCTGATAACCCTACGGGCGATAGACACAGCTCTCCGGTTGTGTGGAGAAAATAGGCAAGAATCAGCCAGACTGCGGCTACTTTTCCTGTCTCGTTAGGAAAGCTAGATCCGATGACTAATACGCCGAATCCTAGCCCTGCTTGAATAATACCCAACGAAAATTTAACCGGTGTTGATGGTTCAATGTTTCGTTTAGACAGCCCGATCCAAAGAACGGCGAAAATAGGTGCTAACAACATAATGAATAGAGGGTTGAGTGCGCCGAATTGTGAGGCGTTTATGTCCAGACCCAGTATGGTTCTATCCACAACTCGGTCGGCATAAAGTGTCATGGATGCCGCGGTTTGTTCAAATAGGGCCCAAAACACAACAGTGGAAAAGGTCAGTATCATTAATACGACCATACGACCACGTTCTACTGAGTTACAGCGAGCAAGAATAAACCAGAGTAAGCCCGCAGCGACAATTATGGCGAGACCATTGAGTGACCATCCTACCCAGTGTGCAGACTGTACGAGTTGCCATATGCCCAATAGCGAAACGAGTCCTCCGAGATAGATGCACCATTCTCGATTCAAGCCGGGTAAGATAAATTCTTTAAGGCGGCTCGGGTGATGTGGCTCAGCATGGCCATGTAGATGACGTTGACCATAAAGGAATATTGCCAACCCAAATAACATGCCGATACCCGCTGCGCCAAACCCATAACGCCAGCCCAGAGTTTCTCCCAGATACCCGCAGAGCAGGGTTGCCACGAAAGCGCCAATATTAATACCCATATAAAAAATGGTGAAGCCACTGTCTCTACGAGGGTCATTGTCACCATAAAGCTTGCCAACGATGGTGGAAATGTTTGGTTTTAGAAAACCAACGCCAACAATAATGAGTGCCATGGAGAAATAGAAAATTTGCAAGGCTCGACTGTCACGAATAACTTCTCCATCCTGGAAATATGCCTGTGAACCTTCCACAGCCATGCCCAGATGCCCAAGGACTAGCAAGCAGCCACCAAAAATAACGGCCTTACGCATACCAAGATAACGGTCTGCTAATAAACCGCCAATCACCGGCGTGCTATAAACTAGGGCAGCGTAACTACCGAGTACATCTAGCCCCATGACATCGGTGAATAAATGATATTTAGTGAGATAGAGCAGTAGCAGATACTTCATGCCATAGAATGAAAAGCGTTCCCACATCTCCGTGGCAAAGCAGATATAAAGCCCTTTAGGATGACCGAATAAAGTGTCTTGCTGTTTTGTGATCATACAGTGAATTAGTTTTTGTTTTTGTAGGCACTCTTAAGCAGAGCGTTTGTAGTAGAACACAAAATGCTTGGTACAGTACGCCCCCGTCTATTATTAGCTCATATGCACAGATTAACTTTCACGGAGGTTGCGTTACAAGCGATCACTCCGATAGCATGAGCTAATACAGTACAAGTGGTGGGCTTTTCTATATGGAATCTACGAGAAAGGCCTGTTATATGTGAATTCCTAGAACTTGAGATAAGAATGGGGATGAGCATCTGGAGGTTTGAATGATGGAATTAGGTGGGTCGGTTATGACAGTGGATGAAGCGGTAAGAAAGGCCAAACAGGACTATGGTGTATCTGAAACACTGGAGCCATCGGAGTTAAACTCTCTTCTTGATGTGTTGCAGCAGACTGTAGGGTTATACCCTGAACATCCGGCCGTCACCTCGTTGGGCAATACGCTCAGCTATACCTCGTTGGATGAATTATCCACAGCCTTTGCTGCTTACCTGAAGCACTCCACAAAGCTTGAACCGGGTGACCGCGTGGCGATTCAGATGCCAAGCCTTGCCCAGTATCTAGTTGTTGCTTACGGTGCTTTTAAGGCCGGTCTGGTAGCTGTAAATATTAACCCGCTCTACACAGAGGATGAGCTTGAGTATCAATTTGGCCATGCCGATGTAAAAGCAGTGGTGGTATTTGACAAGTTTTTGCCTGTAGTCGAAGCCGTTCGTGAAAAAACGCCACTTGAATACGTTTTCGTTACTTCGCCTTTTGATTTGCATCCACCGGTTAAGCGTCTTCTGATGTCGCTCGTAGTTAAATTGATGGGTAAGTCTGTGTCCTCAGATAAAGTCATTCCTCTGAGAACAGCACTGGCAGCTAATGTTGAAAACTTTACCCCAGCGACGTTAGCGCCAGATGATATGGCGCTATTACAATACACTGGCGGTACAACAGGTGTATCTAAGCCTGCCATTATTAGCCATAGCAATATGGTCAGTGTGACTCGGCAGGGCTGGGAAATGTTGCGGTTGGCCTCAGCAAAGGCCGGTGAAGAGCGGATTGTTTCACCCTTACCCCTGTATCATATCTACGCTTTTGCCCTATCGGTCACTACGGGTGTTCATATGGGAGCTCATACCTTATTGATTCCCAATCCGCGTGATATTGATGGCTTTGTTAAATTGCTTCGAAAATGGCCTGGAACAATTTTCTCCGGCTTAAACACCCTGTTTGTGGCGCTAATGGAGAATAAAGATTTTGATAAGGTTGATTTTTCACCTTTGAAAATCACACTTTCTGGCGGGTCGGCATTATCTGAAGCGACAGCGGATCATTGGAAAAAGACGACAGGTTGTGAAATTTCTAATGCCTACGGGCTGACTGAAGCCTCTCCGATCGTTTCCTTTAGTCCTCCTGGGGCTGGTAAGCCCGGGTCGGTGGGAATTGCAGTGGCTAACACTGAGCTACGTATTGCCGGTGCCGATGGGCAGTCATTAGCTGTGGGTGAGCATGGTGAAATTTGGGTTAGAGGGCCGCAGGTTATGCATAGCTACCTCCACTTTCCAGAGGAGACGGCAAAAACTATCACGGAAGAAGGCTGGTTAAAAACCGGCGATGTTGGCTCTGTGGATGCCGATGGTTTTCTTTTTATCCACGACCGTCAAAAGGATTTGATCATTGTTTCTGGTTTTAACGTGTATCCCAATGAGGTTGAGGGCGTGGTGTCTCACCACCCAGATATTACTTATTGTGCTGTTATTGGTGTGCCTGATGAGCATTCTGGAGAAGCAGTTAAATTATTTTTGGTCAGTACTAACCCCAAATTGACGGAAGAGGATGTCCGTGCGTTTTGTAGTGAGAAGCTGGCTCGTTATAAGTGGCCAAAATACATTGAATTCAGGGATGAACTGCCTCTTTCAAATGTGGGTAAAGTTTTACGCCGCGAATTACGTGATGAAAAAAGCGCTACCTGACAGCTAAGATGTAAATGAAATTACCGCAAAATGAAATCAATCTGTGGCGAAATAAAATCGCTGAGTGCCTTAGTGCAGATCGTTACCGTCTCAATCAGCAGCTGAATAACATCCGTCGTCGTATTAAAGGGGAAAAACCCTTTGATCGGGACTTGAAACAGTTTGTTGAGGGGCTGGAACAATCATCTCAGCGGGTTATTAGTCGTCGGCAAAGTGTTCCAGTCATTGAGTACCCTGAAGAGCTGCCCATCGCCGAACGTCGTGATGATATTAGTGCGGCCATTGCAAATCATCAGGTCGTGGTTGTTGCCGGTGAAACCGGGTCAGGAAAAACGACACAGCTGCCCAAAATTTGCTTGGCGCTGGGTCGAGGTGTGACCGGTATGATTGGTCATACTCAACCACGGCGGATTGCAGCAAGAACGGTTGCCAACCGTATTGCAGAAGAGTTGAACCAACCCCTTGGTGCCACGGTGGGTTATCAGGTTAGGTTTAATGAAACCAGTAGTGAAAACACGCTGGTTAAGTTGATGACCGATGGTATTTTACTGGCTGAAATTCAGCATGATCGCTACTTGAATAAGTACGATACAATTATTATTGATGAAGCCCACGAGCGTAGTCTGAATATTGATTTTCTGCTGGGTTATTTGAAAAACATCCTGCCAAAACGTCCTGATTTGAAGTTAATTATTACCTCCGCAACGATCGATGTGGAACGGTTTTCTCAGCATTTCCATGATGCCCCAGTAATAGAAGTTTCTGGGCGAGCTTTCCCCGTAGATGTTGAGTATGTCCCTGTTCAGGAGGAGCGGGATTTGGGGCAATCTGTTTTGGATACGGTTGAACACATTCTCACCTTGCCGAAGCGAGGGGACATATTAGTTTTTCATAGTGGTGAAAGAGAAATACGTGAAACGGCCAATGTCCTGCGCAGAGCTCAGCTGCCTCACCTCGAAGTGGTGCCTCTTTATGCTCGATTAAGTCTGGCAGAGCAGACAAAGGTATTTAAACCTCACAAGGGGATCAGAGTTGTTTTGGCTACTAACGTGGCTGAAACCTCGTTAACCGTGCCTGGGATTCGTTATGTGATCGATCCTGGCACCGCAAGGGTGAGTCGTTACAGTTACCGAACTAAAGTACAGCGCCTTCCTATAGAGGCAATCTCTCAAGCCAGTGCTAATCAGCGTAAGGGACGGTGTGGTCGAATCAGTGAAGGTGTCTGTTTTCGACTCTATAGTGAAGAAGATTTTTCTGGTCGCCCTGAATTTACAGATCCGGAAATTACTCGTACTAATTTAGCCTCTGTTATTTTACGGATGCTGCATTTGCGAATAGGTGATATCAGGGATTTCCCTTTTGTTGAATCACCCGACAATAGACTGATCAATGATGGTTTTAGTCTGTTACAGGAATTACAGGCTGTTAATGGCAAGGGTGAATTGACCTCTTTGGGTCGACAGCTGTGTCGTATTCAGGCCGATCCCAAAATGGGACGAATGTTGTTAGCTGCAGCAAACGAGGGTGCGCTTAAAGAAGTCCTGATTATTGTGTCTGCATTAAGTGTTCAAGATCCACGGGATAGACCTTCGGACAAGCAGCAAGCTGCAGATGAAAAACATCGACAGTGGCAGGATAAGGATTCTGATTTTGTTGCTCTGGTAAATTTATGGCGGCACTTTGAAGAACAGCGGCAGGAGTTAAGCAGAAACCAATTTGAGAAATATTGCCGACAGCATTTTGTTTCGCCCCTGCGGATGCGTGAGTGGCGTGATTTACATCATCAGCTTCATGGTGCCTGTCGTGAATTAAAGCTCACCGAGAATCGTCAGCCAGCAGGTTATGACGCTATTCACCGTTCACTACTGAGCGGTTTGTTGGGGCAAATTGGTTGTCGTCATGAAGCGGCCGAGGAAGGTGAGGGTGAGACCACCGCCAAGGGCAAGGGAAAAGGGCGAGACAGTAAAGAATATACGGGTACAAGAAACCGTAAATTTTATGTTTTTCCTGGCTCAGGTTTGAACAAGAAACCGCCTAAATGGTTGATGGCAGCAGAGATGTTGGAAACGTCACGATTATTTAGCCACCACAATGCAAAAATAGATCCGGATTGGCTGCCGACATTAGCTGGCCATTTGGTTAAAAAAACTTACAGTGAACCCCATTACAGTATCCGTAATGGGCAGGTGATGGCCTACGAAAAGCAGACCCTATATGGTTTGCCTATTGTCGAAAAACGTCGTTGTGCCTACGGTAAAATAGACCCTGTATTGTCGAGAGAGACTTTTATCCGTTCAGCTTTGGTGGAAGGTGAATATCGGGGAAAAGGTGCTTTTTTTCATCATAATCAGCAGCTTCAAGAAAACCTACAGGATATTGAGTCAAGAACCCGCCGTCGCGATGTTCTTGTAGATGATCAGGTGATGTTTGATTTTTACAGTGACCGGATCCCTCAAGATATAGTAAACCTTGCAGGATTTGAGCATTGGCGTAAGCAGCAAGAACAACGTCAGGAGCAAGGATCATCAGAACTGCTCTATATGAATACCGAGTTGCTAAGTCAGCAGAATTCGGGTGACCTCGATGAATCGAAATTTCCTGACCATATAGAGTGGCAGGGCATGCGTTATCCACTCAGTTACCATTTTGAACCGGGGCATCAAGAAGATGGCGTCAGTGTGACGGTTCCTATTAGTGTTTTACATCAGGTGCCATCTCATCGGTTTGATTGGCTTGTCCCGGGTATGTTGCGTGATAAGTGTATTGCCCTAATAAAAGGCCTGCCAAAATCCCTTCGTCGGAATTTTGTGCCTGTACCTGATTATGTGGATAAAGCGCTACTTTCATTAAAACCGGCAGACACTCGACTTTCTGAAGCTCTTGGTACAGAGCTTAAGTTGCAAACGGGTATTGATATAACGCCTGAGGATTGGCAACAAGTCACATTGGAAGATATATATCGCTTAAATATTAAACTGATAGATGAAAACAACCATGTCCTCACCATGAGTCGTCATTTATCTGATCTAAAAGCACAATATCGAGGAAAGGTCGCTGAGACCCTAACCCAAGCAACAACGAATACGATAGAGCGTGAAGATCTGCAAGGTTGGGATTTCGATGCGTTACCGGAAGTTTATTCAATAGAGCAACAGGGCTTGACTATACGGACCTATCCTTCATTGGTTGTTGAGCGTAGCCAGATAAACTTAACATTGTTGGACAATCCTGAAGCGGCGGCTAATCATACTATTGATGGGTTAATTAAGCTGTATCAATGTGTTTATCCGGAATCAGCTAAATACCTTTCTAAGCAGTTATTAAAAGGGATGGACCTTCAGCTAAAGTCAGCAGGAATTTCTGGTAAGGATGTTTTGATCCCTACAATAATTGATGCGGCTTATGGTCTCGCCTTACTTGAAGGTAAGTCGATACCTCGCACCAAGTCTGGTTTTGACGCGTTACTTGCGGAAGGGAAAGGAGCGATTGTAGCTGTGGCTAATGAGCTGGAGTCAATGTTGATTTCCTGGCTGCCACTATTGTCAGAGATTCGAAAAACAATGAAGAAGCAGGGCCTGACAGCTATGCATGCTGCGGCAGATATTCAGCAGCAACTGGGTTTTTTGTTTTGCGAAGAGTTTATGTTTAGGGTGCCGATAAACTGGTTGCGTCAGTATCAGCGTTATCTTAAAGCGCTCATGGCAAGACTGGAGAAGTTACCTGTCAACCCACAGAAAGATAGAGCGCAAGTGTTGGTGTTGGAGAAATTGGAACAACAGTTGGCCGATATGAATTTGAGGTGGGAAGAATTACCCGCTGGAGTGAGAGAAACCGTTTGGATGCATCGATTTATGCTGCAGGAGTATCGAGTATCGTTATTTTCTCAACAGTTAAAAACGGCTTTTCCTATCTCGGATAAACGGATAAAAATCCACTGGAAAGAATTGGAAGTGTTATTGTCAGGCTAGCCATATGGCCTGAGAGATGATGGTGATAGCTAATAATATAAATAAATCAAATAGCCTGAAACTTAATTAGGTACACTCAGTCATACTACTCAACTTTGTCTAGACAGACAAACGAACAATTTAACTATCAATATTATGGAGATTTAATTATGTCAAAACATAACCTGAAACCATTGGCTGTTGCTGTTGGAGCAGCATTTATGGCGTCCGTTGCAATTGCTCCCATGGCTTCTGCCGCAGAAAATCCCTTTCAGGCCAATGAGCTAAGTTCAGGTTATAACCTGGCTGATTCGCATGGCGAAGGAAAATGCGGTGAAGGTAAGTGCGGTGAAAAGAAAGCCGATAAAGAAGGAAAATGCGGTGAAGGCAAGAGCGGTGAAGATAAAGCCGCTAAAGAAGGAAAATGCGGTGAAGGCAAGAGCGGTGACGAGAAAGCCGCTAAAGAAGGAAAATGTGGTGAAGGTAAGTGCGGTGAAAAGAAATAATCGTTCTTTCCTATGAGTACGATGACTAACAATCAATTCTCGGTACAAGGTGCGGGGTTGGGATTGAGACGGGTCCTGATGGGCCCGTTGTCTTCTGTGTCTACCAATACGGTGGACTTCATGGAAGTTGCCCCAGAAAATTGGATTAATGTGGGTGGCCGATATGGTAAACAGTTTAGGGAGTACACAGAGCGCTTCCCCTTTGTTTGTCACGGTTTGTCATTGTCTATTGGTTCGCCGTCGCCCCTTGATTGGACGTTGTTAGGCCAGATTAAAAGTTTTATGAAAGACCATCAAATACGTTGTTATACGGAGCATTTGAGCTATTGCAGTGATGATGCTCATCTCTATGATTTGTTGCCAATCCCTTTTACTGAAGAGGCTGTCCGTTACACGGCAGACCGTATACGTCAGATACAGGATTTTTTAGGCCAGCGTATCGCGATGGAAAATGCGTCTTACTATGCGGCACCGCAGCAGGAAATGAGTGAAATTGATTTTATTAATGCAGTGGTTGAGCAGGCCGATTGTAAGTTATTGTTAGATGTGAATAATATTTTTGTGAACAGCATTAATCACAACTATGATGCCGAAAAATTTCTCAGCCACTTGCCTGGAAATCGCGTTGCTTACGTACATGTAGCCGGTCACTATGAGGAAGCTGAAGACCTAAGGGTAGATACCCATGGTTCTGATGTCATTGATCCCGTATGGCAATTATTGAGTAAAGCCTATGAGCTTTTTGGTGTTATGCCGACGTTGTTAGAGCGTGATTTTAATTTACCACCGCTGAATGAGCTTCTTGCAGAAGTGAATCAGATCAAACTACTTCAAGCTAATAGCAAGATTGGCGCTTCGGAAGTTGATACGGCGATGAGAGCAAGTTTGGTATGACGGGTTCTCTTGTAAAAATACCTGATTTAGAGGCTGTGGCTAGCTTTCAGAAAACTCAATATGCTTTTGCCTCCCACCTGCGCGATCCGCAAGTAAATCCCCCTCCCGAAGGTATAGAGGATCGCCGGATGAAAATATATCGGGATCTGGTTTACAACAATCTTGAATCTTTTATCAGTAGTGGATTCCCCATTCTTAGAAGCCTGATGAATGATGACTGTTGGCATAAAATGGTGAGAGATTTTGTTAGCCACCACCAGAGTCATACGCCTTATTTTCTCGAAATAACTCAGGAGTTTTTGAGGTATTTACAGGAAGAGCGAGCCGAAAATGTCGATGATCTACCTTTTATGCTGGAGCTGGCACATTATGAATGGGTAGAATTGGCTCTGGATGTGTCGTCGCAAGAAATACCGAATACAGATACCCGAGTCGAAGACATATTGTCTTCAAAACCGGAGGTTTCACCACTGGCTTGGAGACTGTCTTACCAATACCCGGTTCACCGGTTAGGTTCGGGAGATTATCCACAAGAGCAGTCTGAGGATCCGACATTTTTAGTGGTCTATCGAAATCGAGCCCATGAGGTGAAATTTTTGGAAGCAAATGCGGTGACTCTTCATCTTTTACAACTATTTGAAGATCAGGCCATATCTGTACACGATGCTTTGGCCATGATAGCTGAGCAGCTTGGGCTTGATAGCCCAGATACTGTATTCAAAAATGGAAAGGATCTCGTTACTCAATTGTATTCATTGGAGATCTTGATTTAGCCGGTATGTTTTTAAACATAAAAAAAGCGGCTTAAAAAAGCCGCTTTTTTGTGCCTTCAGTACTTTCAATAACAGTGATTAAACTACATCAGGCGATATTGCATACTGATTAGAACTTGGTTTTAACATCCACTTGCAGGCGGTCAAAGTCCAGTTCTTCCGCACGGGTGAAGTCACCGTATTCATTGTCAAAGTAAGTGACTGACAATGAGGTGTTTTTGCTAAAGGCATAGGCGGCATTAAATTTGTGACCTTTAACGTCAGTGCCTCCACCGCCGAAGTTAGAGTCTGTGAAGGTTGCGAATACAGCATCTGCTTCCAGATCTTCGTAGGTGTAACCGAACTGCCAATCACCTTTGTTCTTCGCACTACCCAGCTTCATACCCAAAGAAAAACCAGTGTCCTCATCTGCATCGTTGTTCTTCACGTAATCACCAAAGAAGGTGGTCTTGATGCCAGCAACTTTGGTGCTTAACTCTGCAAACAGTTCAACGGTTTCGTAGTCGAATTCGTAGGTACCTGTAGAACCTAACTCAGAGTTGCCAAATGACTCACCATCATAGAAGAAATCACTGCCTTCTACAGGCACATAGAAGTAGCTAGCGCCAACCTTGAATTCAACATTGTCAGACATTTTACCGTTGTAGCCAATTTGTGCGCCCATCATTTCTTCAACATCTTGGGTGCCGCCTTTATTATCACTTTCCAAGAAGTGGTAACCGGCGATAGCCCAGAAAGCGCCATTGTCAAAGGATACATGAGCACCTTCAGGGCGATAGTCACTATCCCAAACCAAACTATTTTTACCCACGGAGTAGAATGGGTTTTTGGTTTTACCTGCAACCAAGTGCAGATTCTCAGCAAATTTCCAATCTATGTAGGCCATGTCAAGGTTAATACCTTTGGATGTGCCGCCACCACCCAGTGTTTGGTTGGAGGATACAGGGTCATCACTACCGCTAGCCAAGGCAACGCCGGCCTGAACATCGTCAGTGACCTGTGCGGTCATACCGATACGAGCGCGAACACGGTTGCGGTTGCGGTCTTCATCAGTACGGTCGTTATCAATGGATTCATAACGGTAGCGGAAGTCACCGTTCCATGTAACTTTGTCCGCCCAAGAGGACGCGGGCTTCGCAGTAGCAATGCCACGAAGTTCAGTTGTTTGAGTTTCCATGCTATCGACACGGTTGGACAGTGCCAAGATGATCTTTTTCAGATCATCTACAGACGCGTTCTCCAGTTGGCTTGCAGAAATTGTTGACACGGAAACAGGTGTATCCTGCATGTTACCTGCCAAGGCAAGAGGACTTATAGATAGTGCACTAACAGCTAAGCAAATTACGGTAAGTTTCATTGTTAACTCCAATTCTTATTTCATGGCGTTGTGAGTAAGTGATAAGCCTATGACTGGCCTTTAAAAGGCTTAATGGGTCATCCCATTCAAACCGTGAGCATATTCTCTGTTATCAATATGTCAGTTTTATGACGAAAAAAATCTTGATTGAGGATAGCAGCTGGGGAGAAAACACTCAGAAGTTATCTTTTTACTTGAAAAAGCTGATATAGCGTGAGTCAGAGCTAATCTTGCGGTATACCTAAAAAAGCTGAGCGTGTAGAATCACCGAGATTTTCTTATATAAGAAGCTTTGCTGTAACTTGATAGTTGTAACTATAAAAAAAGCGGTATTTAAAAAATTGAGGGGGAGTAACCTAATGAAGTGGACAATATTGTTACTAATGGGGTTTTTAGTGTCCAATCAGGCTGTTGCCGATTCGACTGAAATGACACCGGATCCTTGGGAAGGATTTAACCGTAAAGTCTTTGTTTTCAACGATACACTGGATACTTACACATTGAAGCCGTTAGCAAAGGGTTATCGTGCCATAACACCAGATCCGGTGGAGGATGGGATTAGTAGAATGTTCTCAAATCTGTGGGAGATTGTGAATGTTCTGAATGATGTACTTCAAGGTAAGTTTGGTCAGGCTGGTAATGATACAGGGCGTTTTCTTGTGAATACCACCGTTGGTCTTGTTGGCTTTTTTGATGTGGCTGATAACTTTGGGTTACCAAAGAATGATGGAGAAGACTTCGGCCAGACACTCGGTGTTTGGGGAGTGGGAGAGGGGCCCTTTTTGATGCTGCCACTATTTGGTCCGAGTACACTTCGCGATGGGCCAGCAAGAATAGTAGATGGGCTAATGATTCCGATTTATGAAATTAATCATGTCCCTACGCGTCATGCTATTTACGGTATAGATGTGATTTCTACCCGTGCAGATTTACTCAAAGCTGAAGAGCTTATTAAGGGCGACAAATACAGCTTTATTCGCGATGTTTATTTTCAGCGTCGTGAGTTTCTGTTGAATGACGGCAAAGTAGAAGACGATTTTGGTAGCTACAGTGAGTAATTAGCAAAAAAATTATCATTGTATTAACAACCATGGGGGGAGAGTGATTGGCGTGGCGAAGGGATTTTGACTTGCTTCTACGCTCTCAGCTCTGGATAAACTATGGCAAAGAACGGAAAAATTTTCATTGTGTCCGACAGCCTGGAAGGTTGTCGGGTGTTGGAAGAATACTTAACTGATACTGATTGGCAAGTTTCACAATTTGAAGATGCTGATAAAGCCATTGAGAGCATAAAAGTTGAACATCCTTCGGTGGTGGTGGTAGACCTCCCTGTCGATTTGATGTTGTCTAAGTTTGGTTCCCTTCCCAGTCTTGATCTCGATACGGCGTATGTGGCGATTGTGCCTGAAGTTAACCCACGAGAAGTTGCCAAGTTTTTCCATAACAATGCCTCTGATGTTTTAATAAAACCTTTTGCCGACAAGCGTTTTCGCGAAGCCATAGAGCGTGCCTCTAAATTTAAAAGCTTAATACGCCAAAATCGTGAATACCGTGAGCAGTTGGAGCTAACAAATCGTGAGCTTCAGGACAGTTTACGCATTCTGGAATTGGATCAAATGGCGGGTAGGCAGGTACAAAATAGCCTATTGCCAGTGACACCCTTTACAAAAGGTGAATATGAAATTGCTCACAAGATAGTCCCTTCTCTTTATTTGAGTGGGGATTTTGTGGGTTACAACGTCATTTTTGATCGTTATATGGTATTTTATGCGGCGGATGTGTCTGGCCATGGTGCATCTTCTGCGTTTCTGACGGTGCTATTAAAATTTATTTTTAACCGTATTTTGCGTCGCCATATTTCTCAGAATGATGTTGGCGCGATGGCCAAGGCCCCTGAGGGGTTTATTGAACATGTTAATAAGCAGATTATGGCGCTGGGTTTAGATAAACACCTGACGATTTTTTCTGCTTGTATTGATATGAAACGGAATATTCTCCGTTACTCCGTAGCTGCTCATATGCCTATGCCTGTTTTTGTGTCTAATGGCGATGTGCGTGCTCTCCACGGCAAGGGTAAGCCGGTTGGAATCTTCAGTGATTGTACTTGGGAGGTCGAGGAAATCGTGTTGCCAGAAAAATTTGCCATGGTGATGGTCTCGGATGGCGTGCTGGAGTTTTTACCTGGCAAGACCCTGAAAGATAAGGAACAATATATCTCTGAAACCATCTCTCAGTCCGACACTTCGATAGAAGACGTTTGTGAGAAATTGGGTATTAATAAGGTAAAGGATGCACCTGATGATGTCACCGTTTTAACTCTGCGCAGGGGGTATTGAGTGGAGCCCGGAAAGATCCTTGTATCACAGTATAATGGTTCGTATGTTATTAAGTTGGTAGGCGATGTGCGTGTCACCCTCTGTACATCCCTAAATAATTATATGGATGTTGTTTTTCAATCGGATAAGATTTCCGAAGTTGTCATCGATATGATAGACGCGGTGGGTGTGGACAGCACCACATTGGGACTTCTTGCCAAGTTAGCTATTTATTGTAATGATAAATTTAAACTCAAACCCGTGGTTTTTTGCCCAGATGATAGCCTCTATCAAATATTAATGGTTATGGGCTTGGATGATGTTTTCGAGATAGTCCAAAGTGTACCGAGTGTTTCAGAAAAATTAGAGGAGTTATCTGTTGCTTCTCCTAGTATTGCTGATGAAACCAGAAAGCATGTGTTGGAAGCGCACCATTTACTGTCTTCGTTTAATGAAAGAAATCGACAAGAGTTTGTCGACTTAATTCGAGTCTTAGAAGAAAGCGTCTGACCTCTGTAGATGCTGTTGCTGGTAGGGTTAGCTTAGTTTTTAGCCCTATGTTTAGCTCGGATAAAGTCTGAGTGAGAAACATGAATTAATTCAGCAATTCTTCGAATAATGGCTTCCTCATGTTTATCAATTACATTGTCAGCAAAAGCTACCTGCCATAGGTTTTTAATCAAGCGGTTCTTGCTTTCCTGATCAAAGTTATCATTGATCAGTCGGGTAAATTGGTAAAGTGAAGTGGATTCGTGCACTTCCTGCTTAGCTAGTTCAACCAGTTGATCAATTTCTGTGTCGTTCAATTGAAATTGTTGCTTCAATAGTTGTTGGATGAGAGTTAATTCATCATCGTCGAGCTGACGGTCAATGACCATGACTTCAACCATCAATGAGGCTGCGGCTAATTGATTTTGGTGTAGTTTGTCTCCCGCTGGGTTGGTGATTTCAGCGACAAAAAATTGTTTGATGCGATCGATCAACGAGCTAGCTCCTTTAACATGTTTTCCAGTTTTTCCTGATCTATTACAAAATTACGGATGCCCTCGGCCAATTTTTCTGTGGCCATAGCACTAGCGTTCATTCGGTAACGGAAGATGGATTCGTTCATAGTGTCCTGAACAATGATCTTGCCGGTTGATTCTGGGTAGAGACACCTTGGCAGGGCTCCAAAATCATTACTCAGTTCTTCCAGTAGTTGTGGGCTGATAGTTAAGCGGTCGCAACCTGCGAGTGCTTCAATTTCTCCGGTATTGCGGAAACTAGCACCCATTACGATAGTGTCGTAGTTGCGCTGACGGTAGAAGTTGTAGATAGTTTTAACTGAGATAACGCCGGGGTCATCCTGTGGTAGGTATTCAGATTGTCCACTATTACATTTGTGCCAATCGAGAATTCTTCCGACAAAGGGAGAAATAAGAAAAGCCCCCGCATCTGCAGCTGCGGCAGCTTGTTCGAAACTAAATAGTAGGGTTAAGTTGCATTGGATGCCTTGTTTTTCAAGTAGTTTTGCTGCTTGTATTCCCTCCCAGGTTGAGGCAATTTTTAGCAAGATACGGTCAGTATTTACACCCAGTTCATGGTAGCGCTCAACGAGTCGTTTGCCCCTTTCCACGGTACTCTTGGTATTGAAGGAGAGCCGGGCATCGATTTCTGTAGACACTCGACCCGGCACTACTTCTAGAATTTCCCGTCCTATTCTTACTGCTAATCCATCCATACACTCGGAGAGAAGGTCGGTGTTGTTGGTTTTTCTAGCGGCTTCAATACTTTCTATAAGTAGTGGTTGGTATTGTGGTAAATGCGCAGCTTTCAGTAATAGGGAGGGGTTGGTGGTTGCATCTATGGGTTGATATTGGCGAATGGCTTCAATGTCACCGGTATCGGCAACAACGACAGTCATTGCTTTAAGTTGTTCTAGTTTGCTTAGTGTCATTTTTTAATCGTCTGTTATTGGGCGGACATATAGCTGAGTGCTTGGTATAAAACTTCAGTTCCGGCATTGGGGCGATGTGCATTTTCGCTGATATGCCGACGAAATTTTCGAGCGCCAGGAACACCCTGATATAACCCTAAAATATGTCGGGTTATATGGCTTAGTTTGACCCCTTTAGCTAATTCACTGGCGAGAGCATCGGAAAACTGCTCGAGCACCTGAGTTCTAGAAGGAGCCGATTGTTTGCTATGGTATATTTTTCGATCAACTTCAGCCAGCAGGTATGGGTTATGGTATGCCTCTCGCCCCATCATAACGCCATCGACATGCTGTAATTGTTCTTCGGTTTCTTCCAGAGTTTTGATGCCACCGTTGATGATAATTTCAAGATGAGGGAAATCTCGTTTCAGTTGATAGACGCGCTCATAATCCAGAGGTGGTATTTCTCGGTTTTGTTTTGGACTTAAACCACTGAGCCAGGCTTTTCTGGCATGAACAATAAACGTTTTACCGCCAGCGGCAGAAACTGTACCGACAAAATCACAGAGGAATTGGTAACTTTCCTCATCATCAAGACCTATACGGTGTTTGATGGTAATGGGCGTCTCGGTACTGTCTTGCATCGCTTGAAAGCAATCTGCAACTAATGGGGCGTCTTTCATCAATATTGCCCCAAACTTACCCGATTGAACACGATCGCTAGGACAACCACAGTTCAGGTTGATTTCATCATAATCATATTCGTTAGCAAAACGAACGCTTTTTGCCAATGCCTGAGGATCGCTTCCCCCCAGTTGAAGGGCAATGGGGTGCTCGGTTTTGTGGTGGTGTAAGTGACGATGACGGTCACCGTGTATTAGTGCCCCAGTAGTTACCATTTCAGTATAGAGTAAAGTTTTTTTGCTTAACAAACGATGAAAATACCGGCAATACCGGTCTGTCCAGTCCATCATGGGGGCAACGGAGAAGCGTCTGTTTATTACGTCTTTTATAGGCACGGTGATGCTGGTATGACCGTCTGACATGAATTATGGGGCCGCTTGTCTGGAAAATCTGGCATTATATCTGGAAACCATAGGAGATTACTGTATTAGGTAGGTAGTATCAACATGCTGCCATAGCGTATAAAGATAACACATTAACCTATTGAATTATAAAGCATCCATGAATATGCCAGAGATAGAGATTGAACATCAAGAGCAAGCTACTTCTATTCCCTCCCATGAGCTTATGGAGTGTTTGTTATTGGTTGCGAATCTCGAGGGTAGATTGACCTCAAAGGCTTCAATTTCATCGGGCCTTCCTCTGGAAGATGGCCGATTGACTATGATGATGTTTAACCGTGCAGCAAACCGCGCGGGGCTTGCTTCAACCATGTTGTCCCGTGAACTGACTAAAATCCCCGTGGAAGTTTTGCCCGCTATTTTGATACTTAATAGCGGTGAGGCGGTAGTGTTAACGGATATTAATCCAGAACAAAAAATTGCTATTGTCTGGGATCCAGCTAGTCATCAACCGCTACAGATCGATTATCTTCAGCTTGAGGAGCAATACAGCGGACATGTATTTTACCTTCGGCCCATGCAGCAATTTGATTCACGTACCCCCAAAATTTATAAGGCGGGTCACGAACACTGGTTTTGGGGTGCGCTAAAAGGCTCCTGGAAAATTTATCGTGACGTATTGGTCGCGTCGTTTTTGATCAACCTGTTTGTGTTGGCTCAGCCCCTTTTTGTCATGAATGTCTATGACAGAGTGGTGCCAAATAATGCAGTTGAAACACTGTGGGCGTTAGCCATTGGTGTTGTGATTGTCTATTTGTTTGATTTGGCGCTGAAATTACTTCGTGCGTACATGGTTGAGTTGGCGGCAAAGCGAACAGATGTAGTGCTGTCCGCTCAGCTCTTTGAAAAAGTGTTGAATTTAAAAATGCTCGCTCGCCCAAATTCCACGGGCGCTTTTGCCTCACGATTACATGATTTCGATACATTGCGTAACTTCGTTACATCATCAACCATGTTGACGCTGATTGATCTGCCCTTTGTCATTGTGTTCCTTGCATTTATCGCCTACTTGGGTGGTTGGTTGGTTTTTGTTCCTATCGTTATTTTTCCTATCGCTATCTTTATTGGTTTACACGCTCAAAAGAAACTTCGCCCTACCATTGAAAATGTGATGCGAGGCAGTGCCAAGAAAAATGCCACGTTGGTGGAAAGCCTAGTGGGCATTGAAACCATCAAAACTACGGGTGCTGAAAGTCAGGTCCAACGAAATTGGGAACAAGCTGTCGGCTATGTATCCCAATGGAGCTTGCAGTCCAGATTGATTTCTAATTCTGCCTTGCAGGGAGTTCAGTTTTTACAACAAATTGCCATGGTGGCCATTGTCGTCTGGGGTGTATACCTGATTGCGGGACAGAACCTGACCCTGGGTGGTCTCATTGCCTGTGTGATTCTAAATGGTCGTGCATTAGCACCATTAAGTCAGGTGGCCAATTTATTGGTGAGTTATGACCATGCTGAAGCTACGTTAAAATCTCTGGATGAAGTGATGGCTCTACCCGTTGAAAGGATGCCAGATAAACGTTATTTACATCGTCCTGTATTCGATGGTGATATGTGTTTGAAGCAAGTAACGTTTAGTTATGTCGATCAGCCTACCCCTGCATTGGAAAATATTAACCTGAACATCAGTGCAGGTGAGAAAGTGGCAGTGATTGGGCGTATAGGGTCAGGTAAATCTACCTTAGCCAAAATGTTGATTCGTCTCTATGACCCGATAAATGGATCAGTTTTGATTGATGGTTTTGATGCCCAACAGCTGGATCCTGCCGATCTTCGTCGTAATGTGGGTTATGTTGCCCAAAATGAGCAGCTTTTTTTTGGAACTGTACGTGAAAATATTACCTATGGTTTAAGTAATATTAGCGACGCTGAGGTTGTCGACGCGGCTGAGAAATCAGGTATTCTGGGGTTTGTTAATAGTCATCCTTTGGGCTTCGACATGCACGTTGGAGAGCGCGGTGAAACCCTTTCCGGAGGGCAGCGTAGCGCCATTGCAATGGCTCGAGTGTTTTTAAGAAAACCGCGTGTATTGATTATGGATGAGCCAACATCGGCAATGGATCAGGGTACTGAAGAACAAATGCGAAAGCAGCTTAAAACCGAGTTTTCTGACAGCACAATATTATTGATTACCCACAAGATGAATATGCTCGATATGGTCGATAGACTAATTGTTATGGACAAGGGGACAATTGTTGCGGATGGCCCAAAGGATCAAGTCTTGGAAGCCCTTAAAAATGGCACGTTGAAGGGTAAATCCTAATGTTAGAAAAACAATTGGAAAAGTTGGGTAAACTTTTCGATCAAACTTCACCTACTGATCTAAAGTACATGTCTTACTCTTCAGAAGCCATGTTGAAACAATCCCCGATTATTGCACAGCTACTGTTGTGGTTGATTGCAGCATTTATTCTAATCATGCTTGTTTGGGCGAGTTTTGCCAAGGTGGATGAATTTACCCGTGGAGAGGGAAAAATTGTTCCTTCCAGCGATCTTCAGGTAGTGCAAAACCTAGAGGGTGGAATCCTGGCCAGTTTGCTTGTGATAGAGGGTGATGTAGTTGAACGCGGTCAACCTTTGATACAAATTGACGATACTATTTTATCTTCTTCTTTCAACGAAAGTGCCCTTCAGGTAGAACAGCTAACCATCAAAGCTGCCAGGTTGAGGGCAGAAGCAAACGGAACAATATTTGATGCTGAACTGGCCCTGCTGGGTGGAACATATGATCAAAGGCTTACTACCAGTGAACGAGATTTTTATGAATCACGGCAACAACAACACCTAGATCAACTGGATGCTCTTAGCCAGAAAATTTCGCAAAAAAAGCAAGAAGTATCGTCAGTTAAAGTTAACAAACGTATCCTTAATGACAGTTATAAATTGTTAGAAGAAGAGTTGAATGTTACTCGCCCTCTTGTCGCAGAAGGGGCTGTTTCACAAGTGGAATTATTACGGCTTGAGCGCCAAGTGAATGATTTGAAAGGTGAACTACAGCGGTCAATTATAGCAATACCTCAGTTGGCGTCAGAGCTGAATGAAGCACAGAAAAACAGGGAGGGTTATGCCAAAGGTTTTGCTAACGAATCCCGAGGGGAGCTAAATGATGTGATGGCAGAGCTTGGGAGGATAGCTCAAGGGAGCGATGTATTAGAGGATCGAGTTAACCGAACAGTTGTACGCTCACCCATGAAAGGCATCGTTAAACAGATCAAAGTCAAAACCATAGGTGGTGTGATCCAGCCAGGTATGGATTTAGTTGAAATCGTTCCTTTTGATGATTCACTACTTGTTGATGCTAGAGTTTCACCGGCTGATATTGCTTTTATCCGTCCTCAGCTACCCGCCACTGTAAAATTTACAGCCTATGATTTCTCCATTCACGGTGGGCTTCCTGCAACTGTTGTTCGTATTAGTCCCGACACTATATTGGATGAGGATGGCGTTAGTTACTACGAGGTGAGGTTAGAAACAACCAGCACACATTTAGGGAAAGGTGAAAAAGCATTACCCATCATTCCTGGAATGATTGTTCAGGTTGACATTATGACAGGAAAAAAGACGATTCTTGATTATATATTGAAGCCAATATTAAAGACTAAAGAATTGGCATTTCGCGAAAGATAATGTCATCTTTTGTCTGTACATTCGCAGCTAACCATCCAGAATCCCTACAATTTAGCCATAAATCTCTCAAACGGTAATTTGTCCTGGCTAAACGGTAACCCGACCCTTTTTTCTTGTGATACAAATCATACTAGGAAACCCAATTTGATTTAGGTACATGTTTTATATAGATTTTGCAGGATTAATGGTCGAAATATTCTGTAAATAAACATGTTCGTACTAATAAAAATTTTAATCATTATCTAGGGGTTTTGTACTGGGATGTACGAAACTAATAAATAAAAAAAGGTAAAAGTATTATGTTTCAGCGTTATTGGTTAAGCCTCTTTGCAGGAAGCTGTTTGGCACTTTCATATCAACTACAAGCAGATTCATTGAGTTTGCATGATGCTATTGCGCAAACTCTTCAGTCAAACCCCGAAATTTTAGCTGAACAAAGGGAAGTGAATGCACGGGATAAACAGGTTCGGGAAGCTTGGGGTGGTTATTTGCCGACCGTTGATGTCACGGCAGGCATAGGCTTTCAGGAGCGTGATCCAGTATCAGGACAGTTTTCAAATCCGAACAGAACAAGAAATGAACTGGAACGCAAAGAGGCTCAGTTAAATATACGTCAATTGGTTTTTGATGGTTTCAATACCTCAAATGAATATAAAAACCAAATGTCACGCTATGAAAGTGCTTCTTTTCGAGCTAGGTCAGTAGGTGAGGATGTAGCTCTTGAAGTCACTCGCGCTTTTTTGGAGGTGATGAAGCAAGAAGATATTCTTGAACTAGCGAACCAGACCCTGATGACCCATAAAGATATTTATGAAAAGATGAAAAAGCGTTATGACTCCGGTGTAGGGAGTCGAGCTGATCTTGATCAAATATCAGGACGTTTAGCCTTGGCAAGAACCAATGTTATTAACCAAACAGCTAATCTTTTAGATGCAAAAACAAATTTTCAGCGTGTGGTCGGCCAGTACCCGGATAAAAACCAGCTAGTGGCACCTGTTTCGAACGAGCAAGGCCTTCCTGTTAATTTGGAAGCCGCTCTCGACTCAGCCATTGATAAGCATCCTTTGCTCAAGTCTGCAGGTTCAGATATCGATGCCGTTTCTTACCGTTACGAACAAACTAAAAGTACATTCTATCCGCAGTTCCATGTAGAACTGGAAAGAGACCTTAATGACAATATCGATGGTGTTGAACAGCAAGTAGATGACCTGAAGGTAATGTTGCGTATGCGGTATAACCTTTTTAATGGTCGGTCTGATGTGGCTCGCAAACAACAATTTGCTCATCTCGTCGAGAAGGCCAAAGAAATCCGAAACAATACTAATCGACAAGTACAGCAGGAAACGCGCTTGGCATGGGTAGCCTATGAAGCCATAAGAGATCAAATCCCTATGCTTGAGGATTATGTGTCCGATTCACAGCATACGAAGGATGCTTATATAAAACAGTTTGATCTTGGGCGAAGAACACTGCTGGATATCCTTAATACCGAGAATGAAATGATTGATGCACGAACATTGTTAGCTTCAGCAAAACTTGATCTTGTTTTTAATGAATACCGTTTATTTCACGCAATGGGTAACTTGTTACACAAAGTGGGCGTGGAGTTGTAGCTATTAGTAATACTGCAGCTATAAATGATAAAGGTAATAGATAAAACCGGGCGGAGTGAACAAAAAAGGTGGCCAGAATGAGTGAGCAAGTAACAGATACCAATATGGTTAAGTTGAATGAATCCCCTGAAGCAATTGGGTTTATAACCTCTTCTGAGGGTGCCAAAGTTGTTGTCATCAACCCTGATCAGTCAACCCGTGAGCTCAACCTGGGAGATGTCATCAGACAAGGTGACATCCTTACGGTGATAGATGATTCACAGGTTGTCACTGTCCTCGATGGATCTATTCGGTCCTTACCGAAGGCAGCGGCACTGTATGCCACTGAAGAAAGCTTTTCTCAACTCGTCAAGGTTGAGGGTTATGACGATTACCCCGAATTTCAGGAGTTGTTGGGACTACTTGAAGACGGAGAGGATATTACAGAAGTTCTTGAAGAACCGGCAGCGGGGGAAGAGGGACCATCTGGTAATGAAATTGGACAGGGTCTCCAGTTTACGTTGATCGGTGGTGAAACGATACCTGTAGCTGGTTTAGATCCAGACTTAACATTGCCATCATTGATTAACTCCACGGCTGACACAGATCAACAGACCCTAGCCGATGGAACAACGGTGGAAACTGTTGTAGATAATAACGCCCCCGTTGCCAATGATGATGCTTTGTCAACCACAGAAGATACAGCTATAACCTATACCGCATCCCAGTTATTAGGTAATGATTTTGATACAGATGGGGATGTACTTGTTATTAGTGGTGTTACCAGTGGACCTGGCGGCACTATTGTTTTAAATGGTGATGGAACGGTCACCTTCACACCTGACGACAATTTTAGTGGTGTTGCTGAATTCACCTATACAGTATCAGATGGGGCTCTGGTTTCTACACCTGCCACAGTTTTTGTAACGGTCGATCCGATCAACGATCCGACGGTGACGAATCCGGATGTCAACAGCACCACCGAAGACACCCCACTGGTGGTGAATGCGGCCAATGGCGTGCTGTCCAACGACAGTGATGTGGATGACAGTCTGCTGGTGGATAGCTTCACCGTAGACGGAGATCTGACGGTGTACAGTGCGGGCGACACCGCGAGTATTGCGGGCGTGGGCGACCTGACCCTGAACGGAGATGGCAGCTACAGCTTTAGTCCGGCCACGAATTATAACGGACCGGTACCGGTGGCGACGTACACCACTAATACCGGTGTCAGCGACAGCCTGACCTTGAGTGTCTCGCCGGAGAACGATCCGACGGTGACGAATCCGGATGTCAACAGCACCACCGAAGACACCCCAC
>CAXBDQ010000030.1:0-23662 GCA_963974675.1 uncultured Porticoccus sp. | reverse complement strand
TTTCTCATGCCTGCCTGTATAACATAATTTCATGTTATCTGGGTCAGCCCCTAAATTATTTATTATCAATACGTTACCAGCAAAATAAATACGATTTAATAGTCATTGCCCCAGCTCATGAAAAGCTTCAGCATGAATTATTGAGCCTAGAGTTCAACACCAAAAAAAATAAAATTGATCACACAAACCAATCATCTAAAGATATCAGTGATTCCCTTAGAAAATTAATTCACTAAAATCTGTAAACCCTCTACGGACAAATACTCTTTTCGTCTCTCCCGACGAACAATTTGGCCATCATCGGAAGAGCAGGAATAATTAAGGCATTATAAGCTGGTTAACATTTAGCCCCGCAGGCAAGCCACCCAAGACCTCACCAAATTTTAGTAATTCTCTTACTATGAAGTAAAAAAAAGACTACTTTGCTTTTCGACATAATAGATAAGATCTAACGCAAGATCACAAGTGGTAAATGGGTATTTTCTATCATCTTAAGCGTATTACTACCCAGAAAAGCTTGGGCAATCTTAGAGCGAGAAAAAGCGCCCATAACCAACATTTCGACATTATGTTTAGATTTGTAATCCATTAATGAACTAAAAATATTACCTTCCAATATGCTGGATTTCACCTCGAAACCACTTTCTACTAGCATCGATTCAGTGTGCTTAAATTTATCAAGTAAATCGGCTTTACTGTTTTTTACAGTAACCAGATGACAGGTTAAATTATGAAGCAACCCTCCATCGATTATCCGTTTAACGGCCTTATCAGCAGTTTCCCTTCCGTCATAAGCCAACATGAAGCTTTTCGGCTCTGTAAAATTCTTATTAGCGATAAGCACTGGCGTATGAACCTGGCGAATTATTTGTTCTATGTGCGAGCCAAGTGCCTTGAAATCCCCCCCATGACTTTCTCCTGAACGACCAACCACAACTAAGCGCGCATCTGATTCAAGATCACAAATCGCCTCTACAATATCGCTATGCCGCTGTGTTTTTTCAATAAGTTCACAGCCTTTCTGACTGGCTAATTCATAAGCATGCTGCAGCATCTCCTGACCGACTTGCAGTGCTAGCTTACTTCTTTGCTCATCCAATAAAGCCAACTCATTGAGTAATGACGAGCGAGCCCCAAGACCAATAGCTCCACTCAAATCATCTACTTCTGCTGTGTTTTTCTTTTCAATAGCGTGCAATAACAAAATGGATTTATTAAGTTTCTTTGCAGCCCATATACCTGCGTTGCAAACATCATCAGAATAAATCGAGCCATCTATACATGTGATAATCTTATTCATTGTTATCTCCTTAGTGGCCAGCCATCAGTTTTTCAACTTCTTTGGGGTCGCTATGGACACCAAATTTATCGACAATAGTCTCGGTTGCTTCACTCATTCCAATGATTTCTACTTCGGCACCTTCTCGTCTGAATTTAATCACGACTTTATCAAGAGAAGAGACAGAAGTAATATCCCAAAAATGGGCATGAGTCAGATCAATAATGACTTTACCAACGGCTTCTTTGAATTCAAATGATTCAATAAATTGCTCAGAAGATGCAAAAAATACCTGGCCAACAACTTGATATACACGCACATCTTCATTGGATTGATCAGATTTAACAACCATAAATCGGCCAATTTTATTGGCAAAGAACAAGATCGCAAGTAGTACACCCACCAAAACACCCATTGCTAAATTATGAGTTGCAACAACAACGATAACGGTTGAGATCATAACGATACTGCTTGATAGTGGATTTTTCTTTAGATCTTTAATCGAACTCCACGAAAAAGTACCTATCGAAACCATTATCATGACAGCGACAAGTGCGGCCATCGGAATTTGTTTTAGCCACTCGCCTAAAAAGACAACCATAATTAATAAGAACATGCCTGCGGCAAAGGTTGATAGTCGCCCACGCCCACCAGACTTCACATTAATGATAGATTGACCAATCATAGCGCATCCCGCCATACCACCAATCAGCCCAGCGCCAATATTGGCAATACCTTGTCCTTTGCATTCGCGGTTTTTATCACTAGATGTGTCCGTTAAATCATCAACGATTGTTGCCGTCATCATAGACTCCAGCAAACCAACAATGGCCAAGCCCACGGAATAAGGCAGAATGATTAACAAAGTGTCTATAGTCAGAGGTACTTCAGGCCATAAAAATATTGGCAAGGTATCAGGTAACTCACCCATATCCCCAACAGTG
The DNA here is from genome assembly GCA_963974675.1 of uncultured Porticoccus sp. GTDB lineage: Bacteria > Pseudomonadota > Gammaproteobacteria > Pseudomonadales > Porticoccaceae > Porticoccus. The sequence goes on along the minus strand of CAXBDQ010000030.1, from coordinate 21,439 downwards.
CGAATATCGAGCCCTAAAAACATTGCCACCACCGTCAATGACACAATGCAAACTAGGGGCGATGGAATCGTTTTACCGATTCCCGGCACATAAGGAAATAGATAAATGATACCGAGCCCTGCCGCCGCCATGGCATAGACATGCCATGTGACGTTCGTTAGCTCAGGCAATTGAGCCATAAAAATAAGGATAGCAAGGGCATTCACAAAACCAGTTACAACTGAACGAGAAACAAACCGCATTAAGCTACCAAGCCTTAAGTAACCCGCCATAATTTGAAGGACACCCGTTAACAAAGTAGCCGCAAGAAGGTATTCAAGCCCATGCTCTTTCACCAGAGTGACCATGAGTAGTGCCATCGCACCGGTGGCAGCAGAAATCATACCAGGCCGCCCTCCAACTATCGCAATGATCACGGCAATACAGAACGAGGCGTACAAACCTACTTTAGGGTCAACCCCAGCAATAATAGAAAAGGCAATGGCTTCTGGGATCAACGCCAACGCAACAACAATACCTGCAAGCAAGTCTCCCCGTATGTTGGAAAACCAATCTAGTCTCATTTTTTTAAGCATGGAAAACCTTGTAATATATTTAGCATCAACGCTACATCCAGCGTAGAACTGACAGACTAATTCTCTCAGCTATAGCTACTGAATTTGCGTCTATATTTGTTTATAGATAATTGCTAGCACAGGTTTGCCAGCCCCAGTTAGGGTTTATAAATGTTACGCGAGACGTTGAGGAAGAAATATCTATGGTGGCGTAATACGCAAGGCGCTTTGCCCTATATCAATTTTTAATACTCGTGTTTTATTTTGACATCAGTCGTTTCTATAAGCAAGAAGTCCGCTTTTTGTGAACTCCCTGTTTTGCCATCGCCAGCTCAACTCCCTTGATGGCTGGCGCACTTATTTCGGTTACTTCTTGCGGCTTATGTAGACTAATTTTGGGATAGCAATAATTGATTCCGTTAACACCTTTGCTTAACTCGCTTCGGGATATTAGCGTACCAGATTGATTCAACCGATATGTCGATATAGATGGTCATTTTGGTGCAAATTACTGATTAACATAAATGAATTTATAGCTGGTCAATGACCACATCTATTTCGGTTGCGTTTTTACTCTCTCTTATCAGCTCTCCGCTCTCTATAACCTATACTTAACAGACGGGAGCTTTTTTCCAAACGCTCCAATAACAATCAAACATCAAGGTGTGCGATACACTTGGATAATATATAGTTAACCCAACTCATGTTTGTATCCCTTCGCAGGATATATCTGGCACGGCTGTTGCAACAACCAAAGAAGGGAAATGACGCTGAACTAAACACCAATGACCGAGAAGGTCTGAGAGCCATGTAGATGCACAATAGTTGGAAGTTCTATAATTCAGGCTCCTTCTTCGATGAGCTGATTACCCCGAAGGGCAAGCCCCGAGTAGCGGCCCGTCGCCTAGTAAATCTCCTGCAAAACCTCTCTCCGGAGGAGGTATCGAACTACCGCACTGCAGCAGAGCTGGCCATCCGCGACATGGGGATCTCTTTTACAATCTATAGTGAAGGCAAGAATATCGATCGAGCCTGGCCCTTCGATATCATCCCTCGCGTGATCACGGCAAAAGAGTGGAACAAAGTAAGACTTGGCTTAGCACAACGCAGTCGTGCCCTTAACTGCTTTATCGACGACATTTATAACAAACAGCAAATATTTGCCGATGGCATTATGCCGCCCGAAATCGTCCTTAATTCTGCCGACTACAGGCCTCAGTGTGTCGGTGTTTCGCCCCAATATGGTGCATGGGCCCATATCTGTGGCTCTGATCTAGTGCGTGACAAGACTGGTAAATTCTACGTACTGGAAGACAACCTGAGGGTCCCTTCAGGCGTCTCCTACATGCTGGAGAACAGGGAAATCACAAAACGCGTACTGCCGGAACTTTTCGAAAATTACAGTATTTTGCCTCTGGACGACTACCCTTCTCGCTTGCACAGTACCTTGGCCTCTCTCTCCCCTCAGGATCAAAGTCGCCCCTGCATCGTGTTGCTCACACCGGGTATTTATAACTCAGCCTATTTCGAACATGCCTTTCTCGCCCAAAGTATGGGTGCTGAACTGGTGGAGGGTAGCGATCTGTTCGTCAGCGATGACGATTTTGTCTACATGCGGACTGTTGACGGCCCCCTCCGGGTCGATGTGGTTTATCGTCGCATCGATGACAGCTTTCTAGACCCCGAAGTTTTCCGCAAAGACTCCAGATTGGGAGTACCCGGTATCATGCGCGCATGGAAAGCCGGTAACGTTGCCATTGCCAACGCACCCGGTTCGGGAGTCGCCGACGACAAGGTAGTGTATGCCTTTGTACCGGACATGATCCGCTATTACCTAAAAGAAGAACCGAGTCTGGCGAGCGTTAAAACCTACCTGTGTATGAATGAGCAGGACCGTCACTACGTACTGGAAAACCTCGACAAATTAGTGGTAAAACCTGCCAATGAGTCAGGAGGGTACGGCCTGATGGTCGGGCCCCATGCCTCTAAGGCGACAAGAGCAAAGTTCGCCAAATTGATAGAGGAAAACCCGCGCAATTACATTGCCCAGCCCACATTGGCCCTATCCACCGCGCCCACCTTTATTGACGACACAGTAGAACCCAGGCACTTGGACTTACGCCCCTTTATCCTACACGGCAAAGATACCTGGGTAACGCCAGGTGGCTTAACTCGAGTGGCTCTGACCAAAGGCTCTCTTGTGGTCAATTCATCCCAAGGTGGCGGCAGTAAAGACACATGGATCGTGGAGAATAACAAATGACCATGCTATCAAGAGTTGCAGAGAGACTGTTCTGGATGGCCCGCTACTTGGAACGCGCCGAAGATACCGCACGGCTGATTCACGCATACACCCACATGGTGATGGATATTCCCAAACGAGACGCGCCGGGCTGGGACATACTGGTAAGGATACTCGACGCCGAGCCGATATTTGAAAAAAACCATAGGCGTTACAACGAACAAAATGTACTGAAATTTTTAATAGCCGATCTGGATAACAGCTGTAGCATATACAGCGCCATACGCTCTGCCCGAGAAAATGTTCGCACGACCCGTGACGTATTACCCGAAGAAGTCTGGGAACACGTCAATGAACTCTACCTCTACGCTCAAGAGCACGCAGAAAAGTCCGTAGGTCGACGTAATCGCCACCAGTTTTTGGAAACTATCATCGCACGCTGTCAGATGATCAACGGCATGATCATCTCCACCCTACCGCGAGGACATGCCTACCGTTTTATCAAATTGGGACATCTACTGGAGCGGGCTGACATGACCACCCGTGTAATCGATGTTGGCGCTGCGGCCTTACTGGGTGATGAACGCCTCCACAGTACCGTGGATCCACTAATATGGGCCAGTCTACTAAAATCGCTGTCAGCCTTGGGCGCTTATCGCCGTGAAATCGGCCCCCAGGTGGACGCCGCTGCAATGGTAAACTTCGTTCTGCGAGAGGGCACATTACCTCGCTCGGTAAAATTCTGCCTCAACGGTATGCGCCAAGAACTGACACCCCTAAAAAACAACAAAGAAGCACTTGATCTGCTGGATCAGGCCCGTCGTAAGCTGTCCCGCTTTGATCCCCACGTTCGCTCCAGAGAAGAACTACATGCGTTTATCGACAAGTTTCAGGCAAGCCTGATAACGTTGAATGGCACCATCGACAGTACCTGGTTCCTGACAGACCCGACGTAGATAACCGTTCTTTACTTTGTTTTATTATAGATACAACACACAGCCTAATAGGCTAAAGGCGGTAAGTACAAATGACTATCCGTGTAGCGATCAATCATCGCACGACCTACAAGTTCGACCGTCCAGTAAACATGTCACCGCACACCGTACGCCTGCGCCCGGCACCCCACTCGCGTACACCTATCCACAGTTATAGCCTCAAGATCACGCCGGAAGAACATTTCATCAACTGGCAACAGGATGCCTTTGGTAATTACTTAGCACGTTTGGTATTTCCCGAGAAGTGCACCGAGTTTGAGGTGGATGTTGAAGTCATCGCAGATATGACGGTGATCAACCCCTTTGACTTTTTTGTAGAAGAGTACGCGGAAACATTCCCCTTCGAATACAGCAAGCAGGTTAAAAAGGAATTGCTACCCTATCTGGAAAAGCTGGAGTACGGCCCCTTATTCAACGAATTCCTAGCTTCAGTGGATGTAAAAAAACGCGCTATCAATGATTTCATGGTGGAGCTGAACCAGAAGGTTCAGCAAGAAATCGAATATCTGGTGCGTATGGAACCGGGGGTACAAAGCCCGGAAGAGACGCTGGAAAAAGCCAAGGGCTCCTGTCGGGATTCATCTTGGCTGCTGGTGCAGTTGCTGCGTCACTTGGGTCTCGCTACACGCTTCGCCTCCGGCTATCTGGTACAGCTAAAGCCGGATGAAAAATCTCTGGATGGCCCTTCTGGTGCGGCAGAAGATTTCACCGACCTGCACGCTTGGTGCGAAGTGTTCCTGCCCGGCGCCGGCTGGGTGGGACTTGACCCCACGTCAGGCCTGTTCGCCAGCGAAGGACATATACCTCTGGCCTGCACACCACATCCTGTATCCGCGGCCCCCATCGTCGGGGCAACGGACAAGTGTGAGGTGGAGTTCGATTTCAGCAATACCGTGGAACGAGTACTCGAGGACCCCCGAGTCACCAAGCCCTACAGCGAAGAACAGTGGCAACAAATACTGGCTCTGGGAAAAGCGGTGGACAAGGAGTTTGAGGAAAACGATGTACGCCTAACCATGGGCGGCGAACCGACTTTTGTCTCCATTGATGATATGGAATCAACCCAGTGGAATACCGATGCTTTGGGTGACGACAAACTTAGCCTGGCAAAGACGCTGCTGCTTCGACTGCGCGATCGATATGCTCCCGAAGGGCTGCTGCATTACGGCCAGGGAAAATGGTACCCCGGGGAAGAGGTCCCCCGCTGGGCATTGGGGGTGTTCTGGCGGAAAGATGGTGAGCCCCTGTGGAAAAGCCCAAAACTTCTGGCAAGGATCGATAAAGACTACGGGCTGGACGTAAACGATGCCGTACAATTTGGTCGCTATTTGTGCAACCTAATCTCCGTGCCGAGAAAATGCTGCCAACTGGCCTATGAAGACGGACTTTATTACCTAATGCAGGAACAGAACCTGCCGAAAAATTTGGATATATTGGCACAAAAACTCAAAGGAAACCTAGATCGCCGACGTTTGGCCCGATTGATAGAACAAGGTTTTACTGTTCCTTCCGGTGTCGTAATTCCTTTAGAGCGGAGTACCGGCTGGCCCATCGAAGAGGACAAAAAAAGCTGGCACAGCAGTTTGTGGCCAATGAAACGAGAACGCATCACACTGATTCCTGGCGATTCTCCCATGGGGCTGCGCCTGCCTCTCAACGACTTACCCGAGCTGACGAAAAAAGCGGACAAAGTTCGGCCCCAACGCGATCCTTTTGAACCGCGCGAAGACTTGGCTAAGCGCTCGGAAATGCAATTTTCCGAATCAGAAGAGCTGGGAGAAGACGACATTTCTGGGGCTGAAGACGACGAGGCATCCAGCGATTATGAAAATGTTGTTCGTACCGCCATGTGCGTTGAGGCCAGAGAAGGTCGGCTGCATATTTTTATGCCGCCGCTGGAGTATCTTGAAGACTATGTTGAATTAATTGCCGCTATTGAAGAGGCCGCTGTCGCACTGAAGTTTCCCGTTATTATCGAAGGCTACGAACCCCCTCGGGATCCTCGTATACAAAAACTACTGGTCACCCCAGACCCCGGTGTAATTGAGGTCAATGTACACCCATCCAACAACTGGGAGGAATTGGTTGCAACCACAACCTCACTCTATGAAGAAGCCCGCTTATCACGCCTTTCCACTGAGAAATTTATGCTGGATGGACGTCACACCGGGACGGGAGGTGGCAATCATATTACCTTGGGTGGCGCGACTCCTGCCGACAGCCCGATACTTCGGAGGCCAGACCTACTGCGTAGCCTGATCACCTTTTGGCAACATCACCCCAGCCTCTCCTATTTGTTTTCAGGCATGTTTGTTGGCCCCACAAGTCAGGCACCACGAGTCGATGAAGGCCGGGATGAAATGCTCTATGAGCTGGAGGTTGCATTCTCACAAATGTCTGATGGCGAAGTGCTACAACCGTGGCTGGTCGATAGGCTACTTCGCAACCTTCTCATTGATGTTACCGGCAATACTCACCGTGCTGAATTTTGTATCGATAAGCTCTACTCCCCTAATAGCGCTACCGGTCGCCTGGGCATCCTTGAGTTTCGAGGTTTTGAGATGCCACCACATAGCCGTATGGCACTGGTGCAATCACTCTTGCTGCGCTGCTTGGTGGCGCGTTTCTGGGATAAACCCTATCACAAACCCCTGATTCGCTGGGGAACAGAGCTTCACGACCGTTTCATGCTGCCACATTACATTTGGCAGGATATGAAATCTGTAGTCGAAGACCTTCAAGCCCATGCCTACCCCTTTGAACTGGAATGGTTGGCAGCCTTTGAAGAGTTTCGTTTTCCACATTATGGCCGGGTCCAGCTGGACGACATTGAAATAGAATTACGCTGGGCGGTGGAACCTTGGAATGTACTGGGAGAGGAAACGAGTAGTTTTGGTACCTCCCGCTATGTCGATTCCTCAGTTGAACGCTTGCAGCTACGCGCCACAGGATTAACTGAAGGGAGATATGTCCTCTGCTGTAATGGCCGCCGCGTACCCATGCATAGCACCGGACGCCATAGTGAATATGTCGGCGGGGTGCGTTACCGCGCCTGGCAGCCACCATCAGCCCTGCATCCACTGATTGGTGTGCACGTGCCATTGATTTTCGACCTAATTGATACCTGGAACGGGCGTTCTATCGGTGGCTGTACTTACCATGTATCTCATCCTGGCGGACGCAGCTATGACGCCTTCCCCGTCAACTCATTTGAAGCTGAATCCCGGCGAATTAACCGTTTTGAAACAGTAAGCCACACACAGGGGCCATTCACCCCACAACCCGAAGTCAATGCCATAAGGGAGTTTTTCCCCAACCAACAGGCACCAAGACCGATGGAACCACCACCGGAGGAATCACCTGGGGAATACCCCTACATTCTGGATATGCGTAACCCCCGACGAAAACAACCGTATTAGTCTGGTTATCTCAGCGCATTTACCCAACAAGACTGGAACCCGTATATAATGGGTTCCAGATTCACAACGAATATCAACAGGTAAAATGTGAACACCCCCGACTCTCAACCACTTGGCCAGACTCAGTCTCAGACCCAATCAGAAGGGCCTGATGCTCTCGAATATTGCAGTCTTACCAGCCTATTGGAATTGGATGAAGCCTGCACCCAAGATGGCCAGGTTAAGCCACAGTGGAGTTATTTACTCAATAGCCTACGCGATTTGGGCCCTACAGTACTGAATGAACGCGAACAAAAAGCACGCAGAATCCTCCGAGATGACGGCGCCACATACAATATTTATGGTCGAGATAATAATCCCAGCAGCAACTGGGAGCTAGACCCAGTACCTTACATTATCGATAGTGAGGACTGGGGGAAAATTGAAGCGGGACTGCTGGAAAGGTCCGAACTGTTTAACCTGATGTTGCGCGACCTGTATGGTCCACGCACGCTATTGCGCCACGGCGTATTACCGCCAGAAGCACTTTTTAGCAACGGTGGGTTTTTGCGTGCCTGCCAGGGTATCCAGTTACCAGGGGAACACGAATTAATCTTGCATGCCGTTGACATGGTACGGCAACGCGGTGGCAACATGTGCGTGCTATCAGACCGAACCCAAGCACCCAGCGGAGCCGGTTACGTCTTAGAAAATCGTACCGTGATGTCAAGGGTTTTCCCCAGTCTATACCGCGACAGCCACGTACATCGCCTCGCCAGCTTTTATCAACGTCTACGTCTGAAACTGGCCTCTCTTTCCCCATCAGAAGAAGAGCCTCTTGTTGTCGTCCTCACTCCTGGCGGTCAGAATGAAACCTACTTCGAACACGCCCATCTTGCTAACTACCTAGGCTTCCCCCTAGTTCAAAGTGGTGATCTGCTGGTACGCAATGGCTTCTTGTGGATGAAATCCCTAGACGGATTGAAACGAGTCGATGTTGTCTTTCGCCGTGTGGACGATATGTTTTGTGACCCAGTTGAACTGCGAAGCGACTCATTACTCGGTGTCCCAGGCCTATTGGAAGTTGCGCGCACTGGACAAGTGGTTATTGCCAACCCCCTAGGTTCAGGCGTGTTGGAAAACCCCACCCTGCTTAAATACTTACCCCTCATCAGCAAGCACCTGCTAGGTCGAGAGCTGCGGCTGGAGTCAGTCAAAACCTACTGGTGTGGAGATGAGAAAGATTTGCAGTTTGTGACAGCAAATATTCGCCAGTTAATTATCAAGCCTACCTACAGAGGCAGTGGTATAAAAAGTGTTTGGGGTGGAGACCTGAGTGACGAACAGGTCAATCAATTACTCGCCACTCTTCACAAAAAAAAGCATCAATATGTCGCCCAAGAGCGTCTGGAAAAATCCTACACACCCGCTTTTTCGGAAGGAAAGCTTGAGCCTAGGCCAACCCTACTACGCACATTTTCCGTAGCAACCGACAAGTCATATATGGTGCTCCCCGGCGGACTTACCCGTATTGGGACACACCCCCATGGACGGGAGATCAAGATGCAAACCGGCAGTCCCAGCAAAGACACCTGGATCACTGCAACCGAGCCAGAACGTACTGTTGTATTCGAAACAACACCAGAAGTCACCCGAGCCGTAAAGGACTCTCCTCTACTAAGTTTACCCAGCCGCGTAGCGGAAAACTTGTACTGGATGGGACGCTATGCTGAGAGAGCAGAGGCATCACTACGATTATTGCGTACTGTTTTTGTACTGCTTAATGGCGAGGAACCCATTAGCCTCAACGCGCGACGAGTTTTATTACAAACAGTCACACAAATTACGGATACTTTACCTGGATTTATGAATGCCTCAGACGAACTTCTGGCCTGTCCCGAGGAAGAGTTACTATTGGTCATAATAGATGACAATAGGGCAGGCAGTATCAAATCAACGTTGAACGCAATGCTCTCCAGTGCTGACGAATCCAAAGAATTGCTTTCAACAGACACTATTCGTGTTATCAACGACTTACGAGACGCACTGGACGATCTGGATTTCACCCTGGAGGGAGGACTCACCTCGGCACCGGAAGAAGCTCTTGATCCACTGGTAACAGGACTGGCAGCTTTATCGGGATTAATGCAGGAAAGTATGATTCGCGGTGTCGGCTGGCGCTTTATGGAGCTAGGAAAACGCATCGAACGCTCCCGGCAAATCATTAACAGCCTCCGAAGCCTGATGATACCCGTCACAGAAGAGGGTACCCAATCTACCCTGCTGACTGCGCTATTACTTTCGATGGAAGTCATGATTACTTATCGCAGACGGGGTCGCGTTCGCAGAGGCATTGAGCTGGGACTAGAACTGGTCATGCTGGACGATAACAATCCACGGTCTCTCTTGTTTCAACTTGAAAGATTACAACAAATTCTCATAAAGCTGCCTCAACCAGACGCCTCTACTGGTGAGCTAGGAGAAGAAGAACGCGTATTACTAGAGGCAACCACCAGCCTGAAATTATCCCGCCTATCACAATTACTGGAAACAACATCCGGAAAACGTGGGGATATGGACACTCTACTACTCCAGCTTGATAGACTGCTAGATGACTTCAACCGGTTTATCAGCGACAAACACTTCGACCAACGCACCGACACTCAACAGCTGGTAACAACCTTCTGGGGTGGCCTGTAATGCTCTATCAAATTCGTCATATTACACACTACAAATATGCCCAGCGTGTAACACGTTGCTACAATTTAGCCAATGTCATGCCCAGAGACACCAAACACCAGACCTGCCTCAAAAGCCTTGTCACACTCTCACCACAGCCCGCAAAGGCTCGGAAACGCACGGATTACTTTGGTAATAAAACCTATAATTTCGAAATACAGAAGCCCCACACTGAGTTAATTATTACAGCCGTCAGTGACGTTCAAATTAACGATGATACGCGTGAATTGAACCTGGACCTCGGAGTCTCATACGGAGACGCTCTAAAATTCCTCAACCAAACCCTCAACCGAAAAACTATTGAGGCACGTGAATTTTTACTGGATTCGCCGATGGTTGAGAGTACTCCGGCACTGGAAGAATACGCTCGACCCTCATTTCAAACCGATCGATCGTTGAATTCATGCGTCAGCGATCTGACCACCCGAATATTCACTGAATTTTCGTACGATCCTAGTTTCACAACAATTGCTACACCCCTGGCCGATGTACTGAAACATAAACGAGGGGTATGCCAGGATTTCGCTCATCTGCAAATCGGCTGTCTGAGAGCCGTGGGAATACCCGCCAAATATGTCTCCGGCTATATCGAAACACTTCCCAAACCGGGAGAAAAAAAGCTCGTGGGTGTCGATGCAACCCATGCATGGATCGCTTATTTTTGCCCCCATGAGGGTTGGGTGGAATTTGACCCGACGAATAATACACAGAGCAACAGCCAACATATCGTCAACGCATTCGGGCGTGACTATTTCGATGTGACACCCGTCAAAGGCGTTATCTTTGGCGGTGGAGAATCCCCCATTCTCGAAGTTTCTGTCAATGTTGCCCGTTTAGCGTCATGACTTTATTGCAACAACAGTACCCTTTTTGCTCACGCTCTCCATAAGGAGGTGATACATGTGGTTATATACAAGTTGTGACCTAGAGTTCAACATTGAGGTACCTACACCCTTTGTGCTTATGTTGAGGGCCCGCAGCGGCGCACAACAATGGATTTCCAGCGAGAAATATAAGCTCACTCCCAGCGTTCCCGTGACCGAGTTTACGGACATTTACGGCAATCTTTGCCAGCGACTCGTTGCACCACCGGGCGCTTTTGCAGTACATACTGCGGCAGAAGTAATGATCTCTGATCATGTGGATCTAGCACCTGGAGCTAGATTTGTCGAGGTCCAAGACCTTCCCGACGCCCTCCTCAATTACTTGTTACCCAGTCGCTATTGTGAGTCCGACCGTTTCAGTCAAATGGCACTATCTATCACTCAAAATGCACTCATGGGCTATGACCAAGTTGCGGCCATAGAAACCTGGTTACACAACACCATTCGTTATGACCCCTATAATAGCGACATCCAAGTATCCGCAATTGATGTTAATGCCCGACAATGGGGCGTCTGCAGAGACCTATCACATCTCGGTATTGCATTGTGTCGAAGTCTGAGTATTCCCGCTCGCATGGTCGTCGGCTACCTTTATGGGTTAGAACCTATGGAGCTGCACGCATGGTTTGAAGCTTATGTCGGTGGTCGCTGGTATTCCTTTGATGCAACACAGACCACAAAAAATGGAGGGTATGTCGCTGTCGGCTATGGCCGTGATGCGGCAGATGTAGCGGTTTACAACCAGTTTGGGCTGGCTCTATACCCGACCAAACAACAGGTGTGTGTACGACAAATTAACGAAAAAACAGACCCAACTAGTAACAGCCTGTGAATGGGCTCAACTGTATTATTACTTTTTCCTAATGGGGCAAAAACACACTGTAACTCAGATAGGTTAATACCAAGAAAGCCCTCATGGATCCAATAACCCAAGGCATAGTCGGTGCTGCTTTAGCCCAAACCAACAGCGGAACAAAAACACTGGCCAAAGCCGGTGTAATTGGCGCTATGGCGGGTATGGCGCCAGATCTTGATGTGCTGATACGGTCTTCCAGTGACCCGCTATTAGTGTTGGAATATCATCGACAATTTACTCATTCCCTACTTTTTATTCCCTTGGGCGCACTGATATGTGCACTGGTTTTCTATCTGTTACTCGCAGCTCGCTGGCAGTTAAGTTTTAAGTCCATCTACCTTTGGAGCCTACTGGGCTTTGCAACCCACGGCCTGCTAGATGGGTGCACGAGTTATGGCACTCTGTTGCTTTGGCCTATGACCGAACATCGATTTTCCTGGGATATTATCTCAGTGATCGATCCGCTATTCACCCTGCCATTACTGCTGTTGATTCTATTGGCTGCAAAGCGACAATCCCGACGCTATCTATGGGGCGCCTTGGTTTGGGGTACTGTTTACCTGAGTATCGCGTTTATTCAACATGAACGTGTATTGGATATAGGCCGCCAGATAGCGACCGAACGAGGTCACCAACCATTACGCTTGGAAGCCAAGCCCAGCTTTGCCAATATTTTGGTATGGAAACTGGTGTATGAGACCGAGCAACGGTTTTATGTGGATGCAATCAGACCTGGGTTTTTAAAGGAGCGAGTCTGGGTCGGCAACAGTACCAAAAAGCTTAATCTAGCCAAGGATTTTCCTTGGTTATCTCCCAACTCCCAACAAGCCAAAGACATTCAGCGCTTTGGTAAATTCTCTTCCAATTACCTTGGACTGGACCCTCAAGACAACATGGGAATAATCGATGTCCGTTATTCACTCCTACCCCATCAGATAGCCCCCTTATGGGGTATTCAGCTCGCTGAATACCGCAATAACGAGGAGTATGCCAATTATTTCACTCGCAGAGAAAACCGCCAAGTAAGCCTGAAAGAGCTAATCACAATGCTTTATGAGTAACCAGCTCCGTTTAAGTAAAAACAACTGGCCTAACCCATAGAACCAAGTCCCTACCATTCTGTTGAGGTTCTAATTTGAATAAGAAGTGGCTGCTTTTTTTAGTACTGATACTAAACCACACACTGATAAACAGTGTGATTGCAGCTGCCCACATCTCTGGAGAAGACCTCGGGATCTATGAACCCCCGCATATCCACCTCAATTTTTCTTCTGCGGGCCCTTCTTCTACAGATGACACCCCGTCTAGCCCACAAGATCACCACAAAACAGCGCATGTACATGCGGCCGGTGAACCCTGCGCAGTGCCACTACTGTTAGTTTCTCAAGCCGTTTCCCTACCAACAGACAAGCCGACATCTCGCCAGCTAGTCTATATAGGCCTGACCTATAAACCCGCCGTCCCGCCTCCCAACGCATAACTCCCATTAAATCCTAACCTTTATTTAACATCGGCCAGCATTCATCCTGCTCGCCGAACACTGGAGCTTATTGCTCATGAAATACTTTAAACATTCTGGCTTGCGTTCACGCAGATCAGGAATGGCTGTCGCCAGCGCCTGCCTGTTGGCAATACTTGCCGGAAGCCAATCAGCTCTATCGAAAGAAGACTCCTTTCTGGAGACACGTGCTTCTCAAATAGTGCCGAAAACCAGCATTGACCTTAACTGGGCCTTGCAGCAAACCCTGCAAAAAAACGCCACGTTAAAAACCTTCCCTTATCACCTCAGAATGTCAGATGCCGAAATACTACAAGCGAGGCAACGCCCCCTCCCCACACTGGGCTTGAGCATCGAAAATGTACTGGGTGGTGGTGATTACAGCGACATGGAGCAAGCTGAATTTACGCTGACCTTGGGCCAAACCCTAGAGTTGGGCAGTAAACGTGAGAGTCGAATAGCTGTCGCAACAGCTGCCATGCAACGGCAGCAATCGGAGTACGAATTAACGCGGCTGGATGTGCTGGCTGAAACCAGCCGCCGTTATTATCAGTTACTTCGTATTCAGTTGCTTCAACGCTGGATAGAAAAGCGTGCTCAATCCGAACAACAGGCACTGGGTATCATCCAGCAACGAGCCAGGGCCGGCGCAGCCAAACAAGCCGATGTATCCAAAATGCAGCTTCGCCTCTCACGCTCGAAAGCACAGGCTGCGCAACTTAAAGGCCAACTTATTTTGGCCAAAGCTGGGTTAACGGCAATGTGGTTGGAAAATCCGAGTTTTACCACAGCGAACGGCAACCTGATCAGCTCGCCAGTTATTCCGGATACCACCCGTATTCGGGAATCCGTTGTCGAGTTGGTGAACAAGTCGCCACTCTTTATTCGCCAGCAAGCATTACAGCGACTGTCTGATGCGGAAGTTCAGCTGGCCCGCGCCAATGGTCGGGTGAATTTGGATGTGGGTGTCGGCATACGCCATCTGGAAAAAAGTGGTGATCAGGCACTGGTATTTGACCTGTCTATGCCCATTCCCATCAGCAATCCCAATCGAGGCCGAATTGCAGCAGCTCAGGCAAACAAGGAGCTATCTGCGGAACAAACGGAAATGGTTCGCAGCCAGCTTCAGCTCTCCCTACTCGCAATTCAGCAGACACTGAGCAACCATCATCTATATGCGGGGCTTATCACCAACGAGCTTCTACCCCAAGCTCGTCAACTACTTGCCGATGTAGAGAAGGGTTACAGCAAGGGCCGCTACACGGTATTGCAATGGGTGGACGCCCAAGCCGAACTGTTTGCACTGGAACGGGAGCTGATCGAAATCCATACCCTGATGTATCAGCAATTACTGGAGCTGGAACGTATCACCGGCCAGACCTTTTCACCTTCTCAACAAGAGAATGACTCATGAAAAATTATGCTTTATTAATTTGTACAGTGATTACCTTTTTAGTCGCATTCAGTCTTAACACACATGCCTCTGAAGACCACATCGAACAGGATAATCATGACAACGAAAACACAGAAGAAACCAAAGGTCCCAATGGCGGCAAACTACTCAGTGATGGCGACTTCTCTATTGAACTGAAAATTTTTGAAACCGGTGTACCGCCAGAAATGCGACTGTATGCCTACGACCATGGAAAGCTTATAGCACCCGGTGATTGGCAAGTGAGCGTCAGTCTTGACCGATTAGGCGGTGATCAAGATCAGATTCAATTCAACCCTGAACTGAATTACCAGGTAGGTAATCAGGAAATCAAAGAGCCTCACTCCTATGATGTCACTATAAAAGCCCGCTATAACAACCAGAGCTTTGAATGGCACTATGACAGCCACGAAGGCCGCACGGTTATCAGCGACCGTCAGCTTGAGCTGGCGGGTGTTGAAACTGCTCAAGCAGGCCCCGCAACCCTCAGTTTTAAAGACACACTATTCGGTGTCATTGCCGCCCCTGCTGACCATGTCTACCGTATCAATGCGCCCTATCCCGGATTGGTAGAAACGGTGCATGTACAGCTTGGCGAAACAGTAAAAAAAGGCCAACGCCTGCTGACCCTAGCCAATACCGACACCTTGCAACGCTACAGTGTTAAAAGCCCTACAAATGGCGAAGTGACTGAGCGTTTTGTCAATCAGGGTGACCGCGCAGAAGGACGTGCTTTATTGGAAATTGTCGATCTTTCTACTGTTTGGGTGGAGATGTCAGCCTTTCCTGAAAGTATCGAAAAACTCGCAGTAGGCCAACCGGTAATCGTTCGGGATCTACACCATCACGAAGCTGCGACCGGTAGCATCAGCTATGTGGCACCACAGATGACCGGTGGGCATATCGCCCGCACACGCGCTGTTATCGATAACCCCGATGGCCACTGGCGTCCCGGTATGCATATCAAAGCAGAAATCCAAATTGCCCGCCGCCAAGTGCCACTGGCAATCGAGGCATCTGCTCTGCAAAGCTTCCGGGATATGCCGGTAGTCTTTGCCAAATTTGGGAATACCTTCGAGGTCCGAATGGTGGAGCTGGGAGAAAGCAATGGCGACATGATCGAAGTGTTGGGTGGATTAAAACCTGGTACCGAATATGTCACTAACAACAGTTTTTTAATCAAAGCCGATATTCTTAAATCCGGCGCCAGCCACGACCACTAGGAGGCAACATGATCGATATATTAATTGCTTTCGCGGTAAACCGACGCTGGTTGATATTGACTCTCACCCTGCTGATCACCGGTTACGGGCTGTACAATTTAACTCAACTCAACGTAGATGCTGTACCAGATATCACCAACATCCAGGTGCAAATCAACAGTAAAGCGCCCGGATTTTCACCACTGGAAACAGAACAGCGGATCACCTATCTGGTAGAAAATGCCATGGCAGGCTTACCCCAGCTGGACTATACCCGGTCACTGTCCCGCTATGGCTTGTCCCAGGTAACGGTCATCTTCGAAGAAGGGACTGATATTTACTGGGCACGCCAGCAAATCAGTGAGCGGCTACAAACTATTCGCAGTGAATTACCACAGGAAATAGAACCTTCTCTGGGTCCCATCGCCAGTGGTCTTGGGGAGATTTTCACCTACGTCGTTCAATCTGATAAAAGTGCGACCAAATCAGATGGTACAACCTATACCGCTGAGGATTTACGTACGATCCAAGATTGGATTATTCGCCCACAATTGGTAAAAGTTCCTGGCATTACCGAGATCAACAGCATCGGTGGCTTTGAGCGGGAATATCAGGTGGCTCCTATTCCAAACAAACTGCTGGCATTTAGTATCACCATTGATGATGTTATCCGCGCCCTGAAACGCAATAATCTTAATGCGGGCGCTGGGTATATCGAGCGCAATGGCGAGCAGTGGCTGGTGCGATCTCCCGGGCAATTGAACAATTTGGAAGATATCGGCAATGTGGTCATCGCCAAACGCGATGATGCTCCAGTGCGGGTTAAGGATGTGGCCAACGTACTCTATGGCAAAGAGCTTAGAACCGGTGCTGCTACAAAGGATGGGCAAGAAGTAGTTCTGGGCACGGCCTTTATGCTGCTGGGTGAAAACAGTCGTGTTGTTTCTCAAGCCGTGGCCCAACAACTGACCATTATTAACGACAGTTTGCCTGAAGGTGTGAGTGCAGTAGCACTCTATAACCGCACTACTCTGGTGGATAAAACCGTGGCTACGGTGCAGAAAAACCTGTTTGAGGGTGCCGTATTAGTGATCGCCGTGCTGTTTGCTCTGCTGGGCAATATTCGTGCAGCATTTATTGTGGCCCTGGTGATCCCCCTGAGCATGTTGTTTGCCATCACGGGTATGGTCAGCAACCGGGTGTCGGGCAACCTGATGAGTCTCGGTGCCATTGACTTCGGCTTAATCGTCGATGGTGCCGTCATCGTGGTGGAAAATGCTTTGTACCGGCTCGGCCTGACGCAAAAACGCCTCGGCCGCCTGCTCACGCTTGATGAACGTTTGCAGGAGGTGATAACGGGAACCAAAGAAGTATTCCGGCCCGCCGTATTCGGTGTCTTTATTATCATGCTGGTTTACGTACCGATCTTTGCTCTCAGTGGTGTGGAAGGAAAAATGTTCCACCCCATGGCCTTTACGGTAGTCGCTGCCTTAATTAGGCGCACTGATTTTCTCTGTCACCTTTGTCCCCGCCGCTGTAGCTATTCTGGTTCGAGGCAAGGTTCACGAGCAGGAAAACCGGTTAATGGCAAAGTTGCGTCAATGGTATACACCGTTGTTAAACTTATCACTGAAGCAACCCATTGTGCTGGTCAGTATTGCTGTGGTTCTGGTTATTGCCAGTGCACTGCAAGCCAGCCGGTTAGGTACCGAGTTTTTGCCACAATTGGATGAACATGATATTGCCCTACATGCGTTGCGGATTCCCGGAACCAGCCTAGAACAGGCCATCGATATGCAGCAACAATTGGAAAATGTCATCAGCGAATTCGGTGAAATACAGCATGTCTTTGCCAAAATAGGCACCGCAGAAGTGGCCACAGATCCCATGCCACCAAATGTGGCTGATACGTTTTTGATTTTAAAACCCAAAGACCAATGGCCCAATCCCAGCAAGAGCAAAGAAACATTTATGGCAGAATTACGTACAGCCGTGGAAGCTGTACCCGGCAATAAATACGAGTTCACGCAGCCTATTGAAATGCGTTTTAACGAGTTAATTGCCGGTGTTCGTACCGATGTGGCCGTGCGTATATATGGCGATGACTTGGACATCCTGAAAGAAGCCGGGGAAAAGGCCAGTGTTTTGTTAGCCACCGTCCCCGGGGCGAGGGATGTACGGGTTGAGCAAACCACAGGACTACCCATGATCTCCGTAGAACCCCAAAGGGATCACCTAGCGCTGTTGGGCCTGACCGTCGCCGACTTACAAGAAACCCTGCAAACTGCCATTGGTGGAAGCCAAGTAGGATTGATTTATGAAGGTGATCGGCGCTTTAAACTGCTGGTTCGTCTAGATGAAGGTCTGCGGCAAAACCCAGGGGTTTTGGCCACACTACCAATTGTGTTGCCAGTGGATAGCAGTCCCGATCTTACCTATGTACCCCTTGGTGAGGTGGCGACAATCAAGGAACTGGTTGGACCCAATCAAATTAATCGCGAAAGCGGTAAGCGGAATGTGGTGGTGACAGCCAATGTGGACGACCGGGATCTTGGGTCTTTTATCAAAGAAGCCCAACAATTAATGCGTGATCAACTGGTATTGCCCAGCGGCTACTGGCTCGACTATGGCGGCACTTTCAAGCAGTTACAATCTGCCAGCCAGCGATTAATGTTAGTGGTACCGCTAACACTACTGCTGATACTAGGCCTGCTCTACAGTGCCTTTGGCTCAGCACGAGATGCTCTTATCGTCTTCAGCGGGGTACCACTGGCTTTGACCGGAGGAGTGCTGGCACTGACGTTCAGAGATATGCCGTTATCAATTTCTGCTGGGGTTGGTTTTATTGCTCTATCTGGTGTGGCGGTACTCAACGGCGTAGTACTGATGTCGTTTATTCGCGAATTGCGCGAACAGGGTAAGCCATTACTGGATGCCATCCGTGAAGGTGCCAGCCAGCGATTGCGTCCCGTACTGATGACCGCATTAGTGGCCAGCCTCGGTTTCATTCCCATGGCCTTTAATGTGGGAACCGGTGCAGAAGTACAACGACCATTAGCAACGGTCGTGATCGGCGGCATTGTGTCATCAACGTTACTGACTTTAATGATACTGCCGGCCCTGTATCAACTGACATATCGAATTGGCAGACGACCCATAAAAATGTAACTTTTTAAAAAATTAATGTAATAAAAAACCACCCATTGGGTGGTTTTTTTGTAGAACCAGATGACGTTGACTAGATATAACCGCCTTCCCATTGAATAAAGCCTAAAGCTTTCAGCTGAGCTTCTGAAACAGGCACTATTATTTTTTCAAGCACACCGTGAACTTCTCGCTACTCTTCCAACCTTCTGCTATATAGCCAGCCTTTATCATCGCCTCGATGAATGACAATACGGCTATAATCTAAGTCTCCTGGGAGGACACCTCTATATTCATCGACAAATATCCAGATTTTTTTACCCAAAAAATAGCTCTTCCATAAATCATCGGCTACCTAAAATTCATCTAGATGAACAAAATCCCGCGGTTCCTTTCTTGTAAGCATCTGTCCCTCTAATTTGTTTATAGCGACGAAATATAGAGAAACAAATTATCATCAATTTAACTGTCATTAATAGAGACAGTAAATCTATTCTTACAAGTACAGTTTTCCCCTCTAAGAAAAGTAGCTACGAGATGAATATGTATTATCGAAACTCTTGTACAAGCCCTTCCAGACTAACCAGTGCCTCCTTTCTTTTATCCGTCAACTCCTCAGAAAAACTGAGGCGAAGATAATTTCGATACTTGTTTTGAGAACTAAACAGTGATCCCGGCGTAATGCTAATGCCTTTACTCTGAGCGTTTTTATACAGCTTGATAGTATCAATATGGGCTGGTAGTTCAGCCCATAAAACCAGCCCACCCTTAGGTGTACTACAGCTTTGCACTGACAATAAATGTTGTTTTATCACATCCTGCCATTGTATCGAGTGTATTTCTAAAGCACTGCGTTGTTTTTTGATGTATCGCTCATAGCACCCTTTTTCCAAATACATCGCCACGCCCTTTTGTATCGTGATACCCGTAGCTATCGACGTTACAATTTTTAACTGCTTTACCTTTTGAATATGTTTTCCCGGTAATATCCAGCCAAGCCGCAGGTCCCTAGAAAGGGATTTTGAAAATGAGGAACAAAGAATAACGGTTCCAGTGGTATCAAAAGAATAAATGCTTCGGGGCTTATTCAGACCAAAATATAAGTCGCTATAAACATCATCTTCGATGATAGTTATTTCTTTACTGATACAGCATTTCAGCAACTGAATTTTAGCGCTATCTGGCATGCACGCCCCAGTTGGCGTTGAATAATTAGGCGCAATAACTAACCCTTTAATATTCCATTGGTCCGTCGCTTTCTCAAAAGCGTCCACATCAATACCAGTAGATGGAGAACTCGGTAACTCAATCACTTTAATATTAAGTGTTTTCAATAATTGTATGACGCCATAAAAACTTGGAGATTCAATGGCGACAATGTCGCCCGGTTCTGTTGTGGACATCAAAGCCAACAATAAAGAATTTTGGCAACCATGAGTAATGACAACATCATCAGCACTGACTGTATGCTGCGAATGGTGTAACCGCTGGGTAATTTGCTGCCTCAAAGCCAATAGGCCTAAGGGCTCGTCGTAATAATGCTGCTCAGTGCTACTTTCACTTCTCTGTGCACGGGATAAACATTGCCTTAGCTCAACATTACCTGACTGTTGGTCGGCCTTTGGTAACAGGTCGAATGAAGCCGCCTTCTCCATCATATCAATGATAATTTGGCTGGTTGATACCATGGCGGGCTTGACTCTTGGCCGACTGTTTTCAGGGTGTTTGAGCTTGAAACCATCCTGTTTTTGCATGCAAACAAAAAAACCAGACTTTGGCCTCGCCTCAATCAAGCCTCGGGCTTCAAGTTGACTATAGGCAGTAATAACAGTGGTTTTAGACACATTCTGGAGGCGCGAAAGTGACCGAATAGAGGGTATTTTAATACCAGGTAAAAGTACCCCATCTCTAATTTCACGCGAGAAGTCATCGACGAGTTTTTGATATTGATAATCACTCATTGCAAATATTTGCTCAAAAGGCGCCAAGACACACAACTGTACCCCAAATATTATAATTTCTGTATCTGTACTTATTATGTCGATAGAACTACAGTTAGCGTCTACCAATATTTGAGCAGCAAAAAATCATGACAAATCAAGAAAAGAATGAGGTTGAGTATGATGCTCACCCAGTCTTTAAAACCGACACAGGGGTATCGAACAAAAAAAATCTCAACTTTTTAGAGATCATTGCTCAAGCATTTTGTTTAGTGTTTATGTTACAAAGAAGATCTGGTTTGAAAAGGGCTACGGACTTATTAGAGACCAATCCAAAATCTGTCATTTTGGCTGGGTTTGTAGCAATGATTATCTTTTTTTCGATTTGCTTTACTGCCTCTCAACTGGCCATCAAGTATGCAATACACTAGTCGAGTTTTCACGCTGAGCATTCCAAGGAATAGAATACCTACACTCATCGGGTGATGAAATAATATTTATTGGGGCTGACCCAGATAACTAAGCCGTATTATCTTTAACCCATTGTTTTAGTTG
>CAXBDQ010000029.1:0-24614 GCA_963974675.1 uncultured Porticoccus sp. | reverse complement strand
AAATACGAGAGGAGACCTTGTCCGTTCCGACTGCCGTTGAAATTGCAATAAGAGAGAGCCCAGCGCTTAGGGTTAATAAAACTACAATATAGGAGACATTTAGGGCGTCTAATTTTCGTGACGATTTAGAACATCTACCGCCACGTTGTGAGTTAATGTTTCGATATGTAGTAGAGCATACTGGTCATAGTCTTCTTTAGATAAATATCTATTAGCCACATGGTCTTGGATAAGGTATTGATGAAAAACATAATATTTCCCTGCTACACTGAAGCAGCTGAACGGGCGAGTTCGCTCTAAACTTTAGTTATCCTATTGAATTACCAGAGAAAAAACATCATGATCCAGCTTAAACCAACTAGGCTGCTGCTAATCATGATGGCAGACCAGGCTCCCAGTTGTCGCCAGCGACTCATTTTGATTTTTATAAGCATGCGCCATAGCAGGTAAGCACTCCAGATATAGGCCAGAAAAAGCAGGCCGATACGTAATTCCGGGATGTAGATCAGCGTAATGTGCTCGGCCTTAAGTATGCTGAGTGTTAACGTGGTCAGGCCTAGGAAGATACTGAGTCCGGCCAGCGGTGTGAGTGCGTAACCCAGTTGCCAGTGAATAAAGCCTGCATCTTTCAAGATGCGAGCTGCCAGCCACAGTCCGGTAAAGACCAGACCTCCAATGCTAAACGTCGTTGCACCTATATATAGTAGGATGCTGGCACCGTCCAGCCAGCTAAATACGTCATTGGTTTTCGGGTAGTGAGTCAGCAACCACCAGGGCGCATTATCATCTAGCATCCAGAACACATTTCTTTCAATCAGCCATTCAGTCAAGCTTTGTTTCATGCTCACAAACCAGGGCGAAGCAGACCACTGAAAAGCACCAGTGGCAACACCAAGCATGCCAAATACCAATAAAATAATATCCCAGTGATTGGCATCTTTCTTTTCAATGGAAAGGATTTCTGCGTTGGCCGGGCGGGTATTCAGGGTGACGGCATTACGATGGTCACTGCAACGACCACACATATGACAGGCGCTGTTGCCGGTCATGGTACGAATATTAATCAATGGCGCGCAGTCCACTGCAGCGGTACGTCTCGGTGCTTGCTTCCAGGCATCACGGTCCACACGAAAATGTATAGGTGCCAGTCGTGATAGCAAAGAAAAGATACCGCTGGCCGGGCACAGGTGGCGACACCATACGCGTTTACCGCGCCCATAAAGAAATCCAACAAACATCGCAGCAATGGTTGAGCCACCAAGGATAAGCAATGCAGCTTTGGGGTATTCATAAACACTGACCAGTTGGCCGTAAATGGTGGTGAGCACAAAGGCGACAAAAGGCCAGCCGCCCCAACGCATCCAGCGAGGAATAGCTCGCCCCAAACCATAGCGACTTGACCATTCACTCAAAGCACCTTCGGGACAAAATACACCACACCAGACACGCCCCAGCAGAATCATGCTAAGTATCACAAAAGGCCACCAGATCCCCCAGAATATAAACTGGGCGAACAGAATCAGGTTTTCATAAAAAGGCACATAATCTTTAGGTAGGGGGAGAAGCACCGGGCATATCAGTAGATTGAGATAAAAAACGACCACAAGCCATTGGACACTCAGGATCAGGCTGCGCCGAGTCTGCATAACGTCACCCAAGCGTTGCAGCATAGAACGGCTTTGACAAGGCAGCATTTCAACGATTTCATTCATAATATTTCAGGCTCAAGCACAACATTAAACCTAGGCTTTTCTGGTTTTAAGGCTCAACGGGGCGGCGCAATAAAAGACAGACCATAATCCAGAAAGCGGCATATAACAGCATCAGCGCCGGGTGAGACCGGTAGCCAGTGAATGCCGCAATGACGCCGCGATTTCGGGTGTTGTCGTCGAGCAAAGTACTGTTGTCCCAAAGAGGATCAATCAGTGGCTGGTACCAGCCGAGGCCAACCATATGATCCACACTATCGACCAGCAGAGCCGCCGCCAGCAATAACAACAGGATTTTACTTACGAGGGAAAATAATTGCCATGAAAAGAAACGTGTGCCGCGAGATAGTGCCCAAAAACTTAAAAATGCAAGCACAAAGTCAACACCAGCGGATAATATAAAGGGAGTCATTCCACTGTTTTTAGTCAGTCCAGCGCCATATAGAAAATCACAGTCTCTGTATTTTTCCGACCTACAAAAATGGCCGCCAACGTAGATATTCCCCACCAGTTAGCTTGCCTTCCCCGCACGTTGATGAATTACTTATCCCTGATCTTCGTATTGTTGAAGGCCAAGAGCTCATTTATCCAAATGCAGAATTTCTGGACTTGATCAAAATTATGTTTCAGCGGCAAGACTGGTACAAAGAATATCTAAAGCTGCACTTTGCAGAGCCTAACCCTGTCGTGGGTAAGTTTTCTGCGAGAACAGGGCACCTGGACTCATTGCTTATACCAGAAAAATTTTTGCCAATAGAAATTACGGGGTTTTCACTAGAAGAAACAACGCTCAACGTACACAACTGTTGATAGCTTCCAAAAGTATTCTCGATACATTTAAGTCGCTCAAACTGAGCTATCCTGAAACTGATGAAAAGCGCCAGCAGTAATTGCAGTCGATCCGCCAACTGCTGATGGCGGAAGACTAGGGAGACTAATTAAACGCGGGCAAGGAATTCTTGCCCACCCACTCTACAAAACTACTATCAACTGCGCTGACGTCGACAAAATCCGATTCCCGCAAGTCCTAATCCCAACAGCGCCAGTGTGGCTGGTTCGGGAACGGGCAGACTACCGTTGAAGCCGCCGCTACCGAAGTCAACGAAACTGGTGTCGCCGGTATCGTTAGCGAAAGTGACGCAATCGTTGGCGATGGTGTTGGTGTCCATTGTCACTGCAGCATTTAAAGCGATGGCCCTACCACACAGAATGCTTGCAGTTGTATTCAAGGTGATGCTCTGATCCGCGAGAATATTTCCTGCGAACAGCGTGCTGGTACCCAGCGTCGCGGAACTACCGACCTGCCAAAATACACCGCTATTTGCACCAGCATTGAGCACGCTGACAGCCGAACCGCTTGCAGTCGTGAGCGTGGTACCAATCTGAAACACGAAAAACGAATCGGGGTTGCTTAGGGCATCGAGAGTGAGCGTTCCGGTCAATTGAGCCGACGTATCAAAATTATAGACGCCCGGTTGTAGTGTGAGCCCACCCAAATCCTGTCCTGTCGGTAGTGTATGACAGGTTAAAAAGGGTGTTGTATGCAGTGAGCGCGTCACTCTGAGCCAGCGCAGCGGCCGCATCAGTCTGGTGTACCGCCCCTGTCAGAGAGATGCTCCCCAAGCCGGTGATCGAGCTGCCTGGAGAGAGACCGAGATCTCCCCAGAGGGTGGTTGAGCCGGTATTGGTCACCGTTGAGGCACCCAGAACCGCGTAGCTCTGCGCCGTGCCCAGAAGTGGCATCGCCAATGCCTGGGATGCGCCGCAAAGCGCGCCCATCACTGCTAATGACAGGATCGACAAGTATTTTTGTGTTTTCATAGTATACGTCTCTAAATTGTTAATCGTTATGCCTCAGGGAAAGAATCACTTCTTAACTTGCAACGCAGTAAGTTGAACACAAGTATTAAGAGCCGCGCTACGATTCTTGGACTGCTTCTGATATCAATGCAAGAATCGTGCAAATTTCGTATCTCATTGATTAAATGACAAATAATGTTTATCCATGAGCCGACATGAACGCAAGATGTAAAGTTTTCTGACAAACTCGTAACATGGGCTAAAGTCCAAATTTAACACTGGACATTTTTCGTAAGACCCAACATCACGGAGGATAAAAGCCTGCCATCGTGTGTAAACAGACAGTTAGTCTCCCCTTTCAAGGTAAAATAATTGAGGCATCACTGAAAAACGGGTAACTGTCAGATCAAGTCTGAGCCACTACAATTCAATATCTATCGTCTTTAACAACTCAGTTGTATCCACATCCACTGACTGTGGTGCATCAATGCCAACTTTTACGTGTTTTCCCCCTAATGCATTTCGCTAACGACATTGATGAAAAAGTTGCTCCAACTGTTATCAATAATATGGTGGGAAAGACCCACAAGTTAATGAACCGGCTTAAAAGAGAAGTATCCCAAACGCCTTACCATAAGGGCTTTAACACCCAAACAGCCCCTCAAATACTCCCTGTAGAACAACAGGATTTATTTTCGGAAGTGTGTAACAAGTTTATTGAAGAAAGGGTTACAGGGAACAATTGGGAGGCAAAAACACATGGTGCTTACGAAGCCACTTTCGAAATATTTAAACAAATCGTTGGTGAGTAACGCAAGCAGGCGAATCCGTTGGCCCCGCAGCCAGTCGGCCACGCCCCGAACTAGGCACGAACCTGTTACCTGGGCCAAATAGCCGATTCCCAACGCGGTTATCAGCATCAATAACCAGGTTGCTAGTGACATCTAGGGGCACTCCTACGAAGTTAAGAGCTTAGTCGGCGAGACGCATGAAATATAACAGTCTGGCTGATTAATTTAGCCGAATCGAAATAAGAGTGTGGGTACTGACGAAAGCAATCGTTAACAATTTCACAGCGGTTGTGAAAAAAGTGTAAGAAATTTCATTTCCAAACGACAGACATAAACAGGGAAGGGATCGTAACCGTTCCCGGAATTGACTTCGGCACTTGAACAGTCAGGCATGTGGAGATCGTTCAGCCGGAAAACTTGATTAATCAGGAGAGAAACTCATGCGCTCGATCATTTTTACAATCATGGTAATGATGTTGTCGATGGCAGTTCAAGCAGCACCTTTCGGCGACAAAAAAGACGTCGCCTATGCGAAAAGTCTGTGGAACGCCTTGGAAAGGGCCCATTTGGTCGGAGATGGTGCCATTCAAACCGTCCCCTATGCCGGCCAGCCGCCCCACGGCATGGTGTTGCAAACCCTGGAGTCAACACTGACCGTGCACAACAACCAGGCAGGACCGCGCGGCGATACCGGAGTGGTTATCGTCAAACGCAATTTCGGAGGCGAGGGGATTACCACCGAGGTCGTGGCCAACAATCCCGACCAGCACCTGATGGCGGTCACCGTCATGTTCAAACGGCCGGGCTACGATCCGGACAACCAGAACTGGTTCTGGGCCAAATTCAAGCCCGACGGAGAAATCCACGTCAATCCGAAAAACATGAAGCTGGTTGGCAGGGTCGCTAAGGGTATGGACCAGGGCTGTATCGCCTGTCATAAAGCCGCTCAGGGCGGCGATTACGTATTCAACCATGATCGTTATAAAAACTGATTCACTTAGGGGAGTGTTAGTCCAAAAGGTTTTGGAGAGCGGGGTACGAGTGTTCCGGGTATTGGGACACTCAATTTTTTCCCTTAAAGAGGCACAATCATGGATGTAAAACGTTTTGTGATAGCAACTTTTTTGGTGTTTGCCATGCTAGGGTGTCGAGAATTGGCACAGAAGACTGAGGTTGATGGTGTGGTAAGCAGTGAGGTGGCCCTATCGGTCATGCCGGTTGGCGCCTACTTTGGTACCGCCAGCGATATCGATTACGCCAACAAACTGTGGCAGGCGCTAATTGCTGGAAAAATCGTCGGCTCCGAGGCGCGACCCCATGAGCCGTTTTTTGGTGGAGCAAAGCCCCATGGCTTGATTCTGGAGGTCATTCACTTGATAGTATTGGTGGGGGATCACAGTGGTTTTGTCATCGTCAAAAAAAATTACGATGGTCCCGGTGCTTCTGTGGAAACGGTAAAACAGGATCGTGTACGCTATCTGGATTCGATTACTGTGATGTACCGCCGCGAGGCCGGTTATGATAATGACAACCAGAACTGGTTCTGGGTCAAATACCGGCCTGACGGCACGCTGTTCGCAAAAACTCTGGAAGGGCAGACT
Organism: uncultured Porticoccus sp.; assembly: GCA_963974675.1. Classification (GTDB taxonomy): domain Bacteria; phylum Pseudomonadota; class Gammaproteobacteria; order Pseudomonadales; family Porticoccaceae; genus Porticoccus. The sequence goes on along the minus strand of CAXBDQ010000029.1, from coordinate 18,713 downwards.
ATCTCGCTGGCGGGGCGGCTGATGAAGGGTGAAACGCCGAGGGAAAATCGCGGTTGTATCTATTGCCACAGCTCGGCTGGAGGTGGCGACTATGTATTTTACCCGGATATTTTGGTGCCTTAATCCGGAAAAGATCCCTGAAGCGATAAATATTTTTTACGCGTAAAATTTGGGGCTCGCTTTAATTCGTGCACTCATCAAGTGGCATTACCTCAGAACATCGAACTGAGTACAGGGTGATTCCCCAGCACCGCGTTGACCACCTAAAAAGGTTGAAGGTCAAAGTTTCCAGGGCGAACAGGCGGTCATGGCAAATGTGCAGGTTCTGCTGGGGTAATCGCAACAGAATGACGTGCCGACGGGATGGACCCAGTTGGGTAGGATACTTCCAAGCTCATTATGAACCTTATTTGAGTTATCCGAGAAATATGGGCAACCCTCAGAACTTATTAGCAGAGCTAATGATCCATAAGAGAAACATTATTTTTCTGAGCAATCAAATACTAGACTTGGAATAGAACCGAGCCACCAATGCGATTAAAATCTCCCTGCTCGTCAGCATACTATTGAACGGGATTAATCAGGGAGGCCAGATTCTGAATGGGTTGAAAGTCGCTTGGGGGCAAGTATTCTTGAACTTCCTGGTGCCTTATTGTGTGGCATCGTATAGTGCCGTAAAGAACGATATTGGACAGCGTAAAAATTAGATGGATGGTGAACGAGATACGAATAATGAATTTGATGTGTCAGCAACGATAGATCTGGCTGATCCGGTTTTTTTAAAGGAGCTGCGTCTTCAAATGCTTAAATTTGCCGTACTGCAACTGTCGGACAAGCATTTGGCGGAAGACGCCGTGCAGGAGGCATTGATCGGTGCGCTTAAGAATGCTAGTTCCTTTGGCCGTCGCGCGGCATTGAAAACCTGGGTATTCGCTATTTTGAAGCACAAGATCACGGATATCCTCCGGCAGCGGCGGCGACTGGTCAATGCCATCGACCTGTCATCCGGCGATGATGATAATGAAAACTTCGAGCGGTTTTTTGACACCAAGGGCTTCTGGCAAAAAGATGAGCGCCCGGTCAGTTGGAACGACCCTCTAGAGTCAGTTAAGACCGAGAACTTCTGGAAGGTGTTTGACACCTGCCTCAACAGCTTGCCAGAAACTCAGGCAAGGCTGTTTATGATGCGAGAGCTCCTCGAGTTGGGTAGTGCCGAGATATGCGAAGTGCAGAATATCACGACCAGCAATCTGCATGTGATTCTCTATCGTGCGCGAATGCGATTGCGAAAATGTCTGGAGAACCACTGGTTTCTTTAAGGTGAATTATTATGATGAATTGTCGACAGGCCACCCGTTTGTTATCCGATGCACAGGAGCGTGAGCTATCCTTGATGGACCGGGCGGCGCTCAAGATTCACGTCTTGATGTGCTCCGGTTGTCGCAACTTTTCCCATCAAATGGGTACGCTGCGCAATATGATTCGCACCTACGCCAAGGGGGCCAAGGATGCCTCACCGGGGCTTCGTCAACTTAGTCTCCCTGAATCAAAGTGAACTCTGGAGCCGTCTGCTTAAGCAGCAATACTCAGATTTTGGGCACACACAACCTCTGACCACTCTTTAAATGACCGGTCCCCTAAAGAACCGATAGTGCCTGGCCTTCAGTAAATGTCGCTGCTGTCGGAAGTGATTATTGATAACTCCATGACAGGAAAGAAATCGCTGAGCCTGACCAATTGACTTGAATTGCCGCATCTGTCTTTGTTGTTGTAGGGTCTTCTGATGCGAGATCTCTGTAATATTATTGTGATAGCGAGCGGTATAGTGCGGAACCTCGCAACCCATTTCTTTCAAGGCAGCGGGATAACTTTTCAATTTACCCGTTACTATTCGGTTAGCGGTTGCCCCATAGCTTTTGAATAACTTGTTGAAGAATCTCAAGGAAAATTTTTTATCTCGCCTTTTCGTAACGAAAATATCCAGCTCTGAGAACCACTGGCGAATAGATTCGTAAGAGACATTGTAGCTTGTTGTTTTGCCCTTTTAATACTTGCAGTGTGCAATGACCTGCGAAGTTCTTTTTGTAGGTTAGGGAAGCGGTCACGAAGGAATAACGGTGTCACTACCCTGAAGTAGAAAATACCACTTTTATGGGTAGATGGCAATGGTCAGTAGTGGTCATTATAGAAGTGTCAGGCAACAAAAAAGCCCGTTTTATGGGGCTTTCAGGTCATTCTTGGTCGTTGGTAGACAATGAATTGGTGGAGGCGGCGGGAATTGAACCCGCGTCCGTCAGTCCGCTGCCGAAGGCTCTACATGCTTAGATCAGTCTATTATATTTAACAATTTACAGCCCGGCTGGCAGGGCACGTAAACCGCGGTTCCGGTTAGTGTTTAGTGAGTCCACCCCGGACGAGCTTCATCACGATCTTGTGAGTATGACACCTGATAGCCCCGAAAGGCTCTGGACGCACAAGCACGGCTCCAGTCAGATGACACCCTACCGTTTCTTAGGCGGCGAGTGCGTAGTTGTCGTCGTTGGCAACTAATAGTTTGCGACTTTGGATTAACGAGATTAGTCACCATCTCGGCATGCACCTTGGGTTTTGTAACCGGCGTCGAATCCAAAACGCCCCCAAAAGATGTGTAACAGAATCGGATGCGCATAATAGCACATGTTTCCCTACGCAGATTGGACCATTTTAAAACCTTTTAGTTTAGTTAGGTCTGCGTAAATTGGGCGTCCTATTGCTGATGACTAAAGATCAATCTTCGATGATTTGTGCCTGAAGGTAATTTTGGATGCCTATTTTGTCTATCAATCCCAATTGTGTTTCAAGCCAATCGACGTGTTCTTCTTCAGACTCGAGTATGTCGTTAAATATATCCCGACTGATATAGTCTTTAATCGATTCTGAATAGGCAATTGCTTCTCTTAATGTCGGTATCGCTTCCATTTCTAGCTTAAGGTCGCACTTGAGCATTTCTTGAGTGTTTTCACCGATGTAGAGTTTTCCGAGGTCTTGTAGGTTAGGGAGTCCCTCCAGAAACAAAATACGTTCTATTACGAGATCTGCATGTTTCATTTCATCGATGGACTCATGGTATTCCTTTTCTGCGATGTCCTTTAAGCCCCAATCTTTGTACATTCTGGCATGAAGAAAGTACTGGTTGATGGCCTTAAGTTCGTTGCCGAGAACTATATTTAATAGTTCGATGACTTTTTTATCGCCTTTCATAGGTGTTCCTTTTTGATTTTTTCATGCTTGTCATGGTGCGCATTGTTCAGATTTTAGTGTGGTGACATCTATGTGTTATGTCAACGATAGGGGGGCGCTTGTTGATCGTTTTTTATAAAAAAAGGGACCTTTATAGGTCCCGGAGTTTGCTATGGAAAAGATATAAGGAGGGGAAGGATGGAAGAGTTTATGTATAGCTTACGCTCATCACGTTGTAGCATTTAATTTCTTTTAATGCTTCGTTGAGAACGGCTTTCGCATGGGGCGTACATTTACCGCACTGGCTTGTTGCACCAGTACATTTTCTGAGTGACCGAAGGTTTGTTACCCCGTCAGACGCAGCAACGCGAATGTCGTGATCAGTAATACCTTTGCAGTTACAGACATACATAAGAGGTCATTTTTCCGTTGTTGATGATGGAAGATAAAATCTATGGTTGTACTTTAATGCAAATGATAATAAGTATCAATACCATAAGCGGCATTTTTTTATTTTTTTAGAAAGAGAAGGGGTTTGGGAAGTTGGACGAGTGTTGAGTGCTACGTGATACATAAATCTTTAGGACCACAGGGGCTTTATGCTGAGGACTACTATTAAGTTTTACTGCTTTACTGGTGGAGGCGCTATATAAATATATGCCATAAGGAGGTGAATGTAAGTTAGCGCTAACTTACACCAAAATATAGTGGTCATAGTGCTTATGAAAAATCTGTAGCTATAATTAATTGCCGCCAACAAAAAGCTGGCGGCATGGATTTACTCTAGGGGTGAGGTAGGTGAGGTCAGCTGCTATGGCGCATAAGGCGCTGCTTTTGTCGCTGCCAGTCACGATCTTTTTCTGATTCTCGTTTGTCGTGGGCCTGTTTACCTTTGGCTAAGGCGATTTCACATTTCACTAAATGGCCTTTCCAGTACAGGGCTGTGGCGACGCAGGTGTGTCCTTTTTGGTTGACACTATTAAATAATCGGCTCAGCTCGTTTTGGTGAAGTAATAGCTTCCTAGTTCGAGTTGGATCGGTGACGTAGTGCGTTGAAACGGTTTTTAATGGGGAAATGTGTAGCCCCATTAAGTAGGCTTCGCCATTTTGTAGCAACACGTAACTATCCGTAAGCTGAGCGTTACCAGCACGTAAGCTTTTTACCTCCCAGCCTTGGAGAGATAAACCCGCTTCAAGTTTTTCTTCCAGGTGGTAGTCGTGACGGGCCTTTTTATTCAGGGCGATGGTTGGACTAGTCTGTGTTTTCTTTGGTTTCTTTGCCATGTCGTGAATTATAGAGATTGGTTACCCACACGCCTATGATTTTGTTTTGTTTTAACACAGAGATGGAAGAGTGGGGTGTGATCGGTTTGTAACAGCAAGGTTTGCCGGTACAATTCGGGCAAGTTGATAATGAGTATGATTGATGTCAGAAAATTCTCAGGCTGGAGCCACAACTCAGGGCAACCAAGCTGGTAGTAAAAGAGGAATCCACGGTGTCTGGGCCAGTCGGTGGACTTTTGTGTTGGCGGCTACGGGCTCAGCTGTGGGGTTGGGCAACATCTGGAAGTTTCCTTACATCGTCGGAGAGAATGGCGGCGGAGCTTTTGTCCTTGTTTATCTAGTCTGTATTTTGGTTGTGGGGTTGCCGATCATGGTTGCCGAGGTGATGCTGGGTCGACGGGGTCGCCGCAGTCCTATCAACGCTATGCGCCACCTAACCAAAGAGGCTGGATTACATGGTGCTTGGAGCGCAATCGGCTGGCTTGGTGTCGCTGCCGGTTTAATGATTTTGTCATACTATGCTGTCATTGCTGGTTGGGCGCTGCATTATATTGGTCATATGGCTTCTGGAACCTTTCAGGGGGCGAGTGCCGAGCAGGCCGGAGTTTTCTTTGGGGAATTGTTGGCCGATACCTATACATTGATCTTCTGGCAGACTGTTTTCCTACTGTTAACTATGGGTGTGGTTGTCGGGGGGGTGACGAAAGGGTTAGGTGTGGCTGTTCGAGTATTGATGCCACTCCTGTTTGTTTTGTTAATCGCTCTGTTGGTGTTTGGTTATCAGAAAGGTGATTTTGCCCAGGGCTTTAACTTTTTATTCAGCTTTAATGTGGAAGCTCTAACGTGGGAAGGGGTATTGGAGGCGCTGGGCCATGCCTTTTTTACTTTGAGCCTGGGGATGGGTGCCATTATGGCTTATGGTGCCTATATGCCAGAACATGCAAGAATAGGCCGTACCGTAGTGGCGGTAGGGTTTCTAGATACATTGGTGGCGTTAGTAGCTGGATTAGCTATTTTTCCCATTGTTTTTGCTAATCCAACCATTGATCCAAGCGCTGGTCCGGGGCTGATGTTTGTTAGTTTGCCGGTGGTTTTTGGTAATATGGCTGGCGGTTTACTTTTTGGTAGTATTTTCTTTGTTTTGGTAACGTTGGCAGCTTGGAGTTCAGCCATTTCGTTAATGGAGCCTGCGGTGGCTTATTTGGTTGAATCAAAGGGCTTTAACCGCCTAACTGCTAACTTGTTGTTGGGTTTTGTTGCCTGGGTTGTTGGGCTGGGTAGTGTGCTGTCATTCAATGTGTGGGCCGACGCAAGGGTTGCCGGGTTTAACTTTTTTGAATTTATGGATTTCCTGACGTCTAGTGTCATGTTGCCGTTAGCAGGATTGTTTATTGCTATCTTTGTAGGTTGGTTGATGAAGCCGGAGGCTGTTCGCGAAGAAATGAAAGACGAATCCAATGGAGTGTTTTTTACTTGGCGCTGGGTGGTTCGATATCTCTCGCCATTGGCTGTGCTGGTGGTGTTTGTAATGGGCATATACAAGACGTTTAGCTGATGTTAACAACAATTAAACGCAGTGCGCTGGTGATGTATTCAGCGCAACAAATGTTCGATCTAGTTAATGATGTGGCGAGTTACCCTCAATACATGAAAAATTGTGTCGGAGCCGAAATTCTGAAACAGGATGGCGACTCAATGGTGGCGCGGCTGGATTTGAAAAAAGGGCTGATAAGCCATAGCTTTACAACCTGTAATACCCTTTTTGAGCCAGATCGAATTAGTATGAGTCTCCATCAGGGGCCCTTTAGCCAGCTCTCTGGGGCGTGGTCTTTCAAGGCTTTAACAGATACTGCTTGCAAGGTGGTACTGGATTTAGAATTTGAGTTTAATAGTTTGTCTGTAGGTATAGCCTCATCTAGCTTATTCACCTCGGTGGCGAATAACTTGGTTGATGCTTTGTCACTGCGGGCGCAAGAGGTTTATGGCCAGTGAGTGAAATAGAATTGATGACTGTTGAGGTGGCCTATGCGCTACCAACTCGACAACAATTGATTGAGTTACAAGTCCCTAAGGGGACAACAGCTTATGAGGCAGTGCAGCAATCAGGGATTATTGGGCAGTTTCCAGAGATTGATATCGAGAATGCCAAAATGGGTATTTTTGGACAGGCTTTGGGTACCAAAGGTTTAAAACCTCCGAAAGAGCATGTATTGGAACCCATGGATAGAGTAGAAATCTACCGACCATTGATTGTTGACCCGAAAGAAGTGCGAAAGCGTCGTGCTGAGAAGGCAAGTCGCCAAACTGAAAAATAACGTTGAAAAGTAATAAATGGCGGAGAGTGTTTAAGCGGCTTGTTTTTTGAGCCAAGCCGTTTTAGTGTTAGCAAATACCGTTATAGGTTGGCGATGTTACTCTTCTTCTGTATTGGCGCTAGCTGTTGGTTCTGCAGCAGCACCGAGCTGTTGCTCCTCAGTACTTTCAGTTTGTTGTGAGTTGCCGCCGCCAGGCACAAAGTCACCTCTCAAGCCTACCAAAAGGTCATCCTTAAAGAAAATGGCCAGTCTTTCACGCACTTCGTCACTTTTTGCTGGTTTCAGGCTATAAAAGTAATCCCAGCGATTTTGACTGAAGGTGTCTGCGATTAGCGGTGTTCCCATCACAAACCGAACTTGAGACTTAGTCATCCCAGGTTTGAGCTGATCAACCATATCTTGTGTGATGATATTGCCTTGCTGGATATCAAATTTGTGGACACTGGGCAGCTTGGGAAGGCCGAAGTTGAAGCTTGGCATGTCTGGCATAGAGAACTTTGAACATCCCGAAAGGGTGATAGCCAAAGCCAGGCAACAAACTATTCGTGCAGTAAAATGCATTATGGGGTTCCAGTCGTATCTTCGAACGGCGATAATACAGAATCCATCCAGTGTATAGAAGGGTAAGAAAGGAATGAGTGATGAAAACAGTGAATTACGTGCTGCAGGGTTAAAAGTAACCGCTCCCAGATTGAAAATTTTAAATATTCTGGAAAGTTCCTTTGAATCGCATATGAGTGCGGAAGATGTTTACCGCAAATTAATTGAAGCCGATCAAGACGTGGGCATCGCGACTGTTTACCGGGTCTTGACCCAGTTTGAGACAGCAGGCCTTGTTTCCCGCCATAATTTTGATAATGGTCCGGCCGTGTACGAGATTGAACGCGGAGGGCATCATGATCATATGGTTGATGTGGATAGTGGGCAGGTGGTCGAATTTCATAGTGCTGAAATTGAAGAGTTACAAAAGAAAGTCGCTAGTGATCATGGCTTTGAACTGGTATGTCACAGTTTGGTACTGTACGTGCGAAAAATAAAGTAGGTTGTTTGTCATGGTGTGAGGGGGATACAGATAATGTGGCCCTTTAATTGGACATACAGTCTTTCCGTTATAAATACACCTTTTCATCTATCGTCTAAATGGCGGTCCCAATAAAACAGTTATTTTTTCCGTACTTTCATGATTTGACCTGGTTTCTCCCAGCTTCTTTGGCGCGATACATTGCTTCGTCAGCTACTTTTAATGCCGTATGGAAATCGAGAGCGGTATTGGAGTCAGCAACTCCCATGCTAACAGTTACCCGGATATTGCCCTTGCGGTGAGATGCTCCGCGTTGTTTCTCGCCTTTATTTTGTGTCCAGGGCCGAGTTTTATGATCTCTAGCGGTCATATCATACTCAGCAATGGCTTTTCGTAATGATTCGAGGTGGTCGATTATCTGATCTGCCGTTTTTCCCCGAAACAGTAGGCAGAATTCTTCTCCCCCAAAACGATAGGCTCTTCCTCCTCCCGTCACCTGGTTGAGCTTGGAGGCTATTGCTCGCAACACCTGATCCCCTAAGTCATGCCCATGCTGATCATTGATTTTTTTAAAGTGGTCAACATCCACCATGGCAAGAGCGTAGTGACTGCCTGTATTGCGGGTATCCCTTAACAGCGCACGCCTGTTAGGTATTTGGGTGAGCTCATCTCGGTACACCATGTTAAGTAGGCTGTGGGTTTGGTTGATGATTAACAACAATCCTGAAACCGAAAACAGGGTGGCTGATATATGAGGGACATGAAACCAGGCCAAAGTAATAAAACTGAATAAAATACAACCGGGAAGGCTGCTATCTATAGGTTCCCGTTTGAGCAGAGGGACGGCCAAACTAGCAATAAAGGCAGAAAGAAACATCAGGCCGGCTGTGTTGGATATTTTCAGCCCTAGAAAAGTACTTTCCCGCAGTTCCGGAGACAGTGCGGCAAACCACAGCGGTTGCCACTGAAACAGACTGACAATGATCAGGGCAAAAATTGATATAAATGCAATGAAAAGGATAAACCCAAGGTGCCGCCAGCCGGTATTTGGCAAGATAACAAGCGCGGCTAATAGTAGGGGGGCACAAAGTGACATCAGGCCAAAGACTTGCCCTGCGGGTTCAGTATCTAAGGGTGCTTGTAAGTAGGCGCGAATTAGCCAAAAGCCAGTCAGCATAATAACTGCAGCACCGAGATAGCGGGAGTTGTTGGCCAAAATGGCAATAAATGCGGCTAATCCACAGAGAACGTAGGGCAGCTGCTTCAGCATAGAGAGCTGATCGCCATTTAATGATGGGGTATACCAGTTTATGAATCCTGCTAGTAGCAGGCATAAGAGCGGGGTGAGTAGGCGAACTATTATTTGTGACATAACCTGTTGATACTATGAGCCTTGCCCCGGATGGTGGCTGTTAGTCTATGATGTTGTGGGAGCATCGTAAACAACTATGGCGGTTAGGTGTTCTTAAAACCTTGTAACAGAGCGTTAGTGAGAATAGTTATGGTTGGAGTCAACAGGGCTGTGAGTGGTTTGTAGAGCATTAGTTTGGTCAATTTTGATATTTCCCATGTTGGGGAATGCGAGTGAATTTTGTCTATTATTGGCCGAAAATTATTATGAGCAGCTGTACTGTGAGGTGAAAGCCCAGGGTGAGGGTGGTCGCTTGCCCTCATTTTATGAGTTTCAAAAAAATAATGAGATTACACAGGCTCTTCTGTTGAAGCGTCCAGCCGCAAAGTTTGGCGTTCAGGTTGTCCTGCCAAAAAGAGTGCAGTCGACAACAAAACCATTCAGTGAGCCTGATGCTTCTTCTCATGCTGTAATAGGTGATGAGGGCGACAGTCATTACTTAAACATTGATGAGCAGAAACACGAAAAATTTGGCCCCTATGAATTAAACAAATGCCTCTTTGAAGCAGCACATATTGTATGCCGTGGTGAGCGTTATCAATTAATAGCAAATCAAGCGAATACAAAATTATCCAGAGGAGCTTTGATCGGGGGTAACAGAATGGCGATTCCTGTGTATCAGGGGCTGGTTGATGATAGGGAAGCCCTTGGCCGTTATCTTTCAAAGGCGTATCAGCAATATATACAAAAGATGCTGGAGATTGGTTTAGGCGGCTCAACCTTTTCGTATGCCAAGTTTGTTTTTCTTTTCCATGATGTTACGACAAAAGGAATAGATTTTAGTCAACGCTTTGAAACGATGTTTGGCTTCTTAAAGCAGGATAAGCAGCACCTGGCTGTCAATGAGCAGTTGGCAAAAAATGTGCAGTTAGTTAAAAACCAATGTGATTGGATGTCAGAGACTCTGGTGGTGTGTGATGCCGGTAGGAAAAATTATATCTATCAGCGACAACATTAGCACAAATGGTTTAATGCCCAATTTGCCTGTCATCTTGGGATAAGTGCGTAAAGTGATCGATAGGTGGGGCAGTAATTACATTCTCGGTACACTTTTTTAAATGAGATTGGCAACTGCAATGAGAAAAAACATCACTGCAAACCCACCAAGAACCAACATGCCGACCTTGGCCAGAGTAGCCATATCTTCTTTATCCATCGTTGAGTGCCTCCCTCAGTACGAATGAGTAAATTTCTAGCATGGGTGCCCTGAGATCTTGGGTTTTTGATGGGATCTCATGTGGCAAGGCTCAAATGTAGTGGCTTTGTATGTTCGTTAAATTGATTTATATCAATAAATAGCTGTTGTCTTAAGTCATGGAAGAGGCTGTCTCAATCATTTCCTTGGCATGATTTAGCGTTGTGGGGGTGACATTTTTACCGCCAAGCATGCGGGCGATTTCTTGTGTTCTGTCAGTGTTAAGGAGGGTCTTGATCTCACTATGTGTGGTGTTTTGGTGGGTGCCTTTGCTGACAAATAGATGATTGTGGGCGCAGGCCGCAACTTGAGGTAGGTGGGTGACGCAAAGTACTTGTCCTCTCTTGCCCAGTTGGCGTAGTAGTTGCCCGACAACATCAGCTGTGGCGCCACCAATACCGACATCGACTTCATCAAATACAAGTGTCGGGATCGAGGAGTTTTTCGCCGCAATGACTTGTATGGCTAAACTTATACGTGATAACTCACCACCGGAGGCGATGCGCGCAAGAGGCCTGGGTGGTTCGCCGGGGTTGGTCTGAATGAGGAATTCGATAGTCTCTAGGCCATGGGGTCCAAGCACACTGTGAGCGAGCGGTGTCATGTGGGGAGAAAATTTTGCGCCCGACATGGAGAGTAAATCAAACTGTTGTTCAATAGCTTTTGAGAGCTGTGCCGCAGCCTTTGTTCTTGTTTTTGTGAGCTGACGGGCTGACGCTAAATAGTGTATTGCTAGCTCATCAACCTGTTGTTGAAGAAGGGTTGTATCGTGCTCCTCTCCGGAAATATCGTTGAGAGCTTGTTTTAATTCCTGATGCTTGTTGTGTAGTTTTTCCGGTGGCACTCGGTGTTTTCGTGCCAATTGGTAAATGGCACTCAAGCGTTCTTCGAGTTGTTGAAGTTGCTCCGGGTCGGCATTAAAGCTATCTAGGTGATGTTGGATTTCTCTGCCAGCTTCTTCTACTTCGATCTGGGCGCTGGTTAATAATTGCTCTGCCTCTTCTAATGAAGCAGGTTTGTTAGGCATGTTGTGCAATATTTGTAGGGCTTTGTTCAGGGAGCTTTGAAGGTTAAAGGACTCTGCTTCTGAGCAAAGTTGAAGCAGTGCTTGGCTGTCTACAAGGATGGACTCAGCGTTGGATAGAAGTTGTTGCCGTTGTTCCAGTGTATCTAATTCACCTTCATCGAGACCAAGTTGGTCAAGTTCAGACAGCTGAAAACTGAGCAAATCCCTGCGTGCGATGAGTTCGTCTGATGTACTCTCCAGTTGCAGCAGTTTTTGCCTGACTATTGTCCACTGGTTATAAAGGTCTCGCGTTTTTTTAGCGAGTGTTGTGCTGCCCGCAAAATCATCCAAAATTTGACGATGAGTTTCACGGCGCAGCAAAGATTGGTGTTCGTGTTGGCTATGTATGTCAATGAGCGCTTCGCCGAGTTCACGCAATTGTTGCATCGTTGCCGGTTGGCCATTGATATAGCCGCGTGAGCGTCCCTCTTTTGTGAGCAATCTTCGGAGTAGGCACTCATTGTTGATGTTTTCAAGGCTATCGCGGTCAATGCCATTATCAAAGTCATTGTCGCTGAGCCATTGGATGGCTTGGGGGACCTTGCTTAGATCAAAGACAGCAGAGACTTCTGCTCGCTCGGTATTGCTACGAATTCGATCAGTATCAGCTCGATCACCCAAAGCCATTGCCAGCGCATCGACTATTAACGATTTTCCTGCGCCGGTTTCACCTGTCAGGGCTGTCATTCCATGTTGGAAATCTACCTCAAGGTGTTCTACCAGAGTGAAATTTTTGACAGTTAAGGTGGTAAGCAATGTCTATCCCGCGTTGATTGACACAATAGTGAGGCTGTTAATCTTATACAGATTTTTTAAATGCGTCTGCCCTTGAAACTGTTTGTGGCGACCCAATATAGCGGGGGAAACCATATAAGTAGTTAACGCCAGGTAATTGTTAAGCTTGGTGCTAATTGAACAAGGTACTAGTAAGGGAGATGTTGCGTGTCAACTGAAGAAAACAATCATCATGTCGATGAATCCGGGCTACATCAGCCGGAACAGTCAGAGGTGCAAGAATCTGTTGTTGAAAATGAAGTCGCTGATGTTGGAAATGACCTTGCCAAGCTGCAGGAAGAGCTGGTGGCGGCAAATGAGCAGTCGTTAAGAGCCCATGCAGAGATGCAAAACCTCCGTCGGCGGTTAGAGCGTGATGTGGAAAATGCCCACAAATATGCATTGGATAAGTTTGTAGGTGAGCTGTTGCCTGTGGTCGATAACCTTGAGCGGACATTGCAAGCTGTCGATCAGGAAAACGTAGAATTTACATCATTGATCGAAGGTGTAGAGCTCACACTAAAAAACTTTCAGGATGTTTTGGTGCGTTATAAGGTGGAACCGATAGACCCTAAAGGGCAGGTATTTAACCCCGAATTCCACCAAGCCATGAGTATGGTGGAAATGCCAGGAGAAACGCCTAATACCGTGGTGGATGTGTTTCAAAAAGGCTACACGTTAAACGGCCGGTTGGTTCGCCCGGCTATGGTTGTTGTTGCCAAAGCGGCAGATAAATAGGGCTCGATAAAGTAAATCATAAGATGAGGGTTGAAATCCGTAACTGCGGGCCAATATTAGCAACCAGACCACACTTTTTATGAATTAGATATTTGTAAATTAAAAAATTTTTTGAATTTGATGTTAAGTTAATCCCGGAGAAGAAACATGGGCAAGATTATCGGAATTGACCTGGGTACTACCAACTCTTGTGTTGCTGTACTTGAAGGTGGCAAACCGAAAGTTATCGAAAATGCTGAAGGCGGTCGCACTACGCCTTCCATCGTAGCATTCACAGATGAAAATGAAATTTTAGTCGGACAGTCTGCCAAGCGTCAGGCTGTGACCAACCCAAGCAACACGTTGTTTGCGGTGAAACGGTTGATTGGTCGTCGTTTTGAAGACGACGTTGTTCAGAAAGACATCAAAATGGTGCCTTACAAAATTGTGAAGGCAGATAATGGCGATGCGTGGGTTGAAGTAAAAGGCGAAAAGCGAGCTGCTCCTCAGATTTCTGCTGAAGTACTCAAAAAGATGAAGAAAACAGCTGAAGATTATTTAGGTGAGGCTGTCACGGAAGCTGTTATCACGGTACCCGCCTACTTCAATGATTCTCAGCGTCAGGCAACAAAAGACGCGGGTAAAATTGCGGGCCTTGAAGTTAAACGCATCATTAATGAGCCGACGGCTGCAGCATTGGCCTATGGTATGGATAAAACCCCGGGCGACAGCGTAATAGCCGTGTATGACCTGGGTGGTGGTACCTTTGATATTTCTATTATTGAAATTGCCGATGTAGATGGTGAACACCAGTTTGAGGTGCTTTCCACAAACGGTGATACTTTCTTGGGTGGTGAAGACTTCGATTTGCGTTTGATCGAGTATCTATCTGCAGAATTTAAGAAAGAAAATGGCATTGATTTGCACAGTGACCCAATGGCGCTTCAGCGCCTGAAGGAAGCGGCTGAAAAAGCTAAAATTGAACTGTCTTCCAGTCAGCAAACAGAAGTTAACTTGCCCTATATCACTGCTGATTCTACTGGTCCCAAGCATTTGGTTGTGAAGTTAACTCGCTCCAAACTGGAGTCATTGGTGGAAGATTTGGTTGAGCGCTCCATGGCGCCGTTGAAGCTCGCTCTCAAGGATGCAGGGAAATCTGCTTCTGATATTAATGAGGTGATTTTAGTGGGCGGTCAAACGCGTATGCCCATGGTGCAAAAGAAAGTAACAGAGTTTTTTGGCAAAGAGCCTCGTAAAGATGTTAACCCCGATGAAGCGGTTGCTATGGGTGCGGCGATTCAGGGTGCGGTGCTTTCTGGTGATGTAAAAGATGTGTTGTTGTTGGATGTGACTCCGCTGACCCTAGGTATTGAAACCATGGGCGGTGTAGCAACCCCTCTGATTGAGAAAAACACCACGATTCCTTCGAAGAAATCGCAAATTTTCTCTACGGCTGAAGACAATCAAGGTGCTGTTACCATTCACGTTGTTCAAGGTGAGAGAAAGCAGGCGGTAGGTAACAAGTCTTTGGGACGTTTTGACTTGGCCGATATTCCTCCTTCTCCTCGTGGCATGCCGCAAATTGAAGTCACTTTTGATATCGACGCCAATGGTATTTTGAATGTAAATGCCAAAGATAAAGCGACCGGCAAAGAGCAATCTATTGTGATCAAAGCTTCCTCAGGTTTATCTGATGAAGAGGTTGAACGCATGGTGAGTGATGCCGAAGCTAACGCGGTTGAAGATAAAAAGTTTGAAGATTTGGTGCAGGCTCGAAATGCTGCAGATGGTCTGGCGCACGCAGCCAAGAAAACTGTGGAAGAGGCGGGTGATAAGGCCTCCGATGAGGAAAAAGAAGCGATCGAAGCTGCTGTAAAAGAAGTGGAAGATGCGGTTAAAAGCGATGATAAGGATGCTATTGATGCTGCCGCTAGTAAACTGTCTGAAGCCTCTGCCGCTTTGGCTCAAAAACTCTATGCTGAACAGGCTGCAGAAGCTCAAGCTGAAAATCCTGAAGGTGCTGCTGATACAGGCGGCGCCGATGATGTGGTCGATGCTGAGTTTGAAGAAGTAAAGGAAGACGATAAAAAGTAAGCAGCGTTTTACTTTTTTGTTGAAGGCTATTTACTACTGGTTACGCATGGTAATAATAGTTGTCGGCAGTAGGCGCGAGCTGGTCTCGCGCTTTACTGCGTTTGAGGTTTACCAAACTGCCGATATGTTAAATTAATCTCTACCTTGGGTAGAGATCACTGATAAAAGAAGCTAACTGCGAATGTCCAAACGTGATTACTATGAAATCCTCGGTGTAGATAAAGGTGCTTCCGAGGCTGAGGTTAAGAAAGCATATCGTCGCATTGCGATGAAAAATCACCCTGACCGCAATCCGGATAACAAGGGCGCAGAAGATATATTTAAGGAGGCTTCTGAGGCTTACGAGGTGCTGTCTAGCAAAGAAAAAAAGGCAGCTTATGACCAATACGGTCATGCGGGTGTAGATTCTAATGGTGGCTTTGGCGGCGGTGGTCCCGGTGGGGACTATGGCAATTTCAGTGATATTTTCGGTGATGTCTTTGGTGACATTTTTGGCGGTGGCGGCCGAGGTCGCGGTCGTGCTGGGCCGATGCGTGGTTCTGACCTGCAATATAATCTGGAGTTAGATCTGGAGGATGCAGTAAAAGGAAAGACCATCAAAATTAAAGTACCGACACTCTGTGCCTGTGAGCAATGTGGTGGTTCTGGTGCTAAAAAAGGTTCGTCTCCATCGACGTGTGGTACGTGCGGTGGTCACGGCCAAGTGCGGATGTCGCAGGGCTTTATTTCTGTGCAACAGACCTGTCCAAAATGTCATGGGCGTGGTCAGGTTATTAGTGACCCATGTTTAGGTTGTCATGGCCAAGGGCGTATTAAGGAGTCCAAAACCCTATCGGTCAAAGTGCCGCCGGGTGTTGATACCGGTGACCGCATTCGTTTAGGTGGTGAAGGTGAAGCTGGTGCGGAGGGCGGCCCTGCGGGGGATCTGTATGTTCAGATGAATGTCCGCGAGCATGCATTGTTTCAGCGCGATGGCCGTAATCTTTATTGTGAAGTGCCGATCAGTATTGTGGATGCTACCTTGGGTGGTGAGATGGAAGTGCCTACCTTGAATGGTCGGGTTAAGCTCAAAGTGCCCCCGGAAACACAAACTGGTCGCTTGTTCAGGTTGAAGGGCAAGGGGGTTACAGGTGTTCGTGGTGGTGGCCCCGGGGATTTGTTATGCCGTGTGACTCTGGAAACACCGGTAAATCTCAATAATGAGCAAAAGGAATTAATTCGTCAGTTGCAGGATAGTTTGGACAGTGGCAAGCATTCACCCAAAAAAGCTTCCTGGTTTGAAGGTGTGAAAAAATTCTTTGACGGGTTTACCATATAACGCCACGAACATGGTGCGTTCGCAAAATACTAATACTGTGATGGATGTAACAGAAAGACCGACACAACAACGAGAAAGCGTCTTAACCCAATGAAAAACGATATAACTCGAATTGCAGTAACAGGTGCCGCCGGCCGTATGGGGAAAGCTTTGATAGAAGCCGTCAGTGTTAATCCTGACACCATCTTGGCCGCGGTCATTGAGCGCCCTGAAAGCACACTGATTGGTGCTGATGCTGGAGAGCTGGCGGGTGTTGGTCATTTAGGTGTGTGTGTGGTGGGTAATCTTCGTGATGTCGTCGGTGATTTTGATGTGTTGATTGATTTTACTGCCCCTGCAGCCACGCTGGTGAACGCTAAAGTTTGTGCTGAAAATGGCAAACAGATGGTGGTTGGAACAACGGGTTTTACCGATGAACAGAAAGCACAATTACTCTCCTCCGTAGAAAGTACAGCGCTATGCATGGCTTCAAATTTTAGTACCGGAGTGAACCTCTGTTTCAAGCTACTTGATATGGCTGCTCGAGTGTTGGGAGATGAGGTTGATATTGAAGTTTACGAAGCACATCATCGCCATAAGGTGGATGCCCCATCGGGTACCGCGCTTAGTATGGGCGAAGTTGTTGCCAATGCTTTAGATCGGAATCTGAAAGACGTTGCGGTTTATGGCCGTGAAGGACAAACAGGCGCTAGGGATCGTAAAACCATTGGCTTTGCTACCGTGAGGGCGGGGGATATTGTTGGCGATCATACGGTCACTTTTGCGGCTGAAGGTGAGCGGGTCGAAATTACTCACAAGGCTTCTAGCCGTATGTCATTTGCCCGAGGTGCTGTTCGAGCTGCCGCATGGATAGCGCATAAAGATAAAGGCCTATTTGATATGCAGGATGTGCTAGGACTTAAATCATTGAGTTGAGCCAGTTTTCAATAAGTTATTGTTAATAAAAAGCCGCCCATTGTGAGTGGCTTTTTATTTTATGGGCAGCAGGAGGGTGGGCAAAGCATAGCTGCTTAAGCCTCTCGTAACCGAGTTCAAGAGCTGAAGTGCTTTAGTGATACTTGACGGTTCTGTTATCGTCACGGTGCTAGGTGTGTTCCGTTGACCTTATTGCGGATGGCTGCCGTTTCAGCGGGTTTTTCATAATTTTTGTTACTATCAATTTTACGCAATTATAAAGTGATTCGACGGGCGAAATGGCAGTAATTTTGGTGTCATCTTTTGGGTGTTATCTGAGGATTGGCTAGACAGATTGTGGCAGTTCACCTAGAATGCTCGGTTAGTTTCCGCCGGTGCGGTGCGCCCTTAAATACATAGATGGACGGTACGATTTGGCATTTTGAAGCGGGGTGAGACGTGTGGTTTCATCTCGCTTTTTTAACGCTTGGCATCTTGTCTATTTTGAAGGTGGTCGTCTTTGGGGGAGTGGGACTTGAGTTTACATAATTGCCAGTTATCTCTGGTAGTTCATATCAGTAGTTGAGGAGGTTGCATTGAATACCGATACCCATCGGTCCGCTATCCTAGCGCTTGAGGATGGTACTGTTTTTAAGGGCATAGCCATTGGAGCTGAAGGTATTTCCAGTGGAGAGGTGGTATTCAATACAGCTTTGACGGGGTATCAGGAGATTCTTACTGACCCGTCCTATGCTTGTCAAATTGTTACCCTGACCTACCCGCATATCGGTAATACCGGTGTTAATACTGAAGATGAAGAATCTGATGGTATTTTTGTGGCGGGGTTAGTTATTCGCGATTTACCTTTGCTGGCAAGCAATTTTCGCTCAGAGCAAAGTTTGGATAGCTATCTTAAAGCCAGAAATATTCTTGGTATTGCCGATATCGACACCCGGATGTTAACCCGTATTTTGCGTGACAAAGGCGCTCAAAATGGCTGCCTGATGGCGGGTGATGTCGATGAGCTGAAAGCTCTCGCTACAGCTCGTAAGTTTTCAGGTTTAAAGGGACTTGATCTTGCAAAACAGGTCACTACGAAAGAAGCCTATGAATGGAAGGATGGTAGCTGGAAGCTAGGCGTAGGCTATACACAACCACAAGAAAGACCTTATAAGGTGATTGCCTACGACTTTGGCACCAAACGCAATATTTTGCGTATGCTGGTTGATCGTGGAGCTGAACTCATCGTTGTGCCCGCTAACACGTCAGCAGCAGATGTTTTAGCGATGAATCCCGATGGCGTTTTTCTGTCCAATGGTCCCGGTGATCCAGAACCTTGTGATTATGCTATTACCGCAATTCAGGAAATCTTGAAGACAGATATTCCGGTGTTCGGTATTTGCTT
>CAXBDQ010000028.1:0-24904 GCA_963974675.1 uncultured Porticoccus sp. | reverse complement strand
ACTTTCTCTACCAATATTAATAGAGGAAGTAAAAAATGGCGTCCCGTAGGGGAGTCGAACCCCTGTTACCGCCGTGAAAGGGCGGTGTCCTAGGCCTCTAGACGAACGGGACACTGGATCTCTTCAAGAGAGGCGCGCATTCTAAGAAGCAGACCCTATGCTGTCAACCCTGCTTTTCAATTTATCTACCAAGAAACGCTCTGCCATCATGATATAAAAAAACAGGCTCCATACCATATACCCCTGTTTATATGAGGCAGTACACATAAAATTCATATCAACGGACAACAAAGAAAAACATCACTCCTTTTCCAGCAGGAGCGATAGTGAGTTACTGCAATACCTCAACCCCGTGGGTTTAGGCCCATCCGTAAACACGTGACCCACATGAGAGCCACAATGAGCACACAGCATTTCGACCCGATCCATACCGTAAGTGTCGTCTGGGCGCTCCTCAATCACCTCAGTATTGAATGGCTGGTAAAAGCTAGCCCACCCTGAGCCAGAATCATATTTAGTAGTTGAATGAAACAATGGTGTTTTACAACAACGACACAAGTAAGCTCCCGTCGCTTTTTCATCATAATATTCACCAGAAAAAGCTGGCTCTGTTCCCTTTTTCCGACAGACACGGAATTCCTCGGCTGTTAACCGCTCTCTCCAGTCCTTCTCACTCATTTTTTTGAAATCAACCATCACATTTGTCTCCGACTTTCCTTAGCTCTAAAGGGTATTTGATATACAATGGATCGTCTGTAACCCTATAGCAAACAACAATATAATTATGCAACACATTAAAAAATCAAACAAACTGGACAATGTCTGCTATGACATCCGCGGCCCAGTACTTGATCACGCCAACCGTTTGGAAGAAGACGGCCATCGTATCCTCAAATTAAACATTGGGAATCCTGCGTCCTTTGGCCTCGAAGCACCCGATGAAATTATTCATGACGTTATACATAACTTAGCAGAAGCCCAAGGTTACTGTCATGCCAAAGGTATTTATAGTGCCCGCAAGGCCATTATGCAACGCTGCCAGATTCAAGGTATTCCCGATGTCACCATCGATGACATTTTTTTAGGCAACGGTGTCAGCGAGCTGATTGTTATGTCGATGCAGGCATTACTCAATAATGGTGAGGAAATTCTTATCCCCGCACCAGACTACCCCCTATGGACAGCCTCGGTCACATTAGCTGGTGGCAAGGCTGTTCATTATTTGTGCGATGAAACCCAGGGTTGGCAGCCCAACATTGATGATATCGCCAGTAAAATCACACCCAACACCCGTGGCATCGTGGTAATCAACCCCAACAATCCCACAGGAGCTGTATATAGCGAGGCTGTATTACAACAGATTGTGGCTCTGGCTAAAGAACACGAATTAATCATTTATGCTGACGAAATATACGACCGCATTCTCTACGAGGACGCAGAGCACTTTCCTCTCGCTCGATTAGCCACGGACGTTCTCTGTATAACCTTCAATGGATTATCTAAAACTTACCGTCTGGCTGGTTTCCGTTCTGGCTGGATGATCGTGAGCGGCGCCAAGCATCTTGCTCGAAGTTATATACAAGGCATCGAAATGCTGTGCTCCATGCGACTGTGCGCTAACGTCCCCGCCATGTATGCCATACAAACCGCATTAGGGGGCTATCAGAGTATTAACGATCTAACTGGCCCAGGAGGACGGTTGTTACAGCAACGGGACACAGCTTGGTCTCTGCTCACTCAAATTCCCGGTGTTAGCTGTGTTAAACCTAAAGCTGCCATGTATTTGTTCCCACGCCTTGACCCCAAAATTTATCCTATAGAGGACGATGAACAGTTTGTGTTGGATTTGCTACTGGAGGAAAAAATTCTTCTGGTTCAGGGTACAGCATTTAATTGGCCGGACCCTGATCACTTCCGAATTGTCTTTCTGCCGAGAGAAGATGACTTGGAAGAAGCCATTAGCAGACTGGCCAGATTCCTTGAGAAGTACCGTATCAAAAAAGGTACCGACACAGTTAGCTTGACAGACTCAGGCCCGCTTACCCATGAGATTAACCAATAGGGTACAAAATTTTATCACGATACCCGGTTATCACTGGAATATACCCAGACAACTCCCGGTCTAACACCGGGTCGTTGCTGTCCACCAATAACGGTCTACCATTGAGTTCCGATATTTTAGTTTTAGTCGCCACCACTCTTAAATTCTCTCGCCCCACTCGCTGAATCACTGATGGCGTCAACTGCTGATTACCTCGCCCTAACAAGTGCCCCTGTCCTCCAATCGGTGTGATCACAATTTTGGCAACACCATTGGCCGCTGTAATCGCTTTCTCTATATCTGCGGCTGTCACATCCAAAGCAAGCAGCTCCTGGCTTTTAATCAAGTCTACGCCTAGCAGGGTGTTTTCCAGACCGAGTACTTCCATCAACCCTCTAGTCGTAGAACCGGGGCCAATAATATAAAGAGCATCGTCGTCCTCCATCTCCTCAATCAACGTAGCAGCAATATCTTCAAGCACCAGAGACTCAACCTCCCTCCCACCAGATTTTACATGCTGCATAAACCTACCTTCTTCAGGTACCAGTAAATCACCGTAATACCGCGCCTGCACCTTGCCATCCCGAAATGCCGATTCATCAATATCACGCACCTCCTGATACCGTATATCCACCAGCTCGCCTCTTGCTAGCATACCAACCAGCTTGCCAGCTATTTCCGGAGAAATAGCATACACGCCGGAATGCATTTTCACCCCCGCGGGAATACCCAATACCGGTTGCCCAGAAGGAATAGCATCACAAATATTGCGTGCGGTACCATCGCCCCCCACAAACAAAATCATATCCAGCCCCATATCCGCCATGGTTTTTGCGGCCATCTTGGTATCTTCCGGAGTTGTTAACTCTGGGTCAATGTCCCCAATCACATCAGGATCAAATCCACTTTCTCTCGCGACATCTTCGCCCATTGGACCAGGATAGGTCGTTAGGGATACAGGCTTATCTCCTAATGTCTCCGATACCACAGATAAGGCTCTCAGGGCACGCTGCGGTGCACGCAGCTGAGCGCCCCTCAGCAGAGCTTCAGCAACAGTTGCCGCGCCATCACTGCCTTTTAGAGCAACGGGGCCACCGATTCCTGCCAGAGGATTAATAATGAGACCTAACCTAAACACGACTTACTCCACAAAATTTTTAACGTATTGGTTTGTCGGGGTTTTTCCATGCAACCAATCATGGTATGTTCAATCATCATCATAAATACTATGTATAGAACATGAATAACGAACGAAAAAATACCGATAACTACGAGCACACTGTCGAACCAGAGGCTGATTTCCACGGTGCCGCCTTAATTGATGAGGATGGTAACGAAATTCCTATCACCGAAGATATGGTACAGGATGCGTGCACAAATCCTGACGAAACCGAAGGCAACACCGAAGACGAAAAAAATAGCGACTGATGTTCACAAGATAAAGGGCTTCATTACCTAAAAAAGCTATTCCGTTGCCGTAGTACTTCGCTAGAAATAGCGCCTTATTGATTAAGCTAACGACCAAGTGCATTAACTAAGTTGAACTTTAGGGCTCGCAAGCTTTGGGTTAATGCGCTATCCAAGCTACCCTGTAGCCGGTAATGTTGAAACTCTAATCGCTTGGGACAGCTCTTCCTCAAATCATCAAACACTTTAGAAACATTTGTGCCAACAGCTAGTAACGCTGACCTCATACGCCGGTCTTCCTGCGCCACATCAAAAGTTGCCAACACAGCGTCTGACAGTGACGATACCACCAAATCTGTTAACTGTTCGTGATCAAACATGGTTGCCGGAACTGACTGACCTAGCCATACACAAAAAGCATCCCTAACCATGGTCGTGCCATTCACTTTGCCATCGTAACTGTATCCTGCAATATGAGGTGTTCCAATATCCACCAGCTCAAGTAAGGGCAAGGCAATATCGGGTTCGTCCTCCCATACATCCAGCGCTACCTGCCAAGACTTCTGCGGCAACATCTGTAACAACATAGAGTTATCAACCACAGCACCCCTGCCCGCATTAAGTAGCAGAGTGTTTGGCGCCAGCTTTGAAAGTACAGACTCATCAAACAAATGGTATGTAGGGTAAGACCCATCCATGGTCAACGGCGTATGAAGACACAAAATATCTGACCGCAACACCTCATCAAAGGAAACCAAGTGAGGAATATCTTCTCCGCTGAGAAAAGGATCGTAACAACGACAATCAACCCCCAACTGTTTCAGGGTTTGGTACAACTGGCCACCCACGCTGCCGCAGCCCACAATCCCGACTGTTTGCTCCGTCCAGTATGGCCGGAGCCTAAATAATACCGAAAGCACATACTGCACTACTGCATTCGCATTACACCCCGGAGCATGTGCAAAACTGATTCCCTGTTGCCGCAAGTAAGACTGATCCACATGGTCAGTACCAATGGTTGCCGACCCCACAAACCGCACCCCACTTCCCTTTAGAAGAGCTTCATTTACCTTCGTAACCGAACGCACCAGCAGTACATCTGCGTCTTTAACATGATTACTCGTAAGCTCCCGCCCGGGAAATGTTTCCACCTCACCATAGGGAGCAAACATTTCTCGAACTAGGGGCATATTTTCGTCGGCTACAATTTTCATTCAGTACAGCCCTGCTGAGGGACAGATATTTTATCTGCTCTGATCAGAAAACGGTCAGGCAATCCCATCGACTCACAAAAAAGAGACAACTTATCCATATCAATCGACTTTCTCATCAGCGCAGAATTTCCCCCTATAGAGCCGCTCTTTTGAATCCCTAGGTTTTCAAAGCCAACCATTGGCACATCTTCCGCAATAACCGTCAGCTTTTGTGACATTAAAATTTGCTCACGATAACTCTTTATTTTTACGGGCAATTGCTTCGCTCCTCTAATCGGTAGATCAGCTATCCGCTCCCCAGCTTTCAACAACGTCTCAATATCACTGAAATGGACGAGTAGTGCCGCAGCAGTTTTTGGCCCGACTCCAGGGACACCGGGGATATTATCAATACTATCGCCGACTAACGCCAAGTAATCTGCGAGCTGTTCTGGCCAGACACCCAATTTTTCCTTAACTATAAAACGATCTTGTGGCTCACCTTTTCCGAAGTCCCAAGTGACATCATCACTGACAATCAATTGGGATAAATCTTTATCGCCGGTGATGACAATAATTTTGTGGTCCGACTCACGACCAACTTTTGCCAACGTCCCAACAATATCATCCGCCTCATAGGTTTCACTGGCAAAACTTGCCACCCCTAAAAGTCTCGTGACTTCAACGCAAGCGTTGAGCTGGAAAGCCAAAGCTGCATCGGGTAATACTCGATTTGCCTTATACTCAGGGTAAATAGTATTGCGAAAACAAGTCCCTAAACTTTCATCAAAAGCCGCTGCAATATAATTAGGCGACTCTGCCTCTAACAGTGTCAGTAAAAAATTCAGATAACCATAAACTGCCTGAGTCGGGTAACTTTCCTGCCCTATATGGCTCTCTTGACTCAACCCATGGCCACTGTTTTGGCTATACCAATTTTCCGGCAGGCCAAAATAAGATCGAAAAATATAGACAGAAGCATCGATTAAATAATAAGGCTCAGGCATAAAATGATACGCCTTTAGACGACGGAGAAATGATAGTAAGTGGGATTAAATGGCTCAGTACCAAACATCTCTGACAACGCTTTAGTAAACACTGCAGCACGACCAGGCATGGGAGAGGTGCACCAAGCCCGAGCCTGAGCCATTACCGACTGCACAAAGACCTCACTGGCACCAATACCAGCCGATAAATTATCGGCACTGATATTAAACGTATGCCCCGCTGCCACAGAAAAAATCCATTCTATCGCCTGTGGTTTGACCTCCATCTGTTCAAATGTGCGCTGCTGAACTTCTGTTCGTCCGTCCGGGTTATACCAATAACCAAAATCTACCATCTGTCGACGCTGCTCTCCGGCGATACACCAATGGGAAATTTCATGCAACGCACTGGACACATAATCACGACGAAAGACCAAACGACAGTGGTCACACCGATCCTCTGCCGGTAAATAAATAGGTTCTTCGCCGCCGCCCTCTAGCCTTGTATTAAAACTGTCAGCAAACAAACCATTAAATAGACTGATTAATTGATTGGCATTTAATTGCTCTGTTCTAAATTTATCGCCACCACCAAAAGAATCATTCCCAGACAACATCAACAGCCTCCTTGCAGGGTGTTTTATCAATCCGGCGCCAATACTCCAGACTCAAATACGCTTTCCCTGCCAACAAGTGTTCCACATACCATCGCGCAGGCCTGATGCTATCGTCTATCACTGCAGGATTGGCAATATACGTCCATGCTGGAATAAAACTGGACGCCGTCTGAATCAGAAACAACTCCCGGCTGTATCTCACAGGTGTTCCTTCATGGGGATCCAACTTGGCTATCTCTAACGGTGTTGCCAGGTGATACAGCACACCTTCAACACACTCTCCCGGCGCATAAACCACGTTGGCGCAAGCCAGCGTGGCATCACGGCGAGAACGCTTGTTAAAACGCAAGCCAAAGCCCTCCAACCTTCCCGAGCAGGCGCTCATAACGTCCAGTTCACGTGCTGCCATACGTTCAGGATTCATATTTGATCCATAAGCAAAATAGTAGCTCACAAAATTTTCACCCTAGGTATTGTGCTTTAATATAATCAGTAGTACCTTATGTTGTGTATTGAGCGTAGTACTAAACTCAACATACATGATCTGGGCACGCTTAGAACTTCTATCTAACGGCCTTTGTCTAATGACTATTTGAGGAGGCGTATTATGACTACCTCAACACCTAGCCACAACACAGACAACGTGGTTGATCTCTTCACTGGGAAATCTTACTCGTCCCCGCACAACCGTCGCATTATTCGTCTTGCTCCTGAACTCGATGGATTAGAAATGATCTATTCAAACGAGTCTCACCCTGAAAAGTTCTTTAGTATCAAAGTACTTTGCTGGGCATTAAGAGCAGATGGAGAAGTGGTGGGTCTAGTACCCTGGCTTGACGACATCATGCCATGTACAGAAATCCGAGACCCCTTAAACGGTCAGTGGGAAGGCTACTACGACTCAGGTATCGATGAAGTATTTTTCGAGGTTCCAATTCATAAAGTTATCGAATTAGAAACCTCTGCTGAATACTATGAAGTAGACTGCGATACTGACCAAGATGTGGTACAGGAGCTCCCCGACACCATTGGCACCCACGCAGTACTTTCAAGCGATGGTTTTAAAAACTTGGTACTGAAAGAAGTGGTGAGCTGGAGACTGCTCCATAATGGCTCAATACAAGGCATGCTGATTGACGACGACAAAGTTGACAGCACACCGGTATTGCCAGGAGATGAATGCCTCTATCCTGCTAAAACAGAAAAAGCATTCAAGTATTTCTTTCAGCATCATATTGCCAATAAAATTAAAGCTCGAGACCCGGAAGCTCTGGCTGCCATTTCGATGCTGGTTGATTCCTAATTAGCACTCGCTAATGGGTTAGTGAACCAAACAGAGCCGCCAGGTGCGATGACGGAGGCGGAGTTGCTGCCCCTGAATGAAAGTCACCGGAGACAAAATAAGAAAGTTAATGTCTCACAAAAACTCAAAACTCTCCCTGTAAACCTTATTTACTGTATTGGATAATAGGGCTTATCTTTTCCCTCACTTTCCCAATTAACCCAGAGCTTTTTATCGCTCCCCATTGATAATGTTATGTAATTTTCTCACCGAACATATTGATTTGAGGCGAAAGGCTTTAGCATTGAGATACGCACGTCTCTATTTTCATCAAGATATTCTGGACGATCATTGGTGGCGGCCATGATATCAATCCACTGAAGACGGCTAGGGGCTGGGTGAACAATACCTGACGATACGACCTGATGTATTTTGTACCCATTCGTTTGATTATGAATAACACCTAAACAACCAATATGGACATCACCAGAGGGTATTACCGTTTTGCATTCGGCATTTTCTTTTTCTCTACAAGCAACATTTTCAAGCACCCGATGTATCAAGCGTGCTTTTTCACCTTGGTGATTTTTTGACCGCCCATGATCTTCTAGATCGTCAGTTAGTTATTCCTCCCACGGGGTGGCATCAAAAACACCCTCAGTGGATGAAAAATTTCGGTAACCCACAGGAACCCCAGACAACACCAACAAATGCCCACCATCATCTAGCTGTTGAAGATAATCATTCAACAGCGGCCATTAGCCATCGGGACTCATTACCTGCCCCAGCGTTCGCTCAGATCGATTATCCAAAGCCAAAATATGGTAGCCACGGAACTCCAAGGCAAAGGCATAATGATCAGCCTCTTTATCCAGCAAAGTGGCATTATTCTTTGAGCGAAGCTGAAAAACTTCGAAGTAAGACTTGGCAGTTTTAAAAATTTGCTGAAAAACAGAACAATTTTGTATGTCGGAGTATTCCAACGCTCCTGATAAAGCGTGTCATAGAATCAATCAATATTTAATAAGAAATATTTTTTGAATCGTTACCAAAGCTTACTTTATAAGCTGCTTTCCATACTGTAGACGACCGGGTATCACCCACTTTCTGACAAGAGACATTTTTCCGTCAATGACCCATTGAGTTTCAGCCACATTTTTGTCCGTAGAAAAGCACACAGTGTATTGTGTGTCAGACTCCACCCCCAGAATAGGACCCACTTTTATTTTTTGCATAGAGAGACTTCCTTATCTAATCATCTTGATTAAGAACAGCTTTCCTAGAAAGTAATTCATCATGATATCTGAATAAATTTTTAATCATCCAGCATGATGGGGTCTACGGAATCATGACGTTTCTTGAGTGTATTACACACGTGACCCTGTTTCCCAAAGATGATTCACACAAAATGTACTACCTTTGACTTTCTTGAAATCACACTTTGTCCACATGCAATAATTTTGGGTGAGTCCACCACGGTTTTCTATCATTTTCTCTTTTATAAGGCTTTCGGCGTCAAACACTTTCCAGTTTTCTTGAGTGGGTATTTTTACCGCATAGCAAACTTGATCTTTATCCATATCGTCTACCCTCCAAAGCTGTTGGCACTCTGGGCAGGACATAAGTAATACCCAGTCACCAACATCCAATTGATTTAAGCTGGACATAAAGTCTGCAGACCTACTACTGATCTCAATTAGCTCTGGCTGTTCTTTACAGTTACACATAATCTACCTATATTTTTAACGCCTAGGGTCACTGCCCGCCAGCATTGTTATTTGTATTTCTAAAAACTATTACTTACTACAGTCTATTTTCCCAGCCAATCTATTTTGTAAAGATCTCTTCTACGATCTAAATAATTCCTGACTGAGCCTTCATTTTGTAATTTATTCAGCATCCCAAGATCCAGGTCAACAATTAGCGTCATTTCTGTATTGGGCGTCGTTTCAGCCATAATGGCATCATGTGGAAACGAAAAGTCTGATGGTGAAAAAACAGCGGATTGTGCGTATTGAATATCAGCGCCATCAACCTTCGGTAGGTTACCCACACTACCTGCAATAGCGACATAACATTCATTTTCAATGGCACGTGCCTGAGCACAACAACGAACCCTGAGGTAACCATTTTTTGTGTCCGTCCAAAAAGGTACAAACAGTATTTGCATCCCTTGTTCTGATTGTAGGCGAGCCAGTTCAGGGAATTCTACGTCGTAACATATAAGAATCCCTATTTTCCCAAAGTCAGTATCAAAAACTTTCAGCTCATTACCACCCTGCATAATCCATGCACGTTTTTCATGGGGGGTAGGATGAAGTTTATATTGGGAATCTACCGTGCCATCGCGGCGACACAAATAAGAGACATTTAACAATTCGTCATCTTCCAACACTGGGACAGAGCCAGCAATAACATTAATATTGTAGGAAACGGCTAGCCTGGAAATAGCCTCAACAATATCAACACTATACGCAGTAAGTGCCTTGATAGAATCAATGGAGTTGGCATGGTTTTCAATACCCATCAACGGTGCATTGAAAAACTCGGGAAAAAGAGCGAGGTCGCATTGATAATCAGATAACGCATCAACAAAAAATTCAACCTGCTGTATCAGTTCGTCAACTGAATTGAACGGTCGCATTTGCCATTGCACACAACCGATACGAGCCGTGGTTCTCTCAGCTCCAATAAGAGGAGATTTTTCAGGATCATAGTACAGATTCGTCCACTCTAGCAGTGTGGCATAACCGTGTGACTCTTTATCTTCTGGCAAATAATCTTTAATCACGCGCTTTACCTCAAACTCATTAGAGAGCTGAAAGGTAAGGATGGGGTCGTAGATTTCTTTTCTTTTAACTTGCTCTATATAAGCTTGCGGGGTCAGAGTCTTTGAGTGATTTTGATAATTAGGGATTCTCCCGCCAGCAACAATAGCTTTTAAATTCAGGTTTTGACAAAGCTCTTTACGCGCTTCATAAAGACGCCGACCTAAACGCATACCGTGATAACTGGGGGAAACAAAAACATCAACGCCATACAGCACATCCCCCAAAGGGTCATGAGTGCTTAAATAGGCATCACCAGTTATCTCGTCATAGGTGTGTTGATCGCCAAATTTATCGTAGTCGACGATGACGCTAAAAGCGGCAGCGACCACCACGCCATGGTCCTCAATGCAGATCTGTCCATCTGGGAATACTTTTAGTTGCGCCCGAAGTTTTTTCTCGGGCCAGGCCCCGCCCAATCCTGGATAAACTGTATCCATCAAGCCTTTTACTTCTGAATAATCCTCCAACTTCAAATGCCTAAGCGTGAGTTTATGTTCAGGATCTTCGATTAATGTATCGTCTGTCATTTATATTTTCTCGTCACAATAAACAAGGTTATGTAGATGTATTTGGGCAAACGGCGCTGATTTTCTGCACCCAGTGGAATGAATTTGTAGTAACAGGCTTCCAGTGCAGTAGCTCGAATGTAGCAAGGGCATATCATGAAAACAACTACCACTTGTAAACATTAGAAGTGTTGACAGAAACATCGGCACCCATGTCTGTAAACTTTTCCTTCTGTCTTCTTCTATGAACTAGATCGCCATTGGCACGTCGAAAATATCACATCCCAACCCGACGCAGGTCTTGCTTCAAGTTGACGAAAATATATAGCCCAATAAAACGGTGTAAGATCACAATCAACAATGGTGTAATTAATCTCTTTTGGCCTTATCCCTGAGGCTTAGAGCAAAGTCAGCCACCATCGTCGCCACCATTGTTAGATGTTCTAATTGTGTTAAACCCGAGGACTTCCTAGGTTTTAAATCGTGATCGCCATCTTTCAGCCAGTGTATATGCAATGCCTCACTGAAAGAAATGTCGGACAACTCATCAGGTTTACCGAGTGGGTCGCGTGTCCCCTGAAAAATGAATGTCGGTGTTTTAATCGTGAGTAGATGTTCTGTACGCATTTTTTCTGGTTGTTTTGGAGGATGAAAAGGATATCCAAAACAACAAAGTCCGGACACTTCCAGTTCATCTGCCACCAAACTTGCCATTCGGCCACCCATGGACTTACCACCGATCAATAGTGGCAATGGCAAATCAGTGCGACCTGATATTTCTTCGTAAACCTGGCGCCAACAATTGAGCAGAATTGGCTGGCGATCTGGAGGACGCTTTTTTCCTATTTCACGCCGTTGCTGCATGTAGGGAAACTCAAAACGCACTACGGCCACACCTACCGCATTAAACTCGGCAGTTAATACTTGCATATAATCGCTGTCCATCAATGCGCCAGCCCCGTGGGCAAAAATTAGCGTACCGCATGGATCAATACCTGGGGCAGGTGGATCAATTAAATAATTCATTTATTTTTTATGTGAATTTTTTTGGAATACTTCTTTGGTCAGCAAGTTACAGGTTTCTGTTTCTTGATCAAATGTTATGACGATATCTCCACGTGATATTTGCTTTTTAATCTGTTCCATTTTTGTCTCTAAACTCACTTCATTGGCACCGTAGTCGGTGCCCTCGCGACAAATATACTCCTCGATTATGGCCGCCAGTAATTCTGGCGGCAGCCTCTCTAAGGGAATATCAATCATCGAGCACCCATATATATATACATTATTCTGGCTTTCTGAATTTAAGTGTCATCCGATCACTCTCTCCAATGGCCAGATATTTATCCCGATCCTGCTGTTTAAGCCGCAAGCTCGGCGGCAATGTCCACACGCCTTCTGGGTGATGCTTAGTATCCTTGGCATTACTGTTGATTTCTGATGTCGCCTCCAAGACAAACCCAGCCTTTTCAGCCAGATCAATGACATATTTTTCTGTCATATAACCACTGACCTTCATGGTTTCCCAATCTGTACCTTTTGGTGCTCGATGCTCTACCACGCCTAACACACCACCCGGTTTTAACGCCTGATAAAATAGTTGAAATGCTGCCATTTCACTCTCTGAGCGCAACCAATTATGGACATTTCGGAAGGTCAATACGGCATCTGCATTACCCGCAGGCACGGTTAATTGATTCCGTTTGGGATCAAAAGCAGCCATTTTGACTCGACTATAGACTTCCGGGTGCCGAGCCAGTTTTTCTAAAAAAAGAGCGCGATTGTCATCGTAATAAGGGACGCCAACATCCGTGGGAAAGTGTGCTGCGTAAAGAACACCGCCACCAAGGTAAGGTGCCAACACCTCGGTGTACCAGCCTTTTCCTGGCCATATTTCTACAACCGTCATTCCCGGCTCAACACCAAAGAATTTCAACGTTTCCAAGGGATGGCGATATTGATCCCTTAACACAAATTCGGGGTTTCGGTGCTTGTCGTTAAAAACGTTATTGTCGCCAGCTTCTTGAGCATGCAGTAGTCCACTGAACCCAATCCAACTGACGAACAACATCATCAATATACTTCTGGTCACCATAATATTTTTCTCCCTATGAATAATCTTTTTCAGTCAACAGACCGTGCTTTTGTGTGAATGGTTCAAGTTTTTCTTTTAAATGTCTGCTGTTTTGATAACAGGTCCACTAGGGGCTTTCACAGAAGATGGCTCCCCTGCAATTGATACGTCATAATACTCCCATACCCAGTGATCTATAAGGCC
Source organism: uncultured Porticoccus sp. (assembly GCA_963974675.1). Taxonomy (GTDB): domain Bacteria; phylum Pseudomonadota; class Gammaproteobacteria; order Pseudomonadales; family Porticoccaceae; genus Porticoccus. The sequence goes on along the minus strand of CAXBDQ010000028.1, from coordinate 11,763 downwards.
TTGTCATGAACCAATATCTCACCCTCACTATTATTGCAGATGACCGACCAGGTATTATCGAAAAGGTTGCCGCAGTGGTCACAGCCAACGGTGGCAACTGGCTGGAAAGCAATATGTCACGGCTGGCGGGGAAATTTGCCGGCATCCTGTTAGTGGATGTCATAGAAGAAAAACAACCCCGGCTATTAACTGCTCTGGAAACGCTTAGCAGCCAGGGTATACGGGTAACGGGCGAAGCCAGCACCGTGATAGACCAAGCCGCCGGCGAGCATTTGCTGTTAACGGTGGTGGGCAATGACAGACCCGGTATTGTGGGCGAATTGTCTTCACTACTTGCCCGACTGCACGTGAATGTGGAGGAGCTTTGCACTCATTGCGAGGATGCCCCCATGAGCTCTGAAGTATTGTTTCGGGCCACAGCCGTCGTCAGTCTGCCTACATCTGGCTCCTCCCCTGGCCTAAACAGGGATCAACTTCAGGATGAACTGGAAGCCTTATCCGATGATTTAATGGTGGAACTGGAAAGCCTATAGTTAATAATTAACGGCTTTTAGTGACTCTTTGACATCGTTACAAAAACGGCTATCCCACCAGCCCTTTCAACAAAACACCTACGCCATAGGCCATAATCGCAGCAATACCGCCAACAACCACTGTCTCTAAACCAGATAACAGCCAATAGTGGGACACAAATTTTCCCTTCACCGCGCCAACCCAGAAAAAGGCGATACCTGTTACAACTGCGGACCACTCAAAGGGATTAGCAATAAGCCCAGGCAATACCCAGTTAGTCACATAGGTTGTCAATGGAATAAATCCAACCAGACAAAAAGCAACAAAGGTTGCCAAACCGGCTTTAAATGCGTTGTGCTCTTGTAAAGTCATGCCATGCTCTTCTAGCAACATAGTATCGACCCATTTCTCTTTGTCAGAGGTAATCACCTCAACCGCATCCTCCAACAACTGTCCTTCAAACCCCTTCATGGCCAAGATCTGCCGGACTTCCTCTCTTTCTCCTTCAGGGAATCGTTCAATTTCATCCAACTCCATCAGACGAACTTTTTTTCGATGTTGATTTTCTGCACGGGTACCCAAAAAGTTACTGACAGCCATACTAAAACCATCTGCCAGCAAATTGGCAAAACCAAGAATAATAATGACACCGGCGGGCATTCCGGCACCCGCCACACCCGCCACAATAGCAAAGGTCGTAATAGCGCCATCGACCGCACCATAGATAAATTCTTTGAGGTAAATAGAGTCGGGGCCATCCGCTAAACGCTTGGCTATCAGGTGCGGATGGTGGTGAGCCTTAACATGCTCAATACTGTTTTCTTTATTTGGGCTAGCCATGAAGACTCCAAACCGTTAACACGTATCGCCATTGACCTTTATTATCAAAAATATAACAACATATTAACCAGCTATGGTCATTTGGCAGCTCAGACTGCATCATACCTCAGAGGCCTTTATAAGTACTCATCACTCACTGCACCATAACTCACAGCCCAAAAATTTCGACCATGCTAAATATCGTACTGTTTGAACCGGAAATCCCACCGAATACTGGCAATATTATTCGACTCTGCGCCAACACCGGATTTGCGCTTCATTTGATTGAGCCTCTTGGTTTCGAGCTTGACGACAAACGTCTGAGACGTGCTGGGCTCGATTATCGAGAGTGGCAAGATGCCCAAGTACATGCCAACTGGAAAGCCTTTTTGAAAGATGCTCTTATGGCCGAGGCAGGTAAAACGCCTGATCGGATATTTGCGATCAGCACCAAAGGTCAAACCCGTTATACCGATATCACCTTCGAGCCTGGCGACACACTCGTGTTTGGTCCAGAAACCCGTGGCCTGACGGAAGAATTCCGCCACGCTCTGCCTCCAGAACATGTACTCCGAGTTCCTATGCAGGAACAAAGTCGAAGCCTAAACTTATCCAACACCGTTGCATTAGTTGTCTATGAAGCATGGCGTCAATTAGATTTTGAAGGTGCGGTCTAGACCCTCGCTTTTAACCTGAGTAATCTTTAAAAATGAATTCTGTTTCCAACACAAGCCGCGCACCGATCGGGCTATTCTATGGCTCATCCACCTGTTACACGGAAATGGTGGCAGAGAAAATAGCGGCTAAATTGAATGAAGTCCTCGCGGGTAAAACAAACGCACATGTAACACAAGCAGGTGATACCTGCGTTGACATCTACAACGTCATGTACGAACCCGCTGCCACCATGTGCGCGTACGAGTATTTAATCCTTGGCATTCCCACATGGGATTACGGTGAGCTTCAAGAGGATTGGGAGAACATCTGGGACGACATTGATGCTCTTGACCTGTCTGGAAAAACTGTGGCGCTCTTCGGGCTGGGAGACCAAGTGGGCTACCCTGAATGGTTTCTCGATGCGATGGGGTATTTATGGGCTAAAGTCTGCAACCAGGGCGCAAAAACTGTCGGCTACTGGTCAGTAACCGGATTTGAATTTAACCAATCCAAAGCGCTTACCCCAGATGAACAGTATTTTGTTGGCTTGGCCATTGATGACGAAAACCAGTTTGAACTCACTGATGAACGAATCGCCACTTGGTGCCAACAAGTTCTCAATGAGTTTCAACTAGAGCAATAATGCCTGGAAAAATCTGTTTGGATACAGCCCTATTAAAAGCTATTCACCAACACCATGATTGCTGACACTGCAATCATGGTGATACTACCCGCTGTACCAAATATCCTAGGAAGAGACTCACCAGCCATACCTCGTAAGCCCGCAGCATGAAGGAGCCTGCTAACTAACAGCAAACAACCTAGGCTGTGCACCAACCAGTCGATCGCGACAATATTTTCTACCGCAACCAACAATAACAATGCCACTGGAAAATATTCCGCTGCATTGGACCGTACTCTCATACGCCGTGACACAGGGTCTTGGTCACCCTCGCCAAAGGCTTCTTGATATTTCCACCGGCCCCAAATTACATCTAAAGCCAAGAGCACCAGAAACAGACCCGAAAGAGCAATATAAATCGCTGAAATTTCAATATTAAAAGCAACTTCATATGGCATTTGTTTTACCCCTTCTGCTAGAGACACAAAAAATTAAAGCACATAGTACGTCTACTGATAAAATATGACATAAATTTTTATCGAGTCCACACTCATAATCCCACGATGTATTAAGTCCATTATGCCCACACACCCCCAAAAAACGTTTACCGAAGCTCAGATTGAATGGGATAGCACTGGCCTACCCAAGGCTACGCTGTTCAACGATGTCTATTTCAACAGTGATGGAGGCATCGACGAAAGCCGTTATGTGTTTATGACACAAAATGCTCTCTCGCAACGATGGAATAAAACGCCTGGCGACTCATTTACCATCGGTGAAACTGGGTTTGGTACCGGGCTAAATTTTCTGGTGGCAGCAAAATCCTGGCTAGAGCAGTCCAACCCAAACAACAAAACCGACACAGATCTAGGCACCCTTCATTTTGTTTCTGTGGAAAAATTTCCGCTATCAAAAGCAGACTTACAACGCGCTTTAGGGTTATGGCCTGAATTATCAGAGTTAGCAGAAGAACTTATACAGCTTTACCCACCGCCAGTTGCCGGGATCCACCGACTGCATCTAGCCAATCACCGTATTATTCTGACCCTAATGTACGGTGATGCCCAAGATATGTTCTCCTCCATAAAAAGCAGTGACCACCCCTTGTTTCACCGGCACAATAATCCGGTGATCGACGCCTGGTTTTTGGATGGCTTTTCTCCGGCCAAAAATCCCGACATGTGGTCCGATGCATTATTTCAAACAATGGCTGATTTGAGCCAATCTCACACGACGTTTAGCACCTTCACCGCAGCAAGTAGCGTACGTCGTGGGCTAGAGCAGGTCGGATTTGATGTTGAAAAAATACCGGGGTTCCATCACAAGCGTGAAATACTCTGTGGTAAGTTCACCGATATTACCCCACAAAAAACATCAGAAATTGATTGGACACCAGCCCCATTTAGCTCACCTTACCCATCACCCTGGTACCTGACCCCGGCCATAAAAAAACCTGAAACAACTATTGTTATAGGTGGAGGCATTGCCGGATGTGCTACCGCACGAGCACTGGCGAACAGGGGGATCGTCGTCACACTGATTGAGCGTCACAAAAAAGTAGCCCAAGAAGGCTCAGGCAACCCTCAGGGTATTCTTTATCCCAAGCTATCGACCAGCACATCCGATCTGGCACGCTTTGGCACCGCTGCATTGATCAATGCCAGCCGCTATTACAATAATTTTTTAAATAACAATAAATTCGGTGAACAATGTGGCGTATTGATACTGCCCCATTCAACACAAGATAAAGAACTGTTTGAACAAATCACCCAATTATTTCCCAGTGAGTTTGTACAATTACTCACAACAGAACAACTTGACCAACAAGTAGGTTTTCCCCTCGCCAATCAGTTTGGGCTGTTTTTCCCCAAACTTGGCTGGATCAAGCCACCTACAGTCTGCCAACTATTAACTGAACACCCCCTCATCACCCTACAGACGGCAGAAGTTGTGGAGATCCGCTCAGAACCAGAATCACAGCAAAGCTCCAACCAACAAACAAACTGCTGGCAGGCTCTGGATGAAACTGGCGGCGTTATCGCCAAGGCTCCTGTTATGGTCATTGCCTGTGGTTTTGATAGCAGCAAATTCAGCCAAACTAATCACTTGCCCCTTAAAAAAATTCGTGGGCAAATCACCGCTGTGCCCGCAACCAATAAAAGTGGAGCACTAAAAACCGTACTCTGTGGTGAAGGTTATATCGCACCGGCAGTAGATGGCGTTCACACCCTAGGAGCCACCTATAATCTAGGAGAAACTATAACGACGGTGCGATCAGAAGACCACCAAGCTAACATGCAACAACTCGCCGCCACAGATGCAGCCTTGGCAGAGAGATTTGACGAACTGGATATCAACCAGCTGCAAGGCCGAGTCGCATTTCGATGCACCACCCCCGATTATCTTCCTGTCGCAGGGCCAGCACCCAAACTGGATGATTATCTGCAGGACTATAAATTGATGAGAAAAAATGCCCGCGCCCACATCCCTATCGAGGGTTCCACTTGGCAAGGGTTGTATATCAATATTGGTCATGGTTCTCGCGGGTTAAGCTACGCACCCCTATGTGCGGAACTTGTCGCCAGTCAAATTTGTGGTGAAGTACCACCGATGGAACTGGATTTACAACAATCCCTACATCCAGGACGATTTATTATTCGTGATATAAAACGGAACAAACGCTAGAAATTATCCTTCAACTGTTTCAACCTAGGTAGACATATCCACCCTACATCTTTCATTAAAAAGGTGGATAGATTTTTATTTCGACACATATAATAAAAATACGCTAAAAAGAGTCCATTTATGCAAAAAGTACCCAAAGCCAGTGTCAGACCAGATAACAGCAAACTCAACTTATTATCTCACCGTGAAGTTGATGGTTTGGTGGCCACCTCAAACCAAAACGTCTATGAACTCTTCAGGCAGTGCGCACTGGCAATACTCAACACTGGCAGCGATCAGGATGATGGTGCACAACTTTTAAAAGACTTTTCAGACTTTGATATCAAGGTGGTTCAACAATCCCGCGGATTAAAACTGGAGGTATTCAACGCACCAGAAAGTGCATTTGTTGATGGGCAGATGATCAACGGTATACAGGAGCATTTGTTTTCAGTTCTGCGCGACATTGTCTTCACCAGCCACAAAATGACCAAAGAAGACAAATTCAACCTTCAGTCCCCAGAGGGTATTACCGATGCGGTATTTAGAATTTTACGCAATGGCGATATCGTCAAACCCAATGTCGCACCCAACCTCGCTGTCTGCTGGGGAGGACATTCCATCAGCGAGCATGAGTATAAATACTCCAAACAGGTTGGTTACGAACTGGGATTACGCAACATAGACATCGTCACAGGTTGCGGTATCGGTGCCATGAAAGGTCCGATGAAAGGTGCCACTATCGGCCATGCCAAACAACGCTATGGTAGCGGCCGTTATATTGGCATTTCCGAGCCAGGAATTATTGCCTCTGAATCACCCAATCCCATCGTCAACGAACTGGTGATATTGCCGGACATAGAAAAACGTCTAGAAGCTTTTGTACGTTTGGCTCACACCATCATCGTTTTCCCCGGTGGAGCCGGGACAGCAGAAGAAGTGCTCTATATTTTGAGCTTACTCATGCACCCAAAAAACAAAAATGAATCCCTATCATTAATTTTTACAGCACCTAAAAGCAGTGAAGATTACTTTCATAGCATGGATGAATTTATTCGCAATACCCTGGGCGAAGAAGCGACCAAACACTACCAAATTATTATTGATGACCCGAAACAGGTCGCCAAAGAAACCCGACGCAGCCTAGATGCCGTTCTTCAGCACCGCCGGAAAAACCAGGAAAGTTATTGTTACAATTGGCAATTACATATCGAACCCGACCTGCAAACACCCTTTATTCCTACCCATGACAATATGGCAGCGCTGTCTCTTGATAAAACGCTACCTTGCCATACCTTGTCGGCACAACTTCGCTGTGCTTTTTCTGGTATTGTCGCCGGAAATGTAAAACCTTTTGGCATTGAGCAAGTCTCGAAATACGGCCCTTATCTGATCAAAGGCGAGGCAGAAATTCTATTCGAGCTGGACAAACTACTTCGAAAATTCGTAGTGCAACGACGAATGAAACTCAATATTGATAACTATCAACCCTGTTATAAAATCGCCAACATTTGAGAATAAAAAAGGGGGCCATACGTTAAATTACGTATTATTTCTTTATTCAATCGGATAACTTCATCATCGGAAACGGTAACAGGGATCTGTGTGACACCAACAAACGATGGCCCTAATTTTTTTAACGCATCAACTAAATAACTTTGATTAAATGCCTGAAAAGAACCCGATACAATGGCACCACCACGCAAATCATAGAGCTTCATTCGCGCTAAGTAATCGTTAGATGTAAATTCATTTGGCAGGTAGCCATTATTGGGAATAAGAGGAAATTTGTTATCAACAATATGAAAGTGACTATCAAAGAGTTCAAATTTATCTAACGGAAGCTTATCCAAAAAGAGTCACCTCCTTCTATTTTTTTGTGACCTTTGATCTGGCAATATCATCTATTTGAGAGTAATACGTTTTACGAAAATCCCCCAAAATATTCTCACACTTGTCATTATCATAACCCATCGTATCCAGCGCCATACGAGCCAACTCTAAACTTGCTTCAACATTTTCAGATACGATACCCGAGGCACCTAGTCTTCGCAATTCAGCGCACTTTCTCAAGCTGTGGCCGCGTGCATAAATATGAATTTCGGGATATATTTTTCTTAATGTTAAGACTAGCTGTTCCGTAGCGTCAAAATCATCCAGTGTCACAATGACAACTTTTGCATCACTGGCACCCGCAGCTTCCAATAATTTTGGGTTACACACATCACCATAAAAAACGGGGTGACCTTTTTTTCGTTCCTTTTCAACTATTGAGGCATTTGAATCCAAAGCTATAAAGGGTATTTCTGCTGTTGAAAAAACTTCACCTATTCTATGCCCTACACGACCAAATCCTGCAAGCACCACAGGCGCCACAGTCATATCACTATTTTTAATGGCCTTTTTATCTTTTGCTTTACAAAGCCCCTGTGCAAAATATGCCAGAACAGGTGTAACAAGCATGCTAAGCAGCACAACAAGCAAGAGGTGCTGAAACAATTTTTCGGTAAAAATATCCGCTTCATAGGCTAAAGAAAACAATACCAATGCAAACTCACCACTCTGAGCAAGTACCAGTGCGACAGCAAGGCTAGTTTTTGTCTTAATACCAAACAGGTAGGCTAACGGAAAAAGTACCGCGACTTTCACCATAATCAATACACCCACCAAGCCAAATGAAACCACTGGCGTTTCGAGCAATAGATTCAAGTTCAGTGACATGCCCATCGACATAAAAAAGAGGCCTAGAAGTAGCCCTCGAAAGGGTTCAACTTCAGCGAGAACCTGATGCCGATAGGATGAGTCCGATATAAAAAGTCCCGCAAGAAAGGCTCCCATCGCCATAGAAAGCCCAATATGCTCTGTGACCAGCGCGGTTCCAAGAACAACCAAAACGGCAGAAGCCGTAAAAACTTCCGCGTTACCGGAAAGTGCTACACGATGTAATATCGGGTGTAACAAATAACGGCCTACCAGCACGATTAACCCTAGGGTTAATATAGATTCAACTAGAGCAAAGCCAATATCCTTACCAAAACTGAGCTCTGGCATCACCAACAAAGGCACCAAAGCCAAAAGTGGCACAACAGCAAGATCTTGTAGCAGCAACACCGAGAAAGACGTGCGCCCATAAGAAGATGTAAGTAACTTTTTCTCGGTAAGTATCTGTAACACAAATGCAGTAGAAGAAAGCGCTAATGCAGGCCCAATTAGGGTAGCTGCACGAAGGGGAATATCGAAGAAAAAATGGCCAATACCACCTAATAAAATTCCCGCAAGTAAAACCTGTAACGTACCCAGACCAAATACTAGGCGCCGCATAAGCCAGAGGCGTGAAGGTTTAAGCTCGATACCAATCACAAACAGAAGAAGGACAACCCCAATTTCTGCAAGATATCCAATTTCACTGACATTATCGATCAAACCTAAGCCAGATGGACCGACAATGACACCAGAAACTAAAAAACCAGGAACAGCACCGAGCCTAATAGCCTGAAAAAAAGGAACGGCAACAACCGCTGCGATCAACAAGATAATAATGTCAGCAAGGTATTGTGAAATCATATGCTATATCAAATTAAAATAGGGGATGACGCAATTGTAAACTAACTAGCCAAACTGTACGGGTACGCCCTCTCGGTCAAACGCCATATATTTTGAGAGGTCTCCACCAGTTTCTACAGTGTGCAACATCATCTTAAGAGGCTCCTCTGCATCATCAGAGCTTGGGGCGACACCACTCCTGCCAGCCAACACAATCTGCCAATCCTTTTCTATTCTTTCAGCTTCAGCCACTAGGTTTGAAAAGGTGCTCAATTCATCCAATGTCTTATCCACGCACATAATGGGCTGTAATGCGCCGCCTTGGCCAGAGTGAAAACGACTTTCATCTTCCTCTCCATGATCATCTGGTAGCGAAGCCCTTAAAAAGACAAACAGTAACCGTTGCGGTTCAGGTTGTTGTTTTGCAAAGAATAATAGTGACTCATAATTAGTAATATTAATTTTCAAACTCCTTTTAATACGTTAAAGGTACAGACAGAGCAAAGCTTGTAGAGGTCCGCTATTAGGGATTAACTATATTTTAATACAGGCATGTTATGACACAAAACAAGAACATTAACGGTTTGTCGGCAGAAAAACTGCAATGTCAACTTCTTGCAGTTGAGAAATAGCTCTCCATCCACTGATACAGTTTTTGGACTGTTAGCTCATTAAGAGGGAGAACCTCAAACTTACTTTCGGGGTCTTTCTCTCTATAGGAAAACTGATAACGAATGATATCGGGATTATCATCATGCAATATTAGAATGATACGTTTGCCGCTCTTCAAACAATCGATTGTCATTGCATCTGCAGGAATACCATTTGATCGCATATGCTGGCTAACACCCACAACGGGATCAATATCTTGGATGTCCTGCTGAATACGAAGATGAGCCTCAGCAGCTACATCAGATAATTGGGATAGAGGCTTACCAATCAACATAGTAACTCTTGTGATGTGATCAACTAAAAATTAATATTTCAAAAACAAAGCGAACCTCACCAAAACCAGCCCACGTCTCTAGGTGGGCGTTTGTTTAGGGACCAGCTATGTCTTTATTCCTTACAGCTTCAGCGCCCGTTCATTCAGCACCTAATCCCATAGTTTATTTGACTTTTTTTCCTTTTTTTCATTACGCTTTTCTTTCAATGTTTTTTCAGGTTTCTTTTTAACTGATTTTTTTGAATCTTGTCCTTTAGACATAAATCACTCCGTTAACTTTGTTGATAAGACTTTAAACGTATAAAAACATAACAGTTTATTAAAAAGGCTTCGATACTATATCACCTCCGCTCTAAACCAGGGCGCTCTATCTTAAAAATCAAATAGTTATGTTATTTAGAGTCCTGCCATGAAGATCTTGACTACTGATTCAGGTGGTTCACTTTTTGGTATCGTAGCCATTTTTTTTCACCCCTCCATCTAACTGATATCATATCAATCCAATTTATTTGATCTAATTCAATGAACGACACCAGCCTCCTCGCCTTTTCTCTCTCCATTACCGGCCCCATTTTCATGGTGGTCTTGTTGGGCCTGCTACTAAAAAGGCTGGGAGTGATTAATCTTCAGTTTGTTCAGCCTGCTTCTGACCTTGTTTTTAAAGTGGGCTTACCGGCTATTCTGTTTTTAAGTATTTATCGCGCAGATTTAGCTAATTTCTCCATGGGGCTGCCATTGCTCATTGCGATACCCATTACTCTGTTGTTGTTTGCTGTCTCTCTACCTATCGGTCGGCTATTTATAGCTGACAAAGGTGATTGTGGTGTTTTTGTGCAAGGGGCTTTTCGTGGCAACCTCGCCGTTATTGGTTTGGCATTCTGTAGTAATGCTTATGGCGAACCCGGTTTGGCTGCAGCGGCGGTACCCGTGGCAGTGTTGACCATACTGTATAACCTGTTGGCAGTAGTGGCGCTGAACCCCATTGAGTCCGGCAACAGCCAACCACCCCTGCAACGTATGGCAATTAACACCCTAAAAAACCCACTGCTGATCGGCATTTTGCTGGGTTTTATAATGAAGTTCAGTGGTCTGCCATTACCCAAACTAATAGAAGACACGGGCAACTACTTTGCTCGTATGACATTACCTCTAGCACTGCTATGTATTGGTGCCTCCATGAACATGAAAGCACTAAAACATTCCGGTATGAGTACAGTGTTAGCCTCTACTCTCAAATTAGTAGTGGCCCCCCTACTGATGATCAGTCTTGCTATTTGGCTGGGTGTGCACGGCATGGAGCTGGGTATTTTGTTTTTTCTGGTCGCTTCGCCCACGGCAGTAGCAAGTTTTATTCAAGTGAAAGCTATGGGGGGCAATGGGGAATTCGCCGCCAATATTGTGGTGATGTCGACGTTATTGGGCATTATCACGGTAACAGGCGGATTGGTGGCCTTAAAAGCCTTAAGCCTTCTTTAAAAAAGACGTTTTTACTCTCGCTTCAACCCCACCCATTCGTTAACAACGCCACAAGACAGCGCTCCTACAAATGCTAACAATTTACTCTTCCCAGAACCGCCACCACTTCCTGCTATTTTCTCTCGATTCTTGTCCTTTCTCTGAACCTTTACCCAGTTCTTTCTGTACTTGCTTAGACTTCATTTCTCTTTGCTTTTCCATGCTTTCTGAATCAGTAGATTTTTCTTTCTTCTCCTCCCTTTCTTTTACACGAAATTCTTTCCCGTCCCTATCGCTATCTTTTGCTTCCATCGCAGATTTATGTTTCTCTTTTTGTTCTACTGACGGCTGCCCCTTACCCGCCCATGCGGGCTTTTCTGCCATAACAGGCATTACCGTTAAACTAGCAGCAACAAAAAGGGCCATTAATTTAGTGTTCATAGTGATACTCCGATCTAATAAGAGGATTGAAATGACAGTGACATAATCTTTTTGGGGCTGACCCAGATAACTAAGCCGTATTATCTTTAACCCATTGTTTTAG
>CAXBDQ010000027.1:0-25842 GCA_963974675.1 uncultured Porticoccus sp. | reverse complement strand
CTTGGTCAAGGGCTTCTTCCTCAGATTTCAGAAAGCGGGTTTGGGTTTTGCCGTAGGCACTCATCAACCAGTCGGCAACGGGTTCTCCTTCGCTGTTAAATACTTGCAGGTTGTATTTGACCCATACCTCAAATACGTTGAGGCGAGTTTCAAACGGCATAGCTAACTGTACTTCTTCTACATGGGGGACGACGACCAGATCCACCTTGCTGGCGGTAGCTTTGGCGATAGTCCCTAGTGTGGAGCAGCTAACAAACATATCACTGAATATCTGATCAAAAAGTTGGGTCTGCGATTTGCCCAGTGTCATAGTGACATCTTGTTCTTGTTTACTTTCAAAGATGTAATGAGTGAAAGAATCGTCGAGTACTAGTCCTACATGATAGGGCAACGGTTTGATCAGGGCTGACGGATAGTCTCCAGTGACGGTGACATTGGTTGAGCAGCCAATTAACAGTAAAGACACGATGAGGAGTGTCAGGCCTGTGGCTTTATTTATGAATCTTGTTTTCATTGATGGATCTTCACTGTTAAGAACTCGTTTACTGTAGCCTATTTATTGACTTCAGATCTGTTTAGTTGAGGCCCGTGAGACCGACAAAGGTTCCATTGTTACGATAGCTTAATTCGCGCATGAGAGCGGCAAACCGGGTCGCTGTTTGGAGGTTTCCACCTTGTACCTGAAAGTGTACGGGGAAGCCAATGGTGTGAATCCGCACCAGTCGATTATCACCGCGTTGACGGTTTATCTTATCAACCGTATTCAATACGTGGCCAATGGAGTTGCCGGTAAAGTCATCACCAAATACATAAAGACTGATTTTTTTATTTGAGGCATAAAACTGCCGAATTGCCTGTTGTACCCCTTCTACCGGACTGGAGTTACTGAAAGGCGTCCAGCCGGCAAGCCGGTTGAGAATAGCTCGACGTCGGGCAGGTGTATCTGGAATCCACCTTCCTCGGTAACTTGAAAACATGTAATCCCCCATATCATTCATGACTTGAATGCCTTTCACCTGGGGGTAGATGTTGAGGATGTTGATCATTTCCTGCTGAACTCTTGACCAGGCAAAATTGAACATACTGCCTGACGTATCGATGATAAAGACAATGTACTCGCTGTCCACGGGAATACCGCCAATCAACTGGTTGTCATTCCGGTTTTGTCTGGCCAGAAGTCGTTCCATTTCTTCCGTGAGAACCTGTTGAGCCAACGTTAGTTTGTCCTTCTCAGTGGTATCCACTTGGGCGACAGCATCCTTTTGCCGTTGAACACTGGCGAGCTGTTCCTGAAGCTTGGCAATACGAATGCGAATATCGGAAAGTTGCTCTTCTCTGGACTTAAGGGCGCGGTTGAGTGTGGTGGTTTCACCACGAATCTGGAATAACTGCTGTTGCAGCTCAGCAACGCTGCCTTCCCGTGGTTGTTCTACGGTTTCAAATGCAGTGGAGTCAACGGTTTTGGCAATCAGTAACAGTAGTACAATCGCGCCAAAACCACAGCTGATGACATCAAGGAATGAAATACTGATTTCCGCGGTATAACGTCTTTCCCTGCGTTTTCTTTGATTCACGGCCAGTCCCTCGAAGGGCTCATAAATGAGCCCTTGGTTGACAGGGCCAGCTGCCAAAAGCTAGCAGCAGCAACCGGGTCGCCTTCCATGGGGAACAATAAAATATTAATGGGCATTCTTTGCGGCAGTACTTCCACCGCTTGTTTGAAGAGTTTGCTGCGGTCTCGACTAGAAATGGTGCCGCTTTTTTTTGGTTGGCGTCCTTGGGTGGGCAATCCATCGGTAATCAGGAATAGATTGTCGGGTGACTGATCAAAGCCCTTTAATGCTGAAAAAGCATTGATCAGGCTTGTGCCTCCTTCGGGAATAGCACGAGTCAGAGCATTTATGGCCTGATCTAGTCCAGCACTATCTGAAGTGTTGCGCCAAAGTCCATTATCGCCACTGACAGCGGTGGCCTCGGTATTGAAGGTGTAAATCTGGTACTGACTGTCCCGGGGTAATTGTGCTACCAACCATTCGGTGGTACGTATAGCTCGTTGCCATTTAGGTGATTTTCGTTTTACCTCGTCACTCATATTACGACGACGAATGACATTGACGATGGAGTCTGACAGCATACTGGCTGAGGTATCCACCAAAATCATAATGCGTTTGCCCCCTAACTTGAGGCCGGTAAGGTATTGTCGTTCACCTTCACCGACAAACTGTCGGACATCTTCTTCATTACCCTGTTCTTCAAGTTTGGCCGTTTCTTTTTCTAACTCCTCGACTTGTTTCCGCAGTAACGCAATCTCTTGTTTGGGGTCTGCCTGCGCGCTTAATTCCCGACGTGTTTCTTGGGTTTGTGCCAAGACTCGCTTGGATAGTCCCTGGGCTTCAACGTAGGATGTTTCCAGTTCTTTCAAACTGTTTTTAAGTACCACTAAATCGGCTTCTCCCAACTGAATTTCTTGTTGCAATAAATTTGTTTCAGCGACGAGAAAAGGGTCAGCGGATTCAACAGCGGTAGCATCGTGTTTTAAGATAAGAAATAACAGGGTTACAGCACCAAAACCACAGGCCATGATATCGAGAAATGATAGGCTAAAGGTGGTGATTTTTCGTTTGTAACGGGGCAACTCAGGCGACCTCTATGAGTTGTAAGGAATGAGTTCCAACCTTAATAATATCGCCAGTGTGTAACGGGCCGCTGGGATTTTGTGTTGCTACATCTTCTTGTTCCGTTCGAAGCCTTATCTCACCGTCTTCATGGATGAGGGTTGTCGTGCTTGTTTGTTGTTGAGAGAACGACAGCTGCTCACCACTCTGGTGAATATAGAGGATATCTCCTATGGCCTGTGCCCTATGCTGATAAAGCACATGGGTTGGAATGGTGGCCCCAGACATCGGTGGCTGTTGCAACGTAGCCTGTTGCGGGGCGGCTTCTAGAGAGGTAGCGTGCTGACGATGGGGGAGCCGAGTAACAAAATGAATGCTTTCCCCGGCGCCTGCAATACTTTCAATGTTTTCCAGACAACCCAAAACAGCGGCATTATCTGGCAGTGTACGAAAGGGTCCTAATTGTTCCGTGAGACCTGGTAGCAAGTTGATTCGGTGGCTGGCAACCAGTGTGTCCTCCTCATGGAGAATGCTGTTTAGCCTTCGTTTTAATTGGTCCAGTTTCTTGCTGCTGTTGGCCAGAAGGTCATTGCGGTTAATGTTGAGTCGGTAGCTGCCCTGGGGGCTGTCCAGAGCAATGGCTAGCTCTTGATCGCCATTCATTCTTCCCAGCCAATCGGGCAGTAAATTATAGAGCTGTTGTTCACCTTCAGCTGTATGCAGGGGGTCGTAGCGATATTGTTGAATAAACTTATCGGCAATATAGCGTGCCCAACTGTCGTAAAAGGTTTTCAGCCCAGTATCCGCGATCACTTCAACCAGTGTTCTTTCGATATGACTATCCACAGTCAATCGGGTTAGTACTAACTGGTGCAATTGGATATCCAGATGCAACAGTTGGTTGCCGTTGGCTGTACTGAGCTGGCTGGTGGCTGCTACGGCGGAATCTATTAGACCTAGGGTTTTAAAGGGCGAAGCTTTAGCGAGTCCTAAAATAATGGAGAGTTGATCACGGTCAAAACTACCTGGAGTTGCAAACACGACTTCTTCAGGGCTACCACTTTCCCGATGTAATTCCAGCAGTTGTGCATAGGCCAAGTCTGCATTGTGCCTGGCATGATTTGTAGGGGAAGGAAGGGGTGATAAATTTAATTGGCGCCAGAATTGGTTAAAACTTTGTTGCGGTTTCAGGTAGGCTTTTAGACGTGCAGCATTGCCGGTAGTGACGCCCTGTTCTGTTAATAGTGCATAGCCAGGGCTGATGAACATGTCTCCTTTGTCCGTTCCACAGCAAAGGCCGCAATCGTTAATTTCTATAATGGCTAAGCTCATGGTTACGCCTGTGTACAAATTAAATCTAGGTTTACGGCGGATTAATCCGTCTTAAGGTGGCGCAGTAAATTGTCGTCACAATAACTGTGTGTATCCAACACCAAGCGCTCTTGAGTCAGCTGTAACTGGTGCATCAGAAACATCACTACGATACTGATCACCAGCGCAATAAAGGTCGAATTGAAGGCTACGCCTAGGCTTGCGGTAACACCGGCAATATCGCCCTGTACGGCCTTGTGAGCTTGACTCAATGCCTCGCCGATACCTCTTACCGTACCAATAAAACCAATAGAAGGGATTGCCCAGGCGATATAGCGCACCATGGACAATTCTGAGTCCAGGCGGTCAGACTCGGTATCCAGTACTTCGCTGACCGCACTAGAAACATCTTGAACATTTCGAGTGGAATCAAATCGGCGAAGGGCCGCGAGTATTGCTCGAGAGACAAGGTAGTCTTTTTGAATATCGGGTAAAGCCTGAATAGGGCGAGACATCTGACGAGCATCCTCCGGCAAAATCCGGGTGCCGTCGGCAACCGTCAGTAGTTTTTGGGTTAATAGTTTACGTTCATCCATGGCGTTTTTTGCTTTGAGGCCCATGATCGCGAAGGCCCAGAGCATTAAAATAAAACAGGCTTCTTGTTCGTAATCCTTCACAACAATATAGAAGGATCGTTCTGCCACATAGGATTCTCCCGCTGCCTCCCGAGCCAATTGTTGTTGTAGTAAAGCATTGGCATTAGGCCGTATGAGCGTGACATAAAAGGTGTGTATCAGAATCAGGGCCAAAATCAGGGCAAATACTTGATAGAGGAAATCTGAAGAAGCTCGTGTTTTCATGCTTAAGGGGTTCCTTTAAATATCCACGGGAAATGGGACTGACAGGTCTTCTGAAATTTCTTCACTGGGGTCAAATTCCCGCTCTGAGGGGCGGCTCTTGGCCTTGGCGGCTGACGTTGCTTCAGTCTTTGGGGTTGACTCCATTGGTTGGGACTCAGTTTTTTTAGTTTCAATCGGGACGGGTTCTGTCCCCGTCTCTTCGGCAAAAGTTGGCAGAGGTAATAGTGCTGCCGTCAGTAATAACATAGCGCTAACGGTGATGGCGCTACTTTGTCTTTTGTCCTTAACATGATTATTCAACATAGCGGGCAATCCTAAAGCCCACATCATCGCGTGGATCGTTACCATAGTCACGGAATGACAGCCGTAATTCTGTGATGTTGCTATGACGCCAACTGGCACCCCGGATCAGGTGAAATTCGCCTTTCTCTGGGCCGGTGGGGTCTTTATCTGCTTTCATACCCAGGCTGAATTCAATACCGTAGTAATCATTGACCCATTCCGCCACATTGCCCCCTAAATCATAGAGTCCCTTCTCATTGGGGGGGAAGCTGCCAACGGGTGCCGAGGTGGTATGACCATCGTTATAGGAAACGAGAACATGCCCGACAATTTTTGCGGCACTGACATCAGCAAAGTTGCCATTTTTTCCGCCAGGAGGGAAGTTTTGTCCCCATATGTGTTTTTTCTCTTTCCCCGTTGTAGCGCGTGCAGCCCATGCCCATTCAGCTTCCGTGGGCAGGCGATAACCTTTGGCCTTCGTGTTTACGCCGGTAATTTTCCCTTGATCTTCTGTATAGACGGGTGTCAGTTTTGCTTTGTTACTGAGCCAATTGCAGTATCGCGCAGCTTGCTCCCAGCTGATATTGACAACAGGCTGGTCGGGCCGATCCAAGGTGACGCCTCCCGCATGGCGAGAACTGTGTTGTCGTTGGTATTGTTTAAATTGGCTATTGGTGACTTCTTTGGTGGCCAAATAAAAAGGGCGGGTAATTTGCACGTCCCGCAATACCTCATTGGCTCGTCGACCAGATTCACGACGAGAGGCGCCCATAGTGAAGGTCCCCTCGGGTTTAAATAGCTTAAGGGTTTGGTTGTCAGGGGTGGTAATTTCTTCAGGGGTGCTCGCCCAGCGAGCTTCTCGTTCGGTGAGAAGCTTTATCCGAACCACCTGTTCCAGTTTAGGTTGGGGGGTAACGAGACGAGATTGGCTGGCGTAGCCCGGTTTTTTAATTTCAATGCGGTGGGGTCGAGAGGGTAGTGTAAACGTTTGGCCAGCAGTACCCCGGAGTCGGCCATCAATCCATACGGATGCATCTGCAGGGGAAGCGAGGACTTTGATCTCCCCTTTATTTGCCGCCAGAGAAATGGCAAGTACTTCTGTTTTACCCGGCGTCAGCGAGAGTGAATGTTTGTGGGTGAGATAACCGTTAAGGAAGAGTGAAATATCGTGTTTAGCATTCGCATCGACACCAAGAGTAATGGGGGTGGTGCCTTGATATTCACCATTCACTGTGACGGTTGCCCCAGAGGGGCTGGAGCTGAGCTCTACAATGCCATCGGCAGGCACTAGCGTGATATCCGGTATCGTCAGTGTGTCGCCGGTACTGACAACCAATGTTTTTCTCCAAGGTTTATAGCCTGGCAAGGTAATGCTGACAGTTTCTCCATCCGATAAAACCTCAACCGTGAGCGGCGTTTTACCACGAGTTTCGTCCCCGACCAAAATGTTTGCTCCCGAAGGTGAGGTGGTGAGCTGAACATATCCCCAGGCAGGTTTTAAGTCGAGGTGAAGGGCTTGGGTATGATCTAATCCCTCGATTTCTATCGTTCTCGTTTGGGGAGCATAACGGGGTGCTCTGATTACCAAATGATGCTCCCCAGGCGATAGGGATGACAGGGTGGTTGGACTGGTGCCAGCTAGCTCTCCATCGATCACTACTTCGGCGCCTTCGGGGTTGGTCGTCAGCTGAAGATGCCCTGGTTTTTTCTCCATAACGAGGGGTAATAGCTGGTGGTCGTCTTTGCTGACCACAAAGGATTGTTGCAGGTCAATGTAACCCTCTGCGGTGGCGGTCAGCTGATAGCCTCCGGGCCGAATCAGATAGTGATCGGCCAGTTCAAAAGTGAAGCCGCCTTCTATGGTTACCTGTGCGATAGGAGGGGTAACTTTAATTACGACAGATCTGGCAGAGAGTAGAAACCATAACACTATAAGGCTTGCTATCAGGGCGAAGCCAACGATGACTTTCAATGGACTAAGGCTGAAACCAGACCGTTTGACCTCTCCTGTCACCGGTGTGAAATCGGTGGGAGCAATAGGCTCTTCGGGTAACAGTGGTTGCTGTTGCTTTGGGTCTGTCATGATATGGGCTCTCTGCAGACCACTTCCACAGGGGCAGCAAGTCCCTCTGATGTGACTTGAAATTCTACCCGAACGTCGCGATAGCCTGTTCGGTTTCCTACCGCCACATAATTACCAGGTTTTAATGATATGTGTTTTAAGCCAAACAACCCAAGTTTCCCCACTTTGAAAAGCGTGACATTGGTGGTGTTGTCAGAATGTAGTTCAACGGTTACTGGTGTGATGGCTTTTTGCAGGACATCACTCAGTTGATTTGTTTGCCTTGTATGCAGTGGACCGGATGCTCTAATACCTTTGGCATCTTTGAGTAATTGTTGCGCATGTTGATAGACATTGGTCGAAGCGAGTCTAAGGGGTGACTGGAGAATTTTATCAATATCATCACTGAGGTTAGCTCGTGCCGAGCTGCGAAGTTGCCCCAGTTTAGCCTCTACTACCGAGCTGTCTCGCGTTAATACGTTGGTGTAGATATCTCTGGCTTGGTGCCACTGTTCTTTGGCTTCGAGTGATGCGGCATTATTTAATTGTGCTCGTGTGGTTTGTTGGGCCGATGCCGTATTTGCCTGGGTCAAGCCTGACTGTGCAGCGTTATCGTTGGGACGAAGCGTCAGTGCTTCCCGGAACTCTTTGGCGGCACGGTTAAGCTGATTAGCTTCCAAGGCTTGGTAGCCGCGACTCATGGCGCTATTGAAGTCTCGAGATAGAATAAGGTTTGTTGTCTGTGTCTTGCCGGCCAGGGCATCTGGGTGATGGGCATCTAGTGCCAACGCTTCTTGAAATAAGCCCTGGGCTTGCTCCAATTTTTGTTCCTCTAGAGCGTTATGCCCTTGTTTGATTAACGCTAACACGTTGTCCAGTGTGCCTGCCCTTGCTATACCGGACTTTGCTTCGGCATTGGATGAATCAATGGCCAATGCTAATTCATAGAATTGTTTGGCTTTGATGGCGTCGCCGCCAGAAAAGGCATTTGCACCTTTTTTCAGGTTACTCGACAGTTCTTCTGGTACCCGACTTTCCAGTGCAGTGAGTTGTGTGAGTGCATCCTGATAGGTGGTTAAGGCTTGATTAAACTCTCGCTGACGATATAAAAGATCACCTTCTGCCGCTTTCTGGAGTGCAGTTTTGAATGCTTTTTCATCCCAGAGCAATACATTTTTCTTTTCCAGAAAATTTTGCTTTTCTAGCAGTTTGCTCAGGCTATCTTGTGATTCACGGCGGGCCTTGGCCAGTTGGGCATCCCTAAAAGGGTTTTCCTGCACGGAGGCTGTTGATACCGCCTGAGGCTCAATGACTGTTGGCGGCGTTTTGGGCGGCTTAATCAGTGAGGGCAATACAAAAATTACAACTAATGCCAGCAGTAGGCTGATCACCAGCGCAGCATAAGTAGTGGGACGTTGTTGCCAGGGCAGGGGTTCTTCTGCCGAGGTTTTGTGGGTTTGTGTTAATGGAACATCTGCTGGCTGTATTGGGCCGGAAGCCGATGGTTTGGCAGCAGGATTTTTGGACGTGAGAGGCTCAAACACGGGGTCGATATCATTATTGGCGGTCATGGTGTTTAGATCTCGCCGCGTTCAGCTTGATAAATTTCCCGTAACAGGGCTTTCCATTGAGTGTATTGGGCTTCCGCATTGCCGGTAAGAGTAATGGTACGGTCCTCCAATTCAATTACCCGAGGTTCGATTTCGGCCTCTAGGGATTGTCCCAACTCAGCAAGAACGTCCTCGTGTATCTTCAATTCTGCTTTTTTGGACAGACCGCTTTTTACTAACAAGGCACCTGCCCCGATGGACACTGCGCCCGCTGACCGGACAGCGCCGTTATTATTACCCGCAGCAACGATGCCGCCAATGACGGCGACAATACCGCCGATTGTGCGGTTTCGGGATTGACGTTTGAGTTCGCGGACAGAGGCTATTTCTTCATAGGTGGCCATGCGCCAGGATTGATAAGGTTTATCCATGCGATGAGAAAAGGCATCGTAATGTTCTTGCATGGTGTCGACAAAGAGATAATCACGTTCCCGAATACGCTCAATACGGCGGAGAATAGGATCATTCTCTGCGGGAAGTCGAATAATTTCCAATTGTCCGCCAGGTGTCTCTTTAATGTGATCACCAAAAGCCTCAGGAGAAAAATCACGGGCAAACTTAAGGCTGGAAATGGACCTCAATTCTTTTACATTTTTTGCTGATAATTGCTGGCGGTACTGAAGTAAATCGTTAGCGATATGGTTGAACAGACCTTGAAACGGGTCGCGACTGACATTGATACCCTTTTCATAAGCATATTGGCCCACAGATTCTGAATAGGGTTTGGTATACCAATGGCGATTACTGCTATCGGAGACGCTGATATCCAACGCTAATGTTTCACCATCAGAGTGAACGATGGTGCCTTCCACATAAACATCTACAACAGTTTGTCGGTTGGGTACGGTTCGCACCGCGCCCCAGGCAGATGTCTTTTGAATGGTAGAGGCTAACTTGTTGGCTAAGTACTGGGATTCTGCATTGCGAACAGCGGGTGATATCGCTGGGTCATCTGCTATTTCAGGTTTATCAAGACCTGGGTCAAAGGGTAATACCGCAAGGTCCAGTAACTGGGACTCCTCCACGGCAAGGGTTTGATGCTCCAAAGGTGTGACGATGGTGCTGGTAACACGCTGG
Source organism: uncultured Porticoccus sp. (assembly GCA_963974675.1). Lineage (GTDB taxonomy): Bacteria > Pseudomonadota > Gammaproteobacteria > Pseudomonadales > Porticoccaceae > Porticoccus. Next base: position 16,025 of record CAXBDQ010000027.1, on the reverse strand, counting down.
CCACCACAGGCCGACAGTGTTAATGACGTTAACACCAGCACTGCCGTATATATCAGCGATTTTATTTGCATAGGTCGTGTTTGCATAAGCAGAATTTATTGGCCTTTTTTGTATTTTCGGTATTCTTCCCAGAGCTTTTCTCGTAACACGGGATCTTGTTCTTTGAGTGCTGCTTCACGTATCTGCCTGGCAACAATATCATCATCGCTACCATCGGGAATATCTGCGGGGGCTCTGGCAACGGATTGATTGGATGGAACATTGCCTCCGTTGGACGCGGTACTAGTTCCGTGATCACCCTGAGTGTCAGAGAATACCGAGCCATTTCCCCCGGGTTCTTCAACGTCTCCCGCAAGCCCGCCAGCTGAATCCGAATCTTCACTAATATCCGCCTCTTCATACAGAGGACTATCGTTGCCGAGATCTCCTTCCTCTGGGAATTCACTTTCTATGGCTTGAGCCGCGGCTCGTTCGTTGACAATCATGCCATCGAAAACAGCCATTGATTCATCAAATTGTTCATCCAAAACGGCTATAGCTTCTTCTTCGCTCAGTACGTCACCGCCACCGGGCATGCCTGGCTCTTCTTCTTCATAAGGTTCTGTGTCATCTGTGGCGCTTTGGCTTTTTGCGCTCTCTTCGCTTGAGGTGTTTTCTCCCCCAGGCCGTTGTTCGGTACTACTTTGTTGCTCAGTGCTTTCTCTGGAGGCGTTACTGCTGGAGGAATCACTTGCCGTTGGACTGGACGGTGTGGGTTGAGCAGTACTTGGCATCGATGAACTTGATGAGGAGCTACTGCTCGATTGTGAGCTTTGGCAACTGGCAAGCAGCAGAGCCATTGCGCAGCCTAAAATACCGCTTAGGATAAGCGATAGAGCTTTGTTTTGAAGTTTCATGGGCTTAGTTGTTTTCATTCGGAATCAAAACCCTAACCGGGAAGGCGGTTGTTGGTGCGGGTACCCCGTCTTCAAAACGAGGCCTAAATTTTCGTGCGCGTATGGTTTGTTGAGCTCGTGGACCATATTCACTGGCACTTTCAGGATGTATTTCTTGAATCTGGAGATTGGTGACTGACCCTTTTGTGGTGATATCAACGGATAAATTAACATAGCTATCGAGTACAACAGCATTGGGATGCTCTATCGCATCGAAATTATTATTTGGGGCGGTGGGTGATGTTTCCTCAATAGCTTTCCATCTGTCCCATGTGTCGAGTTTTGGCAGCATCGTGGGTGTACCAAACAGTGTGTCCAGAACTTCTTCTTGTTGTTTTTCTCCAGCCATAACACTGTGAGCCTGTTGATAAGCGCCCAAGGCTAGGTTGTAGCGTCCAAACAATAGATACCAATCACCCAGGTCGGCTTGTGCCATGGCCTTGTCTATGGGTGTTATGTCTGGGTTGTTATCAAGAATATCGAGTATTTTATTGTGTGCTGAGCGCCCTTGAAGATAATAGCTTCCTCGTCTTAACATATCATTCCCAGTAGTGCCAAGGGGGCGATAGCCAAAGGGCACTGATGCGCCAATGTCTGAAAACTCAGGGTAGAGCTGTTGGTGTGAGGCATAGTAATAATCTGTTATGGCCAAATTTCTTAATAGCTTAATCAGTCTGAGGTTAAATGGACCCTGATGTTGGGTTGATAGTTCAATGGCAGAGGTATAAAGGTCAACAGCCGCACTGAGATGATAGCCGTCCTGACGTTGACCCGTTTGAGTGTAGGCATAAAGGTGCCATTGGCTGATTTCATCAAGAAGGGGGATCAATCTGACATCATTTTGGCCATAAGTCTTCAGGTATATCCAGAGTAATTGGTCATAATTTTCTGAGACTTCCGTCGTTAGCCCCTGTTTGTTCTGGTTTTCTATTATGCTTCGCAACATGGGCTCTTGGGACAGACTGTAGATGCCATTATTAATACGTTTTAGATACAGCGATCGCTTATATGCGGTGATCGCCTCGTCATAACGCTGGCTGAGTTGTAGCGTTTTCCCCAAACTGAAAACCATTTCTGATAGCTCGGGGTCGTAGGGGCCTAATTCACTTTGTTTTTGTTCAATAGCGTACAGATGGTTTTTTATAGCGTTGTTGAGATCAATACTCTGGGGAAGGGCAAGATTGACAGGGTCAGGTGTTGTTGTTGACGTGGTTGGGTTTCTTGAAGCCTCATTTTTTGAGACAGCGCTCGCAGTGGATTCGTTTTTTACAGGAGCATGACTGCTGTCCGTATTTAACGTTTCAGCCAGTGCGGAAGATGCTAACAGACTGTAGAAAAGTAAGCACATTAATGACAAGGCAGTGCGTGTTATGTTGCGTGAAAAAACCATGTGTTGGGTGCTCATTAATTAATTATGAACGTTAGAGGCAGCTGGCGGGGGATTGTTCCTTACGGTATGTTGCGCGTTGCACATTCCCTCAGTTAAAACTGTCGAGTGCTTTCTATAAAATTGCACAGTTTGAGTATAACGCGCCAGTATTAAAAAGCTGATATTAAAAAGTATGGATATTTAAAAAAGGTCAATTATAAAAATGCTGTTTGAATTGTGGAATGTCATCGCCCCGGTTTTGATTTGTATTGCCATTGGCTTTTTTTGGGGTCGTTCCTCCACACCTTACGCCGCAGAGTTCGTCAGTCGTGCCGTCATGAATATTGGTGCACCCTGCCTCGTGGTTTCGGCGATCAGTCAGGCCGATGTTTCAGGGCAGGGGTTTGCCCAGGTGGCGGTCGCCGCATTAGGTGTTTTCCTTGGAACCGGTGCGCTGGCTGCCATCCTTGTTCGTTATACCGGCGGTGATCATCGGGCATTACTGTCCGCTGTTGTGTTTCCCAATAATGGCAATATGGGGTTGCCTCTTTGTCTGTTTGCCTTTGGTGAGCAGGGTTTGGCGCTGGGGCTGTCGTTCTTTCTGGTGCAAATGACCGCGCTGATGACCGCCGGTGTGGCATTGATGTCGCGCGCTGGCACGGGCTTTTTGGCTATGGCCCGGGATTTGGCAAAACAGCCACTAATTTACTCCATTGTTATCGCCCTCTGGTTACTGGTCAGTGACACCACATTACCGGTCTGGGCTGGCACCACGGTAGATCTATTGGCTGGTTTTACCATTCCTTTGATGTTGATGACCCTCGGTGTCTCGTTGTCCAATTTGAACACCAGTGGTTGGTGGCGCAGTATTGGGTTTTCAATGTTGCGAATTGGCGGTGGCTTGGTGTTTGCCTGGGCCATTATTTCCTGGTTGGGTATCACGGGCACTGCTAAAAATGTGGTGCTATTACAATCCATTATGCCGTCGGCCGTACTTAACTATTTGCTGGCATTGAAGTTTGACCGCGACCCAAATGCCGTGGCGGGTATCGTGGTTGCTTCTACCGTCATGGCGTTGTTGGCGGTGCCCGTGTTATTAGTGTTTTTAATTTAGGGGAGCCTGGCCGACTTTAGTCGGCTGTTGAATCAAGGATACTGATGTGACAAATACAAATTCTGTGGCTAATAAAAACGCTGTGGCTAATAAAAAGCCCCTATCAGGCTATCGAGTAATTGAGTTAGGGCAATTGCTTGCCGGTCCTTTTGCCGGAGCGCTGCTGGCGTATTTTGGTGCGGAGGTTATCAAGGTAGAACCTCCGGGCGGTGGTGATCCGCTGCGCAACTGGCGCGTAGTAAAAGATGGCACCTCTCTCTGGTGGCGCAGTCTTGGGCGCAATAAAAAATGCATCACTTTGGATTTAAAAACCGAGAAAGGACGTGAATTGGTGGCCCAATTAATTGATGGCGCCGATGTGCTGATCGAAAACTTTCGCCCTGGCGTGATGGAAAAATGGGGGCTGGGGCCAGAGCGTTTTAAAGCCTCCAATCCGGGGTTGGTGTATACCCGCATATCCGGTTACGGCCAGACCGGCCCCTATGCCCACAAACCCGGTTTTGCCTCCGTATGCGAAGGTATCAGCGGGTTCCGCTACGTCAACGGTTTCCCGGGCGAAGCGCCGGTGCGGCCCAACCTCAGCATTGGTGACAGCATAGCCGGACTGCATGCGGCCTTTGGTGTGGCGCTGGCCTTACTGTCGCGTCAATCCAGTGGTGAAGGGCAGACGGTAGATATTGCCCTTTATGAAGCCATGTTTAATTTGCTGGAAGGCGTGGTACCAGAATTTGATGGCGCCGGTGTGATTCGAGAACCCTCGGGCACCACCGTTACCGGCATTGTACCCACCAATACCTACCGCTGTGCCGATGGCAAGTTTGTGGTGATTGGCGGCAATGGCGATTCCATTTTTAAACGGCTAATGGAAACGGCAGGGCGGTCGGATATGGCCAACGATACTCGTCTGGCCGATAACGCTGGCCGAGTAGCCCATGAGCAGGACATTGATGAAGCGCTCTCGGTTTGGTGTAGCAGTTTGCCCAGCACCGAAATTCTCGACCTGCTCGAAAACGCCAGAGTACCCGCAGGCCCAATATACAACGCCGAAGATATGCTGGCCGACCCACACTTTAATGAGCGGGGTTTATTCGAACAGGTGGAAATCAACGGAAAACCACTAAAAATTCCGGGGATGATACCGAAACTCAGCGATACGCCGGGAGATACCCAATGGCCGGGGCCAGAAGTGGGGAGCCATAATAAAGAAGTGTTGGGGGATTTGTTGGGGTTGGATCAGGCTGCCCAAGAGCAATTGCGGGATGATGGGGTGATTTGAGAATATTTCTCGGTTTGTAGCTGTATATAATGCCGTGCGTACCAGAAAAATTTAAGCAAAACGGAAATTTTGTCCGAGTGCAGCTTTTTGTTTATACCTTGTTTCCAAAAAACTCATTCCATCCCGATTTGGTCTTCATGGAAATATTTTTATCGTGAACAAAAGTAGCGACATTACTCAATACCGTTGAGCATTCCTTCTCACTTAACAGTGCAAATAAGGAGAGGCAAAAAATTCGGTAATCAATAAAATCAAACCGCTTTCTTTTGTATTGAAAGCTACCGTTAACGACATTTAAATCTTGGACGTCTAAATCCATTCTGCAAATGAATGTTACGGGGTGATTTAAGTGCCCGGTTGATTGTAAGGCATCTAGGCTGTCATCAAGCCTTTTTTGTGATACTGGCTTCACAGTAACCTCATAAAGGTTTGTTTGGATCCCTTCAGTTTCAAGCCAAATATCAGCGGGTTTTTTTGATGTTGTATTGGTTCCAAATACACTTTCATCTCCGCCGACCACTTCAACTTCAGAAAAACGGAATAAACTCGAAAGCAACTGAGCAACTAAATATTGAGGAAGGTGTCCAGATTCAGGGTGCTTAAGAGTAAAATCTGCGAGTTTAGAGCCAATGGTTTGGCGAGAATGATTAGATGTTTCAATTGTAGCAAGTTGATAGTTTGTAATCGTTTGTGAGTATTTCCATAGCCGATAAAAGAAATAATCTATCAGGCGCGCTCTTTTGTTTTTCTTCGATTCCACTACTATGCGCAAAAAATTGACTACTGCCATAGCCGCCGTTTGAGGTCTTCTACCTTGTGCCCAATCCTCGTTTAGTTGGTTGGCATTTTTTGCGACATTGAGTGGGTCGGATTTTCCACATGGAATTTCATTTTCTTGAAGTGCATACCAAATTCCGCCTTCAAAAATCGATCGAGGATTACATCCGTAAAAATTATTTAAGGGGTCATAACCTTCAATTAGGTGAATGCCGGTCAATGCGGTTACAACAACTCCACGAAAACCTTTGGCATTAACCTCAATTAAATCAGTAAGCAGCTTATATACCGTAGAACCTGAATCAAACTCAGGAAAGTCATCATCTGTTTTTGTTTTTACAACGCCAAGCCTAGTGTTAACGTAGTATTGGCCAGAATGATTTCGCTCAGCGATCTTTATCATGCGGAACTCCTGCGAAGTCTTTAACAATATTTTGTAGACGCACGCTTTCTTTGATACGAAGTGCCTTGAGGATCATCGAAAATTCAAGTACATCTAGCCGCCTTTCAAATTTTTCAATTTTTGATATGTCAGACTGATTTAGACCCAGATGATCCGCAAGTTCGCCTTGAGAAATATTTAACCTAACCCTTTCTTGTGTCAGCTCATTAATAAGTGAGCGGTATAGGTTGTCGTGTATGGTTTTGCTCATAAATTCAGTTAACTAAGGGTTTATTGTATGCGTGCATCATGCTAGTATTTTCAAGATATTCGAAAATGGAATAATTCAATGAAAGCAATATCTCTTTTTAGCGGCGCTGGAGGTATGGATGTTGGTTTCAAGTTGGCTGGCTTCCATGTGGTCGCAGCTAATGAAATGGATAAACATGCTTGTGAGACATTTCGTGCCAATCACCCCGAATCTACATTAATTGAGGGAGATATAGATGCATGTGGAGATGAATTACATTCATATGGAGGGGTGGATGTTGTTTTTGGTGGGCCTCCGTGTCAGGGGTTTTCTGTTGCTGGAAAAATGGACCCTTCTGACCCCAGAAGTAAATTGATTTTCAGTTTTTGTAATATCGTGGAAAAAGTTAAACCAAAGGCCTTCGTTATGGAGAACGTGAAAGCTCTTGGTGCACTCACAAAGTTTGAAGAAGTAAGAGTGGCTCTGTTGTCTCGGTTTCAGAAAGCTGGCTATACAGTCACAATACATATATTGAATTCTAAGGATTTCGGTGTTCCACAGTCACGAGAGAGGGTTTTTTTTATTGGCGTTAAGGATGGAATAAAACCTATTTATAGACCTAATTTTCGTAAATATGTAAAGGCTGCACCAACATTGCGAGAAGTATTAATTCCCCTTGGAAAGCCTGGGACTAAACTGAATGATCGAATTTGCAATGCAAAGGTGACCTTGGCTGCAAAGCCTATTCTCAGAAAATCCCCCTACGCTGGGATGCTATTTAATGGACAAGGTAGACCGCTGAATCCTGACGGATGGGCAAGCACATTACCTGCAAGCATGGGGGGTAACCGAACTCCCATTATTGACGACAATCACCTGTATTACGACAAAGATTCTTGGGTTGAGGGATACCATAGACATTTGATGGCCGGTGGTAAGCCACAAGGAATGCACGATGCTCCATCATATTTGAGGAGGTTAACAATTAATGAAGCTGCTTTGCTTCAAACTTTTCCAGAAAACTATATTTGGTGCGGACCAAGTAGCAAAGTATATTCTCAGATTGGAAACGCTGTTCCTTGCGAGCTTGCAAATGTCGTAGCTTGTTGTGTCAAAAATACATTATCTGGTCTTCAAGATACTGAAACAGCAATTGTTGATGCTGGCGAAAACTTAGAACTCGCATTCGCGTGAAAGATAGATATACATTTATACGCGGAGTCAATTCGCTTGTTCATTCCTGATATTACGAGATAGCTTTTAATCTATTAATTTGTAAGGGTCCTCTTAGCGGTGATAGTACCAAAACTCAGCGATCGCCGGGAAATACCCAGAGAAATCTGCTCTTAATCTGAGTATGTATGAATCTCTATGGACACATGCACCAGGCCCAGGGATTTTGGAATCAGTGCCTTGTACTCGTTAGGTGGTAGAGGGTTGTGGCCGACTACGGTGATTTGTGCCGAATAAATTTTTGGGCCAATAGACCACACATGTAAGTCTGTTATCTGCGTGTCTTGATCGGTTTCAATCAACTGCCGAATTTGTGTTTGGAGGTGTTTGGATGCTTGCCGGTCAAGCAAGACGGCGCTGGTAGAACCCAGTAGGCTGTAGGACCAACGCGCGACCAAGATACCGCCAACAATCCCCATGGCCGGGTCCATCCAGATGAAGCCGAAATACTTGGCTGCCAGTAAAGCAACAATGGCCAGTACTGAGGTCAGCGCATCCGCCATGACATGAAGGTAAGCAGACTTTAGATTGTGGTCATGGTGCTCATGATCCGCGTGGCTATGGTTGTGATCATGGCTATGTTCCTCACTCTCATGATGGTTTTCACGTTTACCATGGCGCTCACTATGACTTTCACTATGACTTTCGCCCTCACCGTGGTCATGGCCATGGTCATCAACCCCAAGAATAAAGACACAAGCACCGTTGACGAGCAGGCCAAGAATTGCGACAAAGATGGCTTGATTGAAGACAATTTCAACGGGGTTCAGTAATCGAATTATGCTTTCAATCCCCATAAACAAGGCGAAAATGGCCAGCAATACGGCACCGGTAAAGCCACCCAATGCATTCACTTTGCCGGTGCCAAAACTGTATTGGCTGTTTCGGGCATTGCGACGGGCGTAGATATAAGCAAAGGCAGTGATGCTTAGGGCGACGGCATGGGAAGCCATGTGCAATCCATCGGCGAGCAAAGCCATGGAGCCGAAAAGCATCCCAGCGATTAACTCTACAGTCATCATGACGGCAGTAATTCCGATCACAATCAGCGTGCGCGATTCACCTGGTCTTTTTAGGTCTTGAGCAAAGGTGTGATCGTGTTGTGAATGATGGGTATTTTGGCTTTGCATGTTTTTATGATTCTTGTTTTTTGTTATCAGAAAACACCTCGTTTTGTTGTTACTGATATTTCGAGGTGTTTTTTAGTTTACCGGTTTGGCTGGATTATTCAGAAGTCAGTATGTTAGCAGTATATACAGACTTATAGTGTGGATAATAGGGTCACGTTGAAGGCTGATACTTACTCGCCAACATATCGTCGCCAACATAATGCCCAGCCGGGTTTTTTACGCCCTCTCTGTTGGTAAGTTGAATGTGGCCATGTTTTGTCGTGTTGAAATAAATCAGAAGACGCTCAGCCTAGGGGATTCCTTCACAGCGATGATAGAGTGGCGCGGTGCTAAATCTTATTTTAGAGAGGAATGCCCTGAGTGGTTTCAACTTCAACAGTTAAAAAAATTGCTATCTTTGTTGATGTGCAGAATATTTATTACACCACGCGCCAGGCCTATGGGCGACAATTCAATTACAGAAAGCTTTGGCAGAAGATAGCCGGACAAGGTGATATTGTCTCGGCAACAGCTTACGCCATCCATCGTGGTGATGATGGCCAAATGAAATTTCAGGATGCCTTGAAGCATATTGGGTTTACCGTAAAACTCAAACCCTACATCCAACGCAGTGATGGCTCGGCAAAAGGTGATTGGGATGTGGGCATTGCTATTGATGTTCTGGAAATTGCCAAAGATGTGGATACGGTTGTGTTGCTTTCTGGTGATGGTGATTTTGATATGTTGCTGGAGAAGGTCAAAAAGGATTACGGCGTAACAACGGAGGTTTACGGGGTTCCAGCACTGACTGCGGGAACACTTGTGGATGCTGCGTGTATCTATCACCCCATCGAAATGGATTTGTTGTTGTAAGTTGTTCTCCTTTGGCGGGCTAACAAACATTTTTTGTTGTGATAGGTATAGCGTCAGAGCTTTGGTATCCTTTCTGGACACGTTTAAAGTGACACCCTAAGGACCATTGTTGTGTTAATTATTACTCCAACAGTTTCTATCCCCGACGATGAAATAGACATTACTGCCATCCGTGCACAGGGCGCGGGTGGTCAAAATGTGAATAAGGTTTCATCTGCAATTCACCTTCGCTTTGATATTAATGGTTCTTCTCTGTCGGAGGTTTATAAAGAGCGGCTGTTGGCGTTGCGGGATAAACGTATTAGTAAAGAAGGCGTGTTGGTGATTAAAGCGCAGCAATTTCGAACCCAGGAAAAAAATAGGGACGATGCGCTCGAGCGGTTACAGGAAATTATTAAGTCAGTCACCGTGGTGCCAAAAGTCAGGCGTCCTACCAAGCCCACGAAGAGCTCTCAGGCAAAACGCATGGATAGTAAAACCCTACACAGTAAAACCAAGGCACTTCGTGGCAAAATTTCTGAAGACTAATTTTCTGTAAGACCTATCTCCGGATTAATACATCATGCATTCAAAGCGCGCTAGGCTGGATCGTTTTATCAGCGCACAAACAGGGATTAATCGCAGGGATGTGAGGCCGTTATTAGCTCAAAATCGTATTATGGTTGATGGCTTTCCCGCCGTTGATATTGATCAGGTCGTCGACGAATTTTCCCATGTGATATTGGATGATCGCGTCTTACAGGCCAACAAACCCAGTTATGTGATGATGCATAAGCCTGCTGGTGTGGTGAGTGCCACCAAAGATGAGAAGCACAGAACGGTCATTGATTTACTGGATCGGGCGGATAGACACCAGCTTCATATTGTTGGGCGGCTGGATTTTAATTCCTCGGGCTTATTATTGCTGACCAATAATGGTCGGTGGTCCAGACAATTGACGACACCATCAAATAATATTGCCAAGCTGTATCGAGTTACCCTCGAAAAGCCTATTACAGAAGAATATGTTCTGGCATTTTCTGAAGGAATGTATTTCCCATTTGAAGATATAACCACTCGGCCTGCCAAGCTCACTATTATTTCTGAGTATGTAGCGGAAGTAAGTCTTATAGAAGGGCGTTATCATCAAATTAAGCGCATGTTTGGGCGGTTTGATAATGAAGTGTTAACGCTGCACCGTCTTTCAATTGGAAATCTATCGCTGGACCCTTCATTGCTTCCAGGGCAAAGCAGAGAGCTAACCGATCGGGAAGTTGATCATATCGGACTAATATCAGAAGGCATCTAGTTCAGCGCAGGATCTAAACGTAACTGTTCAACCATTAAATCAATAAAAGCTCGAACTCTTGTGGACGTATAGCGTCCTTCCCTGTGCACAATATGTATAGGCCGTGGTGCTGACTCATAGTCACTGAGAATAATTTTTAGATCACCTGAAGCAAGCTGCGGTGCTACCTGGTAGGAGAATAACCGGGTAATCCCAAATCCTCTTACCGCAGCTTCAATTGCTGCATCGTTAGTCGTCACCGTTAATCGCGGTTGGATACGCAATGTTTTTTCTCTGCCTTCGGTATTAAATCGCCAGCCGACAGCATTGTTGCCTGCACTGGATGCAATGATGGTGTGTTCGAGTAATTCATCGGGCTGTTGGGGTAGGCCATGTTGTTGGAGGTAGTTAGGCGAGGCACAAAGCACGAGGCGAATAGAGCCCACTCGTAAGGCGCGCATACCGGAGTCAGGCAGCTCCCCAATGCGGATGCCCACATCAATTCCTTCCTCCAGTAAATTAACGTTTCTGTCCATAAATTGAGCGTCAACTTCGGTGTCTGGGTACTGTTCAAGATATTTAACGATACCGGGCATCACAAACATCCGGCCAAATAATACCGGAGCAGTAACAGCCAGGTGCCCTCTAGGCTCAGCATTGATACCTGCGGCGGCTTCATCGGCAGCATCGGCATCAGCAAGGATGCGACGGGCATCCTCAAGATAACGTTGTCCCGCTTCTGTGGCTCGGACATGGCGTGTGGTGCGGTTAAGCAGCTTAACCTTTACATGTTCTTCCAGTGCAGTAATGGCCCGGGTGACCGCGGGAGGAGACATTTTCAGTCTTCGTGCTCCGGCGGCAAAGCCCTGTTCTTCGGCTACGGCTACAAAGACATTCATCAGGTGCAATCTATCCATTTATATCGTCATCAGTATTGTTATCACTTAATTGTTCCATATTTAGGAATAATCAATTGTTATTTATGGTGATTCTTATTGCAAACGATATTTGGCAAAGTGTCATCACTCGCAGCGCAAGGGGCGTAGAGAAGTAAACCAAATCACAACGTTGTTTAGATAGAGACAACCATTTCAGGAGAGACAACATGAGCCGTATTAACGTAATTGACCACAACAACGCCAATGTAGATCAAAAAGAATTACTGGATGCTATCCAGTCACAACTGGGCATAGTGCCTAATTTTCTTAAGGTCTTTGCCAATTCACCCGCTGCACTAAGGGCATTTTTAGGGCTACACGAGATTGCCGGTGATGGTAGTTTGGACCCTCAAACCCGCGAGCGTATTGCACTGGCATTGGCACAGCAGAACGCCTGTGAATACTGCGTATCCGCGCATACAGCCATTGGTAGCAAAGCTGGACTCAATGGTGCAGAGATTGAAGCAAACCGTGCAGGTACCAGCCAAGATGCAAAAGCAGCTGTGGCCGTTAAATTTGCTAAAGCGCTGGCAGAGCACAGTGGTGAGGTGACCACCGAAGAAATCCTGGAAGTGCGCAATGCAGGTTATAGCGAATCGGATATTGTAGAAATTATTACCCATGTGGGTATGAATATTCTTACTAATATTCTGGGCAAAGCCAGTCGGGTAGAAGTGGATTTCCCCAAAGTTGAATTGAAACTCGCCTCCTAGAAGGAGGTAAGGTATTAGATTCCAGGCGGATAGTAGCTGTCGTTAACAACACTGTTATTTTTAAGGAGAAGTCATGAAAAACACACTCACCAATGGCGCGCATCATATTGGGTTGACGGTATCGAAACTCGAAAAATCCGCTGCATTTTTTATTGAGATGTTGGGTTGGAAAGAAGTGAAAAGGAATGAGGCATACCCATCTATTTTTGTTAGCGATGGAAAAATAATGCTGACCCTCTGGGCGGTTAAAAAAACGCCAGGAGTGCTGTTTGACCGAAAATCCAATGTTGGTCTACATCACTTAGCACTACATGTGAGTAGTGAAACAGGGTTAGATCAAATTTACCAAAGGCTAACTGAAAACAATATGCTCGTTGAGTTTTCACCCGAGCTACTCGGTAACGGACCCGCTAAGCACATGATGTGTTTTGAGCCTAGCGGTCTTAGATTAGAGTTCATCTGGCCGGGCCACTAAAACCTAAAGAAAGGTGTTGAACAGGGTTTGGGCGAGCTGTCGGTTTCCATGGTTTTTACCGATAAATAATGAGTTGATTAAAGAGGGCAATGTTATGGGACACCGATTTGCAGAAATTGCATTTACTGAATCAGTACGTGACATTCAGCAGGCTCATGGCAGCCGATCCTCTTATCTCAGTATGGAAGGAGGGGAAGATTACAACCATCTGATCAGTGAACAGGAAGCTAAATTCATTACTGAACGAGACAGTTTTTATATGGCCAGTGTGAGTGAAACCGGTTGGCCTTATGTTCAGCATCGGGGTGGCCCTATTGGGTTCATGCGCGTACTTGATGAGAAAACCATTGGCTTTGCCGATTTTAGTGGTAACCGCCAGTACGTAAGTACGGGTAATTTTAGAAAGGATAATCGCGTTGCCCTGTTCTTTATGGACTACCCGAATCGGAGGCGCCTTAAACTCATAGGGCGGGTGCGTGAAATCGGTACGGATGATTGGGATCAGCTCGCTCAGCTTGAGGTGGATAATTACCGTGCTCGGGTTGAGCGTGGATTTGTGATCGAAGTGGAAGGTTTTGATTGGAATTGTCCGCAGCATATTACGCCACGTTATACCGAGTCCTATATCGAAGAGCTGATGGCGCCGTTAATGGCAGAAAATCAGCGGCTAAAAGAAAACCAGAGACAAAAGGGGCATCAGGATATTAGTGATGGCCCGTCAAAAGTTACTGGTCAAGCCGTTGACCAATCCATTGGAAGTGGCCCTCTGGAACTTGTTGTCAGTGGTGTTCGGCAACTAACACCGAGAGTTCGGACTTTTGAGTTACGTCATCCGGAGGGCATAGAATTACCTGAGATCACCGCGGGCTCACATCTTCGTATCCCCGTGTTATTACCTAGTGGAGAAACCATTATTCGCCACTACTCCATTTGCTCAAACCCTGTTCGTCGAGATATTTATGAAATTGCGGTGTTGCGAGAAGAAGGCGGTGCGGGTGGATCTCAAGCTGTACATGATCAATTCAACTTGGGATTAACCTTGCGATGTAAATTGCCAGACAATTATTTCCCCCTGCATACGGATGATCGCCCAGCGGTATTCATTGCAGGGGGTATCGGCATTACCCCAATAAAAGCCATGGCCCAAGCCATAAAGGCGCAGGGTCGTCATATGCATTTACATTATGCCGGTCGCAATGATCATGAGATGGCCTTCCGGGATAGGCTACTCAGAGAATTTGGTGATGATATGACCGTATATCGATCTGAGAAAAATGAACGTTTAGATATTCATCAAGTGTTGTCCACAGCACCGGATAATACCGTCATTTATGTTTGTGGCCCGGGCCGATTGATTGACGCGGTGGTGAATGTTGCCAAGGAATTAAACATAGACCCGAAGCGTATTCGTTTCGAAAGATTTACTACAGAGCATCATGCTAATGATCGTCCTATTACCGTCGAGCTTGCTCGTTCTGATGTGAGTATTTCGGTTAGTCCCGATATAAGCATCCTCGATGCCATGTTGGAAGCGGGTATAGATGCCCCCTATAGCTGCGGCACCGGTAACTGTAAAACCTGTGCAGTGAAGGTGGTGGCAGGAGACCCCGAACATCGAGATTCCGTGCTAACAGAATTCGAACGTCAAGAATCACAACTGATGTGCCCCTGTGTTTCGCGTGCGGTGGGTGACACATTAATTCTGGATATTTAACGTTTTTAAAGGAGATTAAAAATGAATAGTAAGGCAGCCAATACAACAGCAAATGTGACAGAGGGAAAGGTAGAACAACGACCGCCACTACCACCATTCAACAGAGAGACAGCCATCCAGAAAATACGTTTGGCAGAAGATGGATGGAATACCCGAGACCCTGAACGTATAGCGCTTGCCTACACTAAAGACAGTATTTGGCGAAATCGTGCCGAGTTTGCGACTGGGCGGGACGCCATTGTTCAGCTGTTAAAGCGTAAATGGGAAAGGGAAAATGAGTACCGCTTGATAAAGGAATTGTGGGCCTTTGAAGGCAATCGCATCGCCGTACGTTTTGCTTATGAATGGCATGATGATTCAGGCCGATGGTATCGATCCTATGGTAATGAGAACTGGGCATTTAATGAAAATGGCCTAATGCAGCATCGATTTGCCAGTATTAATGATCTTGCTATTACTGAATCTGATCGAAAATTCCACTGGCCATTGGGTCGGAGGCCTAATGAGCATCCAGGCTTATCTGATCTTGGGTTGTAGTTATAGTTGTATGGGCCAGCTTATTCTTGATGGCTTGTGGGATGCTCTAGCGACATTTGATCTGTCTGCCTTTGACAATACGTTTCATCTTTTTGTGAGCCCCGGGTAACTGGGGCTTTTTTATACCTCAAAAACACAGAGGACATCAGGTTAGCTGATTGAAAAGATTACGGTGTTAAATACTTGATTGCCAATTGAGAGGCGGTGAAGCAAATTGAAAAGAAAATGATCATGGCTATAATCCCAGCCAAAATAATTGATTTTGGATTATTCTCCAGAAGGTCCGTGGCCCGTTTTAATCCTTTGCCTCTCTGCAATTGAAACACCAAACAAAATGCTTGACCGATAATCTCGAAAAAACCGAGATTTTTTTTGCTGGATTTTTCCTCAGCCGTTTTAAAGACGGGGTGGGCATCGTATTCAATATCTTGTGGTTCTTTGTCTGTGGTCATGATTGGTAATAATTCCAAAATTGTTAATCTCCAACTTTAGGTGGTCGCCTAAAAGAAGTACAAGGATAGAAAAATTAGGTAATGGCTTAGTTTGAATTTCTTGGTAGCAGCTTAGTTTAAGATGCTTTGATTTACGCTAGAGATGGCTGCATTTGGTGTTAGATGGCCTATACATTTGCTTATCGACAGCGATATACAGCTTCGGCGGGTATTAAACATCACCTATATCATTTATATCATCTATAGTGTCTAGGGTTAATCAAGGTTTTGAGTTAGGTTTCTAAAGGAGAGACAAATGGCAACTTATGAATGTTCGAAATGTGGAATGAGTGTTAATGCAACCTGCGGGAAGTGCGATGCGCCTCTTGTTGATGATAGTCTGGAGCTGGAGGGTGGAGCAAAAGTGCAAATCTCGAAATGCCCAAATGGTCATGGGAAAATCAAATCACCTATGTGTTGTGGTGAGGATATGAGCTGTACTGTATGATTTTATAGTGGCTTGGATGTAGGTGGTACCTAGCAATGCCACCTATGTTCGCATGCTGTTGTTAATAAATAGGGGCTGACCCAGATAACATGAAATTATGTTATACAGGCAGGCATGAGAAAGA
>CAXBDQ010000026.1:0-29623 GCA_963974675.1 uncultured Porticoccus sp. | reverse complement strand
TCTTTCTCATGCCTGCCTGTATAACATAATTTCATGTTATCTGGGTCAGCCCCTAAAAATATTCTATGTTTATACACAAAACGATGAGCAAAAGTCACTTGTAAGTCAGGATGCAACCGCTCCAATAGGTTTTTCGATGTATGAGTAGTGGATGAAGTGTGGGAGAAACCAAGGATATGAAAAAAATCGTAGGAGAACAAGCAGAAGAGAAGCTCGCGAGTCTTCACAGAGAACAAGAGCTAATCAGCCGCAACACCCTGCTGGCCATAGCAGCCCGTGCGGCAGGCATCGGTACCTGGAGCTACCATCTCGATAATAACGCACTGGATTTTGATGATCGTATGTTCAAGATTTATGGTATCACTCGAGAGCAATTTTCAGGTACCTACGAAGGCTGGGCTAATGTTGTGCATCCAGACGATCTAGCCGATGCCGAAGCGGCACTCAATGATTCCATCGCTGGGCATAGTGATTATTACGACACCGAATATCGTATTGTTCATCCCAGCGGTCAGATACGTCACATTCAGGCATTGGGCAAAACAATATTTGATAATGGTGTTGCACAGTACATAACCGGCGTCAATATAGACATCACTAAACGCAAGCAAGCGGAAAAAGTGGTCCAGAAAAAGGAACAGGAACTGCGCCTGATTACGGATAACGTGCCTGCATTCATTGCCTATATTGATTCAGAACTGTATTACCGATTCAGCAACAAGAGTTATGAATATTGGCTTGGTAAATCATCAGAAGATGTCTTTGGAAAGCATGTCAAAGATGTATTGGGTGAAGCGGCTTACCAAGTCCGAAAGGAACATTATGCCGTAGTGCTTTCAGGTGAGCTAGTCAACTTCGAGCACTCGCTCCGATTCATTGATAATAAAGAGCACTATATCAGTAGCACCCTTGTCCCGGATATTTCGGATGACGGAGAAGTCAAGGGTTTCTTTGCCCTGGGGACAGACATTACAGAGCACAAACAAGCTGAGGAGCAGCTTCAGATTGCAGCGACAGCCTTTGAGATAGAGGATGGGATGATGGTCACAGATAGTGAGGGGACGATTCTGCGGGTTAATCGTGCGTTCACCACAATTACCGGCTATGCAGCCGAGGAAATTGTAGGGCAGAAATCCAGCATCCTCAAGTCAGGTCGTCATGATAAAGCGTTTTATCGTGCGATGTGGGAAACTATCAATCGCACTGGACAATGGCAGGGGGAAATCTCCAATAAGCGCAAGAATGGCGAAGTGTATCCGCAAGGGCTCGCCATCTCTTCGGTGAAGGATAACAGCGGCAACACTACCCATTACGTTGGTGTACATACCGATATTTCGGCGCACAAACTCGCTGAGGAACGGATCAGGACGCTGGCCTTCTATGATCCGCTTACAGGGCTACCCAATAGGACGCTTTTTCTGGATCGCCTGGGTCACGCGATGACAATCGGTCACCGTGATGGACGTTATGGCGCGCTATTACTTGTCGATCTTGATAATTTCAGAATGCTCAACGATACACTCGGTCATGCTGCGGGGGATGAACTGCTAAAGAGCATTGCTCAGTGCCTGGAGAGCACTCTACGTAAAGGAGATACTGTATCGAGGCTGGGCGGTGATGAGTTCATGATACTGCTTTCAGGGTTGTCTACGGTGAAGCAAGATGCTGTTATCATTGCTGGCAAGGTCGCTGACAAGGTGCGTTTAGCAATCAGTCAGAGTGGTTTCTTTGACAGCATTTCCTGCCATGTTACGGCAAGTATCGGTGTTACGTTGTTACGTAGCCATCAGTATACCGTTGACGATCTGATGAAACAGGCTGATCTAGCGATGTATGAGGCAAAGTCGTCTGGCCGAGATGCGGTTCATTTCTTCGACCCTACCATGGAAACTGCCCTCCTAGAACGCATGACGCTGGAATCGGATCTTCGGGTGGCCATTCAAGAGAAACAGTTTCTGGTCCACTACCAGGCTCAAGTCGATAACGAAGGGGAACCTATCGGAGCCGAAGCTCTGGTGCGCTGGCTGCACCCTGAGCAGGGCATGATTTCGCCCGCTGACTTTATTCCACTGGCAGAAGAAACCGGGCAGATTCTTCTTATCGGTCAATGGGTCTTGGAAACGGCATGTGCACAGCTGGCTGAATGGGCTACCCGACCGGAAATGGCCCACCTCACGATTTCGGTTAATGTTAGCGCCAAACAGTTTTTCCAGAACGACTTCGTGAATCGAGTGCTAGTTGTACTGAATGATACCGGTGCTAATCCAGAGCAACTTAAGCTGGAACTGACAGAGGGTCTGCTGGTAGACAATATTGAGGGTATTATCGAGACAATGTTAGCGCTGAAAACCAGGGGTGTGCGCTTTTCTCTGGATGATTTTGGTACAGGCTATTCCTCGTTGTCATACCTGAGCCGTCTGCCTCTGGAACAATTGAAAATTGATCTATGTTTTGTGCGCGACATGCTTACTGACAAGAATGCTGCTGTAATTGCCAAAGCTATTATAGGGCTAGGCGAGAGTCTCGACATAGAGGTGATTGCAGAGGGTATTGAAACGAAGTTACAACAAGAATTCCTGGCCCGTTTAGGTTGTCATCGCTATCAAGGCTATCTATTCAGCCACCCGATACCCGTGGAAGAATTTGAAAAGTTTGTGCGGGGAGCTTGACCTGCACCTCATGGGGAATGGATTAGGATGGATTAGCAAGGACTGACCAATTTAGGATGTTCAAGAAATCATACCAGACCATTCAAAAATGGCACAGATGCGCCTATGTTGAAATTGAATAACCCCCAAGCTTCTCTGATTGTTATGGCTACACTTATTGACGCGCCGGAGGGGAACGTTTACACCTACATTACCAGTAATTGTAAACTCTTAATCCATTGTTTTTAAATGATGAATTTAAAATACGGGTTTGGATGTTGCCCGTACATTGTATGAACAGAGTGTATGGCTTCAAGCAGGTTCTATGTGCGACCTCGAATAAGAATAAAATGCTACTAGTTGATTAAGAGTTAGGTTTCATAGGATTGAGTTCAATGGAAAAGTTGGGAGTTGAACCGCACCCTATGTTATAGGGTAGAAGGGGACTGCTTTTTCTAGTTTGTGTTCGTTTGAAGTTGCCACTGGCGTTACTCATTTCGTTAGGTCTGCAGGCTCCTTTCGACCCATAACAGCCACTCAGTACCTCGCTATCGATATTTTCGCGCTTAATGAGGTGTCCATTCGAATAAACCACCGCATAGTGTTTGCGGATAAGTGCAGTGTTCTTGCGCTTAGCGATACCCCTTTGGACATAATTAGCCAATACAACAATATCTCTAATCGATTGCTCAGGAATTTCAAAGAAAGGCATTACATTTTGTCGATCTAGCTGGAAAGTTGAACCTGGGTAAAGTCCGGCTCCGCCAAAAACACAGGAAGACGCACACATCCCACTATTCAAACAGTCAACATCACAATTTTCTGTAGATGACTCTTTATCAGAAGCTTTATGGTGGTGGAGTGTTGTCATTAGCCATTTTGGTGGGCATGCCAGCCATCAAAGGTTGAAAAATCAACCCGCAAATAACTAATACAATACCCACCAAACGAAACATAATAGCTACCCTAAACTGTGCGATAAACGACTACCGCGCTACACCTAAATGCTTTGATAAAAAACAATTTCAAAGCTACACCCATGCTCCAGACATGAGTCAAACACCTCCCAATAATTGAGTAGCATCGATTAATCTAATGACCTTCTTCTCCATAAAAAATAGATCGCAGGTACTACCAGCAAAGTGAGAATAACTGCGCTAACCATGCCGCCTACCATAGGGGCGGCAATCCGGCTCATCACCTCTGAACCGGTTCCCGTGCCGTATAAAATAGGCAGTAAACCAACAATGATTGCGGCAGCCGTCATCATTACCGGGCGTACGCGCATTCCAGCACCATGTAACACGGCTTGTCTCAGCGTTTCTTCACTCAAAGAAGAACCCTGCTGTTGATGTTCGCCCAGCATTTCCTTATAGGCTTGATTGAGATACACCAACATAATGACACCAATCTCTACCGCCACACCGGCCAGTGCAATAAAGCCTACACCTACAGCGACAGAAAAATTAAACCCTTGCAGATACATCAACCAGATACTGCCTACCATTGCCAGCGGCAAGGTGCCCATAATGATGGCCACCTCCACAAAGTTACCGAAATTCATAAACAGCAAAATGATAATGATGGCCAAAGTCAAGGGCACGACATAGGTTAGTTTTTCTTTGGCACGCTGCATATATTCATATTGCCCTGACCAACCAATGGAGTAACCGGCCGGTAAATCAAGCTGCTCATTAACCGCTTTTTGTGCCTCAACCACATAACTACCGATATCAACACCTTCGATATCGATATAAGCCCAGCCATTGAGTCGCGCATTCTCACTTTTTATTGACGGAGGACCGTCTTCAACAAAGACATGCGCCACATCCCCCAGAGAAATACGTTGTCCAGCTGGCGTCACAATCGGCAACAGCACTAGTTGCTCTGGCGAGTTGCGGTAATCCTGCGGATAACGCAGATTAATGGGGTAGCGCTCCAACCCTTCGATGGTTTGAGCCACATTCGTACCACCAATCGCCGTAGCAATAACCTGTTGCACATCATCAATATTCAGGCCGTAACGTGCCGCCTTTTCTCTTTGTATATCCACTTTTATGTAACGGCCTCCAGCAACCCGCTCCGCATACACCGAAGCTGTACCGGGAACATCCTTAAGAATGGTTTCCAGTTGCTGGCCAATTTCCTGGATTTTGCTTAGATCGGGACCCGCAATTTTAATCCCGACAGGGGTTTTAATTCCTGTTGCCAACATATCAATACGTGTTTTGATTGGCATGACCCAGGCGTTGGTGACACCGGGCAATTTAACCAGGTTATCCAGTTCTTTTTTTAGATCTTCAGTCGTCAGCCCCTCCCGCCACTGGTCTTTAGGTTTAAGCTGAATAAACGTTTCTGTCATGGTGAGCGGTGCAGGATCCGTTGCAGTTTCCGCTCGTCCAACCTTACCAAAAACGGTTTTCACTTCAGGAACCGTATAGATCAATTTATCCATCTGCTGAAGTAGCTCTCGTGCTTTACCGATAGAAATACCTGAATAGGTTGTTGGCATATACATCAGGTCTCCTTCATCCAGATCGGGAATGAATTCGCTGCCAATTTTATCCAGCGGCCAAAGTCCTATAAGAAGAACAAATACCGCCCCTAACAAGGTGGTTTTCGGAAACTTCAATACACTTTTAAGTGCGGGCAAATAAGCAGCTGTTAGCAACCGGTTAATGGGATTTTTATGCTCGGGCAGTATCTTCCCCCTAATGAAATAGCCCATTAAAACGGGTACCAGCGTTATTGCCAGCACCGCCGAAGCCGCCATGGAGTAGGTTTTGGTAAACGCAAGCGGTGAAAACATTCGTCCTTCCTGCGCCTCTAGGGTAAAGACCGGCACAAAACTGACGGTAATGATAAGCAAACTGAAAAACAGTGCTGGCCCGATTTCGCTGGCGGCTTTGGCAACGATTTGCCAGCGGTTTTCCTTCGTGATGGGGGTACGCTCTATATGCTTGTGCATATTCTCGATCATCACAATGGCGCCATCAATCATGGCACCAATCGCAATCGCAATGCCGCCCAGAGACATAATATTGGCGTTTAAACCTTGCGCATGCATGATGATAAAGGCCATCAGAATACCCACCGGCAAAGTGATAATGGCGACCAGTGATGAGCGCACATGAAACAGAAAAACCATACAGACCAGGGCGACAACCCCAAACTCCTCCAGCAGTTTGAAAGCCAGGTTGCTAACCGCACGTTCAATCAACCCACTGCGATCATAAACCGTCACCACTTCAACACCCTCAGGCAATCCCTTCTTCAGTTGTTCCAGTTTGGCTTTAACGCCATCGATGGTTTGTTGCGCATTTTCGCCAAAGCGCATGACGACAATACCGCCCACGACTTCGCCCTCACCGTTCAGTTCGGCAATTCCCCGACGCATTTGCGGACCCACACCAATTTCGGCTACATCTTTGAGCAACAGCGGCGTGCCGTTACGGTTAACCCCCAGGGGGATGTTGCCTATATCCTGCACACTTTGTAGATAGCCGGAAGCCCGCAGCATGTATTCGGCCTCTGCCATTTCCACCACGGAGGCACCAATTTCCTGGTTACCACGCTTAATGGCCGTTTGAATATGCGAAAGTGGAATACCAAAAGCCCTGAGCTTATCCGGGTTCACTTTCACCTGATATTGCTTCACCATGCCGCCCAGCGCGGAGACTTCCGATACGCCAGGAACCGTTTGCAGTTCGAACTTCAAGAACCAATCCTGTAGGCTACGCAGTTGGCTGATATCCTGCTGTCCGGTTTTGTCCACCAGCGCGTACAGATAAACCCAGCCCACACCTGTGGCATCCGGCCCCAGTTGCGGTTTGGCGTTTGCAGGCAGTGTTGGCGCGACCTGACTCAGGTATTCAAGCACCCGGGAGCGGGCCCAGTACATGTCGGTTTTTTCATCGAAGATTACGTAAACATAGGAGTCGCCAAAAAATGAGTATCCCCGCACGGTGACAGCGCCAGGCACCGACAACATCGCGGTAGTCAGCGGATAAGTAACCTGATCTTCCACTACTTGGGGCGCTTGCCCCGGATACGGGGTTTTAATAATCACCTGTACATCGGATAAGTCAGGTATAGCGTCTACCGGGGTGTTTTTTAATGAAAACAGCCCAATACCAACGACAATAAAAGCTGCCAGCAGAACAAAAAAACGATTACTGACCGACCAGCGAATAATGGATTCAATCATCTTTTTCTCTTCTATTCGTTATGATCGTTATGATCGTTAAGTTTCATGTTTTCATGGTCCATACTCTGGGCTTGGTTATGGTCCATGCTTTCATGGCCCATACTCTGAGCCTGGTTATGGTCCATACTTTCATGGTCCATACTCGGGGCTTGGTTATGATCCATGCTTTCATGGTCCATACGCTTGAAATCAGAGGTTTTGCTGGACTCAGAATCGAGTAAAAATTGTGCCGAGCTGACGATGCGGTCGCCCTCTTTCAAGCCCGCCAAAATTTCAGTGGACTGTGCCCCAAAACGTCCCACCTTGACGTCAATCGACTTGAAACGTCCATCGCCAAGGGCAAGCACCGCGCGGTTGACATTGCCGGTTCGAATCACTGCTTCGCGGGGAACCAGCAAGGTGTCCTCCAGGTTCCTGACATGAATCACCACCTGGGTGAACATATTGGGTTTTAGCACCTGGTCTTCATTGTCAAAGCGCAATCTGACTTTCACTGTTCGGGTTACGTTGGTCAATGTGGGATACACATAGTCAACCTTGCCCTGCCAGACCCTTCCAGGCAAATAATCCAGGGTCATGGTAACGGGCAAGCCCGTTACCACATCTGATGCCTGGCGTTCAAACACTTCGGCTTCCACCCAGACCTGATCCAGCGCACCGATAGACATCAGGGTGGTGCCCGGTTTGACGAAAACGCCCTCACGGATGCTGAGGTTATCCACCACGCCTCCCTGCGGGGAAAAAAAGACAATAGTTTGCTTAACTTTTTTGGTTTGCATTAATTTTTCGATAGTGTCTTTTGGAAGCTGTAACGCTTTTAATCGATCATGTGCCGCTTGAATCAAGCGTTGGTTTTTTCTATCCAACGCAAGCACCAGTTCTTCCTGCGCATTGACTAACTCCGGGGAATATATTTCATAAAGCGGTTGCCCTTTTTTCACCGGATCACCCTCAGCCTTGGCATATAGCTTTTCAATCCAGCCCTCCACTCTGGGGTGAATATGGACCAACTGATCTTCGTCGTAGGCCACATATCCGACGGTTTGTATTTCAGAATGCAGGGCTTTACGCTCTACTACGGCAGTTCGCACACCAAGATTATTGACCACATCAGGCGAAATTCTGATGGTTCCGGGTCCTGCACCCGGGCCAGCCCCGCCCTCTTCATAAACTGGAATCAAGTCCATGCCCATGGGAGATTTCCCCGGCTTATCCCGTTTATAATTCGGGTTCATTGGCGAGACCCAATAAAGCGGTAATTTGTCCTGCTTTACACTTTCTGGTTCATTTTGTGAACCATTTGAGCCTAACCAATGGCCAATGCCGCCTGCGGCCGCAACCAAAACTATTGCGGTAAAAACGTTGGACTTATTCATCATGAATAACTCCTTTTGAACTTAACTTATCATTCATTTCATTATTTCCTTTAAACGGAGCTATCATTCAGCATCATTTCGATAGAGTTATGTTGGTTTACAAAAAGATAATTCAGCTGCACGATCAGCTTTTGTTTATCCACATCAATACTCAACGCTTCAATTTCGGCATTTAATACCGCAATACGCGCTCTAACGGCTTCAGCAAAATCGCCATCGTCATTGGTATAAGCGGTAAGTGACGCTTCCGCTTGAATGTACATTTGCGGCAATAATTCAGTTCGGTAAAGTGCCTGGCGCTCATTGAGCCGCACAAGTTGCGCTTTGGCGGCCTCAAATGAGGCCATCATATTTCTGAGCAACAACCATTTCTCCGTTTTAACCGACTCGGCCTGAGATACAGCCGCACTAAGCTCTTTGTCTTGACGGTTGGCCGTGAAAATCGGTAAATCAAAAGTAATACCAACGGAAAATAAGTCTGCGCGATCGTTACCAGCAAGGTCATCATCACGATACCCATACGCGGCATTAACACCCCATTCGGGTTTGTACTTTTGTTTAGCCAGATCTATGCCTATGTTGGTTGCTTGAATTTGTTGATCTAATCCTCTAACGGCTGGGTGTTCAGATAGATAGCCAGCCAAGGTTTGTTGCCCGACAGGATTCAAGCTTTTGTAAAGCTGGGAATTAAGCAAAACAATATCCGGCAATTTTGCGGCAAGTTTTATCTTTGAATCAGCAATGCGATTAGCAGCTGATCCTTGTGTTAAATACTGATCTGCAAAATGACTATTTAACCATTCAGACAAGCTTTCCTGATACTTCTCTTGTTGCTGTTTCAAAACAGTCAGGCGATCCTCCAACTGAATCAGCTCCAGGTCTCCGCGCACAATATCTTGCTGTCGTGTTCTACCTATCGCTGTCGAGTAGGCTGCCCCAGCAACATCGGCTAATTGCTCAAACAAAGCGTAATCTTTTTCAATAAGAACAATACTTTCCTGTGCCTTATAGGCATCCAGCCAAAGTTGGCTGACTGCCACAGCCACTTTAGCTTCCCTGTCGTGCCGCTGGTAAGGGTACTCGCTACCCATTATTTCCAGTTGTTTCTTTTTAATTGCCAAGCTATCTCCCCGCGGAAACATTTGAGACACCCCGATCTTGGTCTGCGTCATGCCTTCCTGTTGAAGATCAAAAGTATCGGTAGGAAGACTTCCAACCCCTATAGAGACATTAGGGTCAGGTAGCGTCCCAGCAAAAATACTCATTGCTTCTATTGCGTCTTGAGAATGCTTGTTACCTACTAACCAAGGATCAATCGTTATAGCAGCTCTTACAGCAGCACTAAGATCCAAATTATCGCTCTGCACTACGAGTGACTCATTAGAAAGTGCCGAGTAGGAGAGTATGCTGAGCGGTATAACAACGAGCCACTTCTGGACCTTTCTGATAAAACTAAACTGGACGATAGAAATATTCATTTACATTTTTCCCTTTCTACTCTGCATCGTCATAAATTTTCTTGTAAGAACAGCCCCAATAGGGCGCTGCCGGCGGCTAGGCCGATGATAAAACGGCGCCGCGATAATGACGGCGCACCGGGTTTCATTATGTGTATTTGACTAGTATTTTCCATGCTTAATGACCTTGTCTATTTGATCTTGGCGCCTTCACTTTTTGGTTCCAATAGGTGCGTATACTTCGGCGCTACCGTCTGTTTTAAGCAACATAATATTGTAACTGTCACGTCGATCACCCATTTCCATGCCTGGGCTGCCTACTGGCATTCCAGGTACAGCTAGGCCTATTGCATTTTGTGGAGGGCTAGAAAGAAAGCGTTGTATCAAATGAGCAGGAATGTGTCCTTCAAATACATAACCTTCTGAAGAAACAGCCGTATGACAAGACTGATAACGAGGTGCGATAGCGTTGCTCTGCTTCACTTCATTAAGGTCAGTTGGATGGTGGATTAAAGTATCAAAACCTGAAGTTTCAAGATGCTCAATCCACTTTTCACAACACCCGCAAGTTGGGCTTTTATAGACGTCCAGAGACACCACTTTATTAGATGGCTTCTCAAGACTCTCAGGGGTTAGCTTCTGAGTATTTGCATCGCCCGTGTTGTCTGAACAGGCGGCCATGCTTAAAAAAATTGAAACAGCAATCAGCCATTTCATGGTTCTGATAATAAATTTCATGCTCGCTCCCGGAGCGGTTTTCGATCTTTTTAGATCACCAGTTGGGAGCTTTGAGGCTCCCGCTAATACACTTCAGAAAGAAAGGTAACGTCAATTTTTAGACGAACCTATCCTGTGTTAGCGGGAAATAGGAGGACGGTATAACGAAAGAGTTAACTGGTTTTTAACAGAACCAAGATAGTGTGCTGTCAGTAAGGAAAAGTTAGATAAAAAAGTCGATTGCGCTACAGGTAACATAGCTGTACTACAGGCACCAAGACTACAATCACCAAGACTACAATCACCCTCAGAGCAGCATTCAGATGAATCAAGGGAATCCCCTAAATTCATACTCTTATGCTGTGAATGGTTCATAACGGAAGAATCCATCAATTGCTCTTGGAGCTGCGATTGAGAAGCTTCGTTCAGGCAGGACATAGCAATAGACGCGACAGCTTGACCGATGAAAGCCATCATCAGTAATGCTATGATAATTTTTGTGTACTTTGCTATTCGCATTGGACCGCTTGCTGTTGTTCTTGTATTTCGTACTATATAGAAGTGCGAACTATACATTAATTCAATCTAAGACTGAATCAAAAAATGATACTGCTTTAAAGGAATAATCCTGAGAACCAAAATTAATTACTTTCGTAGAGTTAGCGAGTAAAGTAGTTAAATGGTTTCCAATGATTTGGTCATTGAATAGCCCCCATAAACCTAGACCACTCCGCTATTCATTTTGTAACGTTTTTCGTGCTGCTGAGGTGATAGCAAACCATTAGTACCATGCTTGCGTATCGAGTTGTAAAACAATTTGATGTAATTAAAGATATCCTCCCTAGCATCTTTTCTAGTCTTATAAATTTTGCGTCGAACCCGCTCTCGTTTCAGTAGCTGAAAAAACTCTCAGCAACCGCATTGTCATGGAAATTTCTTCGTCGACTCATGCTGGCCTTGAGGTTATTGGCCTTTAAAAATAACTGCCATTCACCACTCGTAAACTGTGAGCCATGATCAGAGTGAATCAAGACCTGCTCGAGCGGTTTACGACGTCAGATAGCTATCAGCAAAGCGTCTAATACAAGATCAACAGCCATACACTGACTCATCGACCAGCCAACGGCTTGGCGTGAATACAGATCGATAACAATAGCTAGATATACAGCCAACCTTCGTAGGTTCTAATATAAGTGATATCAGTAACCCAAGCCTGATTGGACTGATCAACATCAAACTGCCTATCAAGGTGGTTATCATCGACCATTGTGGGCTTGCCGTCATAATACCCTTTGCGTTTATAACCGATTTTGGGCTTTGATACTGGCTTGCTGGCAGAGTCTTGCTACCTTAAAGAAAACTCCCGTTTATTTAACCCAAAATTTCGACTTGCTTGACTCTATACTTACTAAAGGGCTTATAATGCGAATCATTCTCAATCGTATTGTCGTTGCTGCCAAATTATGAATTCTTACAACCCAGTGAATTATCTATTAAAGCTTAGTTCCTATGAATTAGGGATTAAAAAGGCAATCGCTAGTTTTGGCATCTTATTGACGCTAGTGATTTCAGGCAACGTTTCGGCTAATGTTGAAACTGAAGAGTTACGCCAACTTGTACAGTTAGCCGAATATGTGGGAGTTGACTATGCTTCAGCCGTGTCCAACGGCAAAGTCGTCGACCAGGGTGAATATCAAGAAATGGTGGAGTTCGCTGGGATCATTCTGGAAAAGAGTACTGCACTGCTAACCGGCGATGGTCAAATTAAAATGTTGGCGCAATCGCTTCAGACTGCGATCGCCAATAAACAATCAGTTGCTATGATTCAGGCCGTATCTTCTGATTTGAGAGGTTTACTGCTGACACTGTCCCCTCAATTGTCGCTTCCTCGCTCACTGAGTGCCAACTCCAAAATTAAGATGATGTTTCAGAATGATTGCTCAAGTTGTCATGGCTCACTCGGCAGCGGTGATGGCCCGTTAGCTCAACAACTTAACCCCATGCCTACAGATTTCACCGATAAATCGCGCGCACTCAATCGATCGATTCTAGGGCTTTATGATGCCATATCTGGCGGAATAGAAGGCACAGCAATGCCTTCTTTTAAGCATTTGACTGAGAAGGAACGATGGTCTTTGGCATTCTTCGTGGGTGGTTTGGCGTTTACCGCTGACGAAAAGCAAGAAATGTCCTTGAAGTCAGCCTTGACCATACAAGATGTCGTCATGTTTAGTCCAAGCGAATTAACTAGCAAACGTACAGAAATTGAGCCGAGGCTGGTTGAAATTACACGGGCCAATCCAGCCCTTTTGTTTTCAAGTGAAGAATCACCTTTATCTATAACTCGTCACCGGCTTGAAGAATCGAATACGGCCTACCAAAAAGGTGATTATGATAATGCAAAGAGGCTAGCCGTCAGCGCTTATCTGGATGGTTTTGAATTGATTGAAAATAGTCTCGATGCAAAGGACAAGGCACTTCGCCAATCTATTGAGTCGGATTTGTTGAATTTACGTCAACAGTTGAGTGACAGACAAAACGTCAAACAGCTTGAACAATCCTTAGTGAAGATATTCACGCAATTAGAACAAGCTGAGCAAGTGCTAACGGAATCTTCCATGTCTAATGCGACGTTGTTTAGTGCGAGTTTTATTATTTTATTACGCGAAGGATTGGAGGCCCTGTTGGTTGTGATTGCTCTTTTCACCGTCCTGCTTCGATCCAAGAAGGAAGAAGCAATTAAATATGTTCACCTAGGCTGGGGGATTGCATTAGTTGCCGGCGTTCTGACCTGGTTAGTGGCGCAGCACTTGGTGGCAATTAGTGGTGCCAGTCGTGAGATTATGGAGGGCGTGGCTGCTATGGTGGCTGCAATTGTCTTGTTCTATGTCGGCTTTTGGATGCATAGCAAAACCCAGGCAGCGCAATGGCAGACTTATATTCAGCAGAATATCGACCGAAGTTTAAAAGCGGGTACTTTATGGGGCATTGCGGGCTTGGCATTTATCGCCGTCTATCGTGAAGTATTTGAGACAGTTCTATTCTATCAATCTTTACTGACACAGACGGCGCCATCACAAGAATTTGCCCTGGTTGGTGGTTTTGTTTTTGCGGTCGCTGTTTTAATGTTGCTCACTTGGTTAATGATTAAATATTCCGTTAAATTACCAATCAGCCGATTCTTCTCGACGACAACTTATCTGTTATTGGCGCTATCATTTGTTTTGGCAGGAAAAGCGATTTCGGCATTGCAAGAGGCTGCAGTGATCGGCATTTCTCCTTTGCCGATTCATTTTCAAATAGAATGGCTTGGCGTTAATTCAACCTGGCAAGGAATAGTGACGCAATTTCTGATTTTATTATTCTCGAGTCTATTATTTGGTAAACAGTGGTTCAAACTTAAATTTGGACATCGGCGGTCAATAAAGAGTAACGGCTAAAAACAAAAATGATGGACAGGTATTAGGCAAGACATACTTTTGCGACATTGAACGCAGGGTTTTGAGGGATGCTTTTAGTTTTTAAATTTCACTCATACGAAGATCAATTTGTTTAATATGCTCATCAATTTGGACTTCCCAGGGTTTGCTAGACACCAAATAACGTTAGAATCTAGTTCTACGAGAGGTGTTTATGAAGTCCAACCTTCAGCGGTTCGAGTGATACAAGGTGAGCTTTGTTTTACCATGTTCTAATGACCAATCTAATGGGTCATGAGTCAATGGCTATATTCGTAATTTTAAGTGTATGAAAATAAAGAGTTTATTTTCAAAAATGGTGCCAGGAGAGGACTTGAACTTCCAAGGCCATCTTAATAAAGCTAATAAAAACAACAAGATATGAGTGACGATAACTTCTGCGTTCCACTCACGTTCCATGGACTTTGTTTTGTTAACGCGGCTTATTTCGTGTTGCTGGGTTAGACATTGAATGCACTCGCCATATTCAGCTGTTCGCTTCGGCTAATATTGATAGAGTTTGCCACCGTTTCCCAGCGGGCAACACTCAACAGCACCTCATCTTTTATACGCTGAGCCTGTGACGTGCTGAGTTGGAAAAATTCGATCACGTCCATCGCCAGTTCATAGCTGAGGCTGTTGTCATCGTCGGTGATATTCAGGTGCAGGCCGTTAGCGGGTGTTACCGGGTTGATGTCGTAAGCAGGGGATAGTAGCCAGCCACCGTTACTGTAAATGAAGCCATGGTTTCTCAGGTGATCATCCGTATTCGATACCGCGATATTAAATACAACGCGTCGCCACAGTTGTGCCAGGTCTTCTTTGGTGTTGGCTCCATGTTCAGTAAGAAACTGCGCCAGCTCCAGGTAGCTTGCATCATAATCACCGTCGTAGTATCCAAGCTGGGTCATCGCTGAGGTGAAATGTAAGCGGTGCTCTGGCGTGCGGTCAAACCGCTTGGTGAGGAATGTATGATGGTGGCTGTTGAATTTT
Source organism: uncultured Porticoccus sp. (assembly GCA_963974675.1). GTDB lineage: Bacteria > Pseudomonadota > Gammaproteobacteria > Pseudomonadales > Porticoccaceae > Porticoccus. The sequence goes on along the minus strand of CAXBDQ010000026.1, from coordinate 14,767 downwards.
TCAATCCGGCATTCTGCCATCTGGATATCGGCACCCACGGCCAATTGGTAAACAACAAACTCCCAGGCGGCAATGTCATGATCATCGAGTTGGCTGGGAAATTTGGCTATCCACAATTGATTGTTTTCATCGACTACGCTGGCTTTGGGGCGAGCTCCCCCCAGGGAGGAGCCCGGAGACATCAGCATGGTTAACCACTTTAAGTACTCCGGGTCGTCTGTATTACCGTTGTCTTCAACTTGTTGAGCCGCGTATTCGAGATCACGTAGCGAAGAGATAGGCGGTGCTGCCAGCGTTTCGTCATTATCCAGAAACTCCCCTGTTATTTCTCGCTTGAATCGCAATGCTCCCAAGCGGTAAAGGTCATGTACGCCCAGCAGGTAATCTATTTCGTAGAGTACATTTGGGCGGCGATCCTCTTGGCGTGCAATAATGGCTTCGCGGCGCTTCATAAGTAGTCTACCCCAGCGATCTGGGCAGGAGTCCAAGAAGGTTCTGAAGTTTTTGGAATCCTCGCTGTGCTGCTCTCCCGAATAGAGATTTAAGTCCGGATCAATTTTTTGCGCATAGGGAAACTGCAGCCAATCGTTGTCGTAGCTGAAGCTAAAATGCTCTTTGTTTTTGATGACAGAGGATCGCAGAGTGCCCACCAGAGTAGGCTCATCAAACGCTTCCCAGTCAGCAAAGACATAGACTACCGTACTCATTACTACTTACCTTTTTGTTTATTCATCAGTTTGATGTCCTGGAGTTTGCGGCCCAGTTCATCATCATTGGCAACCCTCGCAAAATCTTCCGTTAATCCCAGCACACTGAGTACGGCGACATAGTGACCGATAGAAACTTTAGGATCTCCCTGTTCAATCTTGCGAATGGTCAGACGGCTTAACCCGGTTCTCTCTGAAATCAGAACCTGGGTGTATCCTCTGCGTTTACAGGCCAGTTTAATATTGTCGCCAAGTTGTTCTAAAACCTTTCGGTTCTTGGGAAAGACAACAGCACTTCGCTTTTGATTTGATTCTTGTTTGGGCACTACAGTTACCAATTATTTAAATAATGATAAGTATAGTATTCATTTTTAATAAAGTAAATATAATTTGTGGCACGTCTGGTTATCATTTGCGGGAGAAGTGGTAAGCATAAGTGCCATTTGTGGACTGATAGTCGAACTGTTGGTGGGGTTGTCTGGGTGTTGAGTGAATAGTGGTAACCATGAGGCGCTGCCTGAACGAGGTTACGCGGCGTTACTCACATGTGTCTCTTCAATGGAGTAATGCTGACGTGTCTCCTTTACGCCTTGCCCAAAACTGGATACAAACACATGCTTTTGATCTTCAGCTGCCTGCTCTACCCAGCGGCCATAGTGCCGCATAATCATCTCAGTTGTTTTATGCCCCATTTGTTGCGCAACAAATAATGGATTTTCACCACCGGATAATAATTGGCTGGCGTAAGTATGGCGTGATTGATAGGGATTGCGGTAGCGAATACCGGCTAGTTTTAGTATGTGTTTCCAAGGTCTTTCAAGGTGTTCATAATCGATAAACCTGCCCTTGTCTCCGGGGCGTACGAAAATGTAATCACGGCCCACATAGCTAAATTGTTTTTGGTGTGAAAGTGCCTCATAGGCAGCAGGTAACAAAATGACCTTCCGGTTGCTGGATTGCGTCTTCGTCTCTTTCAGTAGGCGCTCAACAACTGCGCGCTGTACGTGAATTTCAGATTTATCCCAATCAACATCGCCCCATTGCAAACCAAACAGCTCTGATGTTCTAAGACCGGAAAAAAAGGCAAATTTGAAAATGTTCCGGATACGAGGGTCGTATTGCAGTGCATGCTTTAATATTGTTTCAATTTCAGTTTTGGTGAAAGGATCTACTTTATAATTTGTTGTTGCCTGTGATCGGTCAACCAGCTTACTGACTTTGATTTTGTCCAGTGGGTTGCGCTCAATAACGTCATCGTTGAGGGCGCGGTCAAGAATGGCACGCAGAGGTGTGAGATCGTTGCGAATGCTTTTTAATGTACCAGTGCGCTCCCGTATCCAGGTGCGAATATGCTGTGGCGTTAGATCCCGGGCACAGAGGTCGCCAAACTGTGGCAGCAGGTGAGCGTTGCAACTTTTGTTATAACACCGATGGGTGCTGTGTGGATGGGTACGCTTGATATCTTTAAGCCAGTCTTCGATGAGTTCACGAATTGTTGCCTGAGATATGGCATGGCCAAATAGTTGCGCTCGCTTTGATTCCGGAAAAAATTCATCGTAACGGAACGTTTGTCTTTCAATGGCTCCTTCGACCTCAGCTTTCAGGTTGATAGCGTAACGCTGGTTACCTTTCTTGTCCGGGTCAAGGGCAGAGAGTGTTTCCTTGCATTGAACGCCGCGATACTGAAATTGAATTTCAATCGATTTTCCGCCGCTCGCATAGGTTCTGACTCTTACGCCTTGCGCGAGCTTAACAGACCGTTCTCTACCCATCTTTCAACTGCCTCAATATTGATCCAAAGTGTGTTGTGGCGAACCTGGCAATGTACACCATCCAGCCAAATCCCCTTTTTCCTCCGAGCATGAACAGCATTGGCTGTATCTCCACTCATTTCGCAATACTTGGGAAGCTTTACCCACTTCATGATATTGATGGTCCCTGTGATGTTGAGGTCACCTGGGCCAGATCTTTAGCAGCACGATGTTGGAAATGCCTCTGGCCATTCTGAATTCGAATGGCAAAACATTAGCACTGAGCTAATTATACAATCAAGTTGGAATGTCTGCTATCTTTTTATCTTCGTGCTAAACAAATTAGACAATTTCACCCTTAAAGACGATGACACCGCAGATGCTGGCCTCCTCATCAACCTCAATGATTCGGTTTGGCCAGTCTGGGTTTAACGCTTTCAGGTATTGCTTTCCCTCTTCAATGATCAACTGCTTGAAGGTGGCTTCATTGGAAAGATCAAGTCGCACGACCACATACTTACCGTTTTCAGCGCAAGCATTAGGATCTACAAAGATCAAATCACCTTCGTGAAACTTGGGCTCCATACTGGTTCCGCGAACCCTGAGTACAAAAGACTCGGGGCTGCACTTCACCGGGCATGGCAGCAGTTCAGCGCCATATTGAGGGACAAAGCTCTCGGATATTTCGTGCCACTCGCCCGCTTGTACCCAGGATATCAGTGGCAGAGTGCTGCGAAGATCCGGCCCTAGATGTGCGTTGTGCTCCTGCGTGCTATCAGCATTGCCGTTATGTAGATCATCCATCCATCCCTGGGGCTTTTTCATGGCCTTTTCCAATTTGTTTGCTAAATCATCGCCTATGGCGCGAGGGGTTCCTTTCTTGGTGGGTAATTGATTGCGTACCTGGCTGAGATAGGAACTGTTTGTCCCTGCGGTCCGCGCCAGCTTGGCGGCAGAGCCTGCCTCGCTAATGAGGAGCTCAAGGTTCTTGAGTCGTGTCCGGTTAATTTTTCGCTTCATGCGAAACAGTTTAGCAGGTATTTAGCACGATGATAAACAAAAAGAGGGCGTAGTTAGTTGCTCGATAGTTTGCACGGTGCTAATGTTTCTACGCATGAAGCTAAAGGAATTTTTAAAGATTGCGACAAAGCGGGAGCGTGCCGAAGTGGCTATACCTTGCAACGATTCTGTCTCCTATTTGTATCAGATTGCTGGGCATCACCGGTATGCAAGCCCGTTGTTGGCTACCCAGATTGAACAGTCTACGCGGGTCGTTGCAGGAACATCCGATGGCAGGCTGTGCGCCGTGCCACGCGCGACCATGGTTCGCCATCCGGAAATTTTCTATGGGGTTGATACAGATCCTGAAGTGACGTCGGGAGGTAACCATGGCGATTCAAACTGAGGCGACTGCCAGTAATGTTACCCGGGAACCAGATCAGGAGCTCACTCACCCCGAAACGATCACCCGCATTGAGGTGACGCGTATTCACAACTACGCATTGAATCCTCGTCGGCAAGCGAATCCGGAATATGACCGTATCAAGGCGTCCATTCGAGTGGAAGGCCTCGATCAGCCATTGGTGATCACTCAAGCGCCTGGTGTTGAAGATTATGTCCTGCTCGCGGGTGGTAATACCCGTTTGCGCATTCTGAAAGAACTCTATGAAGAAAGCGGTGAAGAGCGATTTTACCGGGTGAATTGTTTGTTCAAGCCCTGGGTTCAGGAATCCAGTGTGTTGTTTGCCCATCTGCGGGAAAATGAGCTGCGCGGGAGTCTTCCCTTCATCGATAAGGCGCAGGCCGTGTTTGAAGCCAAGCGATTACTTGAAGATGAGTTGGAGGTTGATGAACTGTCTCAGCGCCAGTTAGAAACTTTTTTCAAAGAGCGGGGATTTAGCCTCAGTCACAGCATGATTTCTAAAATGGGGTATGCGGTTCATACCTTATGGCCAACGATGCCCAATGCGCTGTCGGCGGGATTAGGTCGGCCTCAGATTGAAAGAATTCGCGCTTTGGAGCGTGCAGCGCGGAGAATTTGGGAAAGACGTGAGCTGGGTGATGTGTCGGTGTATGACATGATATTTGCCGAGCTGTGTCGCCGATATGACGATGCAGAATGGGATATCCAACCCTTGCGAGCAGCGTTGGAAAATGAAATTGCGGAGGAGTCTGAGCAGAGCCTGCAGGCGATTCGCCTGGAAATGGAGGCTTGCCTGGCAGGCAAAACGTTTGTGGTCGTCGATAGGCCACCTCCCGAGGCGGAGGTCATGGAAAATCAGCCAGTGCCTGTTGATGAGACTGATCAGTCTGGTTATGACGAAGCACCTGTCGGAGAAAACACGCGGGTTGGAAGTCCTGTTGACACTGACCCCGAGAGTCAAGAACCACCATTGATCACACCTTGTTCAACGGTAAGTAACGGTTCAGCCGATGATGTTGAATCACTACGCACTCAGGCGTTGGCGCTCGCTACCCGGTTGGCTGAGAGAAATGGGCTGGGGGAATTGGTTGTCGCATTACCAGGCCAAGGAATGGGCTTTTTGCTTTGCGATGTGCCCGGCCCCGATTTAACGGAAATGCTGGATCAAGAAATGCTCGGACAAATTTCGACGCTGTGGTGGCAACTTGCAGCCTGTGCGGAAATCACCATCGCGCCCATTGATATCTTGATGGAATACCTTCAGCCAGACGGTGTATTGCGCCAGGCCCTGGAGGCACAAGATGCTGGCTTGCTCTTTAACAGTATTTGGACTCTGGATCCAGGGCATACCGGCGATCAGCTTTGGTGGCAATTGAGTGATCAGGACTGGCAGGATTTGCTGGGGTTGATGAATAACTATCGAGCGCTGAAACGTCTGGCAATGGAATCGGCGTTGCCTTTATGGGTATTAGCTGGTGGTGAAGCCTGATGTCCGCGAATAAAGAGGCCGAGCTGATCACGGCAGTACTGTTGTATGCCCTGCGGTGTTTGGCAGAGGGGGATCAGCTGGCGTTACGCACGATGAACTTCGGTGCAAAAGAACTGGATGCACTCAAGGAAATGAATCTCGCCGACCTTTACCGTGCTGATAGCCTTCGCGCCCATTGCCTGAAGATCAATCTTAATCGGGAAGTGTTCTGGCCTATGATTGAACATCTTCGGCATCAGCGAGAATCGGATGAACTGCAGCGCGAGCTTATCGTAGCCGATGCACCTTTGGAAATGATGCAGACCTTGTTTGGTCAAAGTTCCAGGGAATACACCCGTTGGCGACGACTGCTGACGGTTGCGCCTGCAGTAGGTCGTCCGCCCGAGCTAGATGAGGTGTCTACTCATAAACTCTGGTATGTCTGGCGTGATCTTGTTGATGACCACGATGATATGACGCTATTACCGACCGATTATCTGTTACTACAAAAAGAAACCGGTATCGGACTGCGAGCCATCTGGACATTGGCGCAGCGATGGATTGAATACGGTGATCCTGAGGCGCACGCTGGCCCCAAACGGTGACAGAGAATGGTAGCTGAAGAATCTTCTCTTCGCCCGGAAACTCATGCACTGGATGCCTTAATCAAGGCAACTATTCAACGCGCCAAAGCAAATGCGGATGCGACATCTCCCGACACTATGTTGTTTATGGGGAACTGGCATCAGGCTATTCCTGCTATGGTGATTCAGGATCCTGTTCTCGAACCCGTCGACAAGTTAGTGTGGATGGTGATCATGCTCCAGGCGCGGGAAACGGGTGGGCGTACGGCTTTTCCCAGTTACGATAGGCTGGCAAGTAAAGCCAATGTGTCATCGACGTCTACGATCTCACGAGCGATTGCGATATTGCGACTGACGCGATGGTTGACGCTGTGTGCAAAAGTACGAGGAAAAGGCGGCCAATTCAAAGGTAATGTTTATGTGTTGCATGATGAACCTTTACCTTTTGTGGATGCATTGCACCTTGATGCGCAGTACATGCAGTTCCTTGAGCAGTCGGTCGAACACCACCATGCACGCGTGCGAGTAGTGGCGCAGGGTGTATTGGATAGCCTGGATGAAGGCATACAATCAGGTCAGGATATATCCCAGAGTGAGCCTTCTCTAGAACAGCGCGCGCAAGCGGTGAAAACATTATCGAATACCAGCAATAATCAAGGCGGCGCTCGTCGTTATTTTGCATTCAGTGCAAATGTGCTTAATCAGCTCAAAAATACCCCGCCATCAAATAATCTACCCAAAAATAACCAGAACCAAAATTCAAAGGCGGTTGAAAAGACACACTACAGTAGTGGTTGTAGTCATAATATATTAACTACAACAACAACCCCTACACAAAACAACGTCAACAATGAGAGTGCTTTTTCGGAAAATTCGGATTCACTGATTTACCCACGGCGGCTATCCGATAATCAAAAAGCGCTGGCTGATCGCTATTTGGCCATGATTGATCCACAAGAGCAGCAGTTTGTGTTGGATGAGCTGCAGGGGCGACTGGAGTCCGAGCAAAAGGGCATGAAGCCCGTGTACGATGAGTTGCGTTTTTTGCACTCGCTTTGCAAGGCTGTCCAGCAGGGCGAGTTTATTCCCAACCTTGGTATCAAAGTGGCAGAGGCAAGGGTGGCGCGACAGCAGCCATTGCAACCCCCCGAGGCAATACAGGAAAAAGAGCTTTCAGAAAAGGAAAAGCAGCGCGCACGTGAGTTTGGTTCTGAGCAGCTGGCCAAGTTACGACAATCGTTTGACATGGGAAAAGACAAGTAATTCACCGTAACAAAAAGCCTCGTACAAAATATCATCTGGACAGTGGTTCCACTGTCACCACTTTTAATGCCACGGTGAAACTAAAAAAACGAAATCACATGCTGTATCAATATTCCCTGATTTGAGAGGGCGATTCATGAGTTCATGACAAGGACAAACTGTACACCAACCCGGAGAGTCTTCCCCATGAGCGACAAACCGCTGATCGAATCAATCGATACCAACCAGGAACATCATGAGCGTTCAATCGGATCATTGCGGGGCGAGGTGTGGCTGACCGTACAATCCTATCAGGCACAAAGCCTAGTACATGGCCGTCGAAGTGGAGACGGTAAGCCAGCGATTATCGGTTTGGTTGGTTTTGCCGATCGGTTGAAAACGCTTTGGCAGGCGGCGCGACAAAATGATCCCTACGCGGACTGGTGGCTGATTAAAACAGAAGAATCCATTGCCGCGTGCCGAGAGCAACTGAACCACCTGTTCGAGCAATTTAATCAATTGCTGAAATCTCATTACAACTTCGAGGTGGCGATTGCCGAGTCGAGTAAACCGCAGCGGATCGCTCTCCAGTTTGCCAATCCGTATGCCTTTCGTGCCGCGCAAATGCTGGCTGAATTTGATCGCTTGATCTGTACCGTGATGACCGTTCGTCATCTCGGGGTGGCGACCCCACCAACACTTGATGAGAAATTTGAAGCCAGTGGCCGTTGGTTGCGTAGAGTTTTTGCGCTTCCTCAGGGTTATTACTTTTGTGATATTGATCGCAATGCCGTGAAGCAGGGTACTCAGCGTGCCCGCAATGCGTGTGATCGAATGGGAGAAGTGCCCGATGACATCATGCGCGGTCGTCGGTTGCCCTCGCTCAGACCCACCCCTTTTCGCGATCCGTTAACGTCGTTGCCATCAACTGGTGTGAGTGATGTTCCTGTTGATAACGGTGATAGCTTGAATGAGTCTAATGCGGACAATGAGCGGAGGGATTGATTCTGTCACATCCATTAATGGCGCTTTAATCTCAGCATTGGTTTTAGTTTTTACAATGGATGGAAAGTCATGACGCAATCAGGTTCTTCACATCGGATTACGTTTTTTCTGGATACCCGTGTCTCACTTGAATCGTTAGTTCTGAATCGATTGCATCGGTTGCCCGACATACGTCGTGAAGAATGGTTGCGAGGCTTGTTGATACTGGGGTTTCGAGCAGAGTGCCAGACGAATAACCATCAGCAATCGAAGGTAACCAGCGCCCATGCAGAGTCTCGATTACAGACCACTTTTTCCCATTGGCTAACACAAGGGACAATGGAAAAACCGGAGCCAGCCCCCGTTGAAAAAATGCCGGTTGAACCTGTGCTCAGTGAACGTACGTGCAGTAAACCCTTTGCCGCATTGAGCAAGGTCATCGGGTAGCGTGCAACACCAATAACTTATTCTCAGCGAGAAAGCCATGACAGAACTGACCGATAGCAACGATCAACACAACGCCAACAAGGCGACAGTGTTTAAATCTTCTGAGGAGCAAGTGGTACAACTTGGGCTGGATGATGGCTATGCCTATACCAAGATAGCACTTCCAGATGGACGGTTGGTCGCCATCCCATCAAGAGCCAGAATCGGCCAATCCGGTGTGACTTGGATACGAGAAGAGCAGCAGCGAATTTTTGAGTATGAAACTGCCGGAACCATTTATTCTGTCGGTGCTGTGGACGGTGAACCGACCCGCTTTGACGGATACCCCACTTCTGGCCTCAATCGCGTCATCGTACAGCATGCCTTGCAGCAGGCAGGATTGTTTGGCCGCTCACTTCATATGGTATCGGGGCTGCCCGTGGCGGCGTTCTACCGAAATGACGGTCAGCGGCGGGAAAAAGCGATACAGAAGAAACGCGACAGCTTGAAAGTGAGCGTGAAGCCGGTATCGCTGCTCGGTCAATCTCGCAAGCCCTTGCTGCAGGCCAGTGTCGCCTTTCACGAGGTTATCCCTGAGGCCCTTGCCGCCTGGTATGACTATGTGATTGTCACCCTGGAAGACGGTGTGACCCTGGATGCGGATAGATTAAGTGCGCCGGTGGCGATCGTTGATATTGGTGGGCGTACCACGGATTACGTGGTGGTGCAGAATCAGGGCGTTGTTCATGGTTCCTCGGGTTCGTTGACTCGCGGCATGCTCAATGTCCAGACCCAGGTGGCCAATGGTATCCAGGAACAGTTTGATCTCGACAGTTTGGGTGAGCAGCGTTTGGCCCAGGCCGTTGAGACCCACTGTTTGCGTTTGCATGGCAAGGATCATGATGTCTCTGCATTGGTCTGTGCAGCGAAGCGGGAATTGGTAGAGCGCCTTTATAGCGAAACCCGGCGACAGTTGGGACTGGGTGCCGAATTGGATAGCATTTTGTTTGTCGGTGGTGGCAGTGCCGCACTGGCCACTGATATTGCCAACTGGTTTCCCAATCAGCAGATTGCCGATCATGCCGCCTTTGCCAATGCGCGCGGCATGCTGAAATATCTCCAGTTTGTCTGTGATGATACGCCAGCCCAGCATTAACGCATTTACACGTGGTCACTGCGGTCTCAGTGGCAAATAAGGTATCGACGGATTGTGCAATCGATATCGCGGATCTTCCGTCAATCCATCTTCAGGGAACTCCCTGATTTTACTCACCCTGCCGGGAAACGCTCCCCGTCAGGGAATCGCGTTCTCCGGCTTTTTTATTTGTTCAAGGAGAATGTGTTATGTCCAGCACTAAACCAGCTACATCTGAAAAACCGAAGTATTTCGATCTTGATATCAACGGCATTGGTTACCTCAATCGAGTGCGTGAAGTGATACCCGAGAATGGTACCCCCTTTCTCAGTGTCACCATCGCCGCTCTGCGAGGCCCTGCTGACAATGTCCAGCATACCCATTTTGATTGTGTGGTATCTGGCGAAGAAGCGAAGGATCTGGTGCGCCAACTGATACCTGCCGTTGAGGCGGAATTGAAAGTGTTGGTTGGCTTCCACCTTAGCGACTTACAAGCCGAAATCTTCACCTTTAAACAGGGCGAACGAGCCGGTACGACGGGCATTAGCCTGAAGTCCCGCCTGCTGCGATTCCAATGGATCAAAGTAGAGGGTCAACCGTTCCCGGCGCTTCAACACGCCGTCGCTTAACAACAAGTCGGGCAGCATCTAACGATACTGCCTATTTTCCAACCCAACGGGGATTCCACTCCTCGCGGGGCGGGTCTCCTTTTTTCTTTCAGGAGATCAGCTATGTCTTCCCTTTCATCGTCCAAGCGAGCGAGCGTAAAAAATCATTTCGCCGATGTAAAAATCTATCGGTTAAATACGAGTGAAAAAAAATCCCTGATCGCATTGGCGCTTGCCGTGCTACAGGAACAGCATAAACCGGGTGTACTGCTGCCTAGCCCCAACGAGACGCGTGATTATTTGCGGCTTCGTCTGGGGGACTGTAAGGCAGAAGTCTTCGGTTGTTTGTTTCTGGATAGCCAGCATCGTGTTATTGAAACGGCTGAGTTGTTTCAGGGAACCGTTGATGGTGCTTCGGTGTATCCCCGTGTGGTGGTGCAGCAAGCCCTGGCGCTAAATGCGGCAGCCATCATGTTTTTTCACAATCACCCCAGTGGTGTCGCTGAACCCAGCCATGCTGATGAAGCGATCACCAAGCGGTTAAAAGATGCACTGGCACTGGTCGACATTCGAGTGCTGGATCATTTCGTTGTCGCAGCTGGTGAATCGGTGAGTTTTGCCGAGCGTGGTCTGCTTTAGGACCTGTTACTTAAACCCACCGGGGAAGTCATTTTCTTCCCTGGTGGGAAGGAGGTGCTCCCCGTATTTTTATTTAATTCTCACGGAGAGTACCTATGAAAAATGTAGAATGTGAATCCAACAGTGGTTTTTTTGGCGCTGTTATTTCAACTTATAGCCGTGCACAGGCCATTGATGATGGCGTCTTGATTGATGCGGGGTCTATGGCTCGTGAAGCGGGTTTTAAATGGCCGGTGGCCTTCACTAGCGCAGCGTGGTGCGATTGTGTGGCCTGGTCAGAGATCGATAATCAACAGCAGACCTACCAGGATGAATCGGGCCGTTTGTGGGACGTTTTGTTTATGGCTTCGCAGGCCATCAGAGCGGCCTCCGACCCTGGTGATCGACGGAACTTCTCGTTGTATCGGGTGCCTCGAAATGGGCAATCTCAGGACGCGGAAGAAGTGACGTTAAAACTGATCGTTGGGCCCGGTGACCAAGGTGAACCTGTAATTACCATCTTGCTGCCCAATGAAGATTAACAGCGCCGATTAAACTCGGCTCCTTGCCCCTGGTCACTTGGGATAAAGTGGCGCTTCCTCCTTCTCTTTAGCTTTGACCATCGTCAATTACCGCACCCTTGTGTAGTATAGTGTAAGATGAGAACTTCATCATAATGATGAAGAACACGCTTTAAAATATACTGTTTTAGATAATGTTGGTATATTATGCCCTCAGTAGTTCACTAAAATGCTGAACTAATATAGTTATGGTGTACCTATGGCTTCCGCAAAACAACAATTGGGCAAGATTATCCGTGAAGTCGGTGATGTTTTTACCGTGGCCGCTGCTGCGAGCTGTTTGGAGGAGCCCAGTGATAAAATGGCTAAATCCTTGTCCCGTTGGGCCAAGCAGGGGTGGCTCACGCGTGTAAAGCGAGGGCTCTATGCAGTGGTGCCTATTGACGCATCAACAACAGAAAGGGTGCTGGAAGATGCTTGGGTTTTAATTCCCGAGTTATATGGTTCTTGTTATGTCGGTGGGTGGAGCGCAGCTGAGTACTGGGACCTTACAGAACAGATTTTTCATAATATATGTATCGTCGCCGAACGACCCCCAGCTCAAAAAATGGAGGAGGTTCAAGGGTTGAGATTTATCGTGACTAAAATGAAGCCAAAGTTGGCATTTGCTACAAAAACTATTTGGAAGAAAAATAAGAAAATTAAGATATCAGATCCTCATAAAACAATAGTCGATATGCTTTATAACCCTTCTCTAGGTGGTGGTATTCAGCATGTGGTCGATTGCTTTAAAGAATATAAGAGTAGCGAGCACCAGAATTTTTCCACGCTCGGGAATTATGCCGGACGTATGGAAAATGGAGCGGTTTTCAAGCGTTTGGGTTTTCTGGCAGAAAGATACCTGGGTGAAGAACATGAATTGGTAGCCTTGTGCAAAGACAATCTGAGCCAGGGGAATGCCTACCTTGACCCGTCGCTAAAACGTGGACCGCTGGTGACACGGTGGCGTTTATTTATCCCAGAAAGCTTCAAGGACCTGGCGTGATTCCTAAGCGAGAGATTTTAGAGCTTGCGACGAGTAGCGGCATCAGGCCGCACGTTATCGAGAAAGACTATGTATTAGGTTGGATACTCGCGGGGATTCATCAACATGAAATTGGTAAAACATGGGTTTTCAAGGGGGGAACCTGTCTCAAAAAATGCTATTTTGAAACCTATCGATTTTCGGAAGATCTGGATTTTACACTGAGTGATCCGGCGCAGATTGATAATGATTTTTTACATTCGGTATTTTCCGAAATTAGCGAGTGGATATATGAGAATGCTGGCATAGAAGTTCCTGTCGAAAAACTCACCTTTGATATCTATGAAAATCCCCGCGGTGTGACTTCATGCCAAGGAAGAGTTTTTTATCGTGGCCCCATTTCTCCAGACTCTCACAAGAGGTTACCAAGGATCAAACTGGATTTGACGGTCGATGAATTACTGGTTGAGCCGTCGGTGACGACTGCAGTGAAACATGACTATTCGGATTTTCCAGATGATGGTATATACATTCAGTCTTACAGCTACGAAGAGGTTTTTGCAGAGAAGACACGCGCGCTTTCTGAAAGAACGAGACCTCGCGATTTATATGATGTGATCAACTTTTTTCGGCGACCGGAATCTGGTCTGTTGGCGAAAAGCGTTAGACAGATTCTAGAAGCCAAATGCCAATTCAAGTCTATTCCAATGCCTAGTTATGAAAACTTGCTCGGGCACAGAGACCAATGTGATGCGGGTTGGGGACAACAACTGAGTCACCAGATCCAATCGTTACCGCCATTTGATTCGTTCTGGAATGAACTTCCGAATTTCTTTGAATGGTTGTATGCATCGGTGATTTCGACTCGACCGTTATTGGAGGCAATGCCGCCGCAACGGGGAGCTCAAGCTTCTACTGGACCGATAGATTTCCGTAGTTATGCTGCATCAAGTCTGCCATTGGGTTTGATGGAGCGTATTCGCTTCGCTGCGGCTAACCATTTGTGTGTAGAGTTAGAATATCGAAAAGAGAATGGCGAGCAGAATACTTACTTGATCGAACCGTATTCGCTGAATGAGACGTCTGTCGGGAATCTTCTGCTTCATGCTCTAAAACATCAGACTCATGAAATTAGGGCGTTTCGTACGGATCGAATGATCAGTGTAAGAACTACGGATATTCCTTTTACGCCTAGCTATAGGGTTGATTTGATACCGCAGGGGCCTCATAACTTGGTATCGGCAATGCCTCAGTCCGGTCTTCGAGTACCCGTACGGCAGAAGACGTTAGGGACGACAAGACCAGCACGGAAACAACTTGCTAAATCAAGCTGGCCAAGCTCAGGGCCTACCTACGTATATCAATGCCCGATGTGCCAAAAGAAATTTACCCGAAAAAAAATGAATGGGAAATTGAATCCGCACAAGACTAAGCAGGGTTTTTCCTGCTCAGGGCGAACCGGGATATATGTTGAAACAAAATACTAGAGCCTCCGCTCCCTGGTATTTTCTGCTGGTTACACTGTAACCAGCACTCCGAATGGCCCATTTTTCTCAAGCGCCATGACAGGCTCTCAGCCTGGCGTGATGCTTGATCCGTACGCAGCCCTCGTCACTGGCAAGCGAAGCGGGGTAGTGACGAGGGCTGCGGAGCCCCGAACTATCACGCATGGCGATCGAATTGATGGGTTCGCCGCGAGTTTGCTCTAACTATACTGGCACCCTCGTTCAAATTCGTACGCGGCCACAGCGGTAATGTGGATGAGGAAACCCGTCCTCGCCATCCAAAATGGCAAAAAACGGGAAATAGCGTCTGCAGGGCATTTAGGACGCGGCAGTCTTAGGCTGTTAGCCCATTGTTAAATCCCAGGGCACAATCGCCCACCTTCCAACCCGGCACTTGCCGTTTCCATTCAGTGCTGAGCTCTCAGCATGCTTCAAGTAGCACCGTGCCAGTCACGGTTTCTTTTAACCTAGCGGATCAATGGTTCCGCATTACTCAAAGGAGGTGAATTTTTCACCATTAGAAAAGGCTCAGTTGTTGAGTCAATTGGATCTCGTAGTGCCATCTTCGCCAGAAGAAAAGCTGCGTTGCCTACGACCAGGCATCTCAAGTCGAACGGGAGTTGTGTCCCGAGACCTTTCTGCATTAGCGGACCCAGTCAGGCTACGAGCCTGTGGTTGGTCAAAAACACTTACCAGACAGGAAAATACACATGCGCGACTTGTATGGTTGTTTTCTTAGATTTTTCATACTTTTAAATCCTTTTAAAAAAC
>CAXBDQ010000025.1:0-29670 GCA_963974675.1 uncultured Porticoccus sp. | reverse complement strand
AGAGATGTGATTGTGGTGTGCAATGAAAGGTGGTTTTAAGCGTTGAAAGGCTGGGTGGCATCAGGGTGAGAGATGATAGCAAACGTGCGTCTCTTGTTGATTTCATTGACAAAATTGGCATCAGCCATTGTTTCTACTTCCTGGGTTATTTCACTAGATATACCGGTGAGATTTACTTGCCAAGGGATTTCCCTATAAACACACGACAAAAAGGACGACATTATACCGCTAGGAGCCAAAGTATATCAGCTGGCATATACCCATTTTAGCTAGAATAAAATATGAAGATATCTGGTGGACAACAAAGGAAAACATTCAGAATGTCTGTGAATATTATCTATCTTGGCAACACACCTCGAGAGGAGGTCGATACGGCACAAAAAGAGACAACCCCTTCATCTATTTAAACACGAATTTTGCTCTTTAATTCATCCCTAAAGCCCGGGTGCGCAATAGCAATCAACTGCTCTCGCCGTTCACTAAGACACAAGCCATGAAGATAAGCCACGCCATATTCTGTCACGACATAATCCACTTGAGCCCTAGATGTCACGACACCCGCCCCCTTGCTGAGGTAGGGGACAATACGGGAAAATTGACCCGACATGGCCGTCGAGGGTAACGCAATAATAGAACGCCCCCCTTCAGATAATTGAGAGCCTGTCACAAAGTCCACCTGACCACCAAAACCAGAGTAAACCTTATCCCCAATAGAATCTGCACAAACCTGACCGGTCAGGTCAATCTGAATGGCACTGTTAATAGACACAACTTGAGGGTTTTTACGAATCACCGCAGGATTATTGACGTATTCAATATCGAGAAAGGCTACCTCAGAATTATCATCCACAAACTGATACAGCCCCTTTGACCCCATCACAAATCCAGTGACTAGCTTGCCACGATGAATCACCTTTCGGCTATTGTCTATCACTCCTGATTCAACCAATGGCAGAATACCACTGGAAAACATTTCCGTGTGGATACCAAGATGCTGATGTTCCGTAAGGTTCATAAGCACCGCATCGGGAATACCGCCAATACCCATTTGCAGACAGTCTCCATCCCGGATCAATTCGGCCACATGACGGCCAATATTGGCATAGACTTCAGAGGGAGAAGAGAGCTCAAAACTTGGAATTTCACTGTCAATTTCAACGGCATAATCTATTAGCTTTAAAGGGATAGAAGCATCACCATGGGTCCTGGGCATATTTGGGTTGATTTGAGCAATGATGGTTGTGGCTGTATTACAAGCGGCCAAGGTTGCCTCGACAGAAACCCCTAGGGAGCAATTACCATGTAAATCTGGAGGGGAAACCTGAATCAAAGCCACATCAATGGGCTGCCTGCCACTGCGAAAAAGTTTTGGGATTTCCGACAAAAAGATAGGAACGTAGTCTGCCTTACCTTCATTAACCAACTTGCGAGTACTGTGACTGACAAAATAACAGCGATTGCGAAGGTGACCCTCCAAATCAGGGTGACAAACAGCCTCCGCATGCTCAAGGTGCAGTTGCAGCAGTTCAACGTCCTCTAACGCTAATGCATGCTCGGCCAACACCTCCAACATTTTATAGGGCGTCGCTGCCATAGAATGACACCAAACCCGATCACCAGATTTAATCTGCGCAACTGCCTCTTGAGCCGATGAACAAATAACTGTCATAAACTGCACTCCAATACAAATAACCTAACACAGATTACAGACATAAACGGTCTACCTGATCATTTTGAGGGAGCGATATTAAATGTTTGTGAACGTTTAGTATTTGATCTACACCAGACAACTGTTCAGATATCTCGCTGACACCCCCGAAACCGAGCTAATTTTGTAAATCAGCTCGGGGGACAAAGGTGACAGAAAAAATACTTAAGAAAAAACCAGAATTTTTTACTAGTGGGCATTTGGAATCACACCTACCTGCGGCATCTCTGCCAAACCAATATCCCGAGCGTGCTGTTCGAAACCTTTATTCTTCCAAAAGAACGCACCGGGCATGGTGGTGGGAATCACCAGCACGTAAAACAAGGCCCGACCCACAACACTGGTAGTCAACAACAGCAATCCGGCACAGCTCCAGCCAATCAATGCAATGGTGCCATCGCCGGCAAATGCCAACAGCCCAACCATCAATAACAAGTTGAACCCAAGTAGTACATTGCGACAATAGTAGGTTTTACCAAAAGTAGTACACTGAACAAAGTGCGAAGCGGCACCCTCATGAGTAGCGCTGTTCAGGTCTCTAGAATGAGCCATCAAACCTATACTCTCGGCAGCGATACCAAGCAGCATCAATATGCCCGCCATCATCATGGCCGAGCTGTAAGCACTGTCCATCCATCCCAGCGTGGCAACAATGACGACACCACTTACCAAAGCACCGAGACTTAACATATTGCCAAAGAAGCTGGTGACCACTTGCCAGTGGTTCCAAAAGGGACGAGCTTTAATCCGATAGCAACGATTCATGTAATACAGCCCAGCCAGAGCAGAAGGCAACGCCAACCAGCCAAATACATTGGCAAGGCCGGTCATCCAACTAGCAGGCAGTAACTCAGAAAAAATGCCGCCAAACAATGTGGCATCCAACCACTGGAATACGCTATTTGCTGGCAGGGAAAACAATACATGCAACCCCAACGCGCCCATAAAGACTGCAATACCTAGGCCTTCACGGCAAACGGGTGAATGACGCAAATTATTAAAGCCACGATAAAAACGTTTGGGTTTACCTAAGTGCATACTGGACATAAAGAGCCCAAAACTCACCATTAAAAAGCTGAAGAGCGTTAAAGGCACGTAGGCCACGGTGTCGCGAAACGCGAGTAAGCTTTCCACTCCAAACTGGCTGCCAACAAACAGTAATGCAAAAATGCCTATGGATGCCTGAGCGGTTAAGGTAAAGAGAACTAATGGGTTTTCTCTCGAGCTAAGGCGGGCTAAATTCCAATAACGAGTACGACCCTTCTTCTGATCTACCACCGTTTTGTAACTGCCCTTTTCATCCTTCTGATACTTAACCGGCATGGAGTCAGTACGCTTCATTTCTTCCGGCATTTCGGTGATTTGCTGGAACCGAATATTAGGGTGGGTAATTTCTGGATCAGGAAAACCGGGTATTGTAACTTTCGCCTGATCACGATTTTCCGGAATGTTTTCTATCACACCAAAATCGAGAGCATTACCTACACAAGCTGAAACACAGGAAGGCTTTAAACCCACCTCAAGACGATCCACACACATATTACATTTAGATACTTGCCCCTGAATTGGATCCAGCTGGGGCGCATTGTAAGGACATACCCACGTGCAATAACCACAGCCAAAACAGGTGTCGGGGTCTTGTAACACGGCACCGAATTCTGCGTGTTTGGTATACGCTCCTGTAGGACACCCTTTCAAACAAACAGGGTCATCGCAATGATTACAAGCCATTGAAATATTCATGCGCTTATAATCCGGGTAACTGCCGCCCTCCACATAGCCTACAGAACGGAAGGCGATATGTGCCGGATTCTCATTCTTCTCACTACAGGCTGCTTCACAGGCGTGACAACCAATACAGTTGTCCGCCGTAAAAAAGAATCCGTGTTGTTTGTTCCGGTTAGGGTTACAACCCACTTCAGGATTTTCGTTAATATATAAGGGGCGATTCTCCGGCAATCCGGATAAATCCAGCAAATCTATTTTCTGCCCGTAACGGTTTTTATCATCGACCTTTTTATCGGACAAAAATGCGTAGGGCTGCTCTTCTGTCCGAATTTCCCACAAAGTACTGCCGTCTGCACGTGGCGTTTCAACAGCCATATTCTTGGCATCTTGCAGCTCAGATAAATCATTCATAATCGTTTCACCAGTCATTGCTCCTTAATCGGTTCACTAAAAAGCACGTCGCTGAACATTCAGTACCGCAGCTTCTTGCTGATCCACAGGCTCAATTCGAACAGAACACTGCTTAAAAGCCGGTTGCCTGGAATAAGGATCCAACAACCCCAGGGTTAGTCGATTGACACAATCGTGGTAGTGGAATGGAATAAACACCATGTTTCGCGGTACACGATGGGTGAGCTGCACCATCACCACCGCATCACTACGGCGTGATACCAATCTCACATATTGTTGATGTTCAATGCCCTGCTCAGCGGCAGCATCCGGGTTCATCTCCATATAGGGTGTAGGGCTAAACTTGTTACAGTTGCCCACTTTTCCTGTACGAGTGCGGGTATGAAAATGTTCCACCACACGACCGCTGTTTAACCAGAAAGGGAAATCCTGACAGGGTTGTTCGTTGTTGTTGATAAAATTCACACAGATCAAATTGGCCCGGCCATCGGCGGTCTGAAACTGACCGTCGGTGTACAGCCTTGAGGCACCTTTAGGCTTCTCTTCCTTGTCACGCAGAGCATCTACTTGCGTATAGGGCCATTGAATACCTCTAGCCTGCTCGATTTTGTCGTAACTCATCCCCGAAATATCCAATATCCTACCCTTACCCACAGATAGCTCTTTCATCTCGTCAAAAACATCTTCTGCCGAGTAAGGGAAGTCAATAACACTGCCATGATCAAAGCGTTTTGACAGTTCATTAAAAATCCATAAGTCAGGCTTTGAATTAGCGTACTGAGGAAGCGCCTTGCGAGTCAGGTTGACTCGACGTTCTGTATTGGTATGACAACCCTCCTTCTCTGCCCACACACCAGCGGGCAAAAAGACATGGGCGTACTCATTGGTCTCAACGTCCTCATAACAATCTTGAACCACCAGGAATTCCAATTTTTCCATGGCCTTTCTGATTCGTGCGGTATCTGCCATAGAGGTCATGGGGTTGGTCGCTACCAACCACAAACCTTTGATTTCACCGGTCTCGATGGCGGGGAAAATATCGGTTTCAGACAAACCTCGTTGCTTGGGGAAAAATTCGGGATCAATGCCCCAAAAATCTGCAATATATTCACGGTCTTTTTCGTTTTCAAGGTAACGATAACCCGGCAATCCAGAGCAGGATGACCACTCTCGAGTACCCATAGCATTGCATTGCCCTGTAATGGAAAGACTCGTCCCTCCCGGTTTACCAATGTTGCCTGTCACCAAATTAAGATTATTAATATTGGCGACACCATCAGAGCCATGAGTGCTTTGATTAATACCCATAGTCCAAATTGACATGGCACTGCCTGCACGTGCATAAAGCCTCGCCACAGTACGGATACGATCTTCATCAATACCGCAAACATGTTGGGCTACTTTCGGGTTATAGGCCTCCGATAAAACCAGCTTAATCAGCTCTTCCGAACCATTAGTATGGGTGTCAATATAAGCTTGATCCTGCAACCCTTCAGAAAAGATCACATGCAACATTGAGTTAATTAACACGCAGTCCGTGCCAGGAGTAATCGGCAAGTGAATATCAGCAAACTGGGCTAGCATGGTCACCCGAGGGTCAACCACAATAACAGGAAATTTACGCTTCTCTAGAGCCTCTTTAAGCCGCCAATAAATAATAGGGTGTTGTTCAGGTAGGTTAGAACCAAATGCCATAAAACATTCGGTATGTTCAAAATCATCATAACAACCCGGGGGGCCATCAGAACCAAAAGAACGCTTATAACCCGATACTGCAGACGCCATACAGAGTGTGGTATTACCATCGTAATTGTTGGTGCCGATACAACCTCGGGCGAGTTTCCCCAAGGTATAAAATTCTTCCGTCATCAACTGGCCGGTAGAAACAATGGCAAAAGAATCACGACCATATTTACGTTGAATGTCTTTAATTTTTTGCGCCGTAACATCTAGCGCCTGATCCCAGCTGGCCGCTTCAAAATCTTCATAGGGCTTACTTCGCACCAGCGGTTCAGTTCCGCGCCCTGCTGAATCAAAAAGATCATGCTCCAGCAAACCTTTTATACAGAGCTTGCCTCTATTCACATCAGCACCCGCATGACCACGGCTGGTGACCACCTTCCCCTGATCATTAATACCAAGCTCAATGGAACAACCCGTTGAGCAGTAATTACAGGTTGAGTATTTCCACTCTGCAACTTCTTTTTTAGGAATAACAATCGGCTTTCGTTTTTTTCTACCAAATAACATGGGGGTTATTCACACCTAAATTCTGGCTGTAATGAAAATTGCCAAGTAATAATTTCTAGAAGCACAACTTATAGAAGTACAACTTAATAGAAGTACAACAGCAAAAACTGAGCCATTTTTTAATATCTCACCAAAAATATAATATTTTTTATTAAAAACAATTAATTAACTAAAAATATCCTGACGCTATATTTATATTTTTCAGAGGCCATAAAGGTTTGCCTGCACCAACTTAATACTAAGCGTCTTTTTTTGGTCGCACCATCTTGGTGCCCTGCTCTTAAATAGTGCTTAAAAATCTTTGGTTTTTAATAAAAATAATACTCAAAAAAAACATAACCCCATGTATCAAAAGGTTAATTTTTTCAACAAAACTATTGGCACTGTATTTGCAAAATACAGACTTAAATAGCGATAAAAAAGATACTGCGTACCGTATTGAAAAAGTGAATAACCATGACTGTAGAACAACTAACCACACACCCTAACGCACCAAAACTTGGCAGAGTAGCTCTCGTAGGTGCTGGGCCAGGTGACCCAAAATTACTGACCATCAAGGCATTAAAAATCATTCAAAATTCAGATTTTATTCTTTATGACCGCCTAGTCAGTAAAGAAATTTTGGAATTATTCCCAAAAAACACACTCGCTATCTACGTGGGAAAAGAAAAAAATCACCATAGTATTTCTCAAGATAAATTAAATGATTTATTGGTTTCTAAGGCCAAACAAGGATTGAATATCTGCCGCTTAAAAGGAGGAGACTCCTTCATTTTTGGACGAGGTGGCGAAGAAATGCTGAAGCTGAAAAGCGCGGGTATTGAAGTCGAACTGGTTCCCGGTATCACTGCTGCCTCCGGCTGTACCAGCTATGCAGGAATACCACTCACCCACCGAGGTATTTCTCAGGGTTGCACCATGGTAACGGCTCATGGTGAAAAAGAATTGAACCTAAACTGGGAACACGTAGCTAAAGTCGATCATACCCTTGTGTTTTATATGGGCTTGAGCAAATCGGAACTGATCAGTACCCAGCTTCAAATTCATGGCATGCCCGCAAACACACCCGTCGCTTTTATAGAAAATGGCTGCTGTCCGAACCAACGCGTCATTCGAGGCCAGTTACATGAACTACCCCTGCTGGCCGAACGAGAACATGTCCAATCTCCCGCCCTAATCATTGTTGGCGCCGTCGTTCACCTCGCAGACCAATTGGCCTGGTTATCCGATAAAGAGCTGCCAACACAGGGCCATAACGAAGTTCAGAAATTATCCGCCTGAAAAGATAGCACGTATAAAGAGGTATAAGTTGTATGAGTAAACAGCGCATTATTGTTGTAGGTAACGGCATGGTAGGCCACCGGTTTATTGAAAACCTGATGAGTTCCTCTGCTGCAGAAAACCTGGATGTCATCACCTTTTCAGAAGAACCCAGACTGGCCTACGACCGAGTACAGTTAAGTGCCTACTTTTCCGGCTCCACTGCTGACGATCTGGCCCTGACCAGCGAGGGCTACTATCAGGAACACGGCGTTAAGTTTGTCCTGAACGACAAAGTCGTCAGCATTAACAAATCTGAAAAATTTGTGGTGACGGCCAGCGGCCGTGAAGAAAAGTACGACAAGCTGATACTGGCAACCGGTTCATATCCATTTGTACCCCCCGTTCCCGGAAAAGAACAGGACCACTGTCTGGTTTACCGCACCATTGAAGATCTGGAAGCGATCACCAATTCAGCCAAGACCAGCAAAGTAGGCGTGGTCGTGGGTGGAGGGCTGCTGGGACTCGAGGCTGCCAGCGCACTGAAAAATCTTGGACTGGAAACCCATGTGGTCGAGTTTGCTCCCCGGTTAATGGCCGTCCAGCTGGATGAGGGTGGTGGCAAACTGTTACGTCGCAAGATTGAAAGCCTTGGCGTAACGGTACACACAGAGAAAAACACCCAAGACATTGGTCCGGGTGAAGACTGTCGTTACCGTATGAACTTTGCCGACGGCTCCTTTTTAGAAACCGATATGGTGTTGTTCTCCGCAGGAATTCGTCCACAGGATGAGCTGGCCCGTGAGTTTGATCTGGAAATGGGTGAACGCGGCGGCATCGTCATTAACAACCAATGCCAAACCTCCGATAAAGATATTTATGCCATTGGTGAATGTGCCCTTTGGGGTGGCCGAATTTTTGGCCTGGTAGCCCCCGGCTATACCATGGCCAAAGTAGCGGTATCACAAATTACCGGTGGTGATGAAGAGTTCACCGGTGCCGATATGAGCACCAAGCTAAAACTACTCGGCGTTGATGTCGCCAGTATCGGTGATGCCCACGGTAATACACCGGGATCACTGAGCTATGTTTACACCGATGAAGTGAATGAAATCTATAAACGATTAGTGGTTTCTAAAGATAGCACCCGTTTGTTAGGCGCCGTATTAGTCGGTGATGTAGAAGCCTACGGCACATTATTGCAATTTAAGCTCAATGACATGGCTCTACCGGAGAGCCCGGAAGCACTGATCGCGCCTTCTATCGGGGATGCCCCAGTGATGGGGATGGATGCTTTACCAGACACGGCTCAAATTTGCTCCTGTTATGACGTATCCAAAGGGGCTATATGTGGTGCCGTACAAAATGGCTGTATGGATGTAGGTGCGGTCAAAGCTGAAACCTCTGCGGCTACAGGCTGTGGTGGTTGTGCCGCCATGGTCAAACAGGTGGTGGACAGCGAACTGGCCAGTTTAGGCATTGAGGTTAATAACAATCTCTGCGAGCACTTTTCCTATTCCCGCCGAGAGCTGGCCGACATCATCAGAATAAAAGGCATCACAACCTTCGACACGTTACTGTCTGAATACGGTATAGGTCTCGGGTGCGAAATTTGTAAGCCTACTGTTGGCTCCATTCTCGCTTCCTATAGCAACGAATATATTCTGAAAAAAGAACACATCGGCCTTCAAGATACCAATGACGTCTACTTGGGAAACATGCAAAAAGATGGTACTTATTCCGTAGTGCCTCGTGTACCAGGCGGCGAAATCACCCCAGACAAACTGATTGCTCTGGGCAAGGTCGCAAACACTTACGACCTCTACACAAAAATCACGGGGGGTCAGCGTATTGATTTATTTGGCGCACAGCTCCATGAATTGCCTGGGATCTGGCGAATATTGATTGACGCTGGTTTTGAGACAGGGCACGCCTATGGTAAATCCCTGCGTACGGTTAAATCCTGTGTAGGTACCAACTGGTGTCGCTTTGGTGTTCAGGACAGCACCTCGATGGCTATCGCCATCGAGGACCGTTACAAAGGTCTGCGCTCCCCTCACAAAACCAAAATGGCGGTCTCCGGATGCACCCGAGAATGTGCTGAAGCCCAAAGTAAAGATGTCGGAATTATTGCTACAGAAAATGGCTGGAACCTCTATGTCTGCGGCAATGGTGGAATGCGTCCCCGCCATGCCGACCTCTTTGCCACTGACCTCGATGACGAAACTTTAATCAAATACATCGACCGATTCTTTATGTTTTATATCCGCACTGCAGATCGCCTACAGCGCACCTCGGTATGGCTGGAAAACCTTGAAGGAGGACTCGACTATCTGAAAGAAGTCATCATTGAAGACAAGCTAGGCATCTGCACCGAACTCGAAAGTGAAATGACAAAGGTTGTTGGCACCTATCAATGTGAGTGGAAAACCACCATTGAGGACCCGGAAAAACTCAAGCGCTTCCAACACTTTATCAATGCCGATGAGACAGACAGCAATCTCGCGTTTGTAAAAACACGAGGACAACGCCGTCCCGCTACTGAAGAAGAAAAAATCACTGCTATAGAAATTGTGGAGTAATTCATGAGTACTGCAATCAGCACTGAGTGGGTCCGTATTTGCCAGGATGAAGATCTCTTGACCAATACCGGACTTTGCGCCTTACATGAGGGCGAACAAGTCGCCATCTATAAAATTAATCCCTGCTCTACATACAGTCAGGATTTGTATGCCATTTCAAATTATGACCCCATTGGCAAAGCCAATGTGTTATCCCGAGGTATTTTGGGAAATATTGGTGATCACTTAGTCGTCTCCTCTCCGCTCTACAAACAACATTTCGACCTAATCTCAGGTGAATGTCTGGAAGATCCAGATCAACGAGTTAAAACCTATGAAATCCGGCGCGTCAATGGCGAAATTCAATTGAAAAAAAGCACCCGACAATAAAACGAAATGACGATCTAACGACAAAATACTTACCTTTGACTACCGAGTAAAAACCGGAATTATTATGACAAATAAATCTTTCAACATTTTTTCCTTCAAAGGAAAAATGAAGACGCTCCATATGAGCTGGATCGCTTTTTTTATCACCTTTTTTGTGTGGTTTAACCATGCCCCGATGTTGCAGGCCATCGCTCACTCTCTGGGGCTATCTGGCTCAGAAATTAAAACACTACTCATTCTCAACGTTGCGCTAACGATTCCTGCCAGGGTCATTATTGGTATGATGACAGACCGGTTTGGACCAAAGATAGTCTACTCCGGCCTATTAGCCCTCTGCTCTATTCCCTGCTTTATGTTCGCGATGGCAGACACTTTCACACAGGCTGCGTTGGCTCGTTTCTTACTCGGCTTTATTGGCGCAGGATTTGTCGTCGGCATCCGCCTGGTGAGCGAATGGTTCCCCGCCAATGAATTAGGTACTGCAGAAGGTATCTATGGTGGCTGGGGCAACTTCGGCTCTGCCGCTGCAGCATTTTGCTTGCCCGCTCTGGCACTGGTATTTGGTGGTGACGATGGCTGGCGCTATGCCGTAGGTCTAACCGGTCTGATCAGTCTACTGTTCAGTATCGTGTTCTACAAAAATGTGTCGGACACACCAAAGGGTTCCACCTACTTTAAACCCAAAAATATTGGGGCGATGGAAGTGACCAGCAAAGGTGACTTCTTCTTTCTTCTCGCTATGAAAATCCCCATGTATGCCGCACTTGCTCTGTTAAGTTGGAAGCTGTCTCCATCGGGAGTGAGCCTCATAACGGCAACAGTTTGTACCTCCATCTATGTAGGTTTAGTACTACTTTATATCTATGAAGTAGTCATGGTGTGGAAGGTAAACCAAGATGTTTTTGTCAAGCCCGTACCAGAACTACATCAATATAAATTCAAGCAAGTTGCAGTATTAAACATACTCTACTTCGCCACCTTTGGCTCAGAGCTCGCAGTGATCTCCATGCTGCCATTATTTTTTGCCGACACCTTCGAACTCACCCCCGTAGTGGCTGGTATGGTGGCTTCTGCCTACGCCTTCATGAACCTGATGTCTCGTCCTGGTGGCGGCTGGCTATCTGACCGCTTTGGCCGTAAACCGACACTGTTAATTTTGACCGCAGGTTTGGCTATGGGCTACCTATTGATGGCCATGGTCGATAGCCAATGGCCTGTTTGGGTCGCAGTAATTGCAGCCATGGCTTGCTCCTTCTTTGTTCAATCTGGAGAAGGCGCCGTATTCGCAACCGTACCGTTGATTAAACGTCGCCTAACAGGACAAATTGCCGGTATGACCGGAGCCTACGGCAATGTTGGCGCAGTGGTTTACCTGACCGTTCTTTCTCTTGTTGAGTACCAAACCTTCTTCCTGGTCATCGCAGGCACGGCGGTATTAGGTTTTATCACTCTTCTTCTGATGGAAGAACCCAAAGGCAATATGGCGGAAGTTCACGAAGATGGTTCCGTTGAACTAATCAGCGTAACCTGATATTAACGCAACCGAATACCAATGGATGAAAGAACAACTGCCGGAGATTTATTGACTGTGAGTTCCGCCGCAATGCCTGTTGAACCAATGTCTGTCGACTCAGCATTGGTTGAACCTAAACACCAAATACCGCACTCAGAGCTGCGCGTGACGTTTGGCGGCCATTCCATTGCCGGGGTTAAAAAGAGAAATGAAGATGCTTTTGCTGCATACCTACCCTCATCCGAAGGTGTTAACCATCTTAAGGGCATTGTCACCTGCATCGCTGATGGTGTCAGTTGTAGTGAAAATGCGCAGCTAGCAAGCCAAACGGCAGTGACGCTTTTTGTGGACGATTATTACAGTACTCCGGAAAGTTGGACGGTCAAAATATCCGCGGCCAGAGTACTGTCATCACTCAATTCATGGCTTTATCACCATGGTCGCCAAGATTACCAACCCCAGAACGGGGCCGTCACTACTTTCAGTGCGGCCGTATTCAAGTCCCAAACTGCACACCTGTTTCATGCCGGAGACAGCCGCATCTACCGACTTAGGGATGGCACACTGGAACAACTCACCACCGACCACTCCAATCATGGCTCAGGAGGTCAAGAATACCTGACCCGCGCTTTGGGAATGGACAGCCACCTGGAAGTTGACTACATCCAAACAGAATTGGAGCAGAATGACGTATTTCTACTGTCTACTGACGGAGTGCACGATACACTTTCCAAGAACGATTTAATCACCTTAATTCAAGTCCCAAGCCCTCATTCCCCAAAAAATACTTTGGAAGAAGTTGCGGCTGAAATTGTCGATCAAGCCCTTGCGCAAGGCAGTGAAGATAATCTGAGCTGCCTGCTGGTTCGTATTGAAGAGTTACCGATGGAAGATATCAACGAACTCCATCGAAAGTTAACCCAGAAAACCATCCCTCCAGTAATGGAACCCGGGATGACCATTGATAATTATATCGTCCAAAAAGTGATTTATAGTGGACCACGCAGTCACCTGTATCTGGTCACACACCCAGATCATGCCGACCGGTTTGTACTCAAAGCACCATCAGTCAACTTTGCAGAAGATGCCCAATACCTCGAAGGCTTTATGCGAGAGGAATGGGTAGGACGTCGCGTTGACAATAAAGGCGTGATGAAAATATTAAGTAAAGATGACAAAAGTCAGTTTCTTTACCATCTTTGTGAATATGTTGAAGGGAAAACCCTACGACAATGGATGTACGACAACCCCCAGCCACCCTTAGAAAAAGTAAGAGATATTTGCCAGGGCATTGTTCAATCACTGCGAGTCTTTCAACGGCTAGGTATGGTTCATCGCGACCTTAAACCCGAAAATATCATCATAGATGAAAATGAACAGATAAAGCTCATCGACTTTGGCACCGTACAAGTGAGTGGACTGAATGAAATAAACAGCCCTCTCCATGAAGAATGCCCTGTAGGGTCCGTGGACTATATAGCACCCGAATACCTGATGAATCAGAAAGGAACCTATCTGTCTGATCTCTTTTCATTAGGTGTCATCGTCTATGAAATGTTGACAGGAAAACAGCCGTTTAATCTATCAAACACTCACCGGCGAACACCCAAGAATTTTGGCGAATGGCGATACCATTCGGCGCAAGATTATCGCCCAGATCTACCCTTATGGTTGGACCTATCTCTGGAAAAAGCGACCAGCCCAAATCCGACAGGAAGGTATTCCGCTCTGTCAGAGTTCTATACTGACCTCTGCATTCCCAACCAGGTCATGGTAAACAAGCGTGAACACGCCCCATTACTGGAAAAAAATCCTGTGCGGCTATGGAAAATGATTTCGGCCATACTCTTGATCATTGTCGTACTTCAGGCAGCATTAAAGTGACACCAAAGACACTGTCAAACACATTCATTTTGGAGACAACCCGCCCATGAACCATTCAAGCACTATCCTAGCAAAGGATATCATGCACAAAGACGTACTCACCGTGTATGAAGGCTGGTCTATACAACGTCTGGCTGACTTTTTCATGAAACACAAAATTTCTGGAGCCCCTGTTATTGCTGCTGATCATGAGCTAGTAGGTGTCGTCAGTGTTTCAGATATCTTCCACTTTGAGAATATGGATGAAGAGCAACGAAAGTCTGCACTTCAAACCTGTTATCGCGATGCGACCAACACAGAACCTAATATTGCCGACTTGGAAAACTGGAGTAAAAATGCCCAGTACCACTGTACCGTTCACCAAATTATGGTCCCCCATATCATCAGTGTGCCAGACACCACCCCGCTCTCAGAAATAGCCGCACTAATGCTGGAGCAAGGCATTCACCGGGTCTTTGTTACCCAAGAAAACTGTATCGCTGGCGTTATTTCTACCACGAATATGCTGCAAGTTCTGGCCGGTAATCTCACAGAGATTACCCATGGTGAAATCACGACTTCAAGCTGAAGGGAACACCTCAAATCTAACCTAAAAAAATAGGCATCTAAGGTTGTGGGGTGCGACATTTTGTCACACCCCAAGTCTGTTCTGACACAGTAGAATTGCGCCATTCAACTCTATCGTGACAGAGACTTATTGCAGTGAAGAACAAGACCACCACCTTTGCATCCCTATTACTAAGCACCCTAGCCGCCAATAGCTATGCTGAGCATAGCTATTTAGAAGAAATCAACATCACGGGGCATCAATCTAAACCCACTTTATCCCTAGAGATTTCTTCCAAGGGTGAGCCTGTCATTGACACCGCATCACTGCTGAAAAAAGTCCCTGGAGCCAATATCAATACAAATGGTGCGATCACAGGTATCGCGCAATACAGAGGGCTATACGGGGATCGCATCAGTATTAATATTGATCATGCCCCATCATTAACCGGCGGCCCAAATGCCATGGACACACCACTGTCCTACACCCCGCCTATGCTACTTAAATCTCTTGAAGTTTATCGCGGCATAGCACCGGTAAGCGTGGCTCAAGAAAGTCTGGGTGGACATATGTCAGCCAATTTGGATCGAGGCAACTTTTCCAATGGTAGCGAAGCCGAATTTTCTGGTGGAATCTTCAGCCGATTCAACAGCACCAGCGATGGCTTTAGCAATGGCCTTAAATCTGTACTCGCCAATAAAAATCACAAGCTCTCTGTATTAGCCAGCCACGATGAAGGTGACGAAACACACTTTGATAACAACGACGAAATTGGTGGTACGCAGTACCGCCGCAGCCGCTATGACATCAGCTATGGCTGGCAGGATGACAGCACCGTCGTTGAAGTCTACGCAGGGAAACTGGACACTCGTGATACTGGCACTCCTGCTCTCCCCATGGATATCAGTCATATAGACAGCGATATGGTGGGCATCAACCTGAGTAAAACTTTTAATGATATCGTGGTATCAGGAAATCTATCCTACAACCACGTAGATCACGGCATGGATAACTTTTCCCAGCGCACCGCCCCCATACCCACGGGGTTCCGTCAAAATAAGGCTACTGCCCACAACACTGCCTGGTCACTGCAAGCAAAATGGTCACTGGCTATAGGGTCATCTGAAGGCTTCCTCACCGTGGGAACTGACGGTAATGAAACCGTTCATGATTCCACTATCACCAACCCTAATGCTCCTATGTTTGAAATAAAAAACTTCGAAGACGTCGAGCGTAATAGCTACGGGGCCTTTACCGAATGGGAAGGCAATGTTGGCGCATGGAAAGTCGAAACCGGCATTCGCTACACCCGTGTCAGCATGAACAGCGGCGACGTATCCGCCTCAGGAATGATGGGGATGATGGGTGTTAATGCCGACCTTCTGGCAGCCAATTTTAATGATGGCGACCTCGACAAGGATTATCACAACGTTGATCTGGTACTCAATGCCAGCCGTGAGATCAACGCTAATACCACCCTGAACTTAGGGCTTGGCCGCAAAAATCGTGCGCCCTCCTATCAAGAACGTTACTTGTGGTTGCCTCTTCCATCAGCCGGTGGTTTGGCCGATGGTCGCAGTTATACCGGCAACCTAGATATAGATAAAGAAACCGCCTACGAAGTGACTGTCGGTATCGACTGGATCTCTCAGAACGCCTGGGCTAATCCTCAAGTGTTCTACCGCTATATCGATGATTACATCCAAGGTGTTCCCAGCACCAACATGACGGCTAATATGGTCAGCACCATGATGAGCGGTGATTCAGCACTGATGTTCGATAACATCGATGCAGAGATGTACGGTGCAGACCTCGGATACGGCTACAAGCTATCTGACCATTTCAGCATCGAGGGTACATTGAGCTATGTACGCGGCAAGCGTGACGACGAAGATGACAACCTCTATCGCCTTGCACCATTAAACAACCGCCTGGCATTGGTTTATGCAGACCACGCAACAGAACTGAAAATTGAGTCTGTACTCTATGCCAAACAATCAAAAGTTTCGTCATTTAACGATGAAGAAAAAACCTCCGGCTACGGCATCATTAACCTGTTAGGTAACCATCAACTAACTCAACAACTAAATGTCTCCGCGGGTATAGAAAACCTGTTTGATCATAAGTACCAAGATCACTTAGCTGGCTATAACCGTAACGGTGACAGTGACGTTGCTGTAGGTGATCGCTTGCCCGGCGCTGGAAGAAACCTTTATGTGTCGTTTGCCTACAATTGGTAAACCGTACTAGGCTGATCTGATACCATGACCTTATGGCAGCACAACAAAATGAACAGTTAACCATCTCAGCGGCGAGGCAAAACCTTCGCCAGCTGAGTGTCATCAGGAACATCGCTCTTGGGGGTCAATTACTGGCCCTCCTTTTTTTTAGCCAGATTCAAGATATTGGTTTACCCGTTACCATATTAAGTATCATTCTGGCTTTCTACGCTCTGGTTATCGTGGCGACCTGGTGGCGCTCTTTTCAAAAACCCGCCATTACTGAACCGGAATTCTTTGGGCACCTGCTCATGGACATTCTGTTTTTTACCGCACTGCTATATTTTAGTGGCGGTGCCTCCAACCCCTTTATCTCCTACTACCTAGTACCGATTAGTATTGCAGCGACCACCCTACCCACTCGCTACACTTGGAGTGTGGCACTGTTATCTCTCGGCGCTTATAGCTGGCTACTGGCTAACTATTTACCCATCCCGGCCCTGTCACCCAGCCATCACCACGACAGTAGCAACAACCTACATATTATGGGCATGTGGTGTAATTTCACCTTAAGCGCCCTGCTGATCACCTATTTTGTTACCCGCATGGCCAACACCCTCAAACAACAAGAAATCAAACTGTCACAACAGCGTGAAGATCAGTTAAGGGATGAGCAGGTTATCGGTATTGGTACCCTAGCCGCAGGTACCGCCCACGAATTGGGCACACCACTGAACACCATGAAAATTTTGGTGGAAGAAATGCAGCATGAGTCTTCTGACTTCAACCCTTCAGACCACCATCCTTCAAACTACCCTCCTTTAAAATTCAAGGAAGAACTCACTATTCTGCAACAACAAATTGAACAATGTCGTACCACGTTAAAACAGTTAGTCGCCACCGCAGAAACCTCCACCGACAGCCTCGAGGTTAAACCTGTGCGTGAATATTTCGACAAACTGCTGGAACGCTGGCAAGTTATGCGGCCAAAAACACAGGCCAATATCTACTATGCTGACAACCTACCCAAAGGCACTATCCGCTTTCATCCCACCATTGCCCAGTCGCTGACCAATCTGCTTAATAACGCAGCAGATGCCAGTACAGCGGTGGAAGTAAGCCTTTCTTGGGATACGGAAGCAGTACATCTCAGCATTCGTGATTACGGCAAAGGCATCACCCCGGAGCAACAGGAAACGTTAGGGCAACCGTTCAGTTCAGATAAGCCCGATGGTATGGGTTTAGGGCTATTTCTCACCCAAGCATCCGTTAATCGCTATGGAGGGAAAGTCAGTATCAGCCCGGCTAATGGCAAGGGAACATTAACGCAAGTCATGTTGCCGCTCGACGTTACCTTGGTGGAACAATGACAAACCAAAAACCTGCGCCTCCATCAAACAATCAAAACACCCTATTGATCGTCGACGACGATATAACCTTCGCTCACATTCTCAGCAAAGCGTTAACTCGTCGGGGCTATAATGTAATCACGGCGGAAACATCCTCAGCAGCCATAGCCTTATGCCAGCAACACCAACCGCAACAAGCCGTTGTTGATTTAAAACTGGAAACAGAATCCGGGTTAAATCTACTACCCCAATTAAAACAAGCAAACCCCGCAATAAAAATGCTGATTCTCACGGGTTATTCCAGTATCTCCACCGCCGTAGAAGCCATCAAAATGGGGGCTGTAAATTATTTATGCAAACCCGCAGGCGTAGAGGATATTTTAGCGGCCTTCAACAAGGATGCACCAAACCCCGACATCAATATTAAAGAAACGCCCCCCTCCGTCGACCGGCTAGAATGGGAACATATTCAGAAAGTATTGGCAGAAAATAATGGCAATATTTCAGCAACAGCAAGAAACCTGGGAATGCACCGCCGAACGCTACAGCGGAAGCTACTAAAGCGGCCGGTGAAAAAATAACCCCAAGTTTCCCTTTCACAAAAAGTGGATTAGTATCTATCCATACTAGGATCAAAGGAATGGTCATGAAGATATCAATAACTATCCGCCCATCACTATACTGTTTAGCCAAACAGTATAATTTTTGCGTCATTATCTAAGCTTATTATGATGCCCTTCATAAGGAATAAAGAATGAAAGTTAAAGATCTTGTGTCAAAGCTAGAAAAACTAAATCCTGAAATGGATCTCCTGTGTTTCAGCGAAAGTGAAGATTTAGCTCCAAAAGGGTATTTTATTCGGGTTATGGCGATAGTAGATGTAACCGAGTCCGGTGCCAAACTATCAAGAGACGAGAAGAGTGACGTCGTTTCAGTAAAATTTGAAAAGCCCGGTATTTCAAAAAAATATGCGGCTATTGAGCTAACTTCGGATATTTAAAATTCAGAATTAAAGAGGTAAGAGCCCTTTAATTCAGAATATTGTAGCTGCCGAACTACCTGAAATTGATCCCAAAAAGACAGAAGAACAACCTGAATTTCTTCTAAACTAAATCTTCGGAGAAAAAATGAGTTCCACCATTGAAGGCATATACGGAAAACCTCGCTGTCGTTGGTGTGCAGCTGCTCCGGAATTTCTTGATTATCACGATCATGAGTGGGGTTATCCCGTAGATGATGATATCCGCCTCTTTGAAAAACTATGTCTTGAAAGCTTTCAGTCCGGTTTAAGTTGGCGCACTATTCTTGCCAAACGCGACAATTTTCGAGCAGTATTCCACGGATTCAATTTTGATAAGATTGCAAAGTTCAAAGAAAAAGATGTTGAGCGATTAATGAAAGATGCAGGCATTGTTCGTCATCGCGGAAAAATTGAAGCCGTGATAAATAACGCTCAACGCGCTCAAGAGCTTATTAAAGCAGAAGGTTCACTAGCAACCTATTTTTGGAGTTACGAACCAAAGGCAGATAGCGCCACTGAACCACAAACTGCCTCCACATCAAGCGAATCCATTGCTTTGGCAAAAGCCCTGAAAAAAAGGGGCTGGAAATTTGTAGGACCAACAACTGTATATGCTTTTTTACAGGCCATGGGGCTTATCAACGACCATGTGGAAGGTTGCATTATTCGCAGTAAAGTTACGCGTGCTCGTGAAAAGTTTAAACGCCCACAACAGCTCTAATACATAGCCGTATATCGAATTAAAGGGGCCAGAGACAGGAACAATCCATATATCAAGAAAGTCCGAGTGATTTCTACCGTTGAGTATTACTTATCTGATGAAGGAAGCCTGATTGTGAAAATCTAATGAAGGAAATCTAGTTGAAAAAATATGGGGCTTGGACATTAAGGTTAAATTCCACGAGAAAAATATAAGATAACTTGGTGTTCTAATTCGTTAGTTTAAAACTCGATAGCCTCGACCACGCAAACAATTTTTTACCACTCTTTCACGCTCGCGATAACCTGAACCCGTACCTTTAACCGCACCAGTTACAGCACCCACCCCAGCACCTTTTTTTGCCGTACTGCTATCACCCACAATTGCACCAATAACACCGCCAACTATTGCGCCACCAGCAGCCGTTTTAGCGGCCTTTTCTGCCACAGGAACCTGCGTAGCGTAACTACTGCATTCTTCTACATCCTCACGGTATTGATACATATCGACACCCTTGGTATCGATAATAATACCGCTGCTTCCCCCATTATTTTGATGACTGGAGCAACCAGAGAGAACTAACGCCGAAAATAGTAGTAACAACCCTTTGTACATGCTCTGATCCTCAAAGAATCTATCCCTGCGCACACCGGGACCTATCTCCCGGGCTACGATTAACAACCTATCCTTTTTACCCTTTAACGCTTTCCAACCAATAACGTTGACAGCGGAACTAAAAAAGCCCCCGATCAAGCACTTTTAGGGGGCTTTATAGATAGATGCGCGTTAGACGTCGTTTACTTCATGCCACTCATCAAACCACGTACTGCTGCGGGGAGATCTGCCGGCAAAAAGACTAATTTAGAATTATCTGATTTAGCCATTTCACGCATAGCTTCAACATATTTTTCACCCAGTAAATAAACGGCTGGCAGCTCTTTGCCTTGTATTCCTTCCGTTACTTTTTCAATGGCTTCTTTGGTGGCCGTTGCCAACACTACTTTAGCTTCTGCATCGCGACGGGAAGCTTCTAAACGGCCGTCGGCCTCAAGAATAGCGGCTGTTTTTTCACCATCAGCACGAGTTACCGTTGCACGGCGCTGCCGTTCTGCTGCTGCCTGCTCTTCCATCGCTGTTTGCATGGTGCCAGAAGGATTAATGTCCTGAATCTCTACTGTTTTCAGGGTAATGCCCCAATCAGCAATATCATCAGAAATTGAGGTTTTAAGCCTTGACTTAATTTGGTCTCTGGATGACAAGGCATCGTCCAGTGCCATTTCACCAATAATAGAACGCAATGATGTTTGCACCAAGGTACGAATAGCTAACTCATAATCTTCAACGCCATACACCGCTTTTTCTGGAGACACGATATTAATATAGGCTACGGCATTGGCGATGATCACCACATTATCCAAGGTGATTACTTCCTGAGAAGGGATATCCAATACAATATCTTTAGTCGTGACTTTGTAGGCTACATTATCGATATAAGGAATAATAAACTTCAAGCCTGGGGTCAGCGATCCATGGTATTTACCCAGCCTTTGCACAACCCATTTATAGCCCTGTGGTACCTGCCTGACACCTTTGGCCAGTGTAATTAAACAAAAAATTAGTACTGCTATACCTAGTATTGGACCTTCCATAAAACCTACTCCAGAATATGGTTAACTTAATTTAACAACAATTAATGTGTTGCCAGAAATATCTTTAATATGCACTCGATCACCTAGTGCTACTTTATCTTCTGAGATGAAATCCCACTCGTCATCTCCGAGCAATGGTGTGATAAAACGAACTACCCCTCGGCTACCTTCTGTAGGCACTTTAATAACCTGACCAGATTCACCAATGACCGCTTCACGGGGATGGTCTGCCATAGCTTTGCCGGCCATTTTGGGTTTTAAAAACTTAAACCAAAGAACGGTGAATATGACTGATGCAATGGCCCAGATAAAAATTTGAGTCGTAAAATTCAGATCGATGGCAATGGATAACAAGCCCACAACCAGTGCCCCCAGACCAAACCAAAAAATGGTAAAACTGGGGATAAAAATCTCCAGTAACATCAGCAAAATACCTAGCACGAACCAGTGCCAATAAACGAGTTCAAAGTCCATTAATGCTCTCCATCTGGTTTATTTTTCCCCATACCCTTACCAGGAAACAACTTAAGAATATGTAGTGTCAGTGGCAGCATTAGCAACAATCCCGCAACTATGAATAGGGCTGAGTTCAAGCTGCCCGTATCTAAATACTCGATAATACCTGCCGCGACTATTATGGCCCCTAGTATATCCAGTACAAGGAGAAATTTTGGCCACTTAATCGTGTTTTTCATCATGATGGTATTACCGTCCTAGACTAAATTTCATTTCACCTTTTCTTTACAAAATCACAACTGATTTCTAAGTTTCAATTCTGCCGGATAAGGCTTGATGTACCAGGACTGCTCAATGTACTCGCTGGGCGACTTTCGAAAATGATGCAACAGTAATGTTATCGGCACAATTAACGGTAACTCACCATGATGATACCGGCCAATCACGTCAACCAGTTCTTTTTTGTCATCGGCATCCAAATGTTTTTTTAAGTAACCTTGAATATGCTGCAAAACATTGACATGGTTTTTTCTGGTAGCGATGACTTTTAACGTTTTCATGGCCACGCAGATGTATTCGTCCGCCACCACTTCTAAGTTATTTTGATTTGCTGATGCAGCAATTTTACCCAGTGATCGACTCTGATTCTGATCATGGCTCATAAAAATGAGCTTATGCCGTGCATGAAATTCTGTCAGTCTTTGAACGGTTAGCTTATTCGCATATTCAGTACGCCAACGGTGATAAATAAATACTCGCTGGATAAAATTTTCTCTCAAGCCAGGATCACCTAGCCGCCCTTCCTCTTCAATGGGTAACAACGGAAAACGACTCATAATCTCTGCCGCAAAAATACCGCTGCCCACAGGATCCGGCATATTTTTCTGGTTATAGACCTTAACCCGCTCCATACCACAACTAGGGGAGGCTCGTTTCAATATATATCCGGATAAATGTTCAATTTGATCAAAGGTTGAATGGCTAAAGGCGACCAGCTTATCCGTCACATCCAAGCTACTATCTCTGCTACCGACAGCACGAACACCCTGATCAGAAGCAATAAGACGAATGGCCGGTCTTGGTACGCCAAGGCCTATGCCCATCTCGGGGCAAAAGGAAAGAAAATCAAAATACTGGCTTAAAGTACCTGTGATGTAAGCATCGCGTTTATGCCCACCATTATGACGAACTTCTTCACCCAGCAGACAGGCACTGATACCAACCGGAATAACTACCATGGCATGCTCTCTATTCAGTATCGAGTAAGCCAACTATAACCTAAACTGACGCCCACCCATCAACAGTGATAACTCAGACAACAACCAACCGCGGTCTTTTTTCTTCAACTTCTGTAGTCAACATAGCGACAAATTCATTTTCAGGCATGGGCTTTTTAAAATAATAACCTTGGAAGTAATGACAGCCCATTTTTTTCAAAGTGAGGTACTGTTGTTCATTTTCAACCCCCTCAGCAATGACTTTCAGCGATAAGACATCACAAAGTTTAACGACAGCTTCAACAATTGAATACGAGTCATCGTCTTCGTCCAAATTACAAATAAATTCTCGATCCAACTTTACATATTGAACTGGCAAACCTTGAAGCATGGCCAAAGAAGAATAACCTGTACCAAAATCATCTAGCGCGATTTTGATTCCATATTCAATAAGCTCATCAAGCTGACCTTGAACCTTTTCTAAGTTGTGAATCAGGCTTTCCTCTGTAATCTCAAAGACCAACTGCGAGGGGGTAACACCAAAGCTATCGACTATCTTTATAACTTCTCTCGCAAATCGCTCATCTTGCAACTGTTTTGGACTAATATTGACAAACATCACAAGATCATCAGGAAAGCCTTCCTGCTCATGCCAAAGAACGATACTGCGGCAGATTTTTTCAAGTAACCAATAACCAACCTCATGCATCATGGGCAGCGAAGCCATTAAATCAATAAACTCTCCCGCTGCCGCTACACGCTGCATTGGACGATTCCAACGCAGCAAAGACTCCGCACTGAAAATATGGCCTGAACTATCGACAATAGGCTGAAAATGCAAATCAAATTCAGCTTTTTTCAACCCTTGGCGCAATTCTCTGATCAGTGCTACTCGGTATTCCGCATCAATGGCCATAGAATCATCATAAAAACAAAAGCCCTTCCGACCCGAAGTTTTCACGCGATACATGGCCAAATCAGCCTGCTTCAATATATCGTGAGAAGACGCATTTCCACTGCTAAACAACACAATGCCTCCACTCACATCAAGGTCATACTCAACACCTTCAACAATATCTACGTTATTCCCCATATCGAGAATTTTGTCAGCAATAGAAAGTACCTTGGTGCGCGCGTCCCCTCCCTGCCAACCCAAATCTTCTACAAGAATAACGAACTCATCACCACCAAAACGAGCGACGACATCTTCAGCCCGAACAGCGTCTCGAAGAATATCGGCAAAATGTTTAAGTACTAAGTCGCCTACATGATGACCCTGGGTATCATTTATATCTTTAAAGTGATCTAAATCGAGAAATAATACCGCGGCATATTGGCGAGTACGTTGACTACGGGAAATAGCCCGCTCCAGCTCTTCCATCATTCGCCTACGGTTTGGCAAACCCGTTAAGTTGTCATAACTCGCCTGACGTTTAATGGTTTTTTCAGCTTCTACTTGAGAGGTTATGTCCTCAACAAACGATGCAGCACCAATTAATCTGCCATCTTTTAATAGTGGCGTGTTATGCCATTCACAGGTCAAGACACTATTGTCCTTGCTTCTGACACCATGAATACTGTGGTAGCCATCCTTTTGCCGACGATACAATGCTGACCACATTTTTCGGGCTTCTTTATCAGATGGGTTAGGATCAAGAAAAGATGAGTGCTTGCCCAAGATCTCTTGTTTCGCATAACCAAAAATTTCCTCAGCCCGAGGATTCCAGTCAATAACGTTCTGGTTTCTATCCCACTGAATCGCAGCAAATGGCGCCTTTAACCAATGCTGCTCAAAAAGATAGCTACTCTCTGCCTGTTGCTTAATCGCAATTTCAGAAGTAAATCGTAACTGAAGATTTTTTTTCAACAAGTTATGAAGTTGAATAAGCACCACATAAAGTGTGGAAAAATAAATAAACACAGAAGCCACAAAATAAGCCACCTTCTCCTTGTCTGTTTGTAATATTTCAATAAAACAAGGGACAAGCGTCATACTCACGACTATCAATGCCGCCTTAATGTTATAACAATAAAGAACACCGCTACTCGCGGCAATACAAAGCAGAATGGAGAGGTAAAGCCAAGAATTAGGAAGTGGATTATTATATTGAATGACACTGGCCATAAGCCAAGCTAGACCACTGGAAATGGCAACCACCAAGGTTAATCGATCGATATCCTTAGACTTGGCGTCAGATATTTCATCTTCACGATCGTCAGGAGTACAGTATTTCACCAAAGCCAAGTTGATGAGAGATACCACTATCAGGTAAATACACCATGATATAAACTGCCAGCTGGACAACAGTTCTTGCCATACGTAGGCCAGAACTGACCCAAAAATTGCAGAAACGCCAATACAAAGCGGTAGGCGGTGCAACATCAGCTTAGACATTTTTAGTCTGGCTGAATCACGACTATCTGTTTTTATCGTCACGCCACCACCTCTTTCATTTTCTACATATAGCCTCAAGCAAACTATTTCAATATCACCATTCTAAAAAAGCTGTCTCATTAAAAAAGCACTGTGGTCGTATATACCGACGGGCGGCATAGAACTTCCGATAAATTTTTCAAAACTGCCAACTCTGTCACACTTGTTTTGCTATCAACTTCAAGGAAAATACTGGCTTTAGTTATCAACTATTGTATTTAAAAAATTTCTGGCTGATATCTGCCTATCACAACAGAAAATAAAAACACAGTACAACGCTTTAAATAAAGTGTCCTATAGCTCCATGGCCATTAAAATTGCATCTTCTGGCCCCTCTGCCGTTTGGTAATAATTTCTTCGTAGGCAGACCTCCACAAATCCAACACTTTCATAGAGTTGGATGGCACTACTATTGCTCACTCTCACTTCTAAAAAAAATCGTTCTGCTTGTTTAGATACGAGGTCAACCATATATTCAAGTAGTTGCCGCCCATAACCCTTTCCCTGACAGGCAGGATCAATGGCGATATTGAGTATTTCCGCCTCCCCCACCACTATCTGATAAATGGCATAACCTATAACTGAGCTATCTACATCCAAAACCAAACAGCAATGCTTGGCATAACTATCAAGAAATTCACTTTCTCGCCAAGGATGTGGAGTGACCTGCTGCTCAATATGGCAGACAGGGCTAACATCAGACATACTCATAGGGCGAATGTTCAAAGGGGAATACTCAAATGATAGTTCATTTTTTGTCTACAAGACCTTGAATCGCCAGCCAACTCTGTCGCTTAGCTCCTGAATCCTGCAACATTTCCTGCAAGCCCCTGATAGTAATAGCCTTGGCTCCCCCTGTAACTTCATCAGTCTCGCCCAATAGCTCCCCATAGGGTTTATTAACAGGTGATAATAGCTCTGATGCTTGCTCCCCCATCAATAGCACCCATAACACGCCGTGCTTTTTAATTCGGGCATCAAGAAAAACCGACAACATTGTGCGGGCACCTGACTCGCCTTCATCTATCCCCTCGCGACCACTTCTGCCCATGGGCCAATCAATGAGTTCAGGGGATGGCAAACCGTTAGGTAATCGACCTATAGCCCGCAAGATGTTGCCAAGTAACTGGCATTGCGCACTATCAGGCTCCTTACCAAGGTCGAGCTGGTTAAAAACCAATAGATCGTCACAGGGATGCCAACAGGCAAGTCTAAAGCTTACTGCCGGATTTACGGAAGTGAGGGTGCCCTCAGTATTATTTAAAGGTAGAGGTTCTTTTTCTTCAGCTGTTCGAGCATCAACCGTTTTAACATCCATCAGTCCAAGGACGTTCGCAACTTGAGCCTTAACACTGCTAGCTTCTACCAGACTAGCTTTACCACCCGCAGCAAGATGACTTTGACCAGATTCAGGACCCGGTTCAGATTCAGCATCACCTACAACGGGATCAGAGTGAAATTGCAACGTAACTGGCTCCTGCCCTTTTGGCACATATTGCACAATGCCTAAGTTAGAAAGATACCAGTTACGCAGCTCTGGATTCATAGTATGACCTATACACCATCTAGCTGGGGGTGCAAACGATCAGGGTTTTCTATCAGGTTCAACGCA
The DNA here is from genome assembly GCA_963974675.1 of uncultured Porticoccus sp. Classification (GTDB taxonomy): domain Bacteria; phylum Pseudomonadota; class Gammaproteobacteria; order Pseudomonadales; family Porticoccaceae; genus Porticoccus. The sequence continues at coordinate 2,761 of CAXBDQ010000025.1, read as the reverse complement.
TGTAAGTACGCCTTGACGCTAGCCACCAAAATATCGGTATCTGCACCCTGACCATTAACCATTCGCCCACCCTTTTCCAAACGAACAGTAACCTCACCTTGAGAATCAGTACCCGCTGTTACCGCATTTACAGAGTAAAGCTTGAGTTCCGTTGCACTTTTAGCCAGCTTTTCTATGGCTTTGAATGCAGCATCTACCGGGCCATCACCCTCGGCTGATGAGTTGTATGACTCACCTTTATAATTCAACGTAAGCTCCGCATGGGGAAGCTGACCTGTTTTAGAAACAACTTCCAAGCTTTCCAAAGTGATTTGGTCGCCATTCGACTCATTTAGCTGTATTTCTGAAACCAGTGCCTGGAGATCTTCATCGTAAATTTCACGCTTCTTATCCGCCAAAGTCTTAAATCGGACAAAAGCCTCATTAAGCTCATCTTTACTTTCAAACTTAGTGCCAAGCTCTTCTAGGCGTGCGGCAAAGGCTGCCCGACCCGAAAGCTTACCCAAGACAATCTTATTGGTACTTAAACCAACATCCTGAGCCCGCATTATTTCGTAGGTTTCACGGTGCTTCAGTATTCCATCCTGATGAATACCTGATTCATGGGCAAAGGCATTTGCACCAACAATCGCTTTATTAGGCTGTACAGGAAAACCGGTAATGCTGGAAACCAAACGTGATATTGAGGAAATTTGAGTCGTATCGATACGCGTTTCCACCGGAAAAATATCTTTCCGGGTTCTCACCGCCATGACGACTTCCTCTAGTGCCGCATTACCTGCACGCTCACCCAAGCCATTGATAGTGCACTCTACCTGTCGAGCACCCTTCATTACCGCGGCCAAGGAATTGGACACAGCCAGCCCAAGGTCATTATGGCAATGTACAGAAAAAACAGCTTTGTCAGCATTCGGAATATTCTGAATCAGACGACCGATGGTATCCGCATATTCTTCAGGGAAGCCATAACCAACGGTATCGGGTAAATTAATGGTACGAGCACCCGCATTGATTACGTCTTCAATAATACGACACATAAAATCAAATTCTGAACGACTGGCATCTTCCAATGAAAATTCCACATCATCGATGAGATTACGCGCTTGCTTCACCGCCGCCACCGCCTGACTGACCACCTGATCAGGCGACATTTGTAGCTTGTACTTCATATGAATAGGCGATGTAGCAATAAAGGTATGAATGCGTCCAGAATTCGCATTTTTTAACGCTTCTGCCGCTCGCTCAATATCCAATGGCATCGTACGCGCCAGACTACATACGGTACTGTCCTTAATTGCCTCTGCGATGGCCTTCACTGATGCAAAATCACCGGGGCTAGAAACGGCAAAACCCGCCTCAATGACATCCACCCGGAGCTTTTCCAAAGCCCTTGCCACCCGCAACTTTTCTTCCCGGGTCATAGAGGCACCAGGACTCTGCTCTCCATCACGGAGAGTTGTATCAAAAATTATTAACGCTTGTTTGTCCATTTATTGCTACTCCAAATCTTCCGCCCTCATATTAACAAGGACTGGACAAAAATAAGTACGCGAATTCTCCCTGTGACAGGAGGGATTTGCAAATAGGAAAGATTAAAATTTTAAAAAGAGTATATGCCCCTCAGGGCAGAAGAAGTAGCAGGCGAGCTGAAACACAACGAGCAAAGATGACCCGTTGTGTGAATACTGTATGGTTAACGAAAAGCATCATATTGTTAACAACCAAGCTCTTTGGATGATGTACATTTATAACCAGTAGTCAAAGTGACTAACTAAGACCTTATTCAAACAGGTTTGAGCCTGCTTGCCAACCCCTCAAAATAAGTCTAGGTGAAACACGCCCCATCCAATATGGGGCGCCTTCATTTATCGGCGACCTTATATTTTTGTACGCCGAGTCTTCTGCCACAACCACATCACTGGTGCCGAAAGACTGTAGATCACTGCAAAAATAAACAAAATTCGTGGTGGATCAATAATCACAACAATCAGAGCCATCACCACAGCGAAGATAACCACAAAAGGGACCTTTCCTTTCAGATCTAAACCCTTAAGGCTATGGTAACGAAAATTGGAAACCATCAATAACCCAGACAACGCTGTCACTAGAGCAGCTATCAGAGCCAGCTGAGTCGTAGGTTCTACGTCATAACTGCTCCACACCATGCCAGCAACCAATGCCGCCGCCGTCGGACTCGCGATACCGATAAAATATCGCTTATCTACAACATCAACCTGTGTATTGAAGCGTGCCAATCTCAATGCAGCGCAAGAGGCATAAATAAAGGCAGCAGCCCAACCTATTCGGCCCACTTCATTCAAGATCCAACTAAAAGCCACCACTGCTGGAGCGACACCAAAAGAAACCATATCGGAAAGGCTATCGTACTGAACACCAAATTCACTGGATGTGTTTGTCATCCGAGCCACAGTTCCATCAAGGCCATCGAAGATCATCGCCACAAAAATGGCAATGGAGGCGGCCTCAAACTTGCCATCCATACCCGCAAGAATGGCATAGAAGCCAGCGAACATAGCACCAGTGGTAAATAAATTTGGCAGAAGATAAATGCCTTTATGTCGAGCCTTTTCCTGCTGGGGCGACGAACTATTGTCGTCAGGGTTCGGAGAGGAATTATCACTACCCGACCCGTCATTTTGATTATCAATATCAGCCATCATTAATCCTTAGCACTAGATCTTTAATACTTGTATGGTTGTTTTCTTAGATTTTTCATACTTTTAAATCCTTTTAAAAAACG